>NZ_JBEHHI010000001.1:0-1047500 GCF_041020385.1 Rhodovulum iodosum | reverse complement strand
GCTGTTCGCCATTTAAAGAGGTACGTGAGCTGGGTTTAGAACGTCGTGAGACAGTTCGGTCCCTATCTGCCGTGGGTGTAGGATACTTGAGAGGAGTTGCCCCTAGTACGAGAGGACCGGGGTGAACGATCCACTGGTGGACCTGTTGTGGCGCCAGCCGCAGTGCAGGGTAGCTATGATCGGAAAGGATAACCGCTGAAGGCATCTAAGCGGGAAGCCCCCCTCAAAACAAGGTATCCCTGAGGGCCGTGGTAGACCACCACGTCGATAGGCCGGAGATGTAAGCGCGGCAACGCGTTCAGTTGACCGGTACTAATTGCCCGATAGGCTTGATTTGATCCAGTAGAAGCCAGGCTTCACGGATCGAAAGCAGCACACAAAAGAGTACTGACTTGGAACGGTTTCTTCCTCGGTTTGGTGGTCATAGCGCGAGCAAAACACCCGGCTCCATCCCGAACCCGGCAGTTAAGTGCCGTAGCGCCGATGGTACTGCGTCTTAAGACGTGGGAGAGTAGGTCACCGCCAAACCTAGAAAGAAACCGTGTTGTATCTCTCGATACGATGACCAACCACACCGAATGACAGGCGCCCTTTTCGGGCGCTTTTTTTGTGGCCGTGCACCTGTCAGGCGCACGGCGCTCGTCATTTGGTCAAGATCAGCTTTCCCGCCCGCGTGATCCGCAGAAGGTAGGGCTGGCCGTCGAGGTCGATCACGACGCTCGTGCCGCCCTGCATCAAATCGCGCGCATCATAGGCCGGGCGCGGGCATGCGTTGTCCTTGCGGTCGGCCATGGTCGTCAACGCAGTTCGTGGGTTTCGATGCTGTCGATGAGATGTTCGAACATCCGGGCGCTGTCGGTGATGTCGAAGAGCCCCATCGACAGGGCCTCCCAGACCAGATGGCGCGTGGTGTCGCGCGGCGCCTCTGCGATGCCGGCGCGCGTGGCTTGGCTCAGCTCGTGCATTCTCACCTCCTGTGGCGTGAACGACTCCGGGCTTGTCCGTCGCGGATGGCTGGGAATCTCTGCCGATAGCCTACCGAAAGACTCGGAAATGTAAAGTCCGATTGTTTCACTTGGGTTTATGCGGCGGGTGCGCCTAGAGCGACCCGCCATTGGCAAAATAGGCCTCGGTGCCGCGCGCCTCGACCGACTCGGCGATGCGCTTGAGCCCATGGATATAGGCCGCCTCCCGCATCGAGACCGCCATCTGATTCTGCACCAGCCAGATCGCCTGGGTCTGGGTCTCGATCACCGATTTCAGGTGATCGCGCACCCGAGAGCCGTCCCAGTAGAACCCCGAGCGATTTTGCACCCATTCCAGATGAGACACCGTCACCCCGCCCGAATTCGCCAGAATGTCGGGCACGACGTTCTTCCCGGCGGCCAGCAGAACCCTTTCGGCGTTGGCCGTGACCGGACCGTTGGCCAACTCCAGCACAACGCGGGCCGCGATACGTTCGCAATTGGCCTCGGTGATCTGGCGTTCCAGCGCCGCGGGCACCAGCACGTCGCATTCCTGTTCCAGAAGCTCGGGGTTCGACATCTCCCGCGTCTGCCCGTGCCCCGCGGCGCCCAGCACGCCGCCGTTGAGATGTTTGTGTTCCATCACCGACAACGGGTCCAGACCGGCAGGGTCGTAGATCGCACCGCCGGAATCGCTGACACCGACGATGCGGTAGCCATCTGCGTGCAACAGCTTGGCGATGTGATAGCCGACATTGCCAAAGCCCTGCACGATCACCGAGGCGTTATCGGCGTTCAGCCCGAACGCGCTCTCCAGGTGGCGCAGGGCGTAATAGCCACCGCGCGCCGTGGCGTCGGTGCGCCCCGCCGTGCCGCCAAATGCGATCGGCTTGCCGGTAAAGGCCGAGGGCATCGGCCGGCCGCTGATCGAGGCGTATTCGTCCGCCATCCAGGCCATGACGATGCCGTTGGTGTAAAGATCGGGCGCCAGGATATCGCGGTCGGGCCCGATGAAGGCCGCGAAGGCCTCGACATAGGCGCGGCTCACCCGTTCGAGCTCGGTCCGCGACAGCGTCTTGGTGTCGACGCAGACCCCGCCCTTGCCGCCACCGAAAGGCAGATCGGCCACCGCGCATTTGAAGGTCATCCAGAACGCCAGCGTCTGGATCTCGTCGAGGCAGACGCCGGGGTGAAAGCGGATGCCGCCCTTGGTGGGGCCGCGCCGGTCGTTATAGCGGCAGCGCCACGCCGGCAAGGCACGGCGGCTGCCGTCGTCCATCCGGATCAAGAGTGTGGCCGCCAACGTCTCGCGCGGGGCCTTGAGCTCTTCGAAGACGTCGGGATGGATGTTCAGCCGCTCGCAGGCCAGCCGCAGGTTGTCCTGCGCGGCCGGAAAGAGCGGAACGGGTGCGGGCATGGCGGTGTCCTGCATGGGCCAAGCTTCCCGCGCCGGCGCGCGCTTGTCCAGCATGCATGGCCACCTGCGGCCCGCGGATGCGTCAGGCGGTCACCGGCTGGGCGGGGGCCTGCGCGTAAGAGGCCTCGAAAAAATAACCTACCATCTCCGAGACCTCGTCGCGGCTGTATTTGCGCGGCTCGACCTCGAACTCTGCCATGCGGCCGATACGGCGGGTCGGTTTGAAGAACCGCTCGACATGATGGTATTGCTTTCGATTGACGTAATCGTCGAACAGAATGGTTGCCGGTCGGGTCAACCGCAGGCACGTGGCCACGAAACAGCCCGGACGAAACCGGCCATCGATCAGAACCAGGTCGGGCATCCGAAAAAACGCCTCGTCCCAGACCGCAAGGGGGTAGCGGTAAAACTGCGTCCACTTGGAGGCGTTCACGGGCCGTCCCCAATCGCCCGTCGCACCGATATCGACGTAATAGATCAACGCTTGCGAGGGCAAGGCGGAGGTATCGAGCGCCCGTTGAAGACCGATTGCCCAATCGAAATCGCTCTCGACGCTGAAGATTAACTTCGATGGCCGGCTGGCGGCATAGGCCGTAGACCCGCCCGACCCGTACTCGAGGATGACCTCCGCCGCGTCATACCGGGATTGGACGTGCTTGCGTTCCTTCTCCGGAAAGCTCAACTCCGGTAGGTCCATGTCGCTCCCTTCCTCTGCCATCGGCTTCATTAACCTTTCTCGACAAGGGCGTGAAGCCCTGTTGGCAGCGCGTTGAGGGCTTCAACATGGCGCGATGGCGGTGGTAAGGAGGTTACTGCGGCACGAGCGGATATACACAGGCGAGAACGGCATGGAAAATCAGACCAACCGTCCCAGCAATTACCAGTCAGGCAAATACTGGCAGGAACGGATGGACATGCTGTATTACCAGTATCTGGATTATATCGTGCGAACCGTTGCCAGCTCGGCAGAAAGCATGATCGACGTGGGCAGCGGCAACTGCCCCTATCTGGAATGGTTCGACTGGATTCCCGAACGCTACTCGGTCGACATCCGCGTGCCGTACAACTCGCCCGCCGTGAAGGGCATGAAGGGCGACATACACAGCATGGATTTCAAGCGGAAATTCGACGTGTGCACCTGCTTCCAGGTGCTCGAACATGTGCCCGATGCCGGAAAATTTGCGCAGCGCCTGCTCGAACTCAGCGATCTTACCGTGGTGTCGGTGCCGTTCAAATGGCCCGAGGGGCGGACCAAGGGCCATGTGCACGACCCCGTCGATTGCCCGAAGCTGACCTCTTGGTTCGGCCGTCGCGCAAATTACCAGATCGTCGTGTCGGAGCCATTTCGCAAGGTGAAATCCGACCGGCTGATCGCGATTTACCACCGCGATCCGTCCGTGGAGTTTTCCAACGCGGCGGTCGAGGGCCGGATCCGGCGCGAAGACGGAATGCGCCCAAGTCTGCGCCGCTAATCCAATGCCGCGTCGGCGGGGGCGACCCGCACATCGCCGTACTCGACTGTGACGAGCAGGCACGCGTCCACCTGCGCCCCGCTGCCGGGTACGATGATCTGCACACCATCGGTCTGAAGCAGTTCGAAGAAGGCGGGGTGAAACTCCAGGGCTACGCCAGATTTCCTCTGCGCGCTGTCCAACTGCACGCGATGCGTCACGCCGACCGTGCCCCGTGCCGCGGCGGCGATCTCGGCCATGCGGGCGACCACCTCTGAACGGCTCAGATCGCCGATCAGGTGCAGGTCGCACTGCGCCGGAGCCGCGTCGCGGTCGAACATTTCGCGCGGGATCATGGCCATCCGCCGGGCCGTGTTCTCGGGTGTCAGGCCATCGGGGCGTTGGTGCCAGTAGCGGCAAATCTCGCGATAGTAGTGGCGCAACCCGTTGTAGACCGTGCTGACATGCGTGAGCTTGGTTCGGGTGAGCGAGGACTCGCCGTCAAGCGCGAAGGCGAGCGGCGCTTCGCGCACGAGGCGACGCACGGCGCTTTTTCCATAGCGCGACTGGATACGCCAGATGAACTCGGTATCGGCGCCCACGCGCAGGTTGTCCCAGCGGCCCACCTCGCGAACGATATCGCGGCGGAACAGAAATGATGAATGGCTCCAGTGAATCACAGCGTCGGACAGGCGCCAGTTCGTCGTGAACCGCATGTCGGGGCGGACCCGCGCCCAGTGGGTCACGACGCCCGTCGTCGCCACATCGGAGGCGAGCGCGGCGACCTGCGTCGCAATCTTCTGCGGGTGCGACCAGTCATCGGCGTCATGGGTGGTGACGAAGCGGCCGGTCGCGCGCTCCAGGCCGGCATTGCGGGCCGGGTAAGCGCCCTGATTGCGCGGTTGCCGAAGCGGAACGATGCGCGGGTCTTCACGGGTCAGCGACTGGACCACGTCAAAGGTGCCGTCCGTGCTGCAATCGTCGACGACGATGATTTCGAGCGATGGGTATGTCTGGTCCAGCAAGGAACGCAGCGCGGTTTCGATCGTCGCCTCGGCGTTGAAGGCGGGCATGATGACAGAGACAAGCCCGGTATTCGCACGCACGGCTTGCGCGGCGGGGCAGGCAAGATTGGACAAAGCCAAGGGGCGGTCTGGGTCGCGCAGGGCGATGGGCGCAAAGCCGCGGTTTGCGAGGACCGCGTTGATCAGCGCCAACCGCGCGTCGTCATCCTCTTCGGCACTGGCGCGGGCAAGCAGCATGTCCGGGTCATCCGGCGGGCAATCGCAGCTTTCGAGGCATCTCCGCGCCGCGTCGGCGTCGCCCCGCTGAAGATGGAGAAACCCCAATCGCATCTGCAGTTCCTTGCGGTCGGCAAGGTCTGGTGCATAGAGGGCAATGTCCTCCAGCACCTTCCGGGCACGGTCCGGCTCGTCCTGAAAGGCGTACCAGGTTGCCAGATGGTAGGCGGCCTCGAACCGGATGTCTGGTTCGACCTCCGGACCGTCGGCGATTTGTCGAAGGCTCTCGGCGGCGTCTTTTCCCCGCCCGCCCCACATATGGCTGGTCAGCCGGTACACCGCCTTGAGCTGCGGCGTGGCCTTGGGGCGCCGTCCCTCGGCGGCGCCAAACAGGATATAATGCAGCAAAGGGTTGTAGCCGCTCTCGGCCACGTCCGAGTAGACCTCCAGATAAAAGGCGGTATCGAAGGAAGGGTTCGGATCGCGGCCCATCCGCGCGCCGTATTTGACGTAGTGCTCGACCGGATCAAAGCCGAGGCTCGCCACATCAGGATAGGTTTCGCGGTACCATTCCTGGTCGACGCGCCCCGATTCGCGGATGGTGTCGATCTGGTCCTGGGTATTCATGGGGCTGTTCGGTTCCGGCTCTTGATGATCCCTGTTAGTGCATCGCAGGCGCCTGATCCATGGTGGCGCTGCTCTTGTCCTCGTCCCGTTTGTAGCGCGATCCGACTATGATCCGCAGACGGGTGCAACCGACAAGACAAAACACCCTGGTCACCCTCCGCAAAGCGGCGCCGGTCGTGGGGGTCGGACGCCACTTGAAAACCGACATGGTTTGTTATAGCTGCCACGCCAAGCGACTGTCAGAAACGGCAACGTTGAGTCCTTCGATGATCCTCGCCGGCGGCCATGCGCCCGCTTGGCGATTGCTAGAACGGCGCGTTGCGGGCCGCGTTACAGCCGAACTTCGAAGGGTGGGCCTTGAAGACGATGAAACTGAAGTCGCCGCAGCTTTATCTGTCCATTCCCTTCTGCAACGACGCATATCTCTACATTCGGAAAAACGCCTGCAGCAACTTCAAGCGTCTGATCGTCGAGACCAGCGAGATCCAGAAGCCAAAGCAAGAAACGGCGCTGCATTTCGCCAACTCTCGATACCGTATTTCCAGCGTTCGGCACCTTCGCAACCGCCGCGTCTTGTGCGTGGTGAGAGAACCGATTGGCCGCATCCATTCGGCGTTTCTGAACCAGTTCATCCAGAAGTTAGACGTCCCCGGCAACAATATCCGCAAACAGGCTGACGAAAGCCTGTCAAAGCCCGTCGTCGAGGCTACCGCCGACGACTTCTTTCGCGACGTGGTCATGGCCCGGAGCGACGTCGACCTGCACTTCCTGCCGCAGGTGAAACATATGGCCGATGTCCCCCATGAGATCTGGCCGTTGGAACGTCTTCACGACCGGGCCTCCGAGGCGTGGGGCGACGAGATTGCGGATCGCTTTTTCAAGTCTCACGTGAACTACACCTCCAACATCAATCGGATCGAAGGCGACTACCGGTCTGCATCGATTGGCGAGTTGGCGCAGATGTTGTCCGAAGGTGTTTTCCCAACCATCCGGTCGCTTCTCGGCGACGAGACACACGAAGGCCTCAGGCGGATGTACATGGACGACACGTCCCTCCATGAAAGATCCCTCGAAGCGTAGTGCCGAAGGACCTTTCCCCGGCGCAGACCGGTTTTCCCAGTGACGCCGGCTGTTGGCCCTGTGACGGGAACACGATGTGGGCCTTGGCCGCACTGCGCCATCCGGGCCGGGGCCCGTCACGGCGGGGTCAAGGCGTGACCCGCCCGCCCCTGCCGGTGGGGTCGGGCGCCTGTTGCGAAGGCATTATCACTGTGGAACTGAGCGCGGTCATGCACTAACACAGAGTGCAAATCGCTCTCGCGGGGCAGACCACCGACGAGAACATGATTGCCGGTCTGCTTGAGGAATGAGCACGTCAAACTGGAGACTTCTATGGCGAAGCGGGCACTGATTACCGGGATCACCGGTCAGGACGGGTCGTATCTGGCAGAGCTGCTGCTGGAGAAGGGCTATGAGGTGCACGGGATCAAACGTCGTGCCTCGCTGTTCAACACCCAGCGGATCGACCACGTCTTTCAGGATCCGCATGAGCCCAACCCAAAGCTGAAGCTGCATTATGGCGATCTGAGCGACACCTCGAACCTCACACGCATCCTGTGCGAGGTCGAGCCTGACGAGGTCTACAATCTCGGCGCGCAGTCGCATGTTGCGGTCAGCTTCGAGGCGCCCGAATACACGGCCGATGTGGACGCGATTGGCACACTGCGCCTGCTGGAGGCTATCCGGTTTCTCGGTTTCGAGAAGAAGACCCGCTTTTACCAGGCGTCGACCTCCGAGCTCTACGGGCTCGTCCAAGAGATCCCGCAGACCGAGACCACCCCGTTCCATCCGCGTTCGCCCTATGCGGTGGCCAAGCTCTACGCCTACTGGATCACGGTGAACTACCGCGAAGCCTATGGCATGTACGCCTGCAACGGCATCCTGTTCAACCACGAGTCCCCGCGGCGCGGCGAGACCTTCGTGACTCGCAAGATCACGCGCGGCCTGGCAAATATCGCCCAGGGGCTGGAAGACTGCCTCTACATGGGCAACATCGACGCCCTGCGCGACTGGGGGCATGCCAAGGATTACGTGCGCATGCAGTGGATGATGCTGCAGCAGGACGTGCCCGAGGATTTCGTCATCGCGACCGGCGTGCAGTACTCTGTACGCGAGTTTATCGTTTGGTCCGCTGCCGAGCTGGGGCTGACGCTGGAGTTTTCCGGCGAGGGTGTCGACGAGATCGCCACCGTGGCTGCAAACGAGGGCGACAAGGCGCCGAGCGTCAAGGTGGGCGACGTGATCATGCGCATCGACCCGCGCTATTTCCGGCCGGCGGAGGTGGAAACCCTGCTCGGCGACCCGTCCAAGGCCAAGGCCAAGCTGGGCTGGACCCCCGTAATCACCGTGCAGGAGATGTGCGCCGAAATGGTCCGCGAGGACCTCAAGGTCGCGCAGCGGCACGCGCATCTTAAATCGCACGGGTTCGACATGCCCATTGCACAGAGCGGCTGACCCAGCGCCGTTCGGATGCTAGCAAGCGCGTTTCGAGGAAAACCGAGAGTATGAAAGTCTTTCTCACAGGCGGAAGCGGCATGGTCGGCCGCAACGTGATAGAGGCTGCCCGCGCGGCGCAGCACGACATGATCGCACCGGGCAGCCGGGATCTAGATCTGACCGATCGCGCCGCGACCTTTGCCGCGATCGCCGAGATCCAGCCAGACATCGTCATCCATGCCGCGGGTCGGGTCGGTGGTATCCAGGCCAACATCGCCAATCCCGTGGGCTTTCTGGTCGATAATCTCGATATGGGGATGAACGTCGTTCTGGCGGCGCGCGCGGCGAACGTGCCGCGCGTGCTCAACCTCGGATCGTCGTGCATGTACCCGCACGCGGCGCCGAACCCCCTGAAGGAAGAGCTGGTCCTGACAGGCGCGTTGGAACCGACAAACGAGGGATACGCGCTGGCCAAGGTGGCCACATCGCGGCTTTGCGATTATGTCAGCCGGTCGGAGCAGGGGCTGTCTTACAAGACGCTGATCCCGTGCAACCTTTACGGACTGCACGACAAGTTTGACCCCAATGTCTCGCATCTGGTGCCGGCCATCATCCGCAAGGTCCACGAGGCCAAGCAGAACGGCGACGGCACGGTCGAGATCTGGGGCGACGGGCTGGCGCGGCGCGAGTTCATGTTCAGCGGCGACCTGGCCGACGTGATCTGGGAATGTGTCGAACGCTTCGATGATGTGCCGTCGCTGATGAATGTCGGCATCGGTCGGGACTACACCATCAACGAGTATTATCAGGCCGCGGCCGAGGTGATCGGCTGGTCGGGCGAGTTCGTGCACGATGTCACCAAGCCCGTCGGCATGAAACAGAAGCTCGTTTCGAACGAGCGGCTGACGTCGTTCGGATGGACGCCGGAAACCAGCCTGAAGGACGGGCTTGCGAAAACCTACGAGCATTTCCTGGCCGTCACCAAGCAACAACGCGTTTGAAGCCGAGGCATATCCAAAATGAGCACGATCAACTTTCCTCTTGCGACCTCCTCCTGGGATGAACGCGAATACGCGGCGATCGACCGGGTGATCAAATCGGACCGCTTTTCGATGGGCCAGGAGGTCGCCCTGTTCGAAAAGCAATTCGCCGAGGCGATGGGCGCCAAATACGCGGTCATGGTCAACTCGGGCTCTTCGGCCAACCTGCTGATCGCGGCCTCGCTGCGCTACCATTCCTCCTACGGCTTCGAGGACGGCGCCGAGGTGATCGTGCCGGCGGTATCGTGGAGCACGACCTACTTTCCGCTGTTCCAGCACGGCATGCGGATGAAATTCGTCGATATCGACCGGGAGACGCTGAACTACGACCTGACAGCGCTGGCCGAGGCGATCGGCCCGAACACGCGGGCGATCATGGTGGTCAACCTGCTGGGAAATCCCAACGAATTCGACGCGATCACGGCGATGGTCGGCGATCGCGACATCATGATCATCGAGGATAACTGCGAATCCCTCGGGGCCACCTACAAGGGCAAGCAGGCGGGCACGTTCGGGGTGGCGGGCAGCTATTCCTCGTTCTTCTCGCATCATATCGCCACGATGGAGGGGGGCCTTGCCGTCACCGACGACGAGGAGTTGTTCCACATCATGCTGGCCGTGCGCGCCCATGGCTGGACACGCAACTTGCCAAAGGAAAATCTCGTCACCGGCACCAAGAGCGACGATCCCTTCGAGGAATCGTTCAAGTTCGTCCTGCCCGGCTACAACCTTCGCCCGCTGGAGATGAGCGGCGCATTGGGCCAGGAGCAGATCGCCAAGCTGCCCATGATTGTCGAGGAGCGGCGCAAGAATGCCGATCTCTATCGCGAGATCATGGCGGATTTCCCGCAAATCGCCATCCAGAAAGAAATCGGCGAAAGCAGCTGGTTCGGCTTTTCCATGGTCGTGAGCGAGACGGCCGGCATCGACCGCGCGGCCCTGATCGGCAGCCTCGGCGCCAACGGCATCGAATGCCGCCCGGTTGTGGCCGGGAACTTCGCCAAGAACGAGGCGGTGAAACGCTACATTCCGCACGACATACACGGGACGCTCGACAATGCGGATTACATTGACCGGAACGGCTTGTTCATCGGCAACCACCACTACCCGCTCATCCAGCAGTTTCCCTATCTGCGAAAGGCCCTGAAGGAGGCACTGGGATAACCGCCAATGCCAGGGTACTTCGAAGATTTCGTCCGCCGGATCTGTGATGAACAGGGGCTTGTCGATATCGGCCCCGAGGGTCGCGCAAGCCAAAGCTCGTTCTCCAAATGGTCTCGAAAAGAAGACGCGCAGCGGGCCGTTACCGATATCGGACAGGCGGATTTCGCATTTCACACCGAAAGAGAGGCGGGCGCCTGGTGGCGGCTCGACTTTGAAAGCACCCATTTCCCCGATCTGATCTGTATCGAAAACCGCGGGAGAGAGGCGTTCTGGGACCTCGCGTCGAGGGTCCGGGTCAAGGTCTCGGCGGACGGCGAGGACTGGACGACGCTTCACGAAGGAAACCTGTTCTTCGGGAGCTTCCAGAACGGCACCCCGCTGTTGCTGCCGCTCGGTGGGAGGCTCGCGGTTCGTTCCATCCTCGTGGAGAATGATCCGCAGGCCTATTTCCACCTGCGCTCGGTCAAGGTGTTCGCACGCAAGCTGCACGTGCCGGCGGGTAAGCCCGTTACCTTTGTATCCAACAGGACCGATGGGTTGGGCGAGCGTCTCAAGGCGCTGGTGAACTGTATCGCGTTATCTGAATACTACGATGGGGATTTCGCCTTCGCCTGGAAACCGATTTCCAATTCCGTCTCGGACCAGCACGCAATCGGCAAGCCGCAAGACATTTTCTCGCAGGCGTTCATCGGGAAACATCTCTCCGAGCAAACGCCGGATAAGACCCTCAAGGATTTCCTCAAGGGAACATCCAGGGGCCAAGGGCGCGGCGCAAAAGCACATTCGCATCCCGTCGTCATCGACGTTCCGCAAAGAAGCATATATTCTTTTGAGCCCCAGCTTGAATCCGTTATCTCCCGCAAACATCTGAGCGAAGCTTTCTCGAAAATAGAATTCTCAGAGAAAATGGAGAAGGCAGCCGAGTTGGCGCGCTCCGTAGACATCCCTGCAGGATCTATCGGGATGCATTTGCGGGCCGGGGACATTATCTTTGGTCGCTACAGGTACAATGCCCGATATTTGAACAAGGTGGTTCCTTACCCGATCGCGCTGAGATTCGTGCAAAAGCAAAATGAATTCGGCCGAAAGGTCGCGCTTTTCGGGCAGGATCAGGAATTGTGTAAGGCGATAGAGGCTTCTCATGACGCCGTCTTCGCCGGTGGCTATCACGCCGAGTACGGGTTCGATAATCATCAGGCCGCCTTGTTCGACATCGTCCTCATGTCGCGTTGCGCAACGGTTGTGGCAGGCAACAGCGGATTCTCGCAGATTGCGCAGATCATCGGCATGTTTGAAACGATAGAGCCGACCAAGATCTTCCAGCCCGAAGAGGCGGTGGGCGCCATATTGGAAGAACTAAGTCCTGGCGGTGCAAAGCTCGAAGCGCATGACTTTCAAAAGGCGTTTGCCTGCAGCTATGCCTTGAATATGTTCCCCAACCAGGTTTCCGAACTAGAAGCCATTTCGCTGATGCAATTGGCATGCCGGATGGACCCTGACAACGCATTCTATTTCATGCTTCTTGCGATCTTGAACTTCCGGATTGGAAATATCGACGCGTCGCAAGAAATTCTTGAGACTTTGATAGACGAAGATTCACAAAAGTCCTCGTTTGGCTCTCTTTGGAACCTTGTCTCGACGATACATCCGGACGGCAGCTTTGCCATTGACCGGCAGGTGCGCGCGCTGACGGAAATGGCCGAACAGGGCGTTCCCGCTGCGTCGGGCATTCTCGCGCTGTTTCATAAGCTCAAGGGAGACACCAAGAATGCGGGCCGGCACCTGGACAGGTTTTTGACCTCGCACACCCACACGGCGTCGGACTACGTAGAAAAGCTGAGAGGCCAAGGCTGAACTCCGGCCGATATGGCCGGTCCTTCAAGTTGTCACGACAGCCCGCGGCCGACCGCTTGATCGGCCAATCTCCAGGATCGGGGCCGAGCGGCTGAAAACGCGCGCCGCCTAAACAAGCAGTTTTCTTAGCTTGGCCTGCACTGCCTCTTGCGACGAGGCACGGCGGACGAAACGAAGCCCTCGGTCAACCTGTGCGCGATACGCCTCTGGATCGGCAAACAGCGCGCGTGCCGTCTTTGCGACGTCCTGCGGCAAGGCGTAAACCGCGCCATCGCCGAACGTGCTTTTGAAATCGGGCGACAGGATCGCGACCCGCCCCGCGGCCATCGCTTCCATCGCGTTGCGCCCGAACTCTTCGATATAGTCCTCGTGGACGTAATGGACGAATACATCGAGGTCTTGCAGGAACTGGTTTACCGCGACGCTGTCGAACTCGGCCACATTCCAGTTTTCAGGCCGCGTGCCGAGGCTCTTGAGCGCGGTGCGTGCGCCGCCAAGCAGATTTACGCTGATCCCTTCGGCATCTGCGCAATAGGCTGCGCCCAGCGTTTCGGGGGCCGAGGGCCATTTCGTCCAATGGTCTCGCGCGTGCCGGCCTATCCGGATCGGGCGCGCCTTGCCCAGCCCCTCTGGCAGGGGCGGTGTGTCGTCGGGCAGGGTGCCGTGGAACGGCGGGTACCAGATATCGTCATGGATACGGCCGAAGCCGCCCACGCGCTGAAGGATTGCGCGCACCCGCGGCGAGATCGGAATCCAGACCGGGTCTAGCCCGAACAACTCTCGGCAGAGGGCGCCGGCCTCTTCACCGTCGTAGTAGAAGGGCTTTTGCGACCAGCACTGCATCGGCGATTGGTTGACCAGTACGGCAAGCCGATCGGCAGAGATCGTCGGTACCCCGTCGATGCGGGTCCCGAGGATCGGCGGATGATGGACGATCACCAGCTTCGCGGTGATCTTGTCTTCGGGCACCAGGATATCGACGCCGGGGTCGTACGAGAGTTCGAGATACTCCTTTGCCACCTCCGCGAATTTCAGATCGAAGCGCGGCCAGTGGAAAAGCCCGACCCGCAGCCCCTCGGCCCGCGCCGCGGCGATGTAGCCCTCGTTGCAGCGCCGCGTGCCGCCGAGCAGGCTGAGGTCGGAGACGAGCACTATGTCGTAGGCGGTGTTTTTCGCCCAGTTCTTGGGCGCAAGCCCGGCCGGGATCGGAAACGGGTCTTTCATGCTCCGGCGCGTCAGGGCAAGCTTGCCACCTTTCGCCTGACCCCGCGTCTGACGCCAGTAGGTCGCCTGCCGGGCATATTCCTTGCGGATGCCGAAGGTCAGGCTGTTGAGGCTGGTTCCCTTTTGCTGGGTCAGCGAGTTTTCATGCACCAAGAAGAACGACATCGGCACGTCGGGCAAGACATCCTCGATCGCGTCCTGGCCCCACAGCGTGCGAACGCGCTGCAACAACTCGTCGTCGGCATTGGCCGAGACCCCGTCCCACTCGCCCAGTTTCGCCAGATCCGCGCGCCGCATCAGCAGAGACGGATAGGACCGGTGGACGTACTCGAGGTTTTCGCGCTGCGGGCGCAGTATAAAGCGCAGGTCGGGATGCACCCGCACCATCCGAGACCAGGTCGCCTTGAGACTGGGCCGTGCCATTAGCGCGCGCATCTGCAATTCGATCATCTGCGGATGCGACCAGTCATCGCTATCATGCACGGTCACGAAATCGCCAGTGGCCCGGGCCAACGCATTGTTGCGATTGGAATATGCCCCGACATTGACGTCGTTGCGAAAGACCTTCAACCGGGTGTCGCGGGCCGCTAACGCCTGCAGCTTTTCCCAGCTGTCGTCGGGGCTGCAATCGTCGACGGCGACGATCTCGAGGTTGCGCCAGGTCTGCGCCAGAAGCGAGCCGATCGAGGTCTCGATGAAATCCGAGGCCTTGTAAACTGGAACCAGGATGCTGACGAGCGGGCCATCGACCGCGCGGTCGCCCGGTGCCGCGTCGCGCCAGTTGCCGAAGACGACGCCGCGAGCCGGATCGGCAAGCGCGACCGGCGAAAGCCCGGACGCGGTGAAGATCGCGTTGATCGTCTCGAAACGCTCGTGCTGGCCGGCACCCTCGGCGAGCGCCAAATTGCAGCGGGCACAGGCGAAATCGCCATCCATTCGTTGATCCAGCACGAAGTCGATCATGGCGCGGGCTTTTTCGAACTCGCCCAAATGAACAAGGCACTCGATAATCAGAAGCTTGCACTTCTTCGAGCGGAAGAAACCGCGGTCGAAATCGCTGATCCGCAAAAGACGCCGCAGCGCCTTGTCCCAGAGGCCCTGAAGCGAGTACCAGCGCGCAAGCACGAAAGCCGCACGGGTTCGGTCGCGTTTGGAGTAACGCGATGAACCGATGGCCGCCTCAAGATGGTTCAGCGCCGGCTCTGAAAAACCGCCCCAGAGCTTGCGCTCGAGATCCTTGACGGGAAAGTCGTCGGTGACGGGGCACGGGGTGGCATAGTGATCCAGGAAATGTGCGAGCGCGTCGGTGTCATTGGCCAGCGCGTGGCTGGCCGCGTAGCCGCGGGCGTCGAAAAGGGGGCCGGGGTTGCGCCGCAGAACGGCACCATAGCGGGCATAGTGATCGGCCGGATCCATACCCACCAAGCCCACATCGCGGTATTCCTGGCAATACCAGTCGGGATCAAACAGCAGCGTGTCCTTCAGCCGGTTCTTCCCAGTGTTTGGCGACAAAATCTCTGAATCTGACATGTTTCGCCTCCGTCGACAGCGCCGGGTCACTGTCTAAATATTGCTGCGGGTCACCCAAATCAGGGGCACGCCACGGGTAGGTATAAAGCTATACTCGCACGACACAACCTGAGGACCTCGCCACATGCCCTGCCATTTCCCTAGGGCTTGGAAGTCACGCTTTGCTGACAGTACAGCCATCCTGCAAGTTCCGTGAACTCGTGATGGTTCGGGCAGGTTTCAGAAACCAGAACTGCTTGTTTTTCAGGCTTCGCCCGACCCGGACGTCCAGCCGATCAGGCACGCGCTTTTCGGCGCTGCGTCATTGATGGTCAGGGCGTATTTCGGGACGAGACAGACGGCGTCAGTGCACGCCCTTCGTCTCGGCCGAACAATTGAAAGTGGACAAGAGCATTCCATCCCGCGCGGGCGACGTCCGGGTTGGCAAGGTAATAGGACATCGTATCGAATGCCGGCCCGGGATTGCGGCCCTCGCGCGCCCCGAATCGCAGGTAATGCTCTGCCGGGTCGTGTTCGCTTGCGCTGACGTCCGGATAGGTGGTCTGGTACCATGTCCCGTCGAACTCGGCGGCGTCATGCAGCGCCTTGATCTGTGTTTTCAGGTCAGGCATGCCGCTGCGGGCGTAAGCTTGGCGAAGAGCGCGGTCAGACAGGCCGGCCCGAAACCGTTCGATCTCGGCGCCGTTCAGTGCGTCGCGCACGGTTTGTCGCGCGGTCAGGTCCGCGCGGATGGCTTCGAGCTTTTGGTGAGAGTCTTCCGCCATACGCGTCAGTGCCGCAGTTTCGAAAAAGCGTAGCTCTTGCGCTTCTGAAACGTCGGCCCGCGCCTTGTCGAGCTGCGCCTTGATGTCATCCAACGCGCGCTGACGACTGGCCGCGTCCGCTTCGTTTTCTTGTTTCTGATGTGCGATCGTCGTCTCTGCCTCGCTCAGCCGGTCGGAAAGCGCGGCATGCGCCTGCTCCAGCTTCTCTCTCGCTTGCGTCTCTTGGCTGAGCTTGGTGTTTGCCGTGGCCGCACGCGCCTCGGCGGCCTTGGCGGCCTCTTTCCAGCGTTGCGTTTCTTTTTTTGCCTCGTCCCTTTCGGCGTTTGCGGTCTTGCGGTCTTTTTCAAGCGCCTCGATCTGTTTTTTCGCTTCGACGAAGTTTTCGGCTGCGCGTTCCTGCTCTTTGTCGAACAGCCGCGCCTGGAGTTCACCGATCACCCTGGTGCGTTCTTCATAGGCCGATTTGGCCTCTTCCAGCGCCGTCCGGGTCTGTTCGTTCTCGCTCTTTATCTCGTCGAGCCGCGTTTCCGCATCGCGCAACTGCTTGAGAAGACCCTGCTCAACCTCATCCGCGTCCCGAACCCTCTGTTCGAAAGCATGTGCGCGGCCCAGCCGTGTAAAGACCTGACGCACCTCGGAATGTCCGGGGTCGCCGAGGTCGAGCTCGGCCAGGCGTTTCAGTCGTTCCTGCTGCTTGGGGCCGTACAGGATCGCCGTCAGACCCTTGCCATGGTCAAAGCGCATGCTCTGGCGGTCCGTGCAAAGCGACTGAACCAGAGCCCGGCGCATGGCGTTGTCCGTAACATCCTTGGTGCCGTGAAGAACGATCACGGCGCGTTCCGAGAGCTTGCCAAGCCAATGATCGACCTCGGAAATCGGTGCGTCCCCGGCGTTGAGGTCGATATGCATCAGATCGACAGAGCCGTCACGAAAACGCGCCGGGTCGGCGGCTGCGGGGCCATCGACCAGCGACGAGACATCCTCGTAATACTCTTCGCTTTGCACGCGGACGGCGTCGGGAATACCGGCCCCGTCTTTTTCACCTGTGTGGAGACCGAAACACTGCGTGCTGCAGGCCGTTCTTTCCGATGCCTGGCAATATGCAAAATAGCTGACGCTGCTGCCGAGGCCGAGGTCGACCAAGATCGCTGGCCGGCAGGTTTCGACGAGCCAGAACAGGAAAGGAATGTGCAGAACCGCGTCGTCTTGCTGAAGATGCCGTGCCTTCCAGAACAGGCTGCGAGACGAAAGCGGCTGGATCATGTCGGCGACGGGGAGTGTTCCCTGAAGGTCCGTCGCGGGAGAAATCGAAGAGGGCATCGGGATCGCATCACCTTTGGGCGGTCGGTGGAGTTGCAGTCCACCGAGGACGGCATAGTTGGTCGCACCCATTTTGACAAGAAGCGGCACCGCGCCTGGTACCGCATCCGGTCATCGCCCGGCCGCTCCTTGCTCTTCCAAACCCCGAGCCCCGGGAAAGTCGCCCCTCGCGCGACTTGGCGCCTCAGCCCGGCTCGAAAATCCTCTCGCGATGCTCCTTCAGGTAGATGCGCAGCCACGGGGTGTAGCTGTCGGGCGCGCGCTCCACTTCGCGGGCCAGTTCGTCGAGCGCGATCCATTTCACGTCCATCACCTCGTCGGGGTTGGGCGCGATATTCAGGTCGGCGCCCGCGGCGGCGATGAAGATATCGACCACCTCGTGCTCGATCAGCCCGCCGCCCACATCGGCGCGGTATTCCACCCGGTCGCGGTGGTTCAGCGTAAGCCCGGTGATACCCAGTTCTTCCTCCAGGCGGCGGCGGGCGCAGGCCTCGGCGCTTTCCTCCCAATGGGGGTGGGTGCAGCAGGTGTTGGCCCAGTAGCCCGGCGTGTGGTACTTGCCCAGCGCCCGGCGCTGGATCAGCACCTTGTCGCCATCCATCACGAAGACCGAGATCGCCTTGTGGCGCAGGCCCTTCTGGTGGACCTCCAGCTTTTCGACCGGTTCCAGCTCGCCGTTCACCCAGGCCGGGATCATGTCGTTCATGTGGAGAGCGGCGAGACCAGGCCCGTCAGGTGGGCGACGTTCTTGATACCGATCTTGATATGCGCGAGCGGGCGCTTTTTGGTCAGCCGCTTGTTCATGTAGGATTCGAAGGTCAGCCTTTGCACGTCGATATCGTGGCAGAGCGACACGAACCGTTCGCGCCGTTCGTCCGACTTGTAATAGGCGTCCTGCATCGCCTGCAGCGCCTTGAAGACGTTCTTGTGATCTTTCATGAACATCTGCCGCGCCAGTTTCAGATCCGACGCCCGGCCCGAGGCCAGCGCCGCCGACACGGCCGACGCGCCGACGCGCCCGCCGTACATCGCGTAATAGATGCCTTCACCCGAAGACGGCGCCACGGTGCCGGCGGCATCGCCCACAACCACCACGTCGCGCCCGTTGTCCCATTTCGCCATCGGCTTCAGCGGGATCGGCGCGCCTTCCTTGCGCAGGGTCTCGCATTGGGCGAGGCCCGCCATCTGCCGCAGCTCGGCGGTGGCCTGTTTCAGGTCGACCCCGTCGACGCCCGTGCCCATACCGACCGAGCAGGTGTTGCCGTGCGGGAAAACCCAGCCATAGAAATCGGGGCTGATGCGCCCGTCATAGATCACGTCGCAGCGGTTGGGCTGGTAGTTGCCCACGGCGGCAGGGGCGTCGATGATCTCGTGATAGGCGATGACGTAGGGGATGGTGTCGCCGCCGGGCACCTCGGCGCGGGCCACGTCGGACCGCGCCCCGTCGGCGCCGATGATGTACCTGGTCTGGAGCTTGACCTCCTCGCGGGTCTCCTTGTCGCGGTAGATGAGGAAGGTCTTTTCCTCCTCGCGGTCGACGCGAAGGAAGGTGCCGGTGTGCCGCTCGGCGCCGGCCTTTTCGGCGCGGGCGCGCAGGAACGGGTCGAAATCCTTGCGGTCGACCATGCCGACGAAGCCGTCCTCGATCGGGATGTCCACGTGCCGGCCCGAGGGCGAGATCATCCGCGCGGTGTCGATCTTGGCGACGAGCTGCGCGTCGGAGATATCGTACTCGCGCATCAACTGGGGCGGGATCGCACCGCCGCAGGGCTTGATCCGGCCCTCGCGGTCGAGAAGCGCCACCTTGTGGCCCGAGCGGGCCAGGTCTTCGGCGGCCGTGGCCCCGGCGGGCCCGCCGCCCACGACGACTACATCATAGATCATCAGTCCTCACTCCCCGGGCACCAGGCCCGCATTCTCGGTTGTCGGCCGGTTGCCGTCCATGATCCTGAGCGCCATCCAGGCGGAAAGGCAAAACAGGATCGCCTCTGTCAAGAACACCACGCTGAAGGCCGGTGCGTCGCTTGTCATCGTGCGCAGCGTGTCTGCGGCGGCGGCACCCAAGAGCCCGCCAAAGCCTGCCGCGATGGCCTGCGCCGCGCCCCACAGGCCCATCCGCGTGCCTTCGCGCGCGTCGCGGCCCTCGCCGGCCAGCGCCATCATCGCGCCGATCGCGGCCACCGCGAACATGCCGTTGAAAAAGCCCATCAACACCACCGCCGGCAGCAGCGGCAGGTCGGGGCGGTACATCCCGATGCCCGAGATCAGCGCCAGCGCCGCCGCCGAGCCGATGCAGCCCCCGACGACCCAAGACCTGAGCGAGCCGAAGCGCAGCCCGGTCGCGCCCAGGCCCACCACCACCATGCCGAGGAACACGCCGCCGTTCTGCGCGCCCGAGAGCGAGGTGGACTGGCCGGGGGTAAAGCCGAAGACGAGGCCCGAATAGGGCTCCAGAATCAGCTCTTGCATGAAATAGGCCGACATCGACAGGAACACGAAGAGGGTAAAGATGCGCGCCTTGCGCTCGGCCCAGACCTCTTTCATCCCGTCCCAGAATGGCATCTCGTCGGGTTCCTTGCGGGCGATGACGCGGCCTTCCACGCCCCAGACGGCCAGCGTGGTGACAACGACCGCGCCGCCGGTGACGATGGCGACGATCTTCATCAGCAGTGCCGGCGTGTAGGGGTCGAGAAATGCGCCCACGGTGCCGGCCGTCACGGCGATGCCGGCGATCATCATCAGCCAGGTGATGGTGGCCGCCGCGGCGCGCCGCTCGGGCGCGGTGGCGGTGGCCAGGAGCGCCAGCAGCGATGTACCCGAAGACGCCACCCCGAGCCCGATCAGCGCGTAGGCGAGGATCGACAGCAACAGCCCCGGCCAGAACGCATGGTCAAGCACCAGCACCCCTGCGGCGGCCCCGAAGCCGCCCAGCGCAAGGATGACCATGCCGCCGATGATGAACCGCGTCCGCTGCCCCTTGGTGTCGGACATGAAGCCCCAGGAGGGCCGGGTGATCTGGATGCCGTAATGCAGCGCCACCAGCAGGCCCGGCAGCACGGCGGGCAGGGCCAGCTCGACCACCATCAGCCGGTTCAGCGTCGACGTGGTCAGCACCACGATCGCCCCAAGGCACATCTGCACGAGGCCGAGCCGGACAATGTTGAGCCAGCTAAGCGTCATGCGCCGCCCCCAAGGCTGCGGATTGCGAAGGCAGAGACCATCATGCCCGAGACGTAGAGAACGACGCCCACGCCGTTATACCACGGCGCCTTGCCCTTGGGGTCGCGCATCATCACCGACATCGCCCAGAACTGCGCCAGCAGAACGGCGGTGACGGCGGCGGCGTGGAACGGCCTGTCCCAAAGCCAAAGCAGGGTAATCACGACGACCTGCGGCACCGCCATGACGATGGAGGCCACCCAGGCGGCCTTTTCCGGGCCCATGGTCACGGGCAGCGAGTTGACGCCCATCTTGCGGTCACCTTCGAGCGCCTTGAAATCGTTCAGCGTCATGATCCCGTGCGCGCCGATGCCGTAAAGCAGGGCGATGACGACGACGTATATCGACGGCGCCCCGGCCGACAGCACCGCCGCGCCGGTGAACCAGGGCAGCGATTCGTACGAGAGCCCGACCAGGCCCGGCCCCCACCAGCCCGATTTCTTCAGCCGCACGGGCTCGGCCGAATAGGCCCAGGCCGCGGCCACGCCCAATAGGGTGGCGCCAAAGCCCCAGGGGCCCAGCTGCCAGCCGATGAGAAGCGACAGGAGAGACATCGCCAGCGCGATATAAAGGCCCCAGCGCCCCGGGATGCGCCCCGAGGGAATCGGGCGGTCGGGCTCGTTGATAGCGTCGACATGACGGTCGCACCAGTCGTTGGCGGCCTGGCTCATGCCGCAGACCACCGGCCCGGCCAGGAACATGCCCAGGATCACGAGACCGGGTTTCGACAGCGGTGATACGCCGGACGAGACCGTGCCGCACAGATAGGCCCACATCGGCGGGAACCAGGTGATCGGCTTGATCAGCGTAACCATGGCCGCGGGTTCGGGCAGGCGGCGATCCGGAACGGTGGGGATATCGGTCATCTTCGTCTTGTTTCCTGGGCGATGGTCGCGGCGTCTAGCTGTCGGCGCCGTCGCGGCTCAAGAGCCCGTATTTGCGCAGTTTCACGTAGAGGCTCTGGCGCGAGAGCCCCAGCATCTCGGCGGCGGCGACGCGGTTGTTGCGCGTCAGCTCGACCGCCGTCTCGATGCACATCTTTTCCACCACGTCCGTCGTCTCGGCGACAATGTCCTTCAGTGACGCAGTCCCGACCAATTCCATCACGCTGCGCACCGCGTCGTCCGATACGGCGACGCCGGGCTTGCGCACGACCTCCATCCGGCTGGCGTCGCGGATCACGAAGGCCAGCACCGGCGGCGTGTTGTCGCCCAGATATGTCGCCGAGATTTCGACCGAGACATGCGCGCCGTAATCGCCCGCCAGCTTGGTGGCGAACATCCGCATCTGCCCCGTGCGGGTCGCGTTTTCCACCAGGACCCGCAGATCGACGCTGCCGCGCACCAGGTAGTCGGCCAGCGACTTGCCCTTGACAGAGGACAGGTCCGAGGCGTCGGCGAGCCCGAGAAAGGCGTCGTTGGCGGTCAGGATGATCCCGTCGCGGTCGGCAAAGACGATGGCGTCCACCCCTTCCCGGAACAGCGCGGTCAACCCGGAGGTCAACTCGTCGGCCACGCTTTCCGCGGCCTCGGCGGTGTCGATCCGGCAGAGCAGCAACTGCTCGCCCGCGGCGCGAAAGGCCGTGGGCGTGACAAGTACGCGCTGCTCGGCCCGGCGCAGGTTGAGCTCCAGCGGGCGCACGGACTCGGCCTGAGCGGCTGCCGAAAGGCTTTGCATGAACTCGCCGCGCCGGCGGCCCTCGAACTCCTGCGAGAAGATCGTGCCGATCACGTCTTCGCGGGCCACGCCGATCAGAGCGGCCGCGGCGCTGTTGGCATCGATCACGCGTCCGGAATTGACCGAGACGAAGGCGAAGGCTTCGCGCGCCGCTTCGAGCAGCACGCGGTAGCGCGTGTCGTACTCGCGCTGGGTCTCGTAATCGCGTTCCAGCGCCATTTGCGCTTCGATCAGCTGCACCTGCATCTCGGCGATCGGGCGCAGGTCGCGGCCCAGCATCAGCAGGACGCTTTCGTCGGGGCCGATCCGGTGGAAGGAGTAGCGCACCGGGAAATCCCAGTTTTCACGGTCGGTGTGGTTGAGCTCGACCGCCTTGTCCGACTCGCCGCCGCCGGCAAAGATCTCCAGCATCTTCTCCAGCTTGGGCTGGCTGTCGGTGGTCAGGAAATCCCGCAGATCCAGGCCTTCCCAGTGGTCGAGCTTGCCAAAGCTGCGGTGCGCCTGGTTCACCAGTACCGACAGGACCCGCCCTTCCTGGGAGATGACGAGAGAAATGTCCGCCGCCGAGGCGATGATGTCGCCCAAGAGTTCGGGCGCGATCAGGGGGATCGCGCCGCTGCTCCAGTATTTCGTTCCGCGCGACGTCACGGTCTGGTCTCCGGTCCGCGGGACCGCCTCCTCATCAATCCGCCTCCGGCCGGGCGAGGGCGGCGAGGGCGGTTTTCAGACCGCACAGGCGAAGCGCCTCTTTCGGGTCAGAGGTGGCAAAATCCACCCCGGTCAGGGCCTTTACATCCTTCCCGCGCTCAAGAACGGTGCCGCCCAGAACGATGGGCGCAGCCCAGGCAGAGGCTTGCCGAACGTTCTTGACCAGATTGTGCAGCGAATCAAGCTTGGCGCTGGCCGACGCCGAGAGCGCGATCATGTCGAACCGGCGGGTGCCGAGCTTTTGCAGGATCTCGTCTTCGGGCAGGCCCAGGCACAGGCAGACCGACAGGCCCAGCCGGCGGAACTGGCTGGCCGCGGTCATGCCGCCGAGGGTGTGAAACTCGTCGAGGGGAACGACGATCATGATGTTGGGCGCTTTCGGGTCGGCCGCGCCATCCATCGTCCAGAGCCGCCCAAGGTCGCGCAGGATGGCCTGCAGCCGGGCAACCCCGATCGTCACCTCGGCAAAGCTGAGCTCGTCATCGGCCCAGCGCTGGCCCAGGGCGCGCGCCGCCTCGGGGATATAACCGTCGAGGATGATCGAGATGCTCAGCCCGTTGGCGCGCAGCTCGGCCAGCGCGCCGGCGTCGATGGTGGCGCTTCGCTGCAGGATCGCGGCGCAGAACTTGTCGAGGATCTCGCCATCGACGGCGTGGTCCGACAGGCTGGCCTTGGAGGCCAGGACGGACAGAACCTTGGAGGCCAGCGATTCGACCTCGTCATGAAGGTGCAGCGCATCGTGATGGGAGTGATGCGAAACCTCAGGCATCTGCGCCTCCTCTGCCTTGGTGGCCGCGCGCCGAGTCGCTTGGGCGGGCCGAACCGCGGTACGGGCCGGCCGGGCCGAAGTGGTGGGACATGTTGTCAAACAGGATTGACACCGCTAGCCTTGCCCTCGTTCCGGAATCACTCAATTCTTGAGCAACACCTTATAATTTAACCACTTTAATATCCGCCGCCTCGCATGTCTCTGGCACCGGACAGGTCGGAGTGTAAACTCAAAAAGTGTAAATTACAATTGACACTTTCTGGCGTCGGGCGCTAACTTGAGCACGCCACCGTCTGTCAGGGAGTCGGAGGATGTCTAAGCGCACGGAACGCGCCGCTGCCGCGGTCCAACTCTATACCGAAGAACAACGCCGTCGCCGGGACGAAACCGTCTGGACGGTCGTTCAGGGCGTTCTGGCGCCGCTTCAGTTCCTCGTTTTCCTGGTCTCGCTCGGGCTGGTTCTGCGCTACGTTTTCACCGGCGCGGGCTACGACGCGGCGACGATATCGATCATCGTCAAGACCGGCGTTCTCTACACTATCATGATCACCGGCGCGATTTGGGAAAAGGTCGTGTTCGGCCGCTACCTCTTCGCCCCCGCCTTCTTCTGGGAGGACGTGTTCTCGATGCTCGTGATCGCGCTGCACACTCTCTATATGTGGGCGCTGATCACCGGCAGCATCGGGCCCATGGGGCAGATGGGCATCGCGCTGGCCGCCTACGCCGCCTATGTCATCAATGCCGGCCAGTTCCTGTGGAAGCTCAGGATGGCTCGCCTGCAAGGCGCGCGGCAGGCCGAGGCTGCGGCATGACCGACGCCGCGCACCTTCCCCCGGCCCCCGCCCGCGGCTGCCGCGATGTGCCCGTCCTGAAAGAACGGGGACAGCGCGAGGTTTTTTGCGGACTGACCGGCATCATCTGGCTGCACCGCAAGATGCAGGACGCGTTTTTCCTGGTCGTGGGCTCGCGCACCTGCGCGCATCTGCTGCAAAGCGCCGCCGGCGTCATGATCTTTGCCGAGCCGCGTTTCGGCACCGCGATCCTGGAAGAGAAAGACCTCGCCGGGCTCGCCTGCGCCAACGAGGAGCTGGACCGCGAGGTCGACCGGCTGCTCTCGCGCCGGCCTGACATCCGCCAGCTTTTCCTCGTCGGCTCCTGCCCGTCTGAGGTGATTAAGCTCGACCTGCACCGCGCAGCCGAGCGGCTGACCCAGAAACACGCCCCCCATGTGCGGGTGCTGAACTATTCCGGCTCGGGGATCGAGACGACCTTTACCGAGGGCGAGGATGCCTGCCTCGCCGCCATGGTGCCGACCCTGCCCGATACCGACGAGCGGCAGCTCTTGATGGTCGGCGCGCTGCCCGACGTGGTCGAGGATCAGGCGCTGGGCCTCTTGCGCGACATGGGCGTGTCGCCCGTCCGCTGCCTGCCCGCGCACCGCGCGGCCGAGGCCCCTGGGGTGGGGGCCGGCACCGTTGTCGCCCTGACCCAGCCCTTCCTCAACGAAACCGCCGCGCATCTCGAACGCCGCGGCGCGCGCACCCTGCCCGCGCCGTTTCCCTTCGGCGAAGGGGGGACGACGGCTTGGCTGTGGGCCGTGGCGCAGGAATTCGGCGTGGATGCCGACACCTTCGCCAAGGTCACAGAGGCGCCCCGCGCCCGCGCCCGCAAGGCCATCGCCGGCGCGGCCGAGACGCTGAAGGACAAGTCGATCTTCTTCTTCCCCGACAGCCAGCTCGAGATCCCGCTGGCCCGTTTCCTGACCCGCGAATGCGGGATGAAGGCGGTCGAGGTGGGCGCACCCTTCATCAACAAGCAGATCGTCGGACCCGATCTCGACCTGCTGGCCGAAGGCCCCACGATCGCCGAGGGGCAGGATGTCGATCTGCAGCTGGAACGCTGCCGCGCGGCACGCCCCGATCTGACCGTTTGCGGCCTGGGTCTCGCCAACCCGCTTGAGGCAGATGGTCTGGCGACAAAATGGGCAATTGAGCTTGTCTTCACCCCCGTCCATTTTTACGAACAGGCCGGAGATCTTGCCGGCCTGTTCGCCCGCCCGTTGCGCCGTCGTGCGTTGCTGAGCGGTCTGGAAGGCGCGGCATGAAGCTGACTGTCTGGACATATGAAGGCCCGCCCCATGTGGGCGCGATGCGCGTTGCGACCGGCATGACCGGTCTGCACTACGTACTGCATGCGCCGCAGGGCGACACCTATGCCGACCTGCTGTTCACCATGATCGAGCGGCGCGGCCACCGCCCGCCGGTCAGCTACACGACCTTTCAGGCGCGCGACCTGGGCGCCGACACCGCGAACCTGTTCAAGACGGCACTGCAGGACGCCCGGGAGCGGTTCCAGCCGCAGGCGATGATCGTGGGTTCGTCCTGCACCGCCGAGCTGATCCAGGACGACCCGGAGGGCATGTCGGCGACGATGGACCTGGGCATCCCGATCATCCCGCTGGAACTGCCCAGCTATCAGCGCAAAGAGAATTTCGGCACCGACGAGACCTTCTTCCAGATCGTCAAGCGGCTGGCCCGCCCGATGGACCGCACGGCCCATGTCAGCGCCAACCTGATCGGGCCCACCGGCCTTGGCTTTCGCCACCGCGACGACATCGTCGAGGTCACCGCGCTGCTTGAGGAAATGGGCATCTCGGTCAACGTGGTGGCGCCGATGGGCGCCAGCCCGGCCGACATCGCCCGCATGGGCGCGGCCCATTTCAACGTGCTGATGTATCCCGAACACGCCGAGGCCGCCGCCCGCTGGGCCGAGCGCAACCTGGGCCAGCCCTACACGAAAACCGTGCCCATCGGCGTGGGCGCGACCCGCGATTTCATCCAAGAGGTGGCGCAGATCGCCGGCGTCGCCCCCAAGGCCGACGACGCGCGCCTGCGGATGCCCTGGTACTCGCAATCGGTCGATTCCACCTACCTGACCGGCAAGCGCGTGTTTCTCTTCGGCGATGCCACCCATGTGCGGGCGATGGCCCGCGTCGCCCGCGACGAGATGGGCTTCGAGGTGGTGGGCATGGGCTGTTACAACCGCGAATTCGCCCGCGATATCCGCGCGCTCGCCAAGGAATACGGGGTCGAGGCGCTGATTACCGACGATTACCTCGAGGTGGAACAGGCGATCGAGGAATTGGCGCCCGAGATGATCCTCGGCACCCAGATGGAACGCCATATCGGCAAGCGGCTGGGCATTCCCTGCGCGGTGATCTCGGCGCCGGTGCATGTCCAGGACTTCCCCGCGCGCTACAGCCCGCAGATGGGCTGGGAAGGCGCCAACGTGATCTTCGACACGCTGGTTCATCCGCTGGTGATGGGGCTGGAAGAGCACCTGCTGCACATGTTCCGTGAGGATTTCGAGTTCCACAGCGAGGCCGGCGCCTCGCACCATGGCGGCGCGGCCAAGCTGCGCGCGGTGGACGCGGCGCCGGAACCCGACACCGCCCAGCCCGGCGCCGCCCAGGCGCCCGCCGAGGGCGAGATCGTCTGGCTGTCCGACGCCGAGAAGGAGCTGAAGAAGATCCCCTTCTTCGTCCGCGGCAAGGCCCGGCGGAACACCGAGAAATTCGCGCTCGAAAAGGGCGTGTCCGAGATCAGCGTCGAAACCTTGTACGAGGCGAAGGCCCATTATGCGCGATGATCGCCATATCCCCGGCTACCGAGTTGTCATAGTCACGCTGGATTCCCATTCCGCCGGCCCCGCCGAACGTGTGACCGACCGCCTGGCCGACGATTTCCCCGGCCTGCGGGTCTCGGTCCACGCCGCCGCCACATGGTCGGAAAACCCCGATGCGCTGGCCCGCGCCAAGGACGACGTGCTCAACGGCGACATCATCCTGGTGAACCTCCTGTTCATCGAGGAACATATCAACGCCATCCTGCCCGAGCTTCAGGCCCGGCGCGACCACTGCGACGCGATGATCGGCATCATCGCCGACAAGCAGGTCGTGACCCTGACCCGGATGGGCGAGCTGGACATGTCCAAGCCCGCCTCGGGGCCGATGAAGCTTTTGAAAAAGCTGCGCGGCGGGGCCAAGGACGACGCGGGCCCCAAAAAGTCTGGCGGCGAAAAGCAGATGGCGATGCTGCGCCGCCTGCCCAAGATGCTGAAATACGTGCCCGGCAAGGCGCAGGACCTGCGCGCCTGGTTCATGACCATGCAGTACTGGCTGGGCGGCTCGGACGACAATGTCGAGCAGATGGTGCGTTTTCTCGTCTCGCGCTACGCCCACGAAGAGGCCTGGCGCGGCGGGCATTCCGAGGCGCCGGTCGAGTATCCCGAGGTCGGGCTCTACCACCCCGGCCTGCCGCACGGCATCACCACCGAGATCGACGACCTGCCAAGCCCGGACCAGCCCGTTGCGACCGTGGGCATCCTGATGATGCGGTCCTACCTTCTGGCCTCGGACACCGCCCATTACGACGCGGTGATCCACGCGCTGGAAGAGCGCAACATCCGGGTGATCGCCGCCTTTGCCGGCGGTCTCGACGCGCGCCCCGCGATCGACGCCTATTTCACCGGCGAGGAGGGCGTGCATATCGACACAATGGTGTCGCTGACCGGGTTCAGCCTGATCGGCGGGCCGGCCTATAACGACAGTGACGCCGCGGTCGAGGTTCTGAGCGGTCTGGACATCCCCTACATCGCCGCCCACCCGCTGGAATTCCAGACCCTGGGTCAGTGGAGCAAGTCCTCCGGCGGGCTCGGCCCCGTCGAAACCACCATGCTGATCGCGCTGCCCGAACTTGACGGGGCGATCTCGCCCACCGTCTTCGGCGGCCGCCACAGCCCCGAGGGCTGCACCGGCTGCGCGCATGATTGCAGCTGCAAGGGCGGCACCAAGGCGATGGCCGCCTGTTCGGAGCGGGTGACGACGCTGGCCGCGCGGGTCGAGCGTCTGGCCCGCTTGCGCCGGTCCGAAGTGGCCGAGCGCAAGGTGGGCGTGGTCCTGTTCGGCTTTCCGCCCAATGCGGGCGCTGTCGGCACGGCAGCCTACCTGTCTGTTTTCGAAAGCCTTTTCAATACGCTGCACCGGATGAAGGCCGAGGGTTACGACATGGGCGAGCTGCCCGCCTCGGTGGATGAGTTGCGCAACGTGATCCTGGAGGGCAACGCCAAGCAGTATGGGCAGGAGGCCAATGTCTGTGCCCATGTGCCGGCCGACGACATCGTGCGCGGCACTCCGTGGCTGAGCGAGATCGAGTCGGTCTGGGGGCCGGCGCCGGGCAAGATCCGGTCTGACGGGCGCGGCGTCTTCGTGCTGGGGCACCAGTTCGGCAATGTCTTTGTCGGGGTCCAGCCGACCTTCGGCTATGAGGGCGACCCGATGCGCCTGCTGTTCGAGCGGGGCTTTGCGCCGACCCATGCCTTCAGCGCCTTTTACCTGTGGCTCAAGAACACGTTCGGCGCCGATGTGCTGTTGCATTTCGGGATGCACGGGGCGCTGGAATTCATGCCCGGCAAGCAATCGGGTATGGGCGCGCGCGACTGGCCCGACCGGCTGATCGGCGACATGCCCAACGTCTATCTCTACGCCTCGAACAACCCTTCCGAGGCGACGCTGGCCAAGCGGCGGTCGAACGCGGTGACGGTCACCCACCTGACCCCGCCGCTCGCCTCGTCGGGCCTTTACAAGGGCCTGCAGGAGCTGAAGGACAGCCTGACCCGCTGGCGCCAGACCCTGCCCGACAGCCCCGACCGCGCCGACCTGGAAGAGCTGATCGCAATGCAGGCCGACGCCGTCGACATGGGCGGCACGCCCCCCGAGGACCTGTGGCTGAAGCTGCTGGAAACCGAGGACGCGCTGATCCCCGACGGCCTGCACGTCCTGGGCCGCGTGATCTCGGACGACGAGCGTGTCGAGCACCTGCGGGTGATGGCCGAAACCGACGACGACACCCGCGAGCGCGTCGATTACTGGCTGCAGCAGGACACCGAACTCCCCGCGCTGATGCGCGCGCTGGGCGGGCGCTATATCCGGCCGGTGCCGGGGGGCGACCTGATCCGCTCGGCCGAGGTGCTGCCCACGGGCCGCAACATCCACGCCTTCGACCCGTTCCGCATGCCGACCCTTTTCGCGATGCAGGATGGCGCGAAACAGGCGCAAAAGCTGCTGGACACGCACGCGTCGCTGCCGCGCTCGGTCGCAATGGTGCTGTGGGGGTCGGACAACATCAAATCGGACGGCGGCCCCATCGCCCAGGCGCTGGCGCTGATGGGCGCCAAGCCCCGCTTTGACAGCTACGGCCGCCTTTCGGGTGCCGACCTGATCCCGCTGGAGGAACTGGGCCGGCCGCGGATCGACGTGGTGATGACCCTGTCGGGCATCTTCCGTGACCTGCTGCCGCTGCAAACGCGGATGCTGGCCGAGGCCGCCTGGAAGGCCGCCATGGCCGAGGACGAGCCGCTGGAGATGAACTTCGTCCGTGCCCATTCGCTGGCCCATGCCGAGAAGATGGGCGTCGACATGGACACCGCCGCGCTGCGCGTCTTCTCGAACGCCGAGGGCGCCTATGGCTCGAACGTCAACGGGCTGGTCGACTCCGGCGCCTGGGGCGACGAGGACGAGCTGGCCGACGCCTACGAGGCGCGCAAGAGCTTTGCCTACGGGCGCGACGGCAAGTCGGCGGCCAACGCGGCGCTGCTTCAGCAGACACTCAAGGACGTGGATGTCGCCTACCAGAACCTCGAAAGCGTGGAACTGGGCGTGACCACCGTCGACCATTACTTCGATACGCTGGGCGGGATCTCCCGCGCGGTGAAACGCGCCAAGGGGAGCGAGGCCGCCGTCTATATCGGCGATCAGACCCGCGGCGAAGGCAAGGTGCGGACACTGCAAGAGCAGGTCGCCCTTGAAACCCGGTCGCGCAGCCTGAACCCGAAATGGTTCGAAGGGATGCTGCGGCACGGGCACGAAGGCGTGCGCCAGATCGAGGCGCAGGTCACCAACACCCTGGGATGGTCGGCAACGACTGGCCAAGTGGAGCCCTGGGTGTATCAGCGGCTGTCGGAAACCTTCGTCCTGGACGAGGAAATGCGCAAACGGCTGGCCAGCCTCAACCCGGCGGCCTCTTCCAAGCTGGCGAACCGCCTGCTGGAGGCGCATGACCGCAACTACTGGCAACCCGACGCCGAGACCCTGGCCGCCCTGCAAATGGCGGCCGACGAGCTGGAAGACCGGCTCGAAGGAATTGCGGCCGAATAGAGCCGCGACAGGAGGGAACATGAGCCCGAGAGATGAAATTCCGGTACTGAGAGGCGAGGACGGCGAAGGCTCCGTCCAGGTCCATCAGGACGAGACGATGAAGATCGAGGGGGCCAAGGTCTTTTCGGTCTACGGCAAGGGCGGGATCGGCAAATCGACCACGTCTTCGAACCTCAGCGCGGCGTTTTCCATGCTGGGCAAGCGCGTGCTGCAGATCGGATGCGACCCCAAGCACGACAGTACCTTCACCCTGACCGGCCACTTGCAGCCGACGGTGATCGACGTGCTGCGCGACGTGGATTTCCACCCCGAGGAGCTGCGCCCCGAGGACTTCGTGACCGAGGGCTTCAACGGTGTGCAATGCGTCGAGGCCGGCGGCCCGCCCGCGGGCACCGGCTGCGGCGGCTATGTCGTGGGCCAGACGGTGAAGCTGTTGAAACAGCACCACATGCTGGAAGACACCGACGTGGTGATCTTCGACGTCCTCGGCGACGTGGTTTGCGGCGGCTTTGCCGCGCCGCTGCAACATGCCGACCGCGCGGTGATCGTCACCGCCAACGATTTCGACTCGATCTACGCCATGAACCGCATCATCGCCGCGGTGCAGGCAAAATCGAAAAACTACAACGTGCGGCTCGCCGGCTGCGTCGCCAACCGGTCGGAAAATACCGACGAGGTCGACAGGTACTGCAACGTGGTGGGCTTCAAGCGCATCGCGCATATGCCTGCTGTCGATGCGATCCGCCGGTCGCGGCTGAAGAAGAAGACGCTTTTCGAGATGCCCGACGACGAGGACATCGTGCATTGCCGCGCCGAATATGTCCGCCTCGCCGAGACGCTGTGGAACGGTACCGATCCGCTGGCGCCCGCGCCGCTGCCCGACCGTGAGATCTTTGAATTGCTTGGGTTCGACTGATGGACAGCTACGCCCGCACCCGAGAACGGCTTGAGACCTACTTCGACCGCACCGCGTCGAAGACATGGGAACGGCTGACCTCGGACGCGCCCGTCTCGCGCATACGTCAAACGGTGCGCGAGGGGCGTGACCAGATGCGCGCGGCAATGCTGTCGCGCCTGCCGTCGGACCTGACGGGCAAGCGCGTGCTCGACGCCGGGTGCGGCGCCGGGCCGATGACGCTGGAACTGGTGCAGAAGGGCGCCGAGGTGACGGCCGTCGACATATCGCCCAGCCTGCTGGAGGTTGCGAAAAAGCGCATCCCCGACGGCTACCACTCACAGATCACCTTCGTCGCCGGCGACATGCTGTCCGACGCGCTGGGCCGGTTCGACTACGTCATGGCGATGGACAGCCTGATCCACTACAAGGCGCGCGACATCGCCGCCGCCCTGGGCACGCTTGCCTCGCGCACCGACGAGAAAATCGTCTTTACCGTCGCGCCCAAGACCGCGCTGCTGAGCGCGATGCATGTCTCGGGCAAGCTTTTCCCGAGGTCCGACCGCTCGCCGCGGATCATTCCCCATTCCGAGGCCGCCATCGCCAAGGCGCTGGAGAAAGCGGGCGTGCGGGGCGAACTCAACAGCGTGCTGCGCGTGAGCAAGGGCTTTTACATTTCCCAGGCGATGGAGCTTTGCAGATGAGCAAGAAGCCCCATCCGCTGACCCGCCTGACCGCCGAGTACCTGCCGTTTGCGGACGCAGCCTCGGAGGGTTTCCCGCTGAAGGACCTGCTGCGGCTGTCGCTGTTCCAGGTTTCGGTCGGCATGGCGACGGTCATGCTGTTGGGCACGCTCAACCGCGTCATGATTGTCGAGCTTTCGGTGCCGGCGATGGTGGTGGCCATCATGGTGGCGCTGCCGGTGCTGGTCGCGCCGTTCCGGGCGCTGATGGGGTTCAAGTCCGACACATACCGCTCGGCCATCGGCTGGAAGCGCGTGCCCTACATGTGGTTCGGCTCGCTCTGGCAGATGGGCGGGCTGGCGATCATGCCGTTTTCGCTGTTCATCCTGTCGGGCGACCAGACGCTCGGGCCCACATGGGCCGGCGAGGTACTGGCGGGTCTGGCCTTCCTCATGACCGGTCTTGGCATGCACATGACGCAGACGGCGGGACTTGCCCTCGCCTCGGACCGTGCGACGGACGAGACGCGGCCGCGGGTCGTGGCGCTGCTTTACGTGATGTTCCTGGTCGGCATGGGGGTTTCGGCGCTCATCATCGGCTGGCTGCTGCGCGATTTCTCGCAACTGCGGCTGATCCGCGTGGTGCAGGGCGCCGCGGTGGTCACCGTGGTGCTCAACGTCGTCGCGCTGTGGAAGCAAGAGCGGATGCGGCCGATGAGCAAGCAGGAGCGCGCCGCGCCGAAACCGCAATTCGCCGATGCCTGGGCCGATTTCGCCAGCGGCGGGCAGGCCGGGCGCCTGTTGGCGGTTGTGGCCATCGGCACGCTGGGCTTCAACATGCAGGACATCCTGCTGGAACCCTATGGCGGTGAAATCCTCGGCCTGTCGGTCTCGTCGACGACGATGCTGACGGGTATGTGGGCCGCCGGCGCGCTCGTCGGCTTCGGCCTGGCCGCACGCTGGCTGTCGGCGGGGATGAGCGCCTACCGCATGGCCAGCCTCGGCATCCTCGCGGGCATCGTCGGTTTCTCCGCGGTGATCTTCGCGGGTCCGCTGGTCTCGGCGCCGGTCTTCTTTGCCGGCGCGGGCAGCATCGGCTTCGGCGGCGGTCTCTTCGCCGTGGCCACGCTCACTGCCGCGATGACCATGCCCGTCGGCGGTGCCGCCGGGCGCGGTCTGGCGCTGGGCGCCTGGGGCGCGGCCCAGGCCACCGCTGCGGGGCTGGCCACGGCCTTCGGCGGCACGCTGCGTGACGCTCTGAACCATATCGCGCTTTCGGGCGCGCTCGGCGAGGGGCTCAACACCCCCGCCACCGGCTATGCCGCGGTCTACAACATCGAGATCGCGCTTCTGTTCCTGACACTCATCGTCCTTGGGCCGCTTATGCGGCACAGGGGTATCCAACCCAATCCCAACAGGGAAACCTCGGCCAAGATCGGGCTGGCCGACCTTCCCACCTGACCCGGAGGATCAAACCCATGGTGGCAACCTTCTTTGGAAATTTCGACCTTGCCAGTCTGTCGATCTGGCTGTTCTGGCTATTCTTCGCGCTGCTGATCTTCTACCTGCAGCGCGCCAACATGCACGAGGGCTTCCCGCTCGAGGACGAGAACGGTAACCCCGCGCCCAACCAGGGCCTGTTCCCGCTGCCTGAGCAAAAGACCTTCAAGCTGCCCCACGGCCGCGGCGAAGTGACCGTGCCCAACGGCAATCGCGACCCGCGCGCCATCGAAGGCCTGGCAATGAAGCAGCTCAACGGTAGCGGCGGCTTCCCGTTCGATCCCACCGGCGACCCGTTCGCCGACGGTGTTGGACCGGCTGCCTGGTGCATGCGCGAGGACGAGCCCGAACTTGACGGCAAGGGCCATCCCAAGATCCAGCCGATGGCGGTGCTCGACAGCTTCCACGTCTCGGCCGGGCGCGACCCGCGCGGCATGACGGTCGTCGCCGGTGACGGTGAGGCCGTGGGCAGCGTGGTCGACCTGTGGGTCGATGAGCCCGAGTCGATGATCCGTTACCTCGAGGTCGAACTCGACGCGGAGCATGGTGGCGGCAAACGCCTGCTGCCTCTGACCCTGGCCAGGGTCAGCTGGACCAAGCCGACGGTCAAGGTGCACTCGATCTATGGCAAGCACTTTGCCAACGTTCCCACGACCAAGTCGCCGACCCAGGTGACCAAGCTCGAGGAAGAGAAGATCTGCGCCTACTACGCCGGCGGCAAGCTCTACGCCGACATCGAGGAGCGGCTCGAGTCGCAAATCTGAGGATAAGGAAATGGCGCACGACGAATTCGAAGAATTCGAGCCCGTTCGCGGCCTGCCCGCGAAGCTCCCCGAGGGCGAGGAAATCCTCTGGCAGGGGGCGCCCGACTGGTGGGCGCTCGCCAAGGAGGGGCTCTCGCTTTACTGGGTGGCGGGGTATTTCGTCGTGCTCTTCCTCTGGCGGGCCGTGGTGGCGGCCGAAACCATGCCGGTTCCGACCGCCGTGGCCTCGGCCTCGATCTTCCTGCTTATGGGGGTGGCGGGCTGCGGGTTGCTGATGCTGATGGCCTTTTTGCAGGCGCGGGCCGCGGTCTACACGGTGACCAACAAGCGGGTCGTGCTGCGCATCGGCGCGGCGCTCTCGATGACGCTGAACCTTCCCTATACCTGGATCGGCAACGCCAACCTGGCCTTGCGGAAATCCGGCACCGGCACCATCGCCTTCGAACTGATGGGAACGCACCGGTTTTCCTACCTGATGTGCTGGCCTCATGTCCGTCCCTGGCGGATGGCCCGTACGGAACCCGCGTTTCGCTGCATCCCTGACGCGGCGATGGTCGCCAAGATCATCGCCGGCGCAGCGGAAACGCGGGTTGCCGAACCCAAGATCGCCCGCGTCAAAGATGACGCGGTCGCAGCGGAGTAACCCATGAAAGATCCGAAAAAACCCGTCCGCGGGCACCACCACGATGACGAGGAAATGATCCCGCCGGTGCTGCTCAAGGCGGTTTTCGCCCTGGTGCTCTGCTCGCTTCTGATCGTGGCCTATGCCAGGATCACCGACAGGCCGCTTTCCGCCAATCCCGACGACAGCGTGGGGATCGACAAGGAACGGCCCATCGTGCTGCAAGGCTCGATGTCCGGCTCGGCCACGGTGCTGACTCCGGAAGGCGAAATCATCGCCGAATACGCGGAAGACGAAGGCGGCTTTGTCGCCGGCGTCTGGCGGGTGCTGCAACGGGAGCGCAAGAAACACGGCGCCCCGCTCGACGCCCCAATCCGGCTGGTCCGCTTCAAGGACGGCCGGCTCTCTTTGCGCGACGATGCCACCGGCTGGCGCGCAGAGCTCATCGGCTTTGGTGCCGATAACGCGGCAGTTTTCGCGCGACTGCTGGACGACGTCGAGGGGTAACGGAACATGCCCCTCACCACAAAAAACAGGGAACCGAGAAATGGGACTATTTACCCGAGAAAAGGAGACTGCGCCCTGCACGGTTGAAGTCTCTCACAAGTTCGAAAGCCTTCACGCGCATGTACGCTTCAACAACGGGGCAGTCGTCTATCCGGGCGACGAGGTGCAGGTGCACGGCCCCGAGATCATGGCCCCCTACGGCGAGGTGGTGAGCGAGGACCGCACGGCGACGATCATGCGCGCCAGCGCGTTGGAACGTCTCTGGACGCGCATGACCGGCGATTTCGAGGTCATGGAGCTCTGTGAGTTCTCCTTCTCCGAGGAGGCCACGCTATGAACGTCCATACCGCAGATGCGACCACCGTCGAAGAGGGTCTCGCGATCCAGGAGAGCCAGGCCGTTCTCGACAGCGAAACCGCCACCGCCGTGGCGATGCAGGACACCCTGCTGACGCCGCGCTTCTACACCACCGATTTCGAAGAGCTCGACTCGATCGACGTCTCCCCCGTGCGCACCGACTGGGACGCGCTGATCGCCGAGATGAAGGCCGACCCCAACAAGGGCCACTTCAAGAAGGACGAGAACTGGGACACGGTCGACTGGGACGGTATGGAGCCGGCCCTGAAGAAAGAGTTCATCGACTTTCTCATCAGCTCGTGCACGGCCGAGTTTTCGGGCTGCGTGCTGTACAAGGAGATGAAACGCCGCGGCGCGAACAAGGACGTCACCGAGCTGTTCCAGCTCATGGCCCGCGACGAGGCACGCCATGCAGGGTTTATCAATGACGCGCTGCGCGAGGCCGGGATCGCGGTGAACCTGGGATTTCTGACCCAGAAGAAGAAATACACCTACTTCCGGCCCAAGTTCATCTACTACGCCACCTACCTGTCGGAAAAGATCGGCTATGCCCGGTACATCACGATTTTCCGGCACCTTCAGGAAAATCCCGAAAGACGCTTTCACCCGATCTTCAAGTGGTTCGAGGAGTGGTGCAACGACGAGTTCCGCCATGGCGAGGCCTTCGCGCTATTGATGAAGACCGACCCCAGGCTGACCTCGGGCGGCAACGTGCTGTGGATCAAGTTCTTCCTGACGGCGGTGTTCGCAACGATGCATGTGCGCGACCACCAGCGGCCGGCCTTTCACGAGGCGCTGGGCGTCGACACCGACTGGTACGGGCACGAGGTGTTCCGCAAGACCTCGGACCTGTCGAAGCAGATCTTCCCGATCACGCTGGACATCGACCACCCGCGCTGGGCGAAAGGGCTGAAGATGCTGCAGCGCGCCAGCGCCGACATGGACGCGGCCAAGCGCAAGGGCGGGCTGGGCGGCAAGCTGGCCGAGGCCTCGGCCGGCGCCCGGGCGGCGACGGCGTTTGCCATGCTCTACACCATCCCCGCCAAGCGCCATGAGGTGCCTGCCTCGACGCGTCTGGAGCCCGTCTACTGATGGGCGCGACCTGGGTCGCCGCGCTCTTGGCGCTGTTTATCTGGTGGTTCTCCACCGGGGCGATCCTGGTCATCGTCCGCCGCGCGGAACACCGCGGGCGGACGGCCCACCAGCGGGCCGCGCTCTTTACCCTGCCGGTGCTGGCCTTCGCCATCGCCGCCTTCGAGGTGACGCGGCACATGGAAACCGTCACCGCCTCTTACGGCGCCTTCCTGGCGGCCATCGGCATCTGGGGCTGGATCGAACTGGCCTTCCTGACCGGGGTGATCACCGGGCCGAACCGGCACCATTGCGACGACGAGGTGACGGGCTGGGAAAGGTTCGTGCGCGCCTACGGCACCATCGCCTATCACGAGACGCTCTTGGTGATCGTCGTCTTCGCCATGGTACTGACCAGCCAGGACGCGCCGAACACGGTCGGCCTGTGGACGTTCATCGTCCTGTTCTTCGCGCGCATCTCTGCCAAGCTGAACCTCTTTCTCGGCGTGCCCAAGATCAACACCGAGTTCCTGCCGACACCGCTGGCCCACCTGCCCAGCCATTTCCGCATCTCGAAGATGAACTGGATGTTCCCGATTTCGGTCTCGGCGCTCAGCTTTGCTGTCTATTGCTGGCTGGAACGCTTGATGGTCACCGCCGCGCCCCATGAACAGGTCGGGTTTGCCCTGCTATCGGCGCTGACGGCGCTGGCGCTGCTGGAGCACTGGCTGATGGTGCTGCCGCTGCCCGACGAGAAACTCTGGCGGTGGATGCTGCCGGCCCGCAAGACCAAGGAAAAGACAACCAAGATGACAGGGGGAGACGCCCATGGATTTTGAAGCTGCGTTCCAGGGACAGCTCGACGCGCTCAAGCAAGAGGGAAACTACCGGATTTTCGCCAATCTGGAGCGCCAGTGCGGCGCGTTTCCCCGCGCCAAGAACCGCGACGACGAAGACGACCGCGAGGTGACCGTCTGGTGCTCGAACGACTATCTCGGCATGGGCCAGCACCCCGAGGTGACGCGCGCCATGGTCGAGACGGTGGAACGCTGCGGCGCCGGCGCCGGCGGGACGCGCAACATTTCGGGCACCAACCACCACCACCTGTTGCTGGAGCGCGAACTGGCCGAGCTGCACGGCAAGGAGGCGGCGCTTCTGTTCACCTCGGGCTACGTGTCGAACTGGGCCGCGCTCTCGACCCTGGGCAGCCGGCTGCCCAACGCGGTGATCCTGTCGGATGCGCAGAACCACGCCAGCATGATCGAGGGCATCCGCCATTCCCGCGCCGACAAGGTGATATGGAACCACAACGACCCCGAGGATCTGGATCGCAAGCTCGCCGCGGTCGGCCCGGACCGGCCCAAGATCGTGGCGTTCGAATCCGTCTACTCGATGGACGGCGATATCTGCCCGATGGCCGAGATCGTAGAGGTCGCCGAAAAGCATGGCGCGATGACCTATCTCGACGAGGTCCACGCGGTCGGCCTTTACGGCGCCCGCGGCGGCGGGATCTCCGAGCAGGAGGGGCTGGCCGACCGGATCACGCTGATCGAGGGCACGCTGGGCAAGGCGTTCGGTGTGGTCGGCGGCTACATCACCGGCTCGGCCGCGCTCTGCGATTTCATTCGCTCCTTCGCCAGCGGGTTCATCTTCACAACCGCGCTTCCCCCCGCGGTCGCGGCGGCGGCCACCGCCTCGATCCGGCATCTAAAGCTCAGCGACTGGGAGCGGCAGAAACAGCGGCGCAACGTGGCGCGCCTGCGCGCGCGTCTCGATGCCGAGGGCATCCCGCATCTGCCCAACCCCAGCCACATCATCCCGGTCATGATCAAGGACCCGGTGAAATGCCGGATGATCAGCGACATCCTGATGGAAGAGTGGGGCATCTACGTGCAGCCGATCAACTACCCCACCGTGCCCAAAGGCACCGAGCGGCTGCGCATCACACCCTCGCCGCTGCACACCGAGGCCGATATCGACCATCTGGTCGCGGCGCTGTCCACGCTCTGGCAGCAGTGTGCCATTTCACATGCAGTCGCCTGAATTTGTCGTGTGAAGCGATTGACGCCGACCGGCCGGCGCTACATGGTACCCGCGGTTGTTTTGAAGTCAGGGAGAGACGCATGAAAATGAACCTGGTGCTGGCCGCCGCGATGAGCCTTGCCGCCGCCGCTCCCGTCTTGGCCGAGAGCCATGGCGGCATGGTCGAGGCGTCGGGCGACGCCGCTGCCGGCGAGAAAGCCTTCCGTCAATGCATCGCCTGCCACGTCGTCGAGAACGACGAGGGCGAAACGCTGGCCGGCCGCGCCGCCAAGGTCGGACCCAACCTTTATGGCGTCGCCGGGCGCCAGGCCGGTCATATCGAAGGTTTCCGTTACTCCAAGTCGATGGAAGAAGCGGGAGAAGAGGGCCTGGTCTGGACCGAGGAAGAGTTCGTCAGCTACGTGCAGGACCCGACCTCCTACCTGCGCGAGTATCTGGATGATGCCAAGGCCCGCGGTGCGATGACCCACAAGGTCCGCAAGGAGCAGGAAGCGATCGACGTCTACGCCTATCTTGCAGACCTCGCCAAGTAATCGCTTTTCGGTATGACGAAAGGGCCGCCGGTTTTTCGGCGGCCTTTTTGGTTTTCGGCTCAGCGCGGGATGTGGCGATCGAGAAACGCCATGATCGGCTCGGTCACCGGGCCGGGGGCCTCTTCGTGCGCAAGATGCCCGAGTTCGGGAAACTCGGCCAGTTCGGCCCTGGGCATCCGCTCGGCCGCGCGCCGTGCCTCGCGGGGCGGGACGGCGTGGTCGCGCGCGCCGGTGATAAAGAGACAGGGCGTGTCGATGTCCGGCAATTCGGCCTGCAGCCCGTCCAGCGTCCATTGCGCCATCATGGTCAGCGCCGCGTCCACATGGTGGCGGTCCGAGATCAGCCGATGATAAAGCGCCAGCCCCTCGGGGCTGAGTTCGCTGCCGGTCGAGCCGATGAGCGCGCGCACGCTGGCCTCCGACGCGGTGAACCGGGCGAACATGGAGGCGGTGAACGGGTTGAGCGACAGCATCCGCGCCGTCATCGGGAAAAGCCACCCGGCCATGCCGGCGAAATTGGCCAGCGCCGCGTTGATGCCGACGATGGCCCGCGGCGGCTGGGGCAGGTGCCTGACCATGCGCAGCGCGATGGCCGCGCCCGCGGAATGGCCGACGATGGCCTCTGGCGTCAGCCCCTCGCTGGCCATCAGCGCGGCGATGTCCGCGCTCATCGGATCCAGCCCGCAGCGTTGCCGCGCGCCCATCTTGGTAAAGCCCTGTCCGGGCAGGTCGAGCGCGACCACCCTGTACCGCTCTGCCAGGATCGGCAGCACGTCGCGCCAGCTGTGGGTCGCGCCCCCGGTGCCGTGCAGCAGCAGAACCAACGGGCCCTCGCCGGCCTCTTGCACATGCCAGTAGTGGGGCCGGTGGCGCACGAAACGCGAATACTGGCGGTTGGGCCAGTCCGCGCCGTCGCGCCGCCAGTCCATCGGCTCAGGCGTCCAGAACCGCCGAAACCGCCGAGGACAGGCGGTTGGCATCGGCACGGGGCAGGGGAATGTACGGCGCGCCCATCGCATCGGCCAGCACCTTGAGGCTGCGCTCGGGACGCATCCCCATGTCGATCACCATGCCGGGCAGGTTGTTCAGCCGCAGCGCCTGGGCCATGCGCGTGGCGTCTTCGGCGGCGATGGCCCGGTTGGCGGTGCCCTCAAGCGTGATGTTGGCCCGCCCGTCGGTCAACAGCGCCACGGTGGGCGTCATGCCCCGCCCCGACGCGGTGGTCGCCACCTCCAGCGCCAGCCGCAGCCCCGCGGCCAGCGGCGTGCCGCCGCCGCCGGGCAGCGCGGCCAGCCTCCGTTTCGTCTGTACCAGCGACCGGGTGGGCGGCAGCAGCAGCTCGGCCCCCTCGCCGCGAAAGGCCACCAGGGCCACGTGGTCGCGCCGGGCGTAGGCCTCGGCCAGCAGCAGCTCGACTGCGCCCTTGGCCTCGGCCAGGCGCGTCATCGCGGCCGAGCCCGAGGCATCGACCACGAAGATCAGCAAACGGTCGCTCTTTTCCTCGTAGCGTTTCACGCGGATGTCGTCGGTGCGGATATGCAGCTTGCGCTCGATCAGCGAGTCGCGGCGGCGGATGGTCTGCCACGGCGCGGCGGCGCGGAGCGTCGAGATGATGTCGACGCGGGTCTGCCCGTCGATCCGGCCCCGGCGCGACGGGATCGGCCGGCCGCGCCGGTTGCCCTTGCGCTTGGCGCCTGCGCCCGCGCCGCCCTGGCCACGCTGGGCCTTGCCGGCGGCAAGCTGGGCCAGCAGGTCGGCGGGCAGCGCGGCCTGGGCGGCCTCCAGCAGGATGTCCTGCAGCGGCAGGTCGTCGAGCGATTGCTCGCCCTCGTCGCCACCGTCGGGGTCGTCCTGCGGGTCCTCGGGCGGGGGCGGGGTGTCGTCCTCAGGCGGCTCTTCGGGCTCGGGCTCGGGGAACTGGGTGGCGCGAGGTGCGAGCACCAGCTCGACCGCGGCGGCCACGTCGTCGGTCTCGACCTCGCTCTGCCCGGCCAGCGCGGCCAGCGCCTTGGACATGCGCAGCGCCAGCATGGGTGCGCGCAGACTGTCGATGCCCAGCCGAACGGCCACGATGGTGAGGTCTTCCAGGATGCCCGGCGCGGCGCGCACCGCCGCCAGCCGTGCCCGCGCGGCGGCCAGCCCCTCGGGGTCCAGCTCCAGCGGATCGGTCTCGCCCCAAGGCAGCGCGTCGAGGTCGACATGCACGCCCAGCCGGTCATTCAGCGCCACCGGCAGCGCCTCGTCGGGCTCGGCGCCTTCGTCGAGCGCGACCAGGCAATGGCCGATATTCTGGTCGAGCGCCCCGGCCAGCCGCGCGGCGAGGCCCGGCGTCGCGCGCTCGGCCATTGGCAGCACCAGGAGCGCGGGCTTGGCCAGGATGCCGGCCCGTTCCACCACCTTGCCGGAGGCCAGCGTCGCGGCCAGGTCGATGCCGCCGAAAAGCTGTTCGTCGCCGATCGAGGGGTGCAGCCGGCGCTGGGGCAGGGGGATGACCGACAGCCCCGCGACAACGCGGTCGCGCACCGGGCCGGACCGGGCGCGCAGCCACATGCCGCCCAGGCCAGCGGGATCGACGGCCAGCGCAGCCAGCGCCGTCTCCACCCGTTCCCAAGGCGACATCGGCGTTGTCACGCCAGCACCTCCTCCACCACGCGGGCGACGCGCGTCGTCGAGCCCGCCTCGTCCAGCGGGTCGCGGCGCAGCCGGTGCCGCAGGCAGGAGGACGCGACGCTGCGCACATGTTCGCGGGTCACTTCCTCGGCGCCCTCGAACCCGGCCAAAGCGCGCGAGGCGCGCAACAGTGTCAGTTCGCCCCTCAGCCCGTCGGACCCCAGTGCGAGGCACAGCTCGGCGCAATCGCGCAGCATCGAGTCGGGGGTCTGGACCTGGCCGAGATGGGCACGCGCGGCGAGGATCTTGTCGCGCAGCACCGCGTCTTCTTGCAGCCAATGGGCCATGAAGCCCTCGTAGTCCATTTCATAGGCGTCGCGGCGGCGGATCACTTCGATTCGCACGTCGATATCCTTGGGCGAGACCACTTCGACCGACAGTCCGAACCGGTCGAGCAGCTGCGGGCGCAATTCGCCCTCTTCGGGGTTGCCCGAGCCGACGAGGACAAAGCGCGCCGGATGGCGGATCGACAGCCCCTCGCGCTCGACCACGTTCTCGCCCGACTGGGCGACATCGAGCAGCAGGTCGACGATGTGGTCCTCCAAGAGGTTGACCTCGTCGATATAGAGATACCCGCGATTGGCGCGCGCCAGCAGCCCCGGCTCGAACGCCTTTTCGCCCGAGGTCAGCGCCTTTTCAATATCGAGCGCGCCGACCACCCTGTCTTCGGTGACGCCGAGCGGCAGGTCCACCACGGGGGTGGCCCGCTCGACGATGTCATGCTGACCGACATGCGCCCATTCGGGGCACTTGTCGAGCGTGGGAGAGTTCACCGGGCAGCCCGCGACCACCTGGATCGGCGGCAAGAGCGCGGCGAGCGCCCTGACCGCCGTCGATTTCCCCGTCCCGCGATCGCCAAAGACCAGAACGCCACCGATAGCAGGGTCGATGGCCGTCAGTACCATCGCCTGTTTCATCTCCTCCTGGCCGACGATCGCGGAGAAGGGAAAGGGTTGTGTCATGCAGGTTCTTCCGTTTTCTTCGGCGCCTTCTTTTTCTTCTTCTTCGGCGCCGACTTGGGTTCGTCAAATGTACGGCCCGTGGCGAGCAGACTCATCGGGCTTCCGCCCTCCCACGTACCCTCTTCTTTCAGGATGTTGAAGCGGGCATACAGTTCTTCCTTGAACCAGTCGCCTTCGCGGACCTTTTCAACCGCGTGGCCATGCGGGCAATCGCCATAGGCAAAGCCGCTCATTTGGTCGGCGTTGTTCCACAGGGAGAAGGTCACCTGCTGCACCCAGGGCACCTCCGCCATGCCGATATGGAAGACGCAGTTGGGGTGCTTGGCCACCCGTTCCTGAACTTCCGGCACCTGGGACCAGAATTGCAGCGCCAGGGGCAGCTTGACGGTGGCACGGGTCAGCACGGCGATGTTGCCGCTGTCGTCGGGCTTTTCGGTGACATCCAGCGGCTCGACGCCGGACCACATGCCGCGCGCCGAAGTGGGCGCCAGGTAGATGGTGTAGGTTTCGCAGGAATGATCGCGCAGGGTCTTGTGCGTGATGCTCTTGGCCAGCCCCTGCTCGGCGGCGTCCATGTCGACCCAGACGCAGAGGATCGCATTCACATCCACGTTCGGGCGCGGGTTGAAGCCCTCGTCGGACCCGGTGCCCAGCATCTTGAAGAACTCCAGCCCCGGCTCGTTCTTCAGCGCGAACCGTCCGCGTGCCATCTGGCTGAACGCTTCCAGCCGTGACGCCCAGTTGTCGTACCGAAAAAAGCTGATCGTGGTGACTTGCATGAGCGATTCTCCTTCGAGACTGTCAAGTATGTGTGACACTTTGGGTGCGACCGCAAGGGCGGTGCCCCTCTGCGAACGCTTAGGCTAGGAGTCATTGTAAACTAAACTAGACAGGTTTAACCTAGCGACATGATGACACGAGTCGATCCCGAACTGGCAGACGAAGCCGCGCGCGCGCGAGGGCCGCATGCCATCGTAATCGGCGCGGGGCTGGGTGGTCTGGCGGCCGCGATGCGGCTGGGCGCCAAGGGCTATCGCGTCACGGTGATCGACAAGCTGGACGTGCCTGGCGGGCGCGGCTCGGCGCTGTGGATGGACGGCCACCGGTTCGATCTGGGCCCCACCATCGTCACAGTGCCGCAGATCTTCCGCGAGCTCTGGGCCGCCTGCGGGCGCGATTTCGACGCCGATGTAAACCTCGTGCCGATGGACCCGTTTTACCAGATCGTCTTTCCCGATGGCGAGCGGTTCACCGCGCGGCAGGACACCGAAAAGATGCGCGCGGAAGTCGCGCGGCTGTCGCCTGGCGACCTGGCCGGCTATGACAGGTTTCTGAAAGACAGCGAGAAACGCTACTGGTTCGGGTTCGAGAACCTCGGCCGCAAGCCGATGAACAAGTGGTGGGACCTCATCAAGGTGCTGCCGGTTTTCGGCCTGCACCGCGCCGACCGCTCGGTCTACGCGCACGCCGCGCACCGGGTGAAGGACGAGCGCCTGCGCATGGCGCTGTCGTTTCACCCGCTCTTCATCGGCGGCGACCCGTTCAACGTGACCTCGACCTACATCCTCGTCAGCTACCTCGAAAAGGAATTCGGGGTGCATTACGCCATGGGCGGCGTCGCGGCGATCGCCCAGGCCATGGCCAATGTCGTGGCCGGGCAGGGCGGCCTCATGCGGATGGAAACCGAGGTGGACGAGATCCTCGTCAAGGACGGCCGCGCGCGCGGCGTAAAGCTGGCCGGGGGCGAGGTGATCCCGGCCGATATCGTGGTGTCGAACGCCGATTCGGGCTTTACCTACCAGCGGCTCCTTCGCAACCACAAGCGCAAGCGCTGGACCGACCGCCGGCTCGACCGGACCCGCTGGTCGATGGGCCTGTTCGTCTGGTATTTCGGCACCAAGGGCACACGCGACATGTGGTCCGACGTGGGCCACCACACCGTGCTGAACGGGCCGCGCTACAAGGGGCTGGTGCGCGACATTTTCTTCCGCACCGATCACCTGGCCGCGGACATGAGCCTTTACATCCACCGCCCCTCGGTGTCCGACCCCTCCTGCGCGCCCGAGGGTGACGACACGTTCTACGCCCTCTCGCCGGTGCCCAACCTGCATGACGGCGCGCCGGTGGACTGGACGGCGATGGGCGAGCGCTACCGCAAGATGGTGCAGGATTTCATGGAAGAGTCGCTGTTGCCCGGTCTGGGCGAGCGCGTGACCGCCAGCACTTATTTCACGCCCGAGACGTTCCGCGACCGCTACCGCTCGCCCCACGGCGCCGGTTTTTCGATGGAGCCGCGGATCCTGCAAAGCGCCAATTTCCGTCCCCACAACGTGTCGGAAGAGGTCGGCGGGCTTTACCTCGTCGGCGCCGGGACGCATCCCGGCGCGGGCCTGCCCAGCGTGATCACCTCGGCCGAGGTGCTGGCGAAACTCGTGCCCGATGCGGCACATGTCGCGGCCGAGTGACATGATTGCACCGGCGGACCTCGCCTATTGCGAAGCAGCGATCCGCACCGGGTCGTACTCTTTCCACGCGGCCTCGCGGCTTTTGCCGGGGCGGGTGCGCGACCCGGCGCTGGCGCTATACGCCTTTTGCCGGCTGACCGACGATTCCGTGGACCTGACCGACGAGAAAAGCGCCGCGGTGCTCAGCCTTGGCGAGCGGTTGGAGCTGATATATCGCGGCACGCCCCGCGATGCGCCCGCCGACCGGGCCTTCGCCGCCGTTGTCGAACAGTTCGCCATGCCCCGCACCCTGCCCGAGGCCCTGCTGGAAGGCATGGCGTGGGACGCGATGGAGCGGCGCTATCCCACGCTGTCGGGCGTCTACGCCTATTCCGCGCGGGTCGCCGCGGCCGTGGGGGCGATGATGACCGTGCTGATGGGGGTGCGCTGCCCCTATGCGCTGGCGCGGGCCTGCGACATGGGCGTGGCGATGCAGCTGACCAACATCGCCCGCGACGTGGGCGAAGATGCGCGCGCCGGAAGGCTCTACCTGCCGCTGGACTGGTTCGAAGACGCCGGGCTCGACCCCGAGGCGTTTCTTTCCGATCCGCGGCCGACGCCCGAGATCCGGCGCATGGTCAAACGGCTGGTCGCCGATGCCAACCGTCTCTATTTCCGGGCCGAGGCTGGTCTGTCCGAGCTGCCCTTGTCGTGCCGCCCGGGCATGTTTGCGGCGCGGTATATCTACGCCGGCATCGCGGCCGAACTCGGCCGCGCCGATTATGACAGCATCACGCGGCGTGCGCATACCACCAAGACGCAGAAACTCGGCTGGCTTGCGGCATCGGCAATCAAGGCCGGCTCCGGCGCGGTGATGCCGCGCTCGGCGGTACTCTATGCCAAGCCGCTGCCCGAAGTTGCCTATCTGGTCGAGGCCGCCGCCGATACCAAACCCGACCACAGCCCCTGGGGCCAGGGCCGCACCGGCGAACTGATCTCTGTGCTGGCGCAGCTCGAAGCGCGCGAGCGCGCGCGGCGTGACGCATTGGCCACGTCGGCGCGGCGCGCTAGCTAAGAAGAAGATTCGATTTTCGCCCTTAGCGCAGGAGGCCCACCGTGAGCTTCGACTGGATGCTGTTCGCCCTCTTCATGGGCACTGCCATGGCGGCCGGTTCGACCGGCGCCTTTTTTTCGCCCGGCTCGTGGTACGACCGGCTGGACAAACCGGGCTGGACGCCGCCCAACTGGCTGTTCCCGCTGGCCTGGCTGGTGCTTTACATCGCCATGGCGGTGGCCGCCACGCGGGTTGCGGTCTCGGGTCATCCCGGCGTGATCTACGCGCTGGCAATCTGGGGCCTGCAGATCGTGTTCAACACGCTCTGGTCGCCGGTCTTTTTCGGCCTTCACCGGCTCGGCCCGGCGCTCGTGGTGCTGCTGGGCATGTGGGCGTCGGTGCTGGCGATGGTGGTGGCGTTCTGGCGGGTCGACCTCACGGCCGGCCTGCTGGTGGCGCCGTATCTCGTCTGGACAAGCTATGCCTTCGCCCTGAATTTCGTGATCTGGCGGCGCAACCCCGGTGCATCCGAGATGCAGGCGGCCTGAGGCCGCCTGGCGCAACGCCGAGGGTTTTATTGGCCCGCCGCTGGTGCGACGCGGGCCCTACTCGGCAAAGCGCCAGCCGCGCCGGCGGGGCACCTTGACGGCCAGCATCGGCTTCAGCCAGGGCGAGGCGAAGCGGTTGAGGTCGAGCGCCTCGTGCACGCCCACCATTTCTTCCCCGAAGACCTTGGTGCGCACGGTCGAGCGGCAGTAAAACGGCGCGTCGAGCATGTCATGCACCTGGTGGGGCACATAGCCCGGGTCGGCCCGGGTCTCGCGCCGCACCTGCCACAGCGACCGGCGGAACCGGGTGCGCGGCGGCGCGTCGATCACCTCGACCGTGCCATCGGCACCGAAATGCAGGCCAACCGCCAATTCCGAGCCATCCCTCACCGTCGCGTCGTAAAAGCAGTAGGCGCCGTTGTCGTGCGTCGGGAACCGGCCCCAGGTCCAATAGCTGAAATCGTCTTCCAGCGCGTGGATCCCGAAATTGGCGTCGAAATAGCCGTGGCCCGTCCAGTGCCAGCCCGGCTGGTTCAGGTCGACCTCGATTTCCGACGACGGCGCGAAGGGGCGCCAGACATGGCTGCCATCGGCCTTGAGCGGCAATTCGACGTCCGTGACCGCCGAAGGCGTCACTGTCACCCGGCCCTTGAGCCGGTGCATGTGCGGCCAGGCCAGTTCGTCGATCTCGACGATCAGCTTGCCGCCCTCCCAGCGCAGCGACGAGGGCCCCACCTGAAAGGTTGTCGGCGTCTGGCGCAGCGCGGGCTGGCCGCGGTCGGTCATCGTCCAGCGCCCGCCGCGCCCGTAGGTGGCCACGTTGATGCAGACGTGGTCTTCGGGGTTCTTGCGGCCCGACCAGCGGTACCACGGAGAGAAGACCGAGCCGATGAAGGCAATGATCGAGATCTGTTGATTTCCGTCGTTGCTTATGCCGTCGACGTACCACCAGGCATAGCCGTCGGGCGGGACGTCGAGGTTGAAGCAAGGTCCGTCAATATCGCCGCGGCCGCGTGCCGGCCGGAGAGGGTTGCCATGGGAATGCCCGCCCCCGGATGCGCCCCGCCCCCCGCCAGGTAGACCCCCGGCACCGTCAGACGGGCCGTCGGTCTCTGAAAGGCCGCCATCAGCCCGTGCGGGCTCCGCCCGTAGAGGGAGCCTTCCGACGCCGGAAACAGACGTGCGAAATGACGGGGCGTTGTCAGCCATTGCACCCCGGGCCGGGGATCGAAGGTCAGCCCGAACCGGGCCAGCGTTTGGAAGGTGCGTGTCCGGCACGTCTCTTTCTCCTCGTCCGTCGCCTCGGCCCCGTCCGCAGAAGGGGAGGCGTTCATGATGATCTCGAAGCGTTCGATCCCGTCGGGCTGCTGGCCCGTGCCCCTGTCCTGGGCGCAGATATAGAGCGTTGGGTCCTCGGGCATACGGCCCTCGGCGATGGGGCCGAACTCGTTCTCGGGCGCGTCGCAGAAGAACACGTTGTGATGCACCATCTCGGGCCCGTGGGGCACCGCCGCAAAGCTCCAGACATAGGCCGACAGGCTGCGGGGCCGGGTCGCGGCCTCTGGCAGAGCATCGCGCAGCGCCTCGCCCATCAGCCCGGCGCCAAGCGCCGCGGGGTCGCCGTTGAAGACCACGCGCTCGGCCGGCAGGCGGGTGCCGTCGTCGAGATAGACCGCCGCGACCGCGCCGTTCTGTATCTCTATGCGCGTGGCGGCGGTTTCAAAGCGAAAGCTCACGCCTTGCGCCCGCGCGAGACGCTCCAGCGACCGGGCCAGCTGGTGCATACCGCCCTCGACCCGCCAGACCCCCTGGGCCTCGGCATGCCAGACCAGCCCGAGAATGGCCGGCGAACGAAAGGGCGAGCCGCCCACATAGGTGGCGTAGCGGCCGAAAAGCTGGGCCAGCCGGCGGTCCGAGAACTGCGCCGCAAGGCTTTGCGCCAGCGTCCTGTGCGGCGCCATGGCCGGGATAAGCGCGGGGTGCCGCATCACATGGGCGGTGAGACGGCCCATCGAAGGGGTGACCGCGCGCATCATCGGCGCGTCGAACGCCTCGAACAGGCGCTTGGCGCGGCGGCAGAACGCCTCGAACTCGGCCCTGGCCCGGGCGCCCGCGAAGGCGCCCACCGCCTCGGCGCTGGCCGCCTGGTCAGCGTAAAGATCCAGCGTGCTGCCATCGGGCCACCAGTGTCGGGCCAGTACCTCTTCACGGTGTAGCGTCACATAGTCGCTGAGACGGGCGCCGACGCTGTCGAAAAGCTCTTCGAAGACCGGTCGCAGGGTCATCACCGTGGGGCCTGCATCGACCGGCCCGGCATCGGTCGTGAACGTGCGCATCTTGCCGCCCGGCACCGGCGCGCGGTCGATCACGGTCACATCCAGCCCGGCATGGGCCAGCCGGATCGCGGCCGAAAGCCCGCCCATGCCGGCGCCGATGACAACCACCTTCTCGGCGGGTGCGGCCATTGGTTCTCCTCAAGAAATATTGACTCGAAAGGATAGAGTGTCCAATCTGATTTACAATCTCAAATGTCTCGTCAGGCTGACACGCTCTGACGCATCAGACGACAGGAGTTTTCAATGGGGCTTTCGCAACGTGTCGAGTCGGCCATAGGGGCGGCGATCCGGCAAGGGCAGGGCGACTCGGCGCCGGCACAGCTTGCTTCGGCGCTCGAATACTCGGTCACGCCCGGGGGCGCGCGCATCCGCCCCACGATCTGCCTGAGCGTGGCGATGGCCTGCGGTGACGACAAGCCGGCGCTTTCCGATGCCGCCGCCACCGCGCTGGAGCTGATCCACTGCGCCAGCCTGGTGCATGACGACATGCCCTGTTTCGACGATGCCGATATCCGCCGCGGCAAGCCCACGGTGCACAAGGCCTATGGCGAGCCGCTGGCGCTACTGACCGGCGACAGCCTGATCGTGATGGGCTTCGAGGTGCTGGCACGCGCCGCGCCCCACGATTGCGAGCGCGCGGTCGAGCTGATCCGCATCCTCGGCAAACGCACCGGCATGCCCTTCGGCATCTGCGCCGGGCAGGGCTGGGAAAGCGAAGAGACGGTCGATCTGTCCGCGTATCATCAGGCCAAGACCGGGGCGCTGTTCATCGCCGCGACCCAGATGGGTGCGGTCGCAGCGGGGCAAGAGGCCGAGCCCTGGCAAGAGCTGGGCGCGCGCATCGGCGAGGCGTTCCAGGTCGCCGACGACCTCAAGGACGCGCTGATGGAGGCCGAGCAGATCGGCAAGCCCGCGCATCAGGACGAGGCCAACAACCGCCCCAACGCGGTGTCCGAACTCGGCGTGCCGGGCGCGGTGGCGCGGCTCAACGACATCCTGTCCGGCGCCATCGCCTCGATCCCGTCCTGTCCGGGCGAGGCGGCGCTGGCGCAGATGGTGCGCAAGACCGCCGATCGGCTGGTGCCCACGGCGGCCGCCCAATACGCAGCGGAATAATGACCGACACCTTGTCGCAACCCGGCCCCGCGCAACCTGCGCGGGGGGGCGGTTGGCGTCGCTGGCGTAACCGGCGAATCGCGTCGCCCGCCTTTCAAAGCTGGGCCAGCCGGTTTTTTCTCACCCGCGGCCGCTCTCGCCGCGAGGGTGAGCGGCTGTTCGATCTGGTTTCGGGCTTTGTCTATTCGCAGGTGTTGCAGGCGGTCGTCGAACTGGACCTCCTGGAGGCCCTCCGCGACGAGGCCCAATGCACCGCGGCGCTGGCCGCGCGCACCGGTATCCCCGAGGACCGGATAGAGGCGCTGGCCCAGGCCGCCACCGCGCTGGATCTGTTCGAGCGGGTGAAGGGCGGCTATCAGCTTGCCCCCCTCGGCGCGGCGCTGATGGGCGTGTCGGGCCTGCGCGAGATGATCCTGCACCACAAGGTGTTCTACCGCGACATGGCCGATCCGGTGGCGCTGCTGAAAGGCGAGGGCGAGACCGAACTGGCCCGGTTCTGGCCCTATGTCTTCGGCGCCGGCAGCGCCGAGGACCCGAGCGTGGCCGAGCGTTATTCGAAACTCATGGCCGACAGCCAGACGCTGGTGGCCGAGGAAACGCTGCGCACGGTCAAGCTTGACGGGGTGCGGCACCTTCTGGACGTGGGCGGCGGCACCGGCGCCTTTCTGGCCGCCGTGGGTGCAGCCTATCCGGACCTGAAGATGACGCTGTTCGATCTGCCCGCGGTGGTGCCCGCCGCCGAGGCGCGATTTCAAGAGGCCGGCATGGCCGGACGCGCTGCGGTTGTCGCCGGCAGCTTTCGAGACGACCCGCTGCCGCAGGGCGCCGATTCGATCTCGCTGATCCGTGTGCTGTACGACCATGCCGATGAAACCGTCGAGGCGCTCCTGGCCAAGGTTTTCACCGCGCTGCCCCCGGGCGGACGGCTGATCGTGTCCGAGCCGATGTCGGGCGGTCGCAACCCTCAGCGGGCGGGCGACGCCTATTTCGCGTTTTACTGCATGGCGATGCAAACCGGGCGCGCACGCTCGGCCGAGCGGATCGCCGGACTGATGCGCAAGGCCGGGTTCGAGAGGGTCGAAACCCCGCGCACGCGACGGCCTTTCATCACGTCGGTGGTGACCGGGTGTAAACCTGATGCGGCGAATGGCGCAGGTTAAGATGTCTAATTAGGTTGACACTTTGCCCTGTCAGAATAGACTGACAAAAAGTTGAACACCCGTAGACGTGAGTCTCGGACACCGGACTCACCGACATCGAGGGGGAGGCGCAAATGCAAACGACGGCTGTCATCCTTCGAGGGCCCAGGGAGCTGGGTCTCGAGCGGTTGACGCTGGCGGAGCCGGGCGCCAAGGACCTTGTCGTGCAGATCAGCCATTCGGGCATCTCCACCGGCACCGAAAAGCTGTTTTACACTGGAAACATGCCCCCTTTTCCGGGGATGGGCTATCCGCTGGTGCCCGGCTACGAGGCGGCCGGCGAGGTGGTCGAGGCCGGGGCTGAAACGAATTTCAAGATCGGCGATCGCGTCTTCGTGCCCGGTGCGAATTGCTACGAGGGGGCCTTTGGGCTCTTCGGCGGTTCGTCGCGGCGGATCGTCACGGATGCCAGCCGGGTGACCCAGATCGACCCGGGGCTGGGCGCCGAGGGCGCGCTCTTGGCGCTGGCCGCGACCGCGCGCCACGCGCTGGCCGGCGTCGACAAGAAGATGCCCGAACTGATCGTCGGCCACGGCGTTCTGGGCAGGTTGCTCGCGCGGTTGACCATCGCCGCCGGCGCCTCGGCCCCCACCGTGTGGGAGATAGACCCCGACCGCCAGGGCGGCGCGTTGGGCTATGACGTGATCCACCCCGATGACGACCCGCGCCACGACTACCGCACGATCTACGACGCCTCGGGCGTGGGGTCGCTGCTCGACAGCCTCATCACCCGCATCGCCAAGGGCGGCGAGGTGGTGCTGGCCGGGTTCTATACCGACCCGCTTTCCTTCGCCTTCCCGGCCGCCTTCATGAAAGAGGCCCGGCTGCGCATCGCTGCCGAATGGGACCGCGAAGACCTGATTGCAACGCGCCAGCTCGTCGAGTCTGGCGCGTTGTCGCTGGGGGGGCTCATCACCCACTCGGTGCCCGCGGAAGAGGCCGCAGAAGCCTATGAAACCGCATTCAACGATCCTGCATGTCTGAAAATGATCCTGAACTGGGGAGCCGCGCATGACGCTTGACGTCCCGAATATCAAAGACATCGATCAGCGCCTTCGTGACGAGGCGAATGAGCCGCTGGACGACGAGATTCCCGTGACCGAACCGACCAAGAAAACCCAGATCATCGCGATCTACGGCAAGGGCGGCATCGGCAAATCTTTCACGCTGGCCAATCTCAGCAACATGATGGCCGAGCAGGGCAAGCGCGTGCTGCTGATCGGCTGTGACCCGAAATCGGACACCACGTCGCTGTTGTTCGGCGGCAAGGCCTGCCCGACCATCATCGAGACCTCGACCAAGAAGAAGCTGGCCGGGGAAGAGGTGAAAATCGGCGATGTCTGCTTCAAGCGGAACGGCGTTTTCGCGATGGAGCTCGGCGGGCCCGAGGTCGGCCGCGGCTGCGGCGGGCGCGGCATCATCCACGGCTTCGAGTTGCTGGAAAAGCTGGGCTTCCACGATTGGGATTTCGACTACGTGCTGCTCGACTTCCTGGGCGACGTGGTTTGCGGCGGCTTCGGCCTGCCCATCGCGCGGGACATGGCGCAAAAGGTGATCCTGGTCGGATCGAACGACCTGCAATCGCTCTACGTGGCCAACAACGTCTGCTCGGCGGTCGAATATTTCCGCAAGCTCGGCGGCAATGTCGGCGTCGCGGGCCTGGTGATCAACAAGGATGACGGCACCGGAGAGGCGCAGGCCTTTGCCGATGCGGTGAACATCCCCGTTCTCGCCGCGATCCCGCAGGACGAGGACCTGCGCCGGAAATCCGCGAACTACCAGATCGTCGGAAGCTCTGAAAGCAAATGGGGCGATCTGTTTGCCGGGCTGGCCAGCGCGGTTGCCGAGGCGCCGCCGATCCGGCCTGCGCCGCTCGACCAGGACGGCCTTCTTGGCCTTTTCTCGCCCGAGGAAACCGGCGCCGGGTTCGAGTTGCAGCCCGCCTCCGACGAGGACATGCGCGGCAAGAACGCCAAGCCCAAGAAATCGCTGGAAGTGGTCTACGACGATGTTTGACCTCAAAGAGCTTTCCCGCTGGGACGCGGCGCTGGAGCGCCTTGCGCAGGACAAGACCCCCGCACCCGAGGCCCAAAAGGCGCCCGAAAAGGCGCCGGCGCCCGTGCGGGAGATGGAGGACGCATGACCGAAGAGGTCAAATACGATGAGGCCCACACCGCCGAGGTGATCGAGGGCGCCCCGCGCGCGGCCGAAGGCCAGCGCGACGGGGCCGACCCCGCCCTTGGCGACGGGATGGGCTGCCATGCCGGTGCCGCCGAGATGGACAAGGCCGCGCGCGCCGCCGGGAAATCCGAAATTCTCGATCAATACGCCAAGGACTACCCGCAGGGGCCCCATGACCGGCCGCAAAGCATGTGCCCGGCCTTCGGAAGCTTGCGCGTGGGCCTGCGGATGCGCCGCGTGGCGACCGTACTGTCGGGCTCGGCCTGCTGTGTCTACGGGCTGACCTTCGTCAGCCATTTCTACGGCGCACGGCGGTCGGTGGGCTACGTGCCCTTCAGCTCGGAAACGCTGGTCACCGGCAAGCTGTTCGAGGACATCCGCGACAGTGTGCACGAACTGGCCGATCCTGACCGGTTCGACGCCATCGTGGTCACCAACCTGTGCGTGCCCACCGCCTCTGGCGTGCCGCTGCGGCTGCTGCCGACCGAGATCAACGGCGTGCGGATCGTGGGTATCGACGTGCCGGGCTTTGGCGTACCGACCCATGCCGAAGCCAAGGACGTGCTGGCCGGCGCGATGCTGAACTACGCCCGGGCCGAGGCCGAGGCGGGCCCGGTGGCCGCGCCCGAGGGCGGCGTGTCCGACCGACCCACCGTCACGCTGCTGGGCGAGATGTTCCCGGCCGACCCGGTAATGATCGGCCGTATGCTCGACCCGCTCGGGCTTGCCGTCGGCCCCGTCGTGCCCTGCCGCGAATGGCGCGAGCTTTACGCCGCGCTCGACTGCGGCGCGGTTGCGGCGATCCATCCGTTCTACACCGCCTCGATGCGCGAATTCGAAGCCGCCGGCCGGCCCATCGTGGGCTCTGCCCCCGTGGGCCATGACGGCACCGCCGACTGGCTGGCAAATATCGGCGACGCCTTCGGCCTGCCGGCCGACAAGGTGGCCGCGGCGCAAAACGCCGTGCTGCCCGCCATCAAGGGCGCGCTGGCCGGTGCCCCCATCGACGGCACGATCACCCTGTCGGGCTACGAGGGATCGGAGCTTTTGGTTGCGCGCCTGCTGATCGAAAGCGGGGCGGATGTGCCCTATGTCGGCACCGCCTGTGCACGAACCAAGCAGTCCGAGGCCGACCGCGACTGGCTGGAGGCCCGCGGCGTCAAGGTCGTCTACCGCGCCTCGCTGGAAGACGACAAGGCGGCGATGGAAGCGATCAAGCCCGACCTTGCCATCGGTACCACACCCGTGGTGCAGGCGGCCAAGGAGTTGGCGATCCCGTCGCTTTACTTCACCAACCTGATCTCGGCGCGGCCCCTTATGGGCCCGGCCGGGGCCGGCAGCCTGGCGCAGGTCGTCAACGCCGCCATCGCCAACAAGGCCCGCATGGAGCACATGCGCGAGTTCTTCGAGGGCGTCGGCGCGGGCGACACCGCCGGCGTCTGGGAGGGCGACCCGAATCTGCACCCCGAGTTCCGCGCGGCTCACCAGAAGAAGCTGGACAAAAAACGCCGCGCCGAAAAGGCGCAGGAGATGATCTGATGCTGATCCAGGATCATGACAGGGCCGGGGGCTACTGGGGCGCGGTCTACGCGTTCACCGCCGTCAAGGGCCTGCAGGTCGTCATCGACGGGCCGGTCGGGTGTGAAAACCTGCCGGTGACCTCTGTCCTGCATTACACCGACGCGCTGCCGCCGCACGAGCTGCCCATCGTCGTCACCGGCCTGGGCGAGGAAGAGTTGGGCCGCGACGGCACCGAGGGCGCGATGAAGCGCGCCTGGAAAACGCTCGACCCGGCGCTGCCAGCGGTGGTCGTCACCGGCTCCATCGCCGAGATGATCGGCGGCGGCGTCACGCCGCAGGGCACCAATATCCAGCGCTTCCTGCCGCGCACCATCGACGAAGATCAATGGGAAGCGGCCGACCGGGCGATGACCTGGCTCTTCACCGAGTTCGGCATGACCAAGGGCCGGATGCCCCCCGAGAAAAAGCGCGAAGAAGGCGCAAAGCCGCGGGTCAATATCCTTGGGCCGATGTATGGCGTGTTCAACATGCCCTCGGACCTGGCCGAGATCCGCCGGCTGGTCGAAGGCATCGGCGCCGAGGTCAACATGGTGCTGCCCCTGGGCGCGCACCTGGCCGAGATGCGCAACCTGGTGAATGCCGACGCCAATATCGTGATGTATCGCGAGTTCGGACGCGGCCTCGCCGAGGTGCTGGGCAAGCCCTACCTGCAGGCGCCGGTGGGCATCGACTCGACCACCAAGTTCCTGCGCAAGCTGGGCGAGATGCTGGGCCTCGACCCCGAGCCCTTCATCACCCGCGAAAAGCATTCGACGATCAAACCCGTTTGGGACCTGTGGCGTTCCGTCACGCAGGATTTCTTTGCCACGGCCAGCTTCGCCATCGTGGCGAACGAGACCTATGCCCGCGGCATCCGGCACTTCCTGGAAACCGACATGGGCCTGCCCTGCGCCTTTGCCGTGGCCCGCAAAGCGGGCGCAAAGACCAACAACAACGAGGTTCGCGCGCTGATGGCACAGCATCGGCCGCTCGTCGTCTTCGGCTCGATCAACGAGAAAATGTACCTTGCCGAGCTCTCGGCGGGGCACGGTCCGAAGCCTGCGTTCATCCCCGCGGGCTTCCCTGGTGCAGCGATCCGCCGCGCGACCGGCACGCCTTTTATGGGCTACGGTGGGGCCACTTATCTGGTTCAGGAAGTCTGTAATGCGTTGTTCGACGCGCTTTTCCATATCCTGCCGCTCGGAGCCGAAATGGACTCTGCCGCGGCCACGCCGACAAAGCTGCGGCGCGACTTCCCGTGGGACGAGGACGCCCAGGCGCTTCTCGACAAGATCGTTGCCGAACACCCCATTCTCACCCGCATCTCTGCCGCCAAATCCCTGCGTGACGCCGCCGAGCGCGCCGCGCTGGAACAGGGTGCCGAGCGCGTGGTGCGGGAAACCGTCGAAGCCCTCAGGACCGGCGGAATCGAAAAGCTTTCAACAGGAGGACGGACATCATGACCGATCAGACTTCCGACATGCACATGGTGCGCACGCACCGTGCGCCCAGGGCGGAATTCACCGTCTATTTCGCCATCATCTTCTTGGCCGCTTTGCCCTTGGCGGTGATCGCCTGGGCGCTGGCGCTGGTCAAGCAGGGCGACCTGAACACCAAGGGGCCGATCTCGCGGGCATGGAGCCAGGCGCGGATCATCACGCCCATGATTTTCTCCGCCTGACCAAGGTCATGCGGACAAACGAAATTCGCCCATCCCCCCGGTTGGGCGAATACTGGCAGGGCACGAGGCTCTGTCGGAACCCGGCCGCCGGGGTGCGCGGCATCAGTCTGACGATCCGGAGGAAAGTTAATGGCTGAATCTGACGTGTCGTTCACCGGTCTGACCGACGAGCAGGCGCAGGAAATCCACGCTGTCTACATGAGCGGGCTTTGGTTGTTCGCAGCCGTTGCCGGTGTCGCTCACCTGGCAGTGTACATCTGGCGTCCGTGGCTCTGAGGAGGACCTGAGAAATGGCAAAATTCTACAAGATCTGGATGATCTTCGATCCGCGCCGTGTGCTCGTGGTGCAAGGCGTGTTTCTCATGCTGCTGGCGGTGATGATTCACCTCTTCGTGCTCAGCAACCCCTACTTCAACTGGCTGACCGTCGCTGCCGAGAAGGCCGCGGGCTAAACGCCCCGTCCTTAACGGCACCGGCATGGCCAGGTGACAAGAAAAATGCTGCGGGCGGGAGCCCCGATCTTCCGCCCGCAGCGATCTCAAGGACAAGGACGGCTGAGGCCCGGACGGACACGGCCGCCATTTGCGGAGACAGACGATGGCACTGCTCAGTTTTGAGAAGAAGTATCGCGTCCGTGGAGGGACGCTCATCGGTGGCGATCTGTTCGACTTTTGGGTGGGGCCTTACTATGTAGGCTTCTTCGGAGTAACGACAGTTTTCTTCGCTACCCTCGGTACCCTGCTTATCCTCTACGGCGCGTCCATGCAGGGGACTTTCAACCCGTGGGTGATTCATATCGCCCCCCCCGACCTCAGCTACGGTCTGGGGATCGCACCGCTCGCCGACGGCGGGCTATGGCAATTCATCACGGCGTGCGCCCTTGGCGCATTCATCAGCTGGGCCCTGCGCGAGGTGGAAATCTGCCGCAAGCTCGGGCTTGGTTATCATGTGCCGATCGCGTTCGGCTTCGCGATCCTGGCCTATATGACGCTGGTCGTCTTCCGCCCGTTGCTGATGGGCGCCTGGGGGCACGGCTTCCCGTACGGCATCTTCAGTCACCTCGACTGGGTGTCAAACACCGGCTACGCCTACCTGCACTTCCACTACAACCCGGCGCACATGCTGGCCATCTCGTTGTTCTTCGCAACGGCGATGTTCCTGGCGCTGCACGGCGCGCTGGTGCTCAGCGCCTGTAACCCCGAGGAAGGCGAAGAGGCGAAGACGCCCGACCATGAAGACGCGTTCTTCCGCGACTTCATCGGCTACTCGGTCGGCACGCTGGGGATTCACCGGGTCGGCTTCCTGCTGGCCATCAACGCGGTTTTCTTCTCCGCCGTCTGCATCATCATCTCGGGTCCGCTCTGGACCGAGGGGTGGCCTGAATGGTGGACCTGGTGGACCGACCTGCCGATCTGGCCGGATGCTGCCGCCGCTGGAGGGATGTAAAAATGGCTGAGTATCAGAACATCTTCACCCAGGTTCAGGTCCAGGGCCCGCCCGACTGGGGCATGGACAACGACAACAACATGATGGAGGAGCGCGTCGGCGGCATCGGCCATGTCGGGTTGCTCGGCTGGTTCGGAAACGCCCAGCTCGGTCCGATCTATCTTGGCTGGACCGGCATCGTCGGGCTGCTCTCGGGCTTCATGGCCATCTTCATCGTCGGGCTCAACATGCTCGCTCAGGTGAACTGGTCGCTGGTCGAGTTGCTGCGCCAGGGCTTCTGGCTCGCGCTCGAGCCTCCGGGGCCGGAATACGGTCTCGGCGTCCCGCCGCTGAGCGAAGGCGGCTGGTATCTGATCGCCAGCTTCTTCCTTCTGGTCTCGGTGATGACCTGGTGGCTGCGCGCCTATCTGCTCGCCCGCGAGCACAAGATGGGCAAGCACATTGCCTGGGCTTTCGCCGCGGCGATCTGGCTGTTCCTGGTGCTGGGCCTCATCCGCCCGCTCATGATGGGCAGCTGGTCGGAAATGGTGCCCTACGGCATCTTCCCGCACCTCGACTGGACCACGGCCTTCTCGATCCGCTACGGCAACCTCTACTACAACCCGTTCCACGCGCTCTCGATCGCGTTCCTCTACGGTTCTGCGCTGCTCTTTGCGATGCACGGCGGTACGATCCTGTCGGGCGCCCGCTTCGGTGCCGAACGCGAGCTGGAGCAGATCTACGACCGGGGCACGGCGGCCGAGCGGACGGCGCTGTTCTGGCGCTGGACGATGGGCTTCAACGCCACGATCGAAGGCATCCATCGCTGGGCGTGGTGGTTCGCGGTGCTGACCCCGATTACCGGCGGCATCGGCATCCTGTTGTCGGGCACCGTGGTCGACAACTGGTTCATCTGGGCCCAGGAGCATCACTTCGCGCCTGAGTATATCGCACCCTACGGCTACGAAGCCTATACTGGGCAAGGAGGCTGACATGCTGAGAATCCCCAAATGGTACAAACAATGGTCCGCGGATAATCCGACCAAGCTTTACGGCCCGGGGATCGTTGTCGGTACGATTGGCTTTGCGGTGATCGTCGCGGTGTCTGCGGTGGTCTTCACCAACCCCTACAAGACGACCGACTTCCAGACCGGTCCGCGGGGCATCGGGATGGCCGTGTCCAAGTTCGTCAAGGACAACCCGCAGGACGATCCCTACGCTGCGCAATACGTTGCCTACGAGCGTGTCGAGGTGCCGGAAGGCACCCCGACCGCGGCCGAGGCCTACGGTGACAGCGTGGTCGCCTTCGGTGACATGGACCAGGCCAACTTCGACCAACTCACCAAGGCTATGAGCGAGTGGACCGGTGCCGATATCGTGCTTTACGATAACGGCGAGGTTGACGCGAACATGCTCGAGGTGACCCAGAACTGCATCGAGCTGACGCAGTACCTGAACACCGACTGGGACGGTCACAACCTGGCCTCTGACGGGCGTGGCGTGAACTGCTACACCTGCCACCGGGGCGAGCCGATCCCGCCGCAGTCGTGGTTCAAGGCCGGTGCCGTGAACGCTTCGGCGACGGGCTGGGCGGCGATCCAGAACCGGGTGATGCTCGACAACAAATACACCCAGAGCGAGTTCACCTCGCTGCCGGTGGATGCCGTCGAAAAGTTCCTGCTCGATGGCGAGAGCATCAAGGTGCACGACCTGGAATCGAGGGTCAACACGTTGCCCGGCGATCCCACCTGGCAGAATGCCGAGCGTACCTTCTCGTTGATGAACCATCAGTCCAACTCGCTGGACGTGGGCTGTGTCTACTGCCACAACACCCGTGCCTTCTACGACGGCACCCAGGTGACGCCGCAGTGGTCCAGCACCATCACAGCGCAGCAGATGCTGATCGACATCAACCAGTATTACCTGGAACCGCGCGCCGAGCTTCTGCCGGCCTCGAGCCTGGGTGACGAGGGCGATGCCGGCAAGGCCAACTGCGCCACCTGCCACATGGGTGTCGTCAGCCCGCTGAACGGCCGGAACATGGTCGCCGAGTGGCCGGAACTGGCCGCGCCGCTCGAGTAAACGAACACGGCCGGGCGCGGGTTTCCGCCCCGGCCATATTCCATCGGGCCCTTAACGGGGTCCGATATTCGGGGCCTCCACACCCCGGTTCCCTTCCTGTCAGACACAGGACACTGGCGCCGTGTGGAGATACAAAACCACACGGCGCTTTTTTTATCGCGGGAGAAGAGAAATGAACACACCGCTGACCCCCACCCTGGACCGCGTCGCCGGTCCGGCCGACCTTCGCTCGATGAACCTGGGCGAGCTCTCCACGCTCGCCCGCGAGTTGCGACAAGAGGTGATTTCGGTGGTCAGCGAAACCGGCGGGCATCTGGGCTCGTCGCTGGGTGTGGTCGAGTTGACCGTGGCGCTGCACGCGGTCTTCAACACGCCCTTCGACAAGCTCGTCTGGGACGTCAGCCACCAGTGCTATCCGCACAAGATCCTGACCGGGCGGCGCGACCGTATGCACACCCTGCGTCAGGGCGGCGGCCTGGCGGGGTTCTGCAAGCGCACCGAAAGCGAGTTCGACCCGTTCGGCGCCGGCCACAGCTCGACCTCGATCTCGGCCGCGCTGGGCTTTGCCGTCGGCCGCGACATGGGCCTGCCCACAGGCGATTCCATCGCGGTGATCGGCGACGGTTCGATCAGCGCCGGCATGGCCTACGAGGCGCTGAACAACGCCGGCCACGAAAACCGCCGGCTGTTCGTGATCCTCAACGACAACGAGATGTCGATCGCCCCGCCCGTGGGTGCGATGTCGAAATATCTCTCGGGCCTTTACGCCGACACGCCGCTGGGCAAGCTGAAGGACATGGCCGAAGATTTCGAGGCCGCCCTTCCCGGCCCGATCCGCGAAGGCGCGCGCCGCGCGCGCCAGCTCGTCACCGGGTTCCCCGGCGGCGGCACGCTGTTCGAGGAACTGGGGTTCGACTATATCGGCCCGATCGACGGGCATGACATGAGCCAGCTCATGGCCGTGATGCGCGCCGCGCGGGCGCGCGCCGCGGGGCCGGTGCTGATCCATGTCTGCACCGTCAAGGGCAAGGGCTACCGCCCCGCCGAGACCGCGGCCGACAAGTATCACGGCGTGTCGAAATTCGACGTCGTCTCGGGCGCGCAGAAAAAATCGAAGGGCAACGCGCCCTCCTACACCTCGGTTTTCGGACAGACCCTGACAGACGAGGCCGCGCGCGAGTCGCGGGTGGTCGCGGTCACCGCGGCGATGCCCTCGGGGACCGGGCTGAACATCATGCAGGACCGGTTCCCGGCGCGCGTCTTCGACGTGGGTATCGCCGAACAGCACGCTGTGACCTTTGCCGGCGGCATGGCCGCGTCGGGGCTAAAGCCGTTCTGCGCGATCTACTCGACCTTCCTGCAGCGCGGGTACGACCAGTTGGTGCATGACGTCGTGCTGCAAAAGCTGCCGGTCCGCTTTGCCATCGACCGCGCGGGGCTGGTGGGCGCGGACGGATCGACCCATGCGGGTGCCTTCGACCTCAGCTATCTTTGCTGTCTGCCCGGTCTCACGGTGATGGCCGCGGGCGACGAGGCGGAACTCAAGCACATGGTCGCCACCGCCGCGGCCTATGACGAGGGGCCCATCGCCTTCCGCTACCCGCGGGGCGAAGGGCTGGGCGTCGAGATGCCCGAGCGGGGCGAGGTCCTCGAGATCGGCAAGGGGCGCATCCTGCGCGAGGGCAGCCAGGTCGCGCTGCTGTCGCTGGGCGCGCCGCTGGGCGACGCGCTTAAGGCGGCCGAGGCGCTGGAGGCGCGCGGCATCTCGGTTACCGTGGCCGATGCACGTTTCGCCAAGCCGATGGATACCGACCTGATTGCCCAACTGGTCGCTCATCATGCGGCGCTGATCACCATCGAGCACGGCTCGGAGGGTGGGTTCGGTGCGCAGGTGCTGCACTGGCTGGCACGCACCGGACGGCTGGACAAGGGGCTGGCGGTGCGCACCATGACCCTGCCCGATACCTTTATAGAGCAGGCCAGCCCGGCGGCGATGTATGCCGAGGCGAAACTGACCGCCGACGACATTGCCGACACCGCGCTCTCGGCGCTCGGCGTGGCCCCGGCCCAGTTCGGCACGGCCCGCGCCTGAGCCGCGCCACAGCCGAAAACGACCTCAACGGCGGGCCCCGGGGGCCCGCCGTTTTGTTGCCTGCCTCTTGTTTAATCGCTTCGCTCGCCTTAGTCGTATTTTAAATCGTGAATGTGAAAGCCCTGCGCCGTGCGCCTGCCCGCCTTCAAATCCGTCGCCCGCTACCTGCCGATTCTGGACTGGGGCCGCCACTACGGCATCGGACCGCTGACCAACGACATGGTCGCCGCGGTGATCGTGACGATCATGCTGATCCCGCAATCGCTGGCCTACGCGTTGCTGGCCGGTCTGCCGGCCGAGATGGGCCTTTATGCATCGATCCTGCCGCTCGTCGCTTACGCGATTTTCGGCACGTCGCGGGCGCTGGCGGTGGGCCCGGTGGCCGTGGTGTCGCTGATGACCGCCGCGGCGGTGGGCAACCTGGCATTGCAGGGCACGGCGGAATACGCGGCCGCGGCCATCGCGCTGGCCTTTCTGTCGGGGCTTTTCCTGATCCTGCTCGGTGTTTTCAGGCTGGGGTTTCTGGCCAATTTCCTCAGCCACCCGGTAATCGCGGGGTTCATCACCGCAAGCGGCATCATCATCGCCACCAGCCAGCTCAAGCACATCCTGGGAATCCCGGCCTCGGGCCATACCCTGCTCACGCTTCTCGGCTCGATCATGGGCAATCTCGGCCAGATCAACATCTGGACGGCGATCATCGGCATCGGCGCCACGGCGTTCCTGTTCTGGGTGCGCAAGGGGCTGAAACCGAAACTGCTGAAGGCGGGCCTGCCGCCGCGCCTGGCCGAGGTTCTGGCCAAGGCCGGGCCGGTGGCGGCTGTGGTCGTGACCACCTTCGTCACCTGGGCGCTGGGGCTCGGCAACCGGGGCGTGGCCATCGTCGGCGAGGTGCCGCAGGGCCTGCCGCCGCTCACCTTCCCCAGCTTCGACGCCGACCTGTGGACCAGCCTGATCGGCTCGGCCGTGCTGATCTCGATCATCGGCTTCGTCGAATCCGTCTCGGTCGCCCAGACGCTGGCCGCCAAGAAACGCCAGCGCATCGTGCCCGACCAGGAGCTGATCGGGCTGGGCGCGTCGAACATCGCCGCATCGGTCTCGGGCGGCTACCCGGTGACGGGGGGGTTCGCCCGTTCGGTGGTCAATTTCGATGCCGGTGCCGAGACGCCAGCGGCGGGCGCCTTTACCGCCATCGGCATCGCGGTCGCGGCCATGGCGCTGACGCCGTTGCTGTTCTTCCTGCCCAAGGCGACCCTGGCGGCGACCATTATCGTGGCGGTGCTCAGCCTCGTCGATTTCTCGATCCTGCGCACCACCTGGGGCTATTCCAAGGCCGATTTCGCCGCCGTCGCCGCGACGATCCTGCTGACGCTGGGATACGGGGTGGAAATCGGTGTCTCGGCGGGGGTCGCGATCTCGGTGGCGCTGTATCTCTACCGCACCTCACGCCCGCATATCGCCGAGGTGGGCGTGGTGCCGGGGACCGAGCATTTCCGCAACATCCACCGCCACGCGGTCGAGACCGACCCGGCTATCCTGACGATCCGCGTCGATGAAAACCTCTATTTCGCCAATGCCCGCTTCCTTGAGGATTACCTCTACGACCGGGTGGTGGGCGACGAGGCTGTCAAGCACGTCATCCTCATGTGCTCGGCGGTGAACGAGATCGACACCAGCGCGCTGGAATCGCTCGAGGCGGTCAATCACCGGCTGGGCGACATGGGGCTAAAGCTGCACCTGTCCGAGGTGAAGGGGCCGGTCATGGACCGCCTGAAAAAGACCCATTTCCTGCTGGACCTGACCGGCGACGTCTACATCTCGCAATACCAGGCATTCCGCGACCTCAGCCGCGTGCGCGAAAAGGCCGCCGAGGCCAAGGACGCCCCGGCCTAGTTGGTCACCACCAGATCGGCAGGCAGGCGGCGCGCATCCACCAGCCGCGCGTTGGCCATGTCGTTGCCTTCGGCCCGCGCGGCGGCCTCTTCGGGGGGCAGCCCATGGTCCAGCCAGCGCGCGGTGAGGCGGTGGCGCAGCGCCGCCTCGGGCACCGACAGGTAGACCGCGACGTCCCAAAAGGGCCTCAGGTCGCGCCAGACCGGCGCATCGAACAGCAGGTAGTTGCCTTCCAGAACCACGGTTCGGCACGCGGCCCCGACGCAGCCTGCCCCGGCAATGGCGATGTCGCGCGCGCGGTCGAAGACCGGGAAATAAACGTCCTCGGGCTCATGCAGCGCGCCGACCAGCCGCAGAAAGCCGCCCGCGTCGAAAGTTTCGGGCGCGCCCTTGCGCGGCAACAGGCCCCGTGCCGTCAGGATGCGGTTGTCGAGGTGAAACCCGTCCATCGGCACCACGCTCGCGCCAAGCGCCTCTGCCAGTGCCGAGGCCAGCGTCGATTTCCCGCTGCCGGGTGCGCCGGCAAGGGCGATCAGGCGGCGGGTCGCACATGGGGCGGGCAGCGCTGCCATGATCTGCCGCAGGGCACTGGTGTCCGGCGTCATGTCCAGGCCTCCCGAAGGGCTGCGAGGGGTGGGGAATTTGCGGCCAATTGGTCGGAGTGAGAGGATTCGAACCTCCGGCCCCTGCCTCCCGAAGACAGTGCTCTACCAGGCTGAGCTACACTCCGACCGAGTGCACGCCGATTACAGCGGCGTGCATTGATTTGCAAGGGGGCATTCGCCCCCTCGCGCCCTCAGAGGCTGGCGTCGAGCGCGGCCAGCACGGCATCGCCCATTTGGCGGGTCGAGGCGGGCGCGCCGCCCTCGGCCTGCATCAGGTCTGCGGTGCGCACGCCGTCGGCCAGCACCGTTTCCACGGCCTTTTCCAGCCGCGTCGCCTCGTCGCCCTGGTCGAAGGAATAGCGCAGCGCCATGGCGAAGCTGAGGATGCAGGCGCAGGGGTTGGCCTTGCCCTGGCCGGCGATATCGGGCGCCGAGCCATGCACGGGTTCATAGAGCGCCTTGGGCCGGCCGTTGGCCATAGGCGCGCCGAGGCTGGCCGAGGGCAACATGCCCAAAGAACCCGTCAGCATCGCCGCCACGTCCGACAACAGATCGCCGAACAGGTTGTCGGTGACGATCACGTCGAACTGCTTGGGCCAGCGGCAAAGCTGCATGCCGCCCGCATCGGCATACATGTGCGACAGCTCGACCTCGGGATAGCTTTCGTCATGGACCTTCTGCACCACCTCGCGCCAGAGGATGCCCGATTCCATCACGTTGGCCTTCTCCATCGAGCAGACCTTGCCCGCGCGTTTCTTCGCCAGCTCGAAGGCAGCCCGCGCCACGCGGTCGATCTCGGACTCGGTGTAGCGCTGCGTGTTGATGCCGACCCGTTCGTTGCCCTCTTCGAAGATGCCGCGCGGCTCTCCGAAATAGACGCCGGAGGTCAGCTCGCGCACGATCATGATGTCGAGGCCCGCGACGACCTCGGGCTTGAGCGAGCTGAAATCGGCCAGCGCGTCAAAGCACTGGGCGGGGCGGAGGTTGGCGAAAAGGTCCATCTCCTTGCGCAGGCGCAACAGGCCGCGCTCGGGCTTCAGGCTGAAATCGAGAGTGTCGTATTGCGGCCCGCCCACGGCGCCCAGCAGCACCGCGTCGACCTCTTGTGCCTTGGCCATGGTCTCGTCTGACAGCGGCACGCCGTGCACATCGTAGGCCGCGCCGCCGACAAGGTCTTCGGTGACGTCGAAGGCAAGGCCGCGCTTGGCGCCGAACCAGTCGATGATGCGGCGCACCTCGGCCATCACCTCGGGGCCGATCCCGTCGCCGGGCAGGATGAGAAGGGTGGGGTTGGTCATGGGCGGTGTCCTCGGCTGAAAGGCTGCACGAGGGCGTATCCGCTCGGCCCCGAGGGGTCAAGGCAGGGCGATGTCGACCCAGACCAGCCGGTGGCGCGAGGCGCGCGCGGCCTCCTCGGCCGCCGGTCCGTCGGCGGGCCAATGGACCCCGGCACCCAGCACGCGGAACGCGGCATCGGGCAAGACATAATCGACACGCAGGTTGCCCGGCCCGTCTTCGGGCCAGTCGACCGTGTCATGCGCCGGCTCGCCCCGCTGCCCGTCGCCCGCGCCGGCCTGCCGGGCGCCGTCGCTGCCGGGTAGCGGGTCCTGAAGGCGCGGATGGGCCAGCAGCGCGGCAATCGCCCCATGGCGGCCCGCGCCGTCGGCCGGGTCCAGGTTGGCATCGCCCATCAGCACCACGGGCCCCGCGGGCGCAGGCGCGCCGGGCAGTGCCCCGTCGAGATAAAGCGACCAGAGGCGCAGCTCGTCGCGGTTGCGCAGGCCGTTACGGTCCTCCGGCCCGTCAAAGACCGGGGGCGTGGCATGAAAGGCGAGGATGTGCAGCACCGTGCCGGCCACCTGCACCGGCACGTCCCAATGCGCGGTATTCGACAGGCGTTGCACCGACTGCGCCCCGGCGCTGGGAAAGGGCCGCCCGTCGAGCACGGGCAGGGTGGCGCCGGGCAGGTCGGCCCACAGGAGCGATGAGAAATCGCGCACCGCGCGCGGATCGACCGGATAGCGCGACAACAGCGCCAGCCCCCCCTGGCCGGGAAAATGCCCAAAGCCCTGCGCGTCGCCCGGCCCATGGCGCTGGCCATCGCCGTCGAGATCGGCGCCGCTGGGCTGTCCGCTGTTGGGAGGTCGCGCAAAGCGGTGAGCGTAGGGCGCGCCCTGCGCCGCCAGACGGTCGGCCAGTGCGTTCAGCGCGGCGCCGTCATGATCGTAATCGACCCCCTGCAGCAGCAGGATATCGGGGTCGGCCCGCGCGATCACCGCGGCGAGGGCGGCGACCTGCGCATCGTCGCCCGCGGCGATGTCGGCCAGCATGAGGCCGGGGCCGCGTCGGGAAAGCTCGGTGTTGTAACTTGCCACCCGCAGCGTGTCGGCAGCCGCTGGACCCAGCGCCAGCGCAAGCGCCAGCGCCAGCGCGGTGGCGCTCAGGCTGGCACGAAGGTGCCCTTTTCGTCGTCCTTCGCAGGCTCGGCCCGGCGGCGCTGATCCTCGATCAGTTCCGCGATGCGGCCGATGGCGATGCCGCGCATGAACAGGCTTGCGGGGAGAAGGGCCCATGCCGACACCGTCCAGATCATGGTCTGCGCACTGGTCAGCGTCACCGGGCTGAAGAGGTAGGACGACGCCTTGAACGCGACCGGGATCAGGAATGGCAGCAAAAACCCTAACGCCACGTTAAAACGGGCGTCGCGTGCCAGCCGCTTGACCACATCGCCGCCGGCGGTGGGGTCGAACGTGGGCAGGTTGACCCAGACGTTGAAGGTCATCTTGTGCGAGGGCCAGTGGCGCGCCCGTGCCAGGGCCACGAAGATGGCCAGCGAGAGCAGGGAAATCAGGTAAGCCAGGCCCGCGGCGGTGCGCACCAGCATCACCTGGTGGGCTTCGGTCCCCGGCGGCAACGCCAGCACCAGAAGCCGCACGGGGCTGTAGGGGAAGTCGGTGGCCTGCGCCACCAGGGCGCCGATGGCGGCCACGAATTCGGTAAAGGGCGTGGGCATGGATTGCCCGCGCGTGATGACGGACAACAGGAAGACCGTCAGGAACATCGTGACGAATCTGATCCGGTTGAACGGGGGCGCATCGCGGAATTCCACAAGGACCGGCGACTCGGCGGAGTATTCGAAGATCGTAAGGGCGGCCGCGAAGATCGCGACCAGGGCGACGACCTGCGTCGCATCGGCGGTGACGCCCGGCAATAGCAACGAGGGCGTGGCGATGAGCCAAACGACCAATGTTGCGCGCACAATTGTGCCTATCAGCTGACTGATCATTGCTCTGCCTCTCCGTCCTTGCCGGACGCGGACAGGCGCCACGTCGCGGCTTTCAGACGTGTTATTGAATTATGGCGCGTCGCCTTATCTTTGCCCACTTTTTGCCTTCTTTCATCTCTTCCAGCAAGACACGGGCTAAGGTTAACGATTCCAATCGGGCAATTTCGTGGAGAAACTGTCGCCGCTTTGCATCAATTCATGCACCAAAAAGGGGCTGCCCTGCAGGACAGCCCCTCTGGCCACATCATCTTGTGGTTGTTTGGAAATCAGACCCAAGGACGCTGTTGACCGGCCTGGGACTCGTAGGAATCGATGGAGGCGGCCTTTTCCAGGGTCAGCCCGATATCGTCGAGACCGTTAATCAGGCAATGCTTGCGGAACGGGTCGACCTCAAACGAAATGACCTCGCCATCCGACGTGGTGATGGTCTGCGCCTCAAGATCGACGGTCATCCGGGCATTGGCGCCCTTCTCGGCATCCTTCATCAGGATATCCACCTTCTCCTGCGGCAGCGGGATCGGCAGGATGCCGTTCTTGAAGCAGTTGTTGAAAAAGATGTCGGCAAAGCTGGGCGCGATGACGCAGCGGATGCCGAAATCCTTGATCGCCCACGGCGCATGTTCGCGCGACGAGCCGCAGCCGAAATTCTCGCCCGAGACGAGGATCTCGGCCTCGCGGTAGGCCGGCTGGTTCAGCACGAAATCGGGTTTTTCGTTGCCCTGTTCATCATAGCGCATCTCGTCGAAGAGGTTCACGCCCAGCCCGGTGCGCTTGATCGTCTTGAGGTACTGCTTGGGGATGATCATGTCGGTGTCGACATTGACCTGCGGCAGCGGTGCGGCGATGCCGGTGAGTTTCTCGAACTTGTCCATCGTTGCGTTTCCTTACACCGTTTCCGCCGTCAACTCGCGCACATCCGTCAGATGCCCCGTCACCGCAGCCGCCGCGGCCATGACCGGGCTCATCAGATGGGTGCGCCCGCCGCGGCCCATGCGGCCCTCGAAATTGCGGTTGGAGGTCGCCGCGCAGCGTTCGCCCGGGGCCAGTTGGTCGGGGTTCATGCCCAGGCACATCGAACAGCCCGCAAGCCGCCATTCGAAGCCAGCGTCCGTGAAGATGACGTCCAGCCCCTCTTCCTCGGCCTTGGCGCGGACAAGGCCCGACCCCGGCACGACCATGCCGCGCACGCCGTCGGCCAGCTTGCGGCCCTTCAGAACCTCGGCCGCGGCGCGCAGATCCTCGATGCGCCCGTTGGTGCACGACCCGATGAAGACCGCGCCGATCTTGATGTCCTGCAAGGGCGTGCCGGGGGTCAGCCCCATGTAGTCGAGCGAGCGCCGCACCGCATCGACCTTGCCGCCCGCGAAATCCTCGGGCGCGGGCACCTTTTCGGTGATCGGCAGCACGTCTTCGGGCGAGGTGCCCCAGGTGACCACCGGCGCGATATCCTCGCCGCGGATGGTGACGACCTTGTCCCAATGCGCGTCGTCGTCGGAATAAAGCGTCTTCCACCACGACAGCGCGGCCTCCCACTGCGCGCCCTTGGGCGCGTGAGGCCGGCCCTTCACATACTCGAAGGTCTTTTCGTCCGGCGCGATCAGACCCGCGCGCGCGCCGCCCTCGATCGCCATGTTGCAGACGGTCATCCGCCCTTCCATCGACAGCGCGCGGATCGCCTCGCCGCAATACTCGATCACGTAGCCGGTGCCGCCGGCGGTGCCGGTCTTGCCGATGACCGAGAGCGTGATGTCCTTCGCGGTCACGCCGGGCGGCAGTTGCCCGGTGATCTCGACCTTCATGTTCTTGGACTTGCTCTGGATCAGCGTCTGCGTGGCCAGCACATGCTCCACCTCGCTGGTGCCGATGCCGTGGGCTAGCGCGCCGAAGGCGCCGTGGGTGGCGGTGTGGCTGTCGCCGCAGACCACGGTCATGCCCGGCAGGGTCCAGCCCTGTTCGGGGCCGACGATATGCACGATGCCCTGACGGATGTCGGAGACCGGGTAGTAATTGATCCCGAAATCGCGCGCGTTCTTGTCCAGCGCCTCGACCTGGATGCGGCTTTCCTCGGTCATGTTGGCCACGATCTCGCGGCCTTGCGTGGTGGGCACGTTATGGTCGGGCACGGCGATGGTCTTTTCCGGCGCGCGCACCTGCCGGCCGGCCATGCGCAGCCCCTCGAAGGCCTGCGGGCTGGTCACCTCGTGCACCAGGTGGCGGTCGATATAGATCAGGCAGGTGCCGTCCTCGGCGTGATCTACCAGGTGGGCGTCCCAGATTTTGTCGTAAAGTGTCTTGCCGGTCATGGATGTCTCCGCGGCTTGTCTTCGGTCATTGGGTCATGTCGGGGTGTGCACCGCCTCATAGGCGGGCCAGCACCGAATGCGTCGCGCCGAAAAAGCGCCAGGGCAGGCGCGCGCGGTCGTCCATGTCAAAGATGCGTTTCATGTCCGATCAGATACGCCTTTGCCCGTTGCCGATCAAGGGCGCGCGCTTGTCGTGCCCGCGCCCGCCATGCGATGCTGCGCCAAAGGACACCGGATGGAAATCGACCCGACCCCCATTCTCGATCAGCTCATGGCGTTCGCCGACCAGGCCAGCGCATTCGCCGACAGCCTCACGCGCCCCGGTTGGCGCCTCTATCAGATCGCGATTGTCGTGGGGCTGGCGGCGCTCGCGCAGGGCCTTGCCTGGGCGCTGCAGACCCCCGCGCATGAATGGCTGCGCAGCCGCGAGGGCTGGCCCAGGTGGCGGCTGCGCGTCGCCCTGATCCTGCTCAGGCGACTTCGGCTGATCCTGTTCGTGGGCCTGGCCTGGATGCTGGTCTGGATCATGCGCGAGGTGACATGGCCCTCGCGCAGCTACCTGGTCGGCATCGCCGCGACGCTGGCCGCGGCCTGGCTTGGCGTCGGGCTCGCCGCGCGGCTGGTGGTCAACCCGGTGCTCCGGCGGATCGTCACCTGGGGGCTGTGGGTCTATGTGACGTTCTACGTTCTCGGCATTACCGAAAACGCCGCCTCGGTGCTTGAAAACCTCGCGGTGGATCTCGGCGGCACCCGCCTCTCGGCGCTGACGCTCTTGAAAGCGGCGGTCCTTACCGGGCTGCTGTTCACCGCCGCCCGGCTGATCGCACGCAATTCGGCCGCGCGCATCCGCGCCGACGAGACGATCTCGCCCTCCATGCAGGTGCTGATCGTCAAGGTGATGCAGGTCTCGCTCTATGCCGCGGCGGTGTTCCTCGGGCTCGAGGCGGTGGGAGTGGACCTTACGGGGCTTGCCTTCCTGTCCGGGGCGATCGGCGTGGGGCTCGGCTTCGGCCTGCAAAAGGTCGTGTCCAACCTCGTCTCTGGCGTCATCATCCTGCTCGACAAGTCGATCAAGCCCGGCGACGTGATCAGCCTGGGCGAAACCTTTGGCTGGATCAACGCGCTGGGCGCGCGCTACGTCTCGGTCGTCACCCGCGACGGCAAGGAATACCTGATCCCCAACGAGGACCTGATCACCAGCCAGGTGGTCAACTGGTCCCATTCCAACGAGTTCGTGCGGCTCGATATCCATTTCGGCACCGCCTATGCCAACGATCCGCATCTGGTGCGCAAGGTCGCGGTCGAGGCGGCCGGATCGGTGCCTCGCGTCCTCGGCGCCCGCCCGCCGGTTTGCCACGTTGTGGGCTTCGGCGACAGCTCGGTCGACTACATCCTGCGGTTCTGGATTACCGACCCCACCGAGGGGCTGACCAATGTCCGCGGCGCGGTGTTCCTGGCGCTTTGGGATGCCTTCAAGGCCGAGGGCATCGCAATCCCCTTCCCCCAGCGCGAGGTGCGCCTGCTCGACCGCGACGGCGCGCCGGACGGGTAGGGGCCTTGTCTGGCCTCGACGCCGCCCCATCTCTTCGGCGGAACGCGACGGGAGGCGGCGATGAACGCTCACTGGACGGCGCCGTGGCTGCTGGCGGCGCTGGTTGCGACATGGGGCGCGACGACGATGGCATTCGCACAGACGACCTATCGCGGCTACGAGGCGCCGCCCTATACAGTCGAGGCCCGGGACGGGCCGGTAGAGCTGCGCGATTACGCGCCCTTCACGGTGGCCGAGGTCACCGTCAGCGGCCGCCGCGGCCCGGCGATCCAGACCGGCTTTCGGATTCTCGCCGGCTATATATTCGGACGAAACCAAACGCCCGCGGGCGCGTCGGAAAAGATCGCCATGACGGTTCCGGTGACCCAGGCGAAGGCCGAAGAGGGCTGGGTGATCCGCTTCATGATGCCCGCGGGCAAACGCCTCGACGCGCTGCCCGCGCCCGAAAACGCCGCGGTCCGCCTGACCCGCACCGCACCCGAACGGATGATCGTCATGCGCTTTTCGGGCCGCGCGACCACCCGCGCATTGACCGAGCAGGCCGAGCGCCTCGCCGCCTATGCGCGCGCGAACGACCTCGAAATCACGGGCGCGCCGCGGTTCATGTTCTACGACGATCCCTTCACCCTGCCGTGGCGCCGCCGCAACGAGGTCGGGCTTGTTCTCGCCGATTGAGAAAGAGCCGCTACCGCGCCGCAGCCGCTGTCATTGAGATTTCGCACAGGCGATGCTACCTTATGTGTGTGCCCGGCGCCGGGGCTTTTGGATCGGCGTGCCACGAAGGAGGACGATGTCCTGTCTAACATTGCAGAGGCGGTCAACCTCATGACCGCACCGAACGCAGCCATGACCGGGCTTCCCACGGATGTGTCGAGCGAAGACTTGCTTGATTTCATTCTCGCTTCCCTCAGCGACGACAAGGCCGAAGACATGATCTCGATCGACTTGCGCGGCAAGTCGTCCATGGCCGATTACATGGTGATCTGTTCGGGCCGCTCCACCCGCCAGGTGGCGTCGATCTCGGAGAAGCTGAAAGACCGGCTCAAGCAGGAACTCGGCCGTGGGGCCAAGCTGGAGGGCAAGGATCAGGGCGACTGGGTCCTGATCGACGCGGGCGACGTGATCGTCCATGTCTTCCGCCCCGAGGTGCGCGAGTTCTACCAGCTCGAAAAGATGTGGATGCCTGCCGGCGCCGCCACCGCGCGCGCCTGAATGCGTCTTGCCATCTGCGCCGTGGGCCGCCTCAGGGCGGGGTCCGAGCGCGCGCTCGTCGATGACTACCTCGCACGGGTCGACCGCACCGGGCGGGCGCTGGGCCTCGGGCCCGCCACCGTCACGGAGGTGGACGACCGAAAGGGCGGCGGCAAGGCGGCCGAGGCGCAGCTCATATCCCGCGCGCTGCCCGAGGGCGCCCGGCTCTGCGTGCTCGACGAACGCGGCAAGACGCTCAGCTCCCCCGGTTTCGCCGACCTCCTCGCGCGCTGGCGCGACGAGGGCCAGGGCACCGCGGCCTTCGTGATCGGCGGGGCCGACGGGCTCGACCCCGCTCTGGTTGCCCGGGCCGATGCCACGCTTTCCTTCGGGCCCATGGTGTGGCCGCATATGCTGGCGCGCGTGATGCTGGCCGAACAGCTTTACCGCGCCACGGCGATTCTCGCCGGCACCCCCTATCACCGCGTCTGATCTTCTTCTTGGCCCAAATACCCGATCCGCGCCCGGGAACCGGGCGCCCGGAAAAGGCGTGGCCCGAAGGGCCGCAATCTGATGGCCGGCGGTTGTCCTCCCCCGGCCCGCCGCCTAGAACGGGCGCAACCGCGAAAGGGCCCCTTCCATGACCGCACCCAAACCCGTTGTGCTTTGCATCCTCGACGGCTGGGGCCTCGGCCCCACCCATGACGACAACGCCCCCGAACTGGCCGAGACGCCCAATTTCGACCGGCTGATGGCCGGCTGTCCCCATGCAACGCTGACCACCCACGGCCCCGCTGCCGGGCTGCCCTCGGGGCAGATGGGCAATTCCGAGGTGGGCCATACCAATATCGGCGCCGGCCGCGTGGTGGCGATGGACCTGGGCCAGATCGACCTCTCCATCGAGGATGGCAGCTTTTTCAAGACCCCCGCGCTGAGGGGCTTCATCGACAAGGTCAAGGCGGCCGGCGGCACGGCGCACCTGATGGGGCTGGTCTCCGACGGCGGCGTGCACGGCCATATCCGCCACATCCTCGCCGCGACCCGTGCCATCGCCGGGGCAGGCGTGCCGGTTGCGATCCACGCCATCACCGACGGGCGCGACGTGGCGCCGAAATCGGCCGACCGCTTCATCGCCGAGTTGCAGCAGGGGCTGCCCGAGGGCGCCCATATCGCCAGCGTCATCGGGCGCTACTACGCGATGGACCGCGACAATCGCTGGGCCCGCGTGCAGCTTGCCTATCACGCCATGGCCAGCGGCCTGGGCGAAGAGGCGGACACGCCCGTCGAGGCCGTCACCGCCGCCTACGCGCGGGGCGAGACCGACGAGTTCATCGAGCCCTCCGTCATCGACGACGCACCGGGCATCGCCGATGGCGACGGCCTGTTCTGCCTCAACTTCCGCGCCGACCGGGCGCGCGAGATCCTGCGCGCCTTTGCCCAGCCCGATTTCGACGATTTCGAAACCGGCAAGCGGCCTGAACTCTCGGCGATCCTGGGCATGGTCGAGTATTCGACCGACCACAGCCGTTGGATGGACACGGTGTTTCCCAAGCGCGAGCTCGTCAACACGCTGGGCGAATGGGTGGCCAAGCAGGGACTGCGGCAGTTTCGTTTGGCCGAGACCGAGAAATACCCCCATGTGACCTTCTTCCTGAACGGCGGAAAGGAAGACCCCGAAGAGGGCGAAGACCGGTTCATGCCGCCCAGCCCCAAGGTCGCCACCTACGACCTGCAGCCCGAAATGAGCGCGCCCGCCGTCACCGACAAGCTGATCGAGGTGATCGGCGCGGGCTACGACCTGATCGTGGTGAATTACGCCAACCCCGACATGGTGGGCCATACCGGCGTGATCGAGGCCGCGGTCAAGGCGTGCGAGGCGGTCGACAGCGGCCTGGGCCGGGCGCTCGCCGCGCTGAAATCCGCCGGCGGCGCGATGATCGTGACCGCCGACCACGGCAATTGCGAGACCATGGTCGACCCCGAAACCGGCGGCCCCCATACCGCGCACACGCTGAACCCGGTGCCGGTGATCCTGGTCGGCGGGCCCGAGGGCGCACGGCTGCATGACGGGCGGCTTTGCGATCTGGCGCCGACCATCCTGCAACTCATGGGGCTGCCCCAGCCGCCGGAGATGACCGGCGAAAGCCTGATCGAGCCATGAGGGCGGGGCGCGGCCTGCTGGCGGCGCTGGCCCTGGTGCTGGCCGCGCCGGGGGGCCTCGCGGCGGCCGACCCGGCGGCAGAGGCGCGTGCCGCTGCCGAGTCGCTGCGCGCGGCGGGCAATCTGCTGTCCGGGGCCGAAGAGGCCAAGGACCGCGTCGCCGCCCTGACCGAGACCGTGCGCGCCTACGAGGCGGGGCTTGCGTCGCTGCGCGCGGGGCTGCGCCGGGCGACGATCCGCGAACGCGCCATCGCGCGCGGGCTGGAGGCGCGGCGGCAAGAGCTGGGCCAGCTGCTGGGTGTGATGCTGGGGATGGAACGCACGCCCGAGGCGTTGCTGCTGCTGCACCCGTCGGGCCCCGTGGGCACCGCGCGCGCCGGCATGATGCTGGGCACGGTGACGCCCGCTTTGCAGGCCGAGGCCGAAATTCTGCGCGCCGAACTTGAGGAGATCGCCACGCTGCGCGCCCTGCAAGAGGCCGCCGCCGGGGCGCTGGCCGACGGGCTGGCCGGCGTGCAGACGGCCCGCACCGCGCTGTCGCAGGCGGTCGCCGAACGGCGCGAGCTGCCGCGGCGCTTCGCCGCTTCGCCCGATGCGCTCAAGAGCCTTCTGGAAAATAGCGACACGCTCGACAGCTTTGCCGCCGGCTTGGCGCGGGACAGCGGGCAGGGCCCGGCCGAGCCCGGCTATGCCTTGCCGCCGCTGCCGTTGCCGGTCAACGGCACGCTGCTGCGCGGCTATGGCGAGACCGACGCCGCCGGCATCAGCCGCCCCGGCGTGGTGCTCGCCACGCGCCCGCTGGCGCTGGTCACCGCGCCGGCGCCGGCCACGATCCTTTATCGCGGCCCGCTGCTGGACTACGGAAACGTGATCGTGCTTGAGCCCGCGCCTGGCATTCTGATGGTGTTTGCGGGGCTTGCCGAGGTCTATGGTGCGACGGGAGAGGTGGTTCCGGCGGGGTCTCCAGTGGGCCTGATGGGCGGTGCCGCCCCCGATGCCGCGGCCTTTCTGAAGGCGGCGACAGAAGGCGGTGGTTCTTCACAGCCGGAAACGCTTTATATAGAGGTGAGAGAGGGCGACACGCCCGTTGACCCCGCCGGGTTGTTCGAACTGGACAAGGATTGACGACGCCATGAAGAAATTCGTGATGGCCGCGCTGGGCGGCACCCTCGCCGGGGCGGTTCTGGCCACGCAGGTGGCAGGCCCGCTCGTCGCGCAGGAAGCCAGCCGCAAGAGTTCGGTCTACGAGCAGCTCGATCTTTTCGGCGACATCTTCGAGCGCATCCGCGCGCAATATGTCGAACCCGTCGAAGAGGCGGAATTGATCGAGGCGGCGATCAACGGGATGCTCACCTCGCTCGACCCCCATTCCAGCTATTTGCCGCCGAAGGATTTCGACGACATGCAGGTGCAGACCCGGGGCGAGTTCGGGGGGCTGGGCATCGAGGTCACCCAGGAAGAGGGCTTCGTCAAGGTCGTCTCGCCGATCGACGGCACGCCCGCAGACGAGGCTGGCATCGAGGCCGGCGATTTCATCACCCATGTGGACGGCGCAAGCGTTCTGGGCCTGACGCTCGACGAGGCGGTCGAGCTGATGCGCGGGCCCGTGGGCAGCGAGATCCTGATCACCGTGGTGCGCGAGGGCGTGGACGAGCCCTTCGAGGTGACCATCATCCGCGATACGATCAAGCTGACCGCCGTGCGGTCGCGCGTCGAGGGCGACACGGTCGTGCTTCGCGTGACCACCTTCAACGACCAGACCTATCCCAACCTGAAAGAGGAGTTCGAGCAATCCGTCGAAGAGCTGGGCGGGTTGGAAAGCGTGAACGGCATCGTTCTCGATCTTCGCAACAACCCCGGCGGGCTGCTGACCCAGGCGATCAAGGTGTCCGATGCCTTCCTCGATGCCGGCGAGATCGTGTCGACCCGCGGCCGCAACCCGCAAGACAGCGACCGCTACAACGCCCGCGACGGCGATCTGACCGAGGGCAAGCCGATGGTGGTTCTGATCAATGGCGGCTCGGCCTCGGCCTCGGAAATCGTGGCCGGCGCGCTGCAGGATCACCGCCGCGCCATCGTGGTGGGCACCAAGAGCTTCGGCAAGGGCTCGGTCCAGACGGTGATGCCGCTCAAGGGCGACGGCGCGATGCGCCTGACCACCGCGCGCTACTACACGCCCTCGGGCCGCTCGATCCAGGCTTTGGGCGTGTCGCCCGACATCGTGGTACAACAGCCGCCCACCCGTCCGACCGACGATGAAGAGGACGAGGCCGCACCGCGCCGCGGCGCCCGCTCCGAGGCCGATCTGCGCGGCCGGCTGGACAATGACAGCATCACCGAGGACGAGCGCCGCCAGCTCGAGGAAGAGCGGGCCAAGGCCGAGGCCGCGGCGAAGCTGCGCGAAGAGGATTACCAGCTGGCCTATGCCATCGACATCCTCAAGGGCCTCTCGGCGCTGGGCACCGAACAGTAACGGGGGAGGGCCGGCCGCAACGGGCCGGCCCGTCGAATCGATGACACCTGAAGAGGCCGAAAAGCTGCCCTATCGCCCTTGCGTGGGCGTGATGCTGACCAATGCCGAGGGCCGCGTCTTCGTGGGCCAGCGCAACGATTACGAGATGCCGGCGTGGCAGATGCCCCAGGGCGGCATCGACGCGGGCGAAACGCCCGAGGCCGCCGCCCTGCGCGAGCTGTGGGAAGAGACCGGGGTAAGCGCCGACCTGGTCGAGGTGGTCGGCCGCACCTCGGACTGGGTGCATTACGACCTTCCGCCCGATCTCTTGGGCAAGCTCTGGAAGGGGCGCTATCGCGGGCAGAAGCAGATCTGGTTCCTGATGCGCTTTCTCGGCACCGATGCGCAGATCAACATCGCCACCGAGCATCCCGAATTCGTCGAATGGGCCTGGCTCGACCCGGCGCATCTGGTCGAGAGCATCGTGCCCTTCAAACGCGACGTCTACGCCCATGTGGTGGGCGAACTGGTGCCCAAGATAGCTCCGACGGGGTAGGGCGGCGCAGAGCTTTCGGAAAAGGCCGGCGATGCCGCGCGCCAGCGTCGGTTTGACAGGCGGCATGACGCGTCCATACGAAATATGCCCGTGACCCCGCCGCCCGGCGGGAGCATTCGCCGCACTGGCGCTGCGGCCTTGCCGCGGGCTAGGGTCCGCCGCGACAGCCCCCAGCGAAGGATTTGCCCGCGATGGACGATGCGTTGACGACCCGCTGCGGCGGGGCTTGCGAGCTCTGCGGCGCCACCGAGGGGCTGACCGCCGCGCCCGTCGCCCCCCGCGAAGACGCGGTCGCCCTCTGCACCGCCTGCACGGCACAGGTGGCGGGCGGCGAGCTCGACCCCCCGCACCTGCGCTGTCTGCAATCGGCGATGTGGAGCGAGGTGCCCGCCGTGCAGGTCGTGGCCTGGCGGTTGCTGACCCGCCTCTCCGATACGGAAGGCTGGGCGCGCGAGGCGCTGGAGATGCTCTATCTCGACCCCGACCTTCAGGCTTGGGCCGAGGCGGGACTGGCCCCGACAGGCTCCGGCCACCGCGACAGCAACGGCGCCGAGCTGGCCCAGGGCGACACGGTGGTTTTGGTCAAGGACCTGCCGGTCAAGGGCGCAGGTTTCACCGCCAAGCGCGGCACGGCGGTGCGGGGCATCGCGCTGGTGCCCGACAATCCCGACCAGATCGAGGGGCGGGTCGAGGGGCAGCGCATCGTGATCCTCACCAGGTTCGTCAAGAAGCGCTAGGCCGGATCGCTCGGCCGCTGCGCGCCGCCTTTGGGCGGTCAACTCGAAGTTGGCGACGCAGTCGAAGCGCGCGGTCTTGCCGGTCGTGAGCGTCCAGAGATACCCGAAATGCAGCGCCACCCCATCGCCGTCTCGGGTGCAGTCGAAGACGTGGCGCAGCGTGGTGGCCGCCCGGCCTCGTCACAGCAAGGCCGCTGGCCGATACGGCGGTTCGCGATCAGGCCCCGGCCCGGTATCGCCCTGCGGGGCGGGCGTAATGGACCGAGATAGGCCGGGCGCGGATCATGCGGGGCATCTGGGCCGGGGCCGGTCAATCCGGTGCCCGGCAGGGCATTGACAAGCGCGCCGCGCGCGCCAGACTTGCGAGAGAACAAATAGAGAACACACCCGAGTCGCCATGGGCTTTGCCGAACTCTCCGCCACCTCGAACTTCACCTTCCTCACGGGGGCCTCGCACCCCGAAGAGTACATGAACCGTGCCGCGCTGCTGGGGCTGGGGACGCTGGCCATTGCCGACGAGAATTCGGTGGCCGGCATCGTGCGCGCCCATACCGCCGCGCGCGAGATCGCGCGGCAGGTGCGCCTGCGGCAGGCGGCGGACAAGGACCCCATCGGCCCGCCCCGGCCGGCGCATGTCCCCGCCCCGCCCGGCGCGCCGATCTACATGGTGCCGCGCCTGATCCCCGCCGCGCGGCTGGTCCTGACCGACGGCTTCGCCGCCACCGCCCTGCCGCGCGACCGCGCCGCCTGGGGGCGGCTCTGCCGGATGCTGTCGGCAGGCCGGCTCAGGGCCGACAAGGGCGCCTGCCAACTCACCTTCGACGACCTGCTGGAATGGGAATGGGGTGCGGGGCTCGACTTCCTGCTTCACCCGCCACGGGCGCAAACGATGCAGGGCGGCGCGGGCGCGTGGCCGACACAGGCGACCCGGCTGGCGCGCCGCTTTCCCGGTCAGGTGTCGCTGGCGATGGCGCCGGCCTATGACGGGCAGGACGCTGCCCGCTTCGCCCGCCTCGCCGCGCTTGCTGCGCGGCTGGGCCTGCCCGCCGTCGCCACGGCCGCGCCGATGATGCACCATGGCCGCCGCCGGCGCCTCGCCGACGTGCTGACCGCGATCCGCACGGGCACAAGGGTCGACGACCTGGGCCGCGCGGCGCTGGCCAATGGCGAACAGCGGCTGCGCAGCGAGGCCGAGATGCTGCGCCTTTTTGCCGGTCACGAGGACGCCGTGCATCGCAGCGGCGAGATCGCCGCGCGCTGCGCCTTCTCGCTGGACGAACTGCGCTACGAATACCCCTCGGAGCTGACCGGGGACGAAACCGCCGCCGGGCGCCTGTCACGCCTCGCCCGTGCGGGGCTCGGCTGGCGCTACCCCGCCGGCGCGTCCGATCGGGTGCAAAAGATGCTTGAGCACGAACTGGCGCTGATCGCCAAGCTCGGCTACGAGCCCTATTTCCTGACCGTCCACGACATCGTCCAGTTCGCGCGGGGCCGCGGCATCCTCTGTCAGGGCCGCGGCTCGGCGGCCAATTCGGTCGTGTGCTACGCGCTGGGCATCACCTCGGTCTCGCCCGAGATCGGCACCATGGTCTTCGAACGCTTCGTGTCAGAGGCCCGCGACGAGCCCCCCGATATCGACGTCGATTTCGAGCATGAGCGCCGCGAGGAGGTTATCCAGCATATCTATGCCCGCTACGGCCGCCACCGCGCCGGGCTCTGCGCCACGGTAATTCATTACCGTGGCAAGCGCGCGGTGCGCGAGGTGGGCCGCGCCATGGGCCTGTCGGAAGACACGCTGGCCGCGATGTCGAGCCAGATCTGGGGCTGGGGCTCGGGCCGGATCGAGGGCCACCGCCTGCGCGAGATCGGGCTCGACCCCGCCGACCCGCGCCTCAAGCGCACATTGGCGCTGATCCATGAGATCCAGGGCTTTCCCCGGCACCTGTCCCAGCATGTGGGCGGCTTTATCGTCACCGAGGGGCGGCTCGACGAACTGGTGCCGATCGAGAACGCCACGATGGAGGACCGCACCGTCATCTGCTGGGACAAGGACGATATCGACGCCCTTGGCATCCTCAAGGTCGACGTGCTGGCGCTGGGCATGCTCACCTGTATCCGCAAGGCGTTCGAACTGATCGCGCACCACCAGGGCCAGCGCTTCGACCTCGCCTCGCTGCCGCCCGAGGATCCGGCGGTCTACGACATGCTCTGCAAGGCCGATTCCTTAGGCGTCTTCCAGGTGGAAAGCCGGGCGCAGATGAATTTCCTGCCCCGGATGCGGCCGCGCAGCTTTTACGACCTGGTGATCCAGGTTGCGATCATCCGCCCCGGCCCGATCCAGGGCGACATGGTCCACCCCTACCTGCGGCGCCGCAACGGGGAGGAGTCGGTGAAATTTCCCTCCGACGCGCTGGGCCGGGTGCTGGGCAAGACCCTGGGCGTGCCGCTCTTCCAGGAACAGGCGATGCAGATCGCGATCACCGGCGCGGGGTTCACCCCCGAAGAGGCCGACCGCCTGCGCCGGTCGCTGGCCACCTTCAAGAAGCATGGCAATGTCAGCGAGTTCCGGGGGCGCTTCCTGAAAGGCATGGCCGCAAACGGCTATGACCGCGACTTCGCCGAACGCTGTTTCAGCCAGATCGAGGGCTTCGGCTCCTACGGCTTTCCCGAAAGCCACGCGGCGAGTTTCGCGCTTCTGGTCTACGCCTCGGCCTGGATCAAGCGCCACCACCCGGCGGTCTTCGCCTGTGCGCTGCTCAATTCCCAGCCCATGGGGTTTTACGCCCCGGCCCAGATCGTGCGCGACGCGCGCGAGCACGGGGTCGAGCTGCGCCCCGTCTGCATCAACGCCAGTTTCTGGGACAACACGGTGGAACCCGACGGCGCCGGCGGGCTGGCGCTGCGCCTCGGCTTTCGCCAGATCAAGGCCCTGCCCGAGGCCGAGGCCGCCTGGATCACCGCCGCCCGCGGCAACGGCTATCGCAGCGTCCAGGATGTCTGGCGCCGGGCCGGCCTCGCGCCGGCGCTGATCGCGGCGCTGGCCGAGGCCGACGCCTTCGCCGCGCTCGGCCTGTCGCGCCGCGCCGCCCTCTGGGCCGCCCGCGGCCTGACCGCACCGACGCCGCTGCCGCTCTTCTCCGCCGATCTCGACGGCGAAGCGGCCGACGAGCCCCGGGTCGCGCTGCCCGCGATGAGCGAGGGCGAAGAGGTGGTCGAGGATTACCTGGCGCTGCGCCTCACGCTGCGCGCCCACCCGGTCGCGCTGCTCCGGACCCGGCTGACGCCGCCCTTGCGCCCGGCCCCGCCCCGCCCCAAGGCCGCGCCCGTGACCTGCGCCGCGCCATAGATTTCATGCCTCCGGCGGGGATATTTTCGGCCAGAAGAAGCAAGGGATCATTAACCATGCCGTGTCACTCTGGTCACGCGGTACAGGCGGGGACGCCGATGACCGCGCCAGGAGAAAGCCCCTGTCCCCACGCCGGGGGCGGGGGCTGACGCCTCCTGCTTCTTCTGGCCGAAAATATCCTCGCCGAAGGCAGCCGACGCAGTCGGCTCCCGACGCGCCGCCCTCACCGCAGGCGCTTCAGCAGATCGAGGCTGGCATAGCCGTCGGGCACGATGCCCACCGCGCTTTGGTAGGCGCGCACCGCGGCGATGGTGTTGGGCCCGATCTTGCCGTCGATGCCTTGCGTGCTGAAACCCGCGCGGGTCAGGCGTTCCTGCAACTCCTTGCGCTCGACAAAGCGCAGGGCGCGGTCGCCCCGGGGCCACTCGGCCTGGATCGGCGGGCCGCCCTTGATCCGGTCCGACAGGTGCCCGACGCCGATCACATAGGCGTCCGCGGTGTTGTACCGCTCGATCACCGCGAAATTGTCGAAGATCATGAAGGCCGCGCCCCGCGCGCCGGCGGGCAAGAGGATCGAGGCGCGGCCGTGATCGGGCACAACGCGCCCGGCCATGTCGCGCACGCCCATCGCGGCCCAGTCGCTGGGCATCCGCAAGGTGCTGCGGCTGGCGAGCCTGTGGTCGAAGCCGCGGGGCAGCTGCACCTCGACCCCCCAGGGCTGGCCCTTGCGCCAGCCAAAGCGCGCGAGGTAGGCCGCCGTCGAGGCCAGCGCGTCGGCCGGATCATCGGCCCAGATGTCGCGCCGCCCGTCGCCGGTGAAATCGACCGCATAGGCCAGAAAGGAGGTGGGGATGAACTGGGTATGCCCCATCGCCCCGGCCCAGGAGCCGGTCATGTTCCGCGGCCGCGTATCGCCCGATTGCAGGATCTTCAGCGCCGCGATCAGCTGGGCCTCGAAAAACCGCCCGCGCCGCCCGTCATAGGCCAGCGTCGCCAGTGCCTCGACGATCGGGGTCGTGCCGCGATAGGCGCCATACGCGCTTTCCAGCCCCCAGACCGCGACGACCACCTCCTTGTCGACGCCGTAGCGCGCCTCGATCTGCTCCAGCACCTGCCGGTGCTGCACGAGCGCGGCCTTGCCGTTCTCGATCCGCGTCTCAGAGGCGGCGCTGTCGAGGTAATCCCAGATCGTCTTGGTGAATTCCGACTGGTTGCGGTCTTTCTGGATTACGTCGGTGTTGTAGCGCACGCCTTCAAAGGCCGTGTCCAAGACCCGGGGAGAGATGCCCTGAGCCTGTGCCCGGCCGCGAAAGCCCTCGATCCAGCGTTGAAAGCCGCGATTGGCGGTGGAGATCTGCGTGGTCACCAGCGGCTCCTGTGCAGCCGGCCGCGGTTCGGGGCGGGGTGAGGCGGGCGTGTTGGCCAACGCCGCCGAAACCGCCATCACGAGCGCCACGGCGGCGCCGGTCGCAAGTCGTATCACAGTCATGAAGCCCCCTGCTCGCTCGGGTCCGCTTTTTGCGCAAGTGTACCCTTTGACGCGCCAGTCGCAAAGCGGGGATCGTGGCGGTCCGCCGGTTTCCGCCGCTCAGCGGCGCTTGCGGATGACCTTGCGCTTGGCCTTGGCGGCGGCCTTTTTCGCCTTGGCCGGCGCGCGGCGGGCGGGTTTTCCGCGCGTGCGGGCCGGACCACGGCCCAGCGTCTTGCCCTCGATATCCAACAGCTCCAGCGTCAGCCCGCCGGTGACCGGCACCGCCTCGGACAGCCGCACGGTGACGCGCTGGCCGATGCCGATTTCCAGCCCGGTATCGGCGCCCATCAGGGTCTGCGCCTCTCGGTCGAAATGGAAATACTCGTTGCCCAGCTCGCGGATCGGGACAAGCCCGTCGGCCCCGGTCTCGTCGAGCTTCACGAAGACGCCGAAGCGCGCGATGCCCGAGACGCGGCCGGTGAATTCGTTGCCCACCCGTTCCGACAGGTAGGCGGCGAGGTAGCGGTCGGTGGTGTCGCGTTCCGCGGCCATCGAGCGACGCTCGGTGTCGGAGATATGCTCGGCCGTGGCCTCCAGCGTCTCGATTTCGTCGGGGCTCAGCCCGTCCTTGCCCCAGCCATGCGCGGTGATCAGCGCGCGGTGCACGATGAGGTCGGCATAGCGGCGTATCGGCGAGGTGAAATGGGCGTAAGAACGCAGCGCGAGGCCGAAATGGCCCAGATGTTCGGGCGAGTAATAGGCCTGGGTCATCGAGCGCAGGGTCGAGAGATTGATCAGCTCGGAAAACTCGGTGCCCATCGCCTGGTCCAGCAGGTCGTTGAGGTGCCGGGTCTGCAAGACCTGCCCCTTGGCCAGCGTAAAGCCCGAGGCCGAGGCGACCTCGCGCAGCGCGTCCAGCTTTTCGGGCGAGGGTTCCTCGTGCACGCGGAACAGCAGCGGCCGGCGCAGGCGGGTCAGTTCCTCGGCGGCGGCGACATTGGCGAGGATCATGAATTCCTCGATCAGCCGGTGCGCGTCCAGCCGGTCGCGGAACTTGACCGAACTGACATGGCCGTCCTCGGAAAGCTCGATCCGCCGCTCGGGCAGGTCCAGGTCGAGCGGCTGGCGCGCCGCGCGGGCCCTGGTCAGCGCCTCGTAGGCGGCATAGAGGGGGGCGATCACGTCAGCCATCAACGGCGCGGTGCGCTCATCGGGCCGGCCGTCCTGCGCCGCCTGCACATCGGCATAGGCAAGTGCGCCGGCCGATTGCATCAGGCCGCGGGTAAAGCGGTGGCCGATCTTGGTGCCATGGGCGTCGATCTTCATTCGCACGGCCACGCAGGCGCGCGGCACGCCTTCGTGCAGGGAACACAGATCGCCCGACAGCCGGTCGGGCAGCATCGGCACCACCCGGTCGGGAAAATAGGTTGAGTTGCCGCGCTTGCGCGCCTCGCGGTCCAGGGCGGTGCCGGGCCTGACGTAATGGGCCACGTCGGCGATGGCGACCCATATGACATAGCCGCCCCCGTTCTTCGGGTCGTCGTCGGGCTGGGCCAGCACCGCGTCGTCGCGGTCGCGGGCGTCGGGTGGGTCGATGGTGACGAGCGGCAGGTGGCGCAGGTCTTCGCGCTCGCCCAGCCCGGCGGGCTTGGCCCGGTCGGCCTCGGCGATCACGTCGTCGGGGAAGGCGTCGGGGATGCCGTGCTGGTGGATGGCGATCAGGCTGACGGCCTTGGGCGCGGTGGGATCGCCCAGCCGCTCGACGATGCGGGCGCGGGGCAGGCCCATGCGGGCGCGCGGCCCGGCCTGTTCGGCCTCGACGAGCTCGCCGTCCTTGGCGCCGTGGGTGGCGCCGGCGGCGACCTGCCATTCCTTGTCGGCGCCCTTGTCGATGGGCAGGATCCGCCCGCCCTCGGCCCCCTTGCGGAAGATGCCGAGGATGCGCGCGGGGTTGGTGCCGATCTTGCGGATCAGCCGCGCCTCGTACTGGTGCTCGTTGCCTTTCACCTCGGCCAGCCGCGCGAGGATGCGGTCGCCCGCGCCCAGCGCCGGGTCGGTCTGGCGTGCGATATAGAGCACCCGCGGCTCGGCCCCCTCTCCATGCCATTCCAGCGGCTTGGCGAAGAGGTCGCCATCGTCGTTGGGCGGCAACACCTGCAGCACGCTGACCGGGGGCAGCTTTTCGGGGTCGCGGTAGGTCTTGCCCTTCTTCTGAAGGTGCCCCTCTTCCTCGAGCTCGCGCAGGATGCGCTTGAGGTCGATCCGGTCGGCACCCTTCACCCCGAACGCCTTGGCGATATCGCGCTTCGAGGTCTGGCCGGGATGGTCGGCGATCCAGTCGAGGATCTGGGGTTTCGAGGGGATCTGGCTCATGCCCCCAGACTATCACGCGGGCCGGATCGCGTCAGCCGGAAAGCGCCGCAGAGCCGTTGAAATAGCCCGCCAGGATGCGCCGGTAGATGCCGGTCAGCGCCTCGATCTGGGCCACCTCCACCCGCTCGTCGACCTGGTGCATGGTCTTGCCGACCAGCCCGAACTCGACCACCGGGCAATGGTCCTTGACGAAACGCGCGTCCGACGTGCCGCCCGAGGTCGAAATCTCGGGGCGCTGGCCGGTTTCGGCCTCGACCGCGCTGGCCACCAGCGCCGAGAGCGGTCCGGGGGGCGTGAGGAAGCTTTCGCCCGAAACCTTCACCTCCATCTCGATTGTCGTGCCGGTCTCTTCGGTGACGCGCGCGGCCTCGGCCCGCAGCCAGTCGCTCAGGCTGTCCGAGGAATGCGCCTCGTTGAAGCGGATGTTGACCGTGGCATGACAGAGGCCGGGGATGACGTTGTTGGCCGGGTTGCCGGTGTCGAAGGTGGTCACGGCCAGCGTGGAAGGGTCGAAATGCTGGCTGCCCTCGTCGAGGCGGTAGGCCGACAGCCGCTCGACCAGCCGCGCCAGCGCCGGGATCGGGTTGTGCGCCCGGTGCGGGTAGGCCGAATGGCCCTGCACCCCGTGGGCCGCGAAATAGGCGGTCATCGAACCGCGCCGGCCGATCTTCATCATGTCGCCCAGCGTCTCGCGCGAGGTGGGCTCACCCACCAGGCAGACGCTCATGTGCTCGCCCTCATCCGCCATCCAGTCGAGGATCGCGGCGGTGCCATCGACCGCGTCGCCCTCTTCGTCGCCGGTGATCGCCAGCACCACGGCGCCGTCCGGCGGCGTTTCGGTCACGAAGGCGGTGGCGGCGGCCACGAAGGCGGCCACGCCCGATTTCATGTCGGTGGCCCCGCGCCCCCAGAGCCAGCCGTCACAGACCGCGCCGCCGAACGGGTCGGATGTCCAGGCGGCGGTGTCGCCGGCGGGCACCACGTCGGTGTGGCCGTTGAAGCCAAAGCTTTTCGGATGCCCCCTGGCGCCCCAGCGTGCGAAAAGGTTGGACACCTCGCCGCGGTCGGCTCGATGACACTCGAACCCCGCGGCCGTGAGCGCCGCCTCGAGCAGGCCAAGCGCGCCGCCCTCGCGGGGCGTGACCGAGCGGCAGCGGATCAGATCGGCGGTGAGGTCTGTCGGGTCGATGGGTCTGGCCAAGGGTTCTGTCCTTTGCATGGGGTGCCCAAGCGATAAACCGCGGCGGCGCGCGGGGCAATGTTGCAGCGGCGTAACACGCGCCGCGGCGGCGGAGAGGTTCGAAAACAATGGCTTAAAATGTCCCTCGTTTTGGGCCATGGTCGCGAAAAAGAACAACAGCCGAGGCAGAAGAGGGCCATGCGACACCCTGCGGCCCGATCGGGCGTGACGCGCCCCCCTTTTTCGGGGGTCTTTTCGTGTGGCCCGCCGGCAAAGGGGCGCCCGCGATGAACTGGATCGCCCTGTCCACCCCCGAGAACGTGCCTCTCCCGCCGGGACCTGCGGCGGCGCATGCGGCCTGCCCGCCGCGCGACGGGCTGATCCCGCGGGGCGGGCTGGTGATGGAGGTCGATCTCGGCCGCGACACCGGGGCCGAAGAGACCCTCTTGCTGCTGCACCGGCAGGGCGACCTGATTAGCCACGTTTCGTTTCACCGCGCGCCCGGAGGGCAGTTTGCCTTCGCCCAGCGGCTGGGCAAGGAACGGCGCCAGCAAGTGCTTGCCGTGCCCGCACCGCGCTGCGTCGGGTCCGCCCGCCTGACGCTGAGTTGGGATTGCGCCAGTGGCCGTGGCCTCTTCGCGCTGGAGCTGTTGCAGGAGGGCACTCTGGTTCGGCGGGTCTTTGCCAACCCCTTGCCCTGGCGCCGCGCCGACATTGCCGAGCTGGAGCAGGGCGGGCCCGGCGCGCACGTGGGCCCGGCGATCGGGTATTTCGGCCTGTCCGACCGGCCGCTGCCGGTGGGGCTGGCCCCCAGCCTGGCCACGGGCACGCCGGTGCGCACCGCGGAAGGCTATGTGCCGGTCGAGCGGCTGCGCCCCGGCGACATGATCGAAACGCTCAGCCACGGGCCCCTGCCGCTTTGTCACACCCACGGGTGGGAGCTGCCGGCCCGCGGCCTGTTCCGGCCCGTGCGTCTGTTGGCGCCGTTCATGGGGCTCAGGCGCGATGTGATGGTCGCAGCCGGGCAGCGGCTGGTACTGGGCGGGGCCGATGTCGAGTACATGTTCGGCGCCGAGGCGGTGCTGGTCGAGGCGCGGGCGCTGGCCGGCACCATCGCCGCGCACGAGGAAGGCCAGGCCCGCACGATCCGCTATCACCATGTCCTGCTCGAACAGCACGCGGTCCTCGACGTGGCCGGCTGCGCGATGGAAAGCCTTTACATGGGCGGCGTCAGCGGCCAGCCAGAGCTCCTGGCCACCAGCTTTCTCGGCGGTCTCGCCCCCGAGGCGCTGCCGCGCCATGACACCGACGATCTGCGCACGCTCAGCGATTACGAGGCCGCCGCCCTGCTGGCGGCGATGTCGCGGCTCTGACAGGCGTCGGGCGCTAGCTGGGGCCGGTGGCCACGCGTCGCGTCGCCAGCACCCATTCGGTGAGATCCGACAGCACGCCGCCCGCCGCGGTATCGTACCCGGCAAGGATGCTCTCGTTGCCGAGGTCGGCCACGGCCACCTCTGCGGAAAAGCGTCGGGTGGCCACCACCGAGGCGGCGTCTTCGCGCACCAGCCGCGCGATCAGGGTCACGCGCACCACCGCGCTCTCGGTGCCGGGCACCAGCGCGGCATGGAAATCCGTCAGCCTCGTCACCAGCGCCACGTCCCCGGATGTCGATAGCGGCCGGCGCCCGACGAAGCGAAACGCGCCGGTGCGCTCGAACCCGTCGACCATGGCGGTCTGCAGCATCACGGGCGCGTTCTCGCTCCACCGTGCGTCGGGCAGGTACTGGATCTGGGTCGGGCTGGGGCGCACCATGATGCTTTCGGTGTCGAGCGCGCCGCTGGCTGCGGGAACCTCGACGACGAAATCGATCGCCTGTGCCCGGCCGCGCGCGACCGGCAGCGTGGCGGGCGCGCGGATTTCGTAGACATTCTGCGGCACGTTCGTCCGGCTGAGCGCCCCGACGGCGGCACAGCCCGAGAGCGACACGGACAAAGCGAGACAGAGAATAAGCAGGCGCAGCATAAGCATCCCTAACGTCTGAAGACCGGGTCTTCGCGCCCGAGAAAGTAGCGGGCGGGATCGCGGTCGATCCGGGTAACGAGGCGGTCGAGATTTGTTACAAGCTCGCGCATCTCGCGTGCGAGCACGGTGTATTGCGGCAACCCGCCATCGGCAAAGGCCCTCAGCGGCGGACCGAGGCTGGCGGCGGTGCGCTGCACCTCGTCGGCGGCGGCGGTGGCGCGTTCGGCGGTTTGGCGCAGCTCGTTCGTGATCGCCGGCACATCGTCGGAGACCTGCGCGATGGCGTCATCCAGCCGCGAAAGCGTGTCGCGCAACTGGGTGGTCATCTCGCCGACATCCTCGTTCAGCACCTGGTCGGCCGAGGTAAAGGCGCGGTCGGCGGCGGCCAGCGCGGCATCCCCGGTCTCCAGCGCCGTGTTGAGGCGGGCAAGCGTTTCGTTGGCGTTCGAAAATGTCTCGGTCACGGTCTCCAGCGAGGTCGACAGCTCGGCCGAAATGCCGTCGATCCGGCCGGCCGCGGCCGAGAGATCGGTGCCCACCGTGTCGACCACGCCCGCCGCTGTCTCGGTGGCGTCGCGGATATCGGCGACGATTGCGGGCAGGTCGTTCTCGGCAAAGGTCGCCGCCGATGCGACCACGCGCCCGGCCTCGGCGATCAGCGACCGGGCCTCGGCGACCAGCGCGGTGCCGTCGACCGCGAGGAACGTGTCGAACCGCTCGGCGGCGGTATCGATGCTGGTCATCGTGCGCGACATGTCGGCCAACATGACGTCGGCGGCCTGCAATGTCGATTCCGCCTGTGCGAGCCGCGCCGAGGCCAGCGTGCCCGTGGAGCGGAATTCCTGCAGCATCGCGCGGGCGTCGGCCCCGATCTCGTCGATCTGCCGGCGCACGCCGTCGGCGGCCTCGGTCATGTCGCTCACCAGGCGCGGCAGGTCCTCGCGGATGAAGACATCGGCGGAATCGAGCGCCGCGCGCCCGCTTTCCAGCGTGGCATCGCCTGTCTCTAGCGACTGCTCGGCCCGCTGGGCAAGGTCGGTCACCGCCACGAGGGTGGTGTCGGCGGTATCCAGCATATCCACCGCGGCCACCGATATCGCCTCCAGCCGGCTGGTGAAGGCGGCGATTTCCTCGCTCGACGTGGCGATCGTGTCGGTCACCGACGAGAAATCGTCGAGCGCGCGGCCCAGATCGCCCGAGGAACGTTCGAGGTTTTCCAGGATCGACGTGATGCGCGCCTGGTTTTCGGGGCCGAGCAACTCGGTCAGTTGACGGGTCAGTGCCAGCACCTCTTCGATGATCGCGGGGGCGTCCTCGCTGAGGGTCTGCAGCACAGATCGTCCGGCGGGTATGACCGGGATTTCCTCTTCCGTCTGCGCCTTCAACAGCGGGTCGCCCTGGTCGCCGGCGGAGAGGCTGACAAAAGACAGCCCCGTGACGCCCTGGGATTCGATGGTCGCCACCGTGCTGGTGCGCACGGGCGTGTCGGCCTCGACCTCGATGCGCACCCTGATGTTGCCGGTCTGTTCAGGCGACAGGCGCACGTCCACCACCTGGCCCACCGGCAGCCCGCTAAAGCGCACCTCGGACGCGGTCGACAGCCCCGAAACGGTGGGAAACTCGATATCGTAATAGGCGAATTGCCGGTCGAGCTCGACCCGCGCGAACCACATGAAAAACAGCAAGAGGCCGACAAAGCCGGCCAGCGTAAAGGCCCCGATCAGGACGTAATTCGCACGGGTTTCCATCTGGATCGCTTACTCCCTTGCCGAATGCGCCGCAATCGCGTCGCGCGCGGCGCGCGCGCGGGGGCCGCGAAAATACTCCTGCACCCAAGGATGGTCGACATCGAGCATCGAGTCGATGGTGCCGGTCACGAGCACACGCTTTTCGGCCAGAACCGCGATCCGGTCGCAGGTGGCATAAAGCGTGTCGAGGTCATGGGTGACCAGGAACACGGTCAGCCCCATGGTGCGCGAAAGGCTGCGGATCAGGTCGTCAAAGGCAGCCGCCCCGATCGGGTCGAGCCCGGCCGTAGGCTCGTCGAGAAAGACGACCTCGGGGTCGAGCGCCAGAGCGCGTGCCAGCCCCGCGCGCTTGCGCATGCCCCCCGACAACTCGGCCGGGTACTTGTCGCCGGCGTTCCACGGCAGCCCCGACAGCGAGATCTTGAGCCGCGCCAGCGCCTCGCGCGTCTCTGCGGTCAGATCCGGAATCGCCCTCAGCGGGACCTCGACATTCTCGACCACGCTCAGCGATGAAAACAGCGCGCCGTCCTGGAACATCACGCCCACGCGTTCGCTCAGGGTCTGAAGCTCGGCCTCGCGTGCGCGGTAGACATCGGTGCCCAGCATCCTGACCTCGCCCGCCGCCGGGGCCTGAAGCCCCGCGATGGTGCGCAGCAGCACCGACTTGCCGGTACCCGAGCCGCCCACCACGCCCAGAACCTCGCCGCGGTAGACGTCGAGATCCAGCCCGTCATGCACGACATGCGTGCCGAACTGGTTGCGCAGGCCGCGGACCTCGATGACCGTCTCTGCCATGCCTAGAGCCCGATCTGCTGGAAAAAGATGGAAAACAGCGCATCGGCCAGAATCACCGCGAAGATCGCGGCCACCACCGCCGACGAGGTCATCCGACCCAGCGACTCGGCGGTCTTGCCCACGGCCAGCCCCGCCTGGCAGCCGATCACCCCGATCAACAGCGCGAAGACCGGGGCCTTGACCAGGCCCACGAAGACATTGGCCACATCGGTGCCTTCGACCAGCCGGGTCATGAACATCGCCGGCGAGATGCCGAGCTCGATCCACGACATCAGCGCGCCGCCGAACAGGCCTGCAAGGTTGGCGATCAGCCCGAGGATCGGCAGCATCAGGATCAGCGCCAGCACGCGCGGCACGATCAGCGCGTGGCCCGGATCGATGCCCAGCGTGCGCATCGCGTCGATCTCTTCGCGCATCTTCATCGACCCGATGGCCGCGGTAAAGGCCGAGGCGGTGCGGCCGGCCACGATGATCGCGGTCAGCAGGATGCCCAGCTCGCGCAGGATAGAGATGGCGATGAGGTCGACCACGAACACCTCGGCGCCGAACTGGCGCAGCTGCGCCGAGCCCTGAAAGGCCAGAACCACGCCGATCAGGAAGGCCATCAGCGACACGATTGGCACCGCCTGAAGCCCCACCGTTTCGCAGTGATGGGTCAGGGCCGTCAGGCGAAACGCGCGCGGACGGGCGATAATCTGGGCAAGGCGGCTGAGAAACAGGCCAAGTACGCCGGAGAACTCGGTCATGGCCAGGCGCACGCCCACCACCTGCTGGCCGAGCCCGGCAAGTATGGCGATCAGGGCACCGGGGGCCTTGGCCCGTGCCTCGGGGGCGGGCAGCGCCTCTGTCACGGTGTCGAGGATCTGGCCGATGTCGCGCGAGGCGCCGACGATCTCGGCCCGCCGTCCATCCTCGGCGCGGGCCTTTTGCGCCGTGGCGATGGCCCAGGCGATGCTGGTGTCGATCTGCGTTGTGCCCGACAGGTCGAAGACGAGCCCGTGATCGGGCGCGACCTCGGACAGGGCACGGTGAAAGTCCGGAAACTCGTGCAGGCCGAGCGTGCCGACAAGCACCGCGCGGGCGGCGTCGGGCTCGGTCTCGATCGTGAAAGAGCCCTCTACCGGGCGCGCCGAGTGTTCCATCAGGGGCTTTTCTTGCATGGACCGGGGCCGCATGAAACAGAATGTTGTGACAATGGCGCCGCTTTGGCTGGGTGCCCGGTCCTGATCTGTGCGCCGGGGCAAGGAGGGCGGAGCGCCCGGCGGTCGTTTCGGCTGGTGCCTTCCGCGCCGGGTTCGGTCATTCGTGCCTCGTATCCCGGACAGGTCCGGGGCGCGTGCGGCTGTTCCAACCGGCAGGTGCAGGCGGGTCGCGGTCAAGAGCTCGCCTCGGGCGATAATAGGACCAGAGGCCACAAAGACCGGTCTGCGCCACCCGCGCTAATGCGCGTCGGGCGCGTCGGGGCGGCGGACGATGCGCTCGGGCTGCGGCAGGCCGGCCTCGGCCGCGATCTCGAAGCGGTTCTTCCGCGACCGCTCGGTGGCCGACTTGAGCTGCCCGCAGGCGGCCATGATGTCCTCGCCGCGCGGGGTGCGGATGGGCGAGGCGTAGCCGGCCTTGTAGACGATGTCGGCGAAGGCCTCGATCCGGTCCCAGTCGGACCGCTCGTAGGGGGCGCCGGGCCATTCGTTGAAGGGGATGAGGTTGATCTTGGCGGGGATGCCCGAAATCAGCCGGATCAGGCGGCGTGCGTCTTCGTCGCTGTCGTTGACGCCCTTGAGCATCACGTATTCAAAGGTGATCCGCTCGGAATTGGACAGTTTCGGATAGGCCCTGAGCGCGTCGAAGAGCTGGGCCAGCGGGTATTTGCGGTTGATCGGCACCAGCGTGTTGCGCAACTCGTCGGTGGTGGCGTGCAGGCTGACGGCCAGCATGCAGCCGATCTCGGTCCCCGCCCGCGGGATTTCGGGCACGATGCCGGATGTCGAGAGCGTGATCCGGCGGCGGCTCAGCGAAATGCCTTCGCCATCCATGGCGATCTGCATCGCGTCGCGCACTGCCTCGAAATTATAAAGCGGCTCGCCCATGCCCATCAGCACGATGTTGGAAATCAGGCGGGTCTCGTCCTTGGGGTGGCGCCCCGGTTCGGGCCATTCGCCGAGGTCGTCGCGGGCCAGCATGATCTGGCCGACGATCTCGCCGGCGGTCAGGTTGCGCACCAGCCGCTGGGTGCCGGTATGGCAAAAGGTGCAGGTCAGCGTGCAGCCCACCTGGGACGAGATGCACAGCGTACCACGGTCGGCCTCGGGGATGTAGACCACCTCGACCTCGTGACCCCCGGCGATGCGCACCAGGTATTTGCGCGTCCCGTCGGCCGATACGGTGCGGGTGACGACCTCGGGCAGCGCGATCGTGAACCGTTCGCGCAGCAGGGCGCGATAGTCTTTCGCAAGGTTGGTCATCGCGTCGAAGTCGCGCACGCCCTTTTGGTAGACCCACTGCCAGAGCTGGACCTCGCGCATACGCGCCTGTTTCTCGGGCGTGCCGGCGGCCACGAGGGCCGCGCGCAACTGGGGCCGGGTGAGGCCGACGAGATTGGTCTTGCCGTCCGCGGTCGCGGCGTTTCGCGGAATCGTCCTGGCCTCGGGCGTGATCGGGGTCGGGGCCGTCATGGGGCGCGTCTCCATCTTCGGGATGGGCTTTGATATAGGATTCGCGCGGGAAATGAAACAAGGGCCCCGGCATGTGCCGCCGGGGCCATCAGGCGCCGTGCCGGTCGCGGGCTCAGCCGCCGCAGCGTGTCTCGGCCTCTTCCGTCGCCGCGGTGAAGCCCAGAAGCGAGAACGTGTCTTCGGTCTTGGTGCCGCGCGACGACAGGCCGGTGAGGGTCGCCGCCGTGCCGCGCTTCATCTCGGTCAGGATCTTGGCGTCGTCGGCCTTGGAGGCGGGCCAGGCCCATTCGCCCTCGGTAAACAGCTCGTAGCTTGAGTCGCCTATGTCCATCTTGACGGTCGATCCGTCGGCGAAGGGATAGCCGCCGGTGAACGACACCTCGCCGGCCACGCCCGAGCCCGGACGGAAGGACACGAACAAAAGGATTTCGCCCCGGCGCACGGCCACCACCCGGCCGTCGCGGGTGTTGACGGTTTCCTTGGGCGCAGAGACCGCCCAGCATTCGGTCGGGTCGTCTTCGACGAAGACGCTCCAGTCGGTTTTCGCGGCGACGCGGTTGGTGGATTCCTGCGCCTGCGCGGCCCCGGCGGCCAGCATCATCGCCCCGCCGATCACGCCGCACCGCATCCAATTGGTGATGTTCACTGCAGCCTCCAGCTGTCCTTGCCTCGGTGCCCGCCGGCCGGCGTTTTGCGCCGGCCCGTTCGTGCCGCGGGCGGTGGTTGTCCCGATGGCGCGAACCTAGCGTGAAACCGCTGTGGCGTAAAAGCCCTGATCGCGGAAAATTGCCCAGCCCCGGCGGTGCGTGGGCGGATGCCGCAGGCGCCCGGCCCGCACCGTGGCCCCGCGCGGGCGGCATCGGCCCGTCCGGCCTGCGCGGGCCGGCGGTGATCCGCCCCAAGTCGCGCCCGCTCTCAGGCGGCGAAATCGGATCGTGCGTAGCCTTGCAGGTACAACAGCGCGGTCAGGTCGCCGTGATTGATGCGGATATCGCACTGGGCGGCGACGGCGGGCTTGGCGTGCAGCGCGACGCCCGCGCCGGCCAGCCCCAGCATCCCGAGGTCATTGGCCCCGTCGCCCACGGCCATCACCTGGTCCAGCCCGATGCCGCGGTCGGCGGCGACGCGCCTCAGCGCCTCTACCTTGGCCTCGCGGCCGAGGATCGGCTCGGCCACCTTGCCGGTCAGCTTGCCGTTCGCCACCTCCAGCGTGTTGGCCTGATGCGCGTCAAAGCCCAGCACCTTGGCCACCCGTGCCGCGAAATTGGTGAACCCGCCCGAGACCAGCAGGCAATGGGCGCCACTTGCCTTCATCGTGGCGATCAGCGCGCGCCCGCCGGGGGTATAGCTGATCCGGTGTGCCAGCACGCGGTCGATCACGCCCGCGTCGAGCCCGGCCAGAAGTCCTACACGCTCGCGCAAGGCGCCTTCGAAATCCAGCTCGCCATTCATTGCCCGCGCGGTGATCTCGGCCACGCGGGGGCCGATGCCGGCCTCGGCGGCCAGTTCGTCGATGCATTCCTGCTGGATCATCGTCGAATCCATGTCGGCGATCAGCATCTTCTTGCGCCGTCCCTCGGCCGGCTGGGCGACCAGGTCGATGCCTGTTGCCTGAAGTTCGTCCCAGATGTCCCAGAAATTGCCCGGTACGCGGTCCACGGCGAATTCCGCAGCCACTCCGGGGGCCAGCCAGGCCGCGTCGCCCCCGCCCCAGGCGTTGCGCAGCGCCTCGATGGCGGCGGGCTCCAACGACGGCCGGGCCGGGTTGGCGATGAGCGTGACGACGTGCATGGGCGGCTCTCGGTGCGGCTATCGGCTGCCCGCCTTTAAGCACGGGCTTTCGCCGAGGGCCAGAGGGCCGAAACGCGGCAATTGACCCTGATCAAGCAGGGGCCGCCGCGTTTCGGCGTAGTGCGCGCCCTGACCTTATGACGGAAATCGCCCATGCCGCCCGAGCCGAAAACCGATCTTTCGATGCGCGCCCTCCTGCCGTTCCTTGGGCTTACTTGGTTTTGTCCTGGGGCATTCTGGCATTTTGGCTGGCCATACCGGTGACGCTGGCCGCGCTGTTCGGGCCGCTCAGCGGCACCAAGCGGCTGTTCCTGCTCGCCGTCTACGCACCGGCCTTTGCCGCGATCGCGCTGGTGCTGGGCCATGCCGGATGGCGGGGGCTTGGCCGCTACCTCGCGCGCCTTCTGCTCTGGCGCGGCCATTGGGGATGGTATGCCGTGCTGATCGTCGGGTTGCCCGCGGCGTTTGCTCGTCAAGGGCGTCCCGCTTGGTGTGCCCTTTGCCGATGGCTGGGCCGGGCTTGCGGCGCTCGTTCTGGTGCGCAGCCTGACCGGCCCGGTCGAGGAAATGGGCTGGCGCCGGGTGTAGCAGCCACTCTTGCAGCGGCGCATGGCCCCTCTCTGGGCAGGGCTCGTCGTCGGCGCGATCTGGGGGCTGTGGCATCTTCCGGCGTTCTTCCTCAGCGGCACGCCGCAGAGCGCCTGGGGGTTGCTGCCCTTCCTCGCAGGGACCGTTGCGACAAGCGTCATCATCACCGGCCTCTTCAACGCCGCTCGGGGCAGCCTGCTTTTGCCGGTGCTGGCCCATGCCCGGCGCAACAGCCCGCTCTGGCCCGACGCCCAGCCGCACGACAGCTGGTTCTTCGTGGGCCTCGCCGTCCTTGTCGTGGGGCTGAACCTGCGCGCCTTCACCCGGTGCGATGGCGCGGCCACGGCGGTGATCGACTAGCTGCAAGCGCCCCGGCGCCGCCATGTCGCACCCGCGGTCCGTGCTGCCGCATATGCGCTGTTTTTGCACTTGCCGCGACGCGGGAACGGGCGTATGCGCGGCGGTGGGACACCCCTCCCCAACGAGGGGCGCATATCTGGAAGGATAGCACCAATGGTCATCGAGACTCCGGCGACGCGGCCGGCAAACCCGCGTTTTTCCTCTGGCCCCTGCGCCAAGATTCCCACCTTTACCCTCGACAAGCTGAACGACGCCGCCCTCGGTCGGTCGCACCGCGCCGCGGTGGGCAAGGCCAAGCTGAAGGCCGCGATCGAGACCACGCGCGAGGTTCTCGGCGTGCCGGCCGACTACAGGATCGGCATCGTGCCGGCCTCCGATACCGGCGCGGTGGAAATGGCCATGTGGTCGCTTCTGGGCGCCCGCGGGGTCGAGATGCTTTCCTGGGAAAGCTTCGGCGCGGGCTGGGTGTCGGACGTGGTCAAGCAACTCAAGCTCGACGCCACCGTGCGCGAGGCCGGCTATGGCGAGATCGTCGATTTCGGCCAGGTGGATTTCGACAAGGACGTTGTCTTTACCTGGAACGGCACCACCTCGGGCGTGCGCCTGCCCAACGGAGACGCGATCCCGGCCGATCGCGAGGGCCTGACCATCTGCGACGCGACATCGGCCGCCTTTGCCCAGGACCTGCCCTGGGACAAGCTGGATGTGACCACCTTCAGCTGGCAGAAGGTGATGGGCGGCGAGGCCGCGCACGGCATGCTGATCCTGTCGCCCCGCGCGGTGGAGCGGCTGGAAAGCTACACCCCCGCCTGGCCGCTGCCGAAAATCTTTCGCCTGACCAAGGGCGGCAAGCTGATTGAGGGCATCTTCGAGGGCGCCACGATCAACACCCCCTCCATGCTGGCGGTCGAGGACTACCTCGTCGCGCTCGACTGGGCCAAGGGCCTCGGCGGCCTGCCGGCGCTGATGGCCCGCGCCGATGCCAACGCCGCGGCGGTGCAGGCCTTCGTCGACGCCAGGGACTGGATCGAGAACCTCGCGGTCGATCCGGCGACGCGGTCCAACACCTCGGTCTGCCTGAAATTCACCGACGCGCGCATCGCCGACGGCGCGGCCTTTGCCAAGGCCGTGGCCAAGCGGCTGGAGGCCGAGGGCGTGGCGCTGGATGTCGGCGCCTATCGTGACGCGCCCCCGGGCCTCAGGATCTGGTGCGGCGCCACGGTCGAGACCTCGGACATCGAGGCCTTGATGCCCTGGATCGAATGGGCCTTCGAGGCCGCGATCGCGGCGCAGACCGAAGCGGCCTGACCCAGCGCGGTGGGTTCACACCCGCCCCACATCGACGCGCCGTAGGGTGGGTGTAAACCCACCCTCGTTTCCCAGACAATCAGACAAGGACCATTGACATGGCCCCCAAAGTTCTCGTTTCCGACAAGCTGTCGCCGACCGCCGTGCAGATCTTCCGCGACCGCGGCATCGAGGTCGATTTCGAACCCGATCTCGGCAAGGACAAGGACCGGCTGGCCGAGGTGATCGGCCAGTATGACGGCCTCGCCATCCGCTCGGCCACCAAGGTGACCGAAAAGATCCTCGAGGCCGCCGAAAACCTCAAGGTCGTCGGCCGCGCCGGGATCGGCGTCGACAATGTCGACCTTCCGGCCGCCTCGAAAAAGGGTGTGATCGTGATGAACACGCCCTTCGGCAACTCGATCACCACTGCCGAGCACGCGATTTCCATGATGATGGCGGTGGCGCGCCAGATCCCCGAGGCCAACGCCTCGACCCATGCCGGCAAGTGGGAGAAATCCCGCTTCATGGGGGTCGAGCTGACCGGCAAGACGCTGGGCCTGATCGGCTGCGGCAATATCGGCTCTATCGTCGCCGACCGCGCCATCGGGCTCAAGATGAAGGTGCTCGCCTATGACCCCTTCCTCAGCCAGGAGCGTGCCGACAAGCTGGGCGTGCAGAAGGTTGAGCTCGACGAGGCCCTGAAGCGTGCCGATTTCATCACGCTCCATGTGCCGATGACCGAGAAAACGGCCAACATCCTGTCGAAAGAGAACCTCGCCAAGACCAAGAAGGGCGTGCGCATCGTCAACTGCGCCCGCGGCGGGCTGGTCGACGAGGCCGCGCTGGCCGCGCTTTTGCAGGACGGCCATGTCGCGGGCGCGGCCTTCGACGTGTTTGCCGAGGAGCCGGCCAAGGACAACGTGCTGTTCAACCTGCCCAACGTGGTCGTCACGCCCCATCTCGGCGCCTCGACCAGCGAGGCGCAGGAGAACGTGGCCCTTCAGGTGGCCGAGCAGATGTCGGACTACCTGCTGACCGGCGCGGTGACCAACGCGATCAACATGCCCTCGATCACCGCCGAAGAGGCCAAGGTGATGGGCCCGTGGATCGCGCTGGCGGGCCATCTGGGCGCCTTCGTCGGCCAGATGACCGACGAGCCGATCAAGGCGATCAACATCCTGTATGACGGGGTGGCCGCCGAGATGAACACCGCGGCGCTGAACGCCTCGGCCATCTCCGGGGTGCTGAAACCGGCAAATCCCGAGATCAACATGGTCTCGGCGCCCATCGTGGCCAAGGAACGCGGTATCGCCATGTCGACCACGACGCAGGGCAAGTCGGGCACCTTCGACGGCTACGTCAAGCTGACCGTCGTGACCGCGACGCGCGAACGCTCCATAGCGGGCACCGTGTTTTCGGATGGCAAGCCGCGCTTCATCCAGATCAAGGGCATCAATATCGACGCCGAGATCGGCGAGCACATGCTCTACACCACCAACAAGGACGTCCCCGGCATCATCGGGGCGCTGGGCGCCACGATGGGGGCGCATGGCGTGAACATCGCCAACTTTACCCTGGGCCGCACCAAGATCGGCGACAGCGCGATCGCGCTTTTGTATCTCGATCAGCCGATCCCGGCCCACGTGGTCGAAGAGCTCAAGGCCACCGGCCTGTTCCAGCAGGTGCGCCCGCTGGAATTCGAGGTCGGCTGAGCCGCGCTCCTTGAATCCCGAGGGGCCCCCGCCGCATATCGGTGTGGGGCCCTTGTCATGTTTTTGCGATAGGACCGCAGGATGCGAAGCTATGCGATCGGCGATATCCACGGCCACCTGGACAAGCTTCTGGAGGTGCAGGACCGCGTGGCCGCCGACAAGGCGCAGGTGGGCGACCGGTACGCGCCGGTGGTGCATCTGGGCGATTTCGTCGATCGGGGGCCCGACTCGGCGGGCGTGCTGACGCATCTGGCCCGCGGCGTGGCCGCGGGCGCGCCCTGGGTTTTGATGAAGGGCAATCACGACCGGCTGATGCGGCTCTTCCTCTACGAAGATCCGCGGCCCGACCCGGCGCGCCCCGGCGTGATTTGGCTGGACCGGTCGGTAGGCGGGCGCGAGACGCTGGCCTCTTACGGCATCGACGTCTCGCCCGACGTCCCGATTGCCGAGATCCACGCCCAGGCGCTGGCCCGCGTGCCGCAGGACCATGTCGATCTGCTTGACGCGCTCAAGCCCGGCTTTCGCTATGGGGGGGTGTTCTTTTGCCATGCGGGCATCCTGCCCGGCGTGGCACTGGAGGCCCAGATCGAGGACGACCTGATCTGGATCCGCGACCTGTTTCACATGGACCGCCGCGACCATGGCGCGCTGATCGTGCACGGCCACACGCCGATCAAGGCCGTCACCCATTACGGCAACCGGGTCAACCTCGACACAGGGGCCGCCTATGGCGGGCCGCTTTCGGCGGTGGTGATCGAGGGCGGCGCGGTCTTTGTGCTGACCGAAGACGGGCGCCGCCCGTTGTTGCCCAAGGGGCGTTGATCGGCGCCCGCCCTCAGCGGTTGCGGATCTGCTCGAACTCGAAGGCGGTCAGGCGGGGCAGCGTCATCGGCCCGAAATCCGCCAGCGTCTCGACATGCGGAAAGAGCGACAGGAACAGCGTCCGCGTGTCGAAATCCATCATCTCGCCGGCGGTCGGGCCGGGATGGAAGCTTTCGACCTCGACCCCGTTGGCCAGCAGGATCTGCTGTCCGGCAAGCGCCAGGTGAAAGACCGTCAGCGGTGCCGCCGGATTGACTGCAACGGTGCTGATCCCGTCGACAAAGGCGGTGGCGGGCGCGACGGCGGAGGGGCTGCCGAGCATATCCTCGCACCCCTCGTGGCGGAACAGCAGCCGCGCACGCGGCCCCAGCACCAGATCGGGGCTGGGCCGGCCAAATCCCATGCTGTCGGTGGTGAACCGGGTCAGGCGCAGCGCGTTTTCCGGTCGGTCGGGCAGGCGCGGGTAGAAGACGGTAGACCCCACCCACATCAATTGCCGCGCGCCGGCGGCTGTCTCGACCGCCATGCCGGGGTGCAGATCCTCGATGGCCACGGGGCCTGCGGGGGTTGCGATCAGCGTGCCGCGGGCAAAGGCCGCAAAGGCGTCTTCGAAGGCTGGCGTGGCGGGCGCCCGGCGGATGAAATCGACGACCTCGCCGGCGGCGGTGATCCCCGAGATCTCGTATCGGCGCATCAGCGGGGCAGAGCGTGGCGGGCGGCGGTCGCCGCGCGCTGCGGGAAACGCGCTGGATTTGGGCGCGGTGTAGTCCGCCACCATTTCGGCGGCGAAGATATCGGTGCGGGCCATGCGATCAGTCCTTCCGGTCTGGTCACATCTGCAAAGGCCCCCACCCGGCTGCAGAGAGACCCCTACTGTTTGCCTTTTAGATACGGCCGATGTCAAAGCCTTTGATCCATTCGCCGGTATTGCGCTTCAATCCCTGGGGCGCGGCCCGGTTTGTTGCGTTTTGGCCATCACGGTTGCCACATTTGCCACGCGATTGTGGCAGCCTGCCCGAATCGAAAACCCCCGCCGAGGGGCGGAGGTTTGCGGGTCGGCCGGCGGTGCGTGCTCAGGCGGCGGCGCGGCTCAGGCGACGCTTGCGCGCGCCGCGGTCCCACGGCAGCTGTACGGTGGTCTGTGCGGTTTCTTCCAGAACCCAGCTCATCCAGCGGCGCTTGGTTTTCATGTCTTTTCTCCTTGCTCTGCCTCTTCCGGCGCGTGTCTGGCCGGTGTTTCTACCGTCCCTCGGCCGTGACCGGCCTTGGGTACAGACTGGCAGGGGTTAGCGGCAGGTTTTGGGCAGGCGCGGGGCCGGATTCGGGCCTTGTCGCGCCGGGGGTCAAAGCCGGATGGCAGAGACCAGGCGCCCATAATCGGCCTCGCCCGCATGGACGCTGCGCCGGTAAGAAAAGAATCTCTGGGCGTCGGAATAAGTGCAATGCCGCGTCCACTGGGCCTGGCCCACGCCCGCCGCGCGCAGGCGGAAAAGGCCGAAGGCGGGCAGGTCGAAGAGCATACGGTCGCCTTGGCCCTGCGCGAAGAACCGGCCATAGGCCGACTCCGCGGCCATGAAGGTTTCGAAGAATTCGGGGCCCACCTCGTAGGCGCGCTGGCTGATCGTCGGACCGATCACGGCCACGGTGTCCTGCCGCCGGGCGCCCAGCGTTTCCATCGCGTCGAGCGTGGTTTCCAGCACACCGGCCAGCGTGCCGCGCCAGCCCGCATGGGCGGCGCCGATCACCCCCGCCGCGGCATCGGCGAACATCACCGGCTGGCAATCGGCGGTCAGGATCGCCAGAGCCAGCCCCGGCGTCGCCGTCACCATGGCATCGGCGCGCGGCGGCGTCTGCGGCGGCGCATCTAGGATGACAGCGTCGGCCGAATGGACCTGGTTGAGCGTGATCAGCTCTGCCGGGGCGACGCCCAAGGCGGTCGCCACGCGGGTGCGGTTGATGCGCACCACCTCCGAGAGGTCGGACGAGCCGTTGCCGCAGTTGAGCCCGGCGAAGATCCCCGACGAGGCACCGCCGCGCCGGGTGAAAAACCCGTGGCGGAGCGGGGCGAGGGTGTCGGAGGTCAGGATTTCCAGCGTCATGGGCCGACTCCGGGCGGGGCGGGGCAGCCCTTGGGCACAAGGGCCAGCGTCTTGAAGAACGTTCCCATTTCCTGCGGATGGGTCAAGCGGCGATGTGCGGCGATATGACTTTCCAGCGCCGGGCCGGTCAGCCCGCGTGCCAGCGCCTGCGCCCGCGCGGTGATGCCCAGCCGTTCGAGGAACACGCCCTGGGGGGTCATGGGCCCGGCCTCGACCCCCGCCGCGGCGCGGGCCAGCGCCTCGAAATCCACGTGGGCGGTCAGGTCGGCGGCACCGGGATGGGCCAGCACTGGCTCGGGTTTGTGGCCTCGCACCGCCTGCAGCGTGTCGCCCAGCGAATGCCAGCCGCCATAATCGACGATCAGCGCCGCGCCGCCATGGGCGGCGATCCGGGCCGCGAGCGTCGCGGCGATGGGCTCGGCCGCGGCGCAGGTCTCGACGATGTCGCCCGGTTCGGTGTCGTCCAGCCGGTGGTCGAGCGCGGCCAGGGGCGCCGGGGCCGACAGCCCGAGGGCCAGCGCGCCGTCCGCCAGCCCGACCTGCCGCTCGCGCCAGCCCGCCGCGTCGCGCTGGAACTGGCGGATCGGCAGCGCGTCGAAGAACTCGTTGGCGACCAGGAAAAGCGGTGCCTCGGGCAGGGCGCCGGCGCGGTCGGCCCAGGTCACGTCCAGCCCGGCGAGCGCGGCGCGCTGCGCGGCGCGCAGCACGGGCGAGCCCTCGACCAGATGCACGCGCATCGCGGCGTGAAACCCCGGCACGGCGCGGGTGGCGCGCAGAGCGTCGGCCATCAGCGTGCCACGGCCCGGCCCAAGCTCGGCCAGGGTAAAGGGCGACGGCGCGCCCTGGTCCATCCAGGCCTGCGCCAGCCACAGCCCGATCATCTCGCCGAACATCTGGCTGATCTCGGGGGCGGTGGTGAAATCGCCCGCCGCGCCGAACGGGTCGCGCGTGGTGTAATAGCCATGCGTGGGGTGCATCAGGCACTCGGCCATGTATTCGGCCAGGCTGATCGGCCCGGTGGCGGCGATGCGCCGGATCAGGATCTCGGCAAGCGGCGTCATGCCCGCCGGCGCGCGATCGCCAGAAAGATCAGCCCGACCGCCACCATCGGCAGCGACAGCAGCTGGCCCTGCGTCAGGCCGATGCCGTCCCAGTGCACCGCATAGCCCATCGGGTTGTCCGGCGCGACGAACTGGAAATCGGCCTGCCGGAAGAATTCGACGCAAATCCGCGCCAGCCCGTAGCCGATGAAGAACACGCCCGCGACCCATCCCGGCCGCTTGAGCGCATCGCGCCGCCAGGCAAGCCACAGCACCACCGCACCCAGCACGAGCCCCTCGAGCGCGGCCTCGTAAAGTTGCGAGGGGTGGCGGGCGCAAGGCACCTGGTCCCAGCCAGGGCAGTATTGCGCCAGCTCGCCCGGAAACACGACCGCCCAGGGCACGTCGGACGGGCGGCCCCAGAGCTCGGCATTGATGAAATTGGCGATGCGGCCGAACAACAGCCCCGGCGGCGTGGCCATCGCCAGCGCGTCGGAGGCCGAAAGAAGCGGAATGCCATTGTGCCGCGTGAACAGCACCAGCGCCACAATCACCCCCAGGAGGCCGCCGTGAAAGGCCATGCCGCCCTGCCAGAGCATCGGGATCTCCCAAGGGTGGCTCAGGTAATGCCCCGGCTTGTAGAAGATGACAAAGCCCAGCCGCCCGCCGAGGATCACGCCCAGGATCACCCAGGTCAGCAATTGCTCGACCTGCGCGGGCGTCATCGGCGCCTGGTCGCCGGGCCAGAGCCGCGGTGCCTTGACCGCCGCCACCACCAGGCGCCAGCCCAGCAACAGCCCCGCGATATAGGCCAGCGCGTACCAGCGCAGGGCGAACTCGATGCCGAAGAGCGACACCGAGAACAACTCGGGGCTGAGGTCGGGGAAATTCAGGATGGCCTGCATGGCTGCCTCTCTGCCTACCGCGCTGCGGCGAAGTCAAGCTTGAGCTTGCCGCGCCTGCGGCCCATATAAGGGGCGAATGTAAATGTCAGAGGCCGCCATGCAGACCCAGAACAAATTTCTCGACGACATGTCCAAGCTGATGACCAACGCGATGGGCGTGGCCCAGGGCGCGCGGGACGAGGCCGAGACGGCGATGAAGAGCATGATCGACCGTTGGCTGGCCGACCGCGATTTCGTGACCCGCGAAGAGTTCGACGCGGTGCGCGCCATGGCCCAGAAGGCGCGCGAAGAGAACGAGGCGCTGAAAGCGCGCATCGACGCGCTGGAGGCCGCGGCCAAGTAACGGCCCGACCCGATTTTCTGCGCGAGGGGCGCGTCCGGGAAAACCGGGCGCGCCCCTTTGCATTCGCCGGACGCGCCTGCGGCGCGGGTGGGTATTTTTGCCAAGAAGAAGCGGGCAGGGCGCGCGTTGGGGGCGCGCGCGCCACGCCTACGAGCCGTGAACGCGCCTACAACATGTTGCGGGCTGGCGCGAAGCTGTCACAAAAATACTGCTTTACAGGCGCGGCCATTGCCGACACGATATTTAGTGAGGCCGCATGTTTTTCATGCCGGACCTAGAGCAGGCACCTAAGCCTTGTGGGCTGCCACCCACGCAAGGCTACAACCAAAGAGGCCGGGCATGTCGCTTTCCGAAGACTATCTTCAGACCGAGGAACTGCACCCCATCGACATCGTCGAGCATCTGGCCGAGCACCATGAGTGGGAGTTCGACCGCGTCACCGACGACCAGATCGCCATGGCGGTCGAGGGGCAGTGGCGGACCTACTCGATCACGCTGGCCTGGTCGGCGGCCGACGAGACGCTCAGGCTGATCTGCACCTTCGAGATGGAGCCGCCCGAGGACGCGCTGCCGGCGCTTTACGAGACGTTGAACCAGACCAACGACATGTGCTGGGCGGGCGCCTTTACCTATTGGCAGGCGCAGCAGCTGATGGTCTGGCGCTACGGCCTGGTGCTGTCGGGCGGGCAACTGGCCAGCCCCGAACAGATCGACCGGCTGATCGGCTCGGCCGTGCTGACCTCCGAGCGGTTCTACCCGGCGTTCCAGCTGGTTGCCTGGGCGGGCCAAAGCCCCGAAGAGGCGCTTCAGGTGGCCATTGCCGAGGCCTACGGGCGCGCCTAACCTGCCCCCCGAAACCACAGGGGGCTTTGCGATGGATATGGACGAAGTCCGCCGCCGGGGGCTGGTGCTTCTGGGCTGCGGCAAGATGGGCTCGGCGCTGCTTGAGGGCTGGCTGGCGGGTGGCCTGCCTGCCGGATCGGTGTGGGTCGAAGACCCGGCGCCCGGGCCGCGGCTGGAGGATCTGGCGGCCGGGGGGCTGCATCTGAACGCCGAATTGCCCGAGGCGCCGGCGATCGTGTTGCTGGCGGTCAAGCCGCAGATGATGGATGCGGCGCTGGGCCAGGTGGCCCGGTTCGGCGGGGGCGGCACGGTGTTCGTTTCGGTCGCCGCGGGCAAGACGCTGCGCTATTTCGTGGAACGGCTGGGTAGCGGGACGCCGGTGGTGCGCACGATCCCCAACACGCCGGCGGCGATCGGCCGGGGGGTGACGGCATTGATCGGCAATGCCGAGGCGGGGGAGGCGGGCGTGGCCCTGGCCGAGGACCTGCTTTCGGCGGTGGGCCAGACCGTGCGGCTGGACGATGAGGACCAGATGGATGCGGTGACGGCCGTTTCCGGCTCGGGGCCGGCCTACGTGTTCCACCTGATCGAGGCGCTGGCCGCGGCGGGCGAGGCGCAGGGGCTGCCGGCCGAAATGGCGATGAAACTGGCCAGGGCGACGGTGGGCGGCGCCGGGCAACTGGCCGAGGATGCAAAAGAGAGCCCGGCCGAGTTGCGCGTCAACGTGACCTCGCCCCAGGGCACCACGGCCGCCGCGCTGGAGGTGCTGATGGACCCCGAAAGCGGCTTTCCGCCGCTTCTGCGCCGGGCGGTTGACGCTGCAACGCGGCGGAGCAAGGAATTGGGGTCATGAGCGAGATTTCCTTCGACGACTTTCTCAAGGTGGACATAAGGGTCGGCCGGATCACGCGGGCCGAGCCCTATCCGGAGGCGCGCAAACCGGCGATCAAGCTATGGGTCGATTTCGGCCCCGAGATCGGCGAGAAGAAAAGCTCGGCCCAGATCACCGCCCATTACGCGCCCGAGGATTTGCCGGGCAAGCAGGTGATGGCGGTGGTCAATTTCCCGCCGCGCCAGATCGGCAAGGTCATGTCCGAGGTGCTGGTGCTGGGCGTGCCCGACGCCGATGGCGAGGTCGTGTTGTTGCGCCCCGACCTGGAGGTGCCATTGGGCGGACGGCTGTACTGATGGCGCGGATACTGATCACGCGGCCCCTGCCCGAGCGGGTGATGGAGGCGGCCTATGCCCTGGGCGATATCGAGCTGCGCGAGAGCACGGCGCCGATGAAACCCGGCGAGATGCGCGCGGCGCTGGCGATCTTCGATGCGGTGCTGCCGACGCTGGGCGACATGTTCTCGGCCGAGGTCTTCGCCGAGGTGCCGCACCCCCGGGCGAAGCTGCTGGCCAATTTCGGGGTCGGCTACAACCATATCGACGTCGAGGCGGCGCGGGCCGTGGGCGTGGCGGTCACCAACACGCCGGGGGCCGTGACCGACGCCACCGCCGATATCGCGCTGACGCTGATCCTGATGAGTTGCCGACGGGCGGGCGAGGGCGAGCGGCTGGTGCGCGCGGGCAAGTGGACGGGCTGGCACCCGATCCAGATGCTGGGCCAGCACGTGACGGCCAAGACCGTTGGCATCATCGGCATGGGCCGCATCGGGCAGGCCGTGGCGCGGCGGTGCCACCACGGGTTCGGCATGGAGGTGGTGGCCTTCAACCGATCGCCGATCGAGACCGATCTGCCGGTGCGGCAGGTGGCGACGCTGGCCGATCTGGCCGCGGCGGCCGACGTGGCGGTGGTGGCGGTGCCGGGCGGGCCCGAGACCCGTCACCTGATCGGGGCCGAGTTCTTCGCCGCGATGAAGCCCAGCGCGCATATCGTGAACATCGCCCGCGGCGACGTGGTCGACGAGGTCGCGCTGGTGGCCGCGCTGCAGACCGGCCAGATCGCCGGTGCCGGGCTGGATGTCTACGAGTTCGAGCCCAAGGTACCGCAGGCGCTGATGCGGATGGACAATGTCACCCTTCTGCCCCACCTGGGCACTGCCGCGCTGGAGGTGCGCGAGGCGATGGGCATGATGGCGGTGGACAACATCCGCGCCCATCTCGCCGGGGAGACGCTGCCGAACGTTGTTTAGGGGCGCGGAATCGCGGTCGCCGCCGCACCCGGCAGGCTGTCCATATGCGGCAGGCCGATCAAAGTTCGACCTACCGTGTGAAACGGCGTTTGATCTATTTCCCGAACAGGGACCGCTTAGCGCCCGAAGGAAAAGCGTCGCATCAGCACCAGCGACACCGAAAAGCTATCGTCCGACTGAACGATGGGCGAATCCGCTGCGTCGCCCATCAGGCGCTCCCATGTCACGGTGCCGTCAAGGCTCCATTCGGGCGTAAACTGATAGGTCGCACCGAATTCGATACCGGCGCCAACGAGCCCTTCTCCTGGTGAATAGGCCGAAAAAGCAGAGCTTGATGCTTCGGCCGGCGACACGCCAAAATAGGTTGAGGTGTAGCTATCCGAGCCCCAAAGCGCCCGCGGCCCAACCGTTAGGGTAAGCTCGGTCGTCGGGCGAAAAATCGCGTCTGCGCCCACTTCCGCCACCCAGCTTTCATGGCCTATGACACCGTATCTGACGTCGGCAAAGGCCAGAAAGCCGTTGGTCTGATAGCCGATACCGCCGCCCAGTTCGACGCTGAGATCAACATCGTCCAGTCCCGCCAATTCCGAGTAATCCGAGTCGTTTCGCGGTCCGATCAGGCGAAAAGAGCCGCGTGGCCGCAACCCCATGGCCACGGCGTTGGGGTCGGGATCGCCGAATTCCAACTTGCCAATGCGCAGATGCCCGAACTCGAACCCGCCGGTCACACCTGCCTCGTAATCTTCGGATCCGAAGTACTCCGGGGCGACGATACCGCCGAGACCCGCCGAGAACGACAACCCAACGCCGGATTCGGCAGAGGCCATAAGCGGCGTGATCGAAATGACCGTAGCGAACAAAGCGGTTCTCATATGATACCTGTGCCTTTCGGATGCGCGGCAAAAGTCGCAAGATTTATTCTCTAGCTAGAAACCTAGCGTGTCGCATCAGCAAATAAAGTGTGAATCGTCTTCCGCGAAACGGCAGGGCCGCACGCATACCTATTGTCCGAGTGTCCGGTCTTGCCGCGCACGGCAGAAGGCCCAGAGGTCGCACGGCAGTGACCGATGGCCTACGTCCGCAGAGGGCCGGAATTCGCCTCCACGCCTAAGCTTGCACCTCGAAAGGCAACCTTGCGCCGCGCAGCGGCCCCTAACCGTCGCCCATCGCCTCGCGCCAGTGGCGCCGGCAAAGCGACAGGTAGGTTTCGTTTCCGCCGATCTGCACCTGGGCGCCGTCCTTCGCCGGCTGCCCGTCGGGGCCCATCCGCACCACCATCGTGGCCTTTCGCCCGCAATGGCAGATCGTGCGCACCTCGCGCATCTCGTCGGCCAGCGCCAAGAGCGCGGCCGAGCCCGGGAACAGATCGCCCCTGAAATCGACGCGCAGCCCGTAGCACATGACCGGCACGTTCAGATCATCCACCGCGCGGGCCAGTTGCCAGACCTGGTCGCGGGTCAGGAACTGGGCCTCGTCGATAAAGGCGCAGGCGCAAGGGCCCCGGGCCAGACGGCTCTCGATTATGTCAAAGAGGTCGTCCGCGGGGCCGAAGGTCTGGGCCGGCTCGCCGATGCCGATGCGCGAGGCGATGCGGCCCGGCCCCGCGCGGGTATCCAGCCGCGCGGTCAGCAGCAGCGTCTCCATCCCCCGCTCGCGGTAATTGTGCGACGCCTGCAGCAGGATCGTCGACTTGCCCGCGTTCATGGTGGAGTAGTGGAAGTAAAGCTTGGCCATGGCCTCAGCCTTGCAGGCTTTCCACCCCGAGCTCGCCCTCTTCGCGCGATTTCATCGCCAGCGCCGCGGCGTGGCTGGCGGCGGCGGTGGTGAAATAGGGGATACGGTCCGACAGCGCCACCGCGCGCATCGAGCGCGAATCCGACACCGCCTGCGTGCCCTCGGTGGTGTTCATCACCAGGTGCACCAGCCCGTCCTTCATCACGTCGACGATGGTGCGCCCGCCCTCGTAGGCCTTGTTGACGATCTCGGTCTCTATCCCGTTGGCGGCAAGGAACTTGGCCGTGCCGCGGGTGGCGAGAATGGAAAAGCCCAGGCCGGTCAGGATGCGGGCAGTCTCGGACAGTTGCGGTGTCTTGTCGGCATCCTTGATCGACAGGAACACGCAGCCCTGGTGCGGCAGGTCGGTGCCCGCGCCCATCTGCGCCTTGAGAAAGGCGCGGGCAAAGCTGTGGTCGTAGCCCATCACCTCGCCGGTCGAGCGCATCTCGGGGCCGAGCAGCGTGTCGACGCCGGGGAAGCGGGCGAAGGGCAGCACTGCCTCTTTCACGGCAAAGCCCTCGATCTGCGGGTCGACCAGGGTGAATTCGCTCAGCTTTTCGCCCGCCATCAGCCGCGCGGCAATCGACGCGATGGGCGAGTTCACCGCCTTGGCCACGAAGGGCACCGTGCGGCTGGCGCGCGGGTTGACCTCGATCAGGTAAACATCGCCATCCTTGACCGCGTATTGCACGTTCATCAGGCCGACCACGCCCAGCTCCAGCGCCAGCGCGCGGGTCTGGCGCTTGAGTTCGTCGACGATCTCGGGGGCCAGCGAATAGGGCGGCAGCGAGCAGGCCGAGTCGCCCGAATGGACGCCCGCCTCTTCGATGTGCTGCATGATGCCGGCGACGTGTACGTCGGCCCCGTCGCACAGAGCGTCGACATCGACCTCGGTCGCCCCAGACAGGTAGCTGTCCAACAAAACCGGCGATTTGCCCGAGACCACGACGGCCTCGGAGATGTAGCGTTCCAGTTGCGCGGTGTCGCGGACTATCTCCATCGCCCGGCCGCCGAGCACGTAGGAGGGCCGGATCACCAGCGGGTAGCCGATGGCCTCGGCCGCCTCCATTGCCGCCTCGGCCGAGGCGGCGATCGCGTTCTTGGGCTGCTTGAGGGCCAGCTTGTGCACCAGCGCCTGGAACCGCTCGCGATCCTCGGCCAGGTCGATGGCGTCGGGCGAGGTGCCGAGGATCGGGATGCCCTCGGATTGCAGCGCATCGGCCAGCTTGAGCGGGGTCTGCCCGCCGAACTGCACGATCACCCCGTGCAGCGTGCCGCGGTCTTGTTCGACCCGCAGGATTTCCATCACATGTTCGAAGGTCAGGGGCTCGAAATACAGCCGGTCCGAGGTGTCGTAGTCGGTCGACACGGTCTCGGGGTTGCAGTTGATCATGATCGTCTCATAGCCCGCGTCGGTCAATGCGAAGCAGGCGTGGCAGCAACAATAGTCGAACTCGATGCCCTGGCCGATCCGGTTGGGCCCGCCGCCCAGGATCACCACCTTCTTGCGGGTCGAGGGGCGCGCCTCGCACTCGACCTCGCCCATCACCGGGGATTCGTAGGTCGAGTACATGTAGGGCGTCTGCGCCTCGAACTCGGCCGCGCAGGTGTCGATCCGCTTGAAGACGGCGGTAACGCCCAGATTGAGCCGCGCCCGGCGCACCTGCGCCTCTTCGCGGCCGGTGAGCGTGGCCAGCCGCGCATCGGTAAAGCCCAGCATCTTGAGCTGCCTGAGGCCCTCTTCGGTGACCGGCAGCCCCTCCTTTCGGATGCGCTCTTCGGCCTCGACGATTTCGCGGATGCGCGACAGGAACCACGGATCGAAACTGGTGGTGGCCTGGATGTCGTCATCCGACATGCCATGACGCATCGCCTGGGCGATCAGACGCAGGCGGTCGGGCGTCTGTTTCGACAGCGCGGCGACGATCCGGGCGTGGTCCGGGGCGCCCTCGATGGCGATTTCGTCAAATCCGGACAGGCCGGTTTCAAGCGAGGCCAGCGCCTTTTGCAGCGACTCGTGGATCGTGCGGCCGATCGCCATCGCCTCGCCGACCGATTTCATCGCGGTCGTCAGCTCGGCCTTGGCGCCGGGGAATTTTTCGAAGGCAAAGCGCGGGATCTTGGTGACCACGTAGTCGATGGTCGGCTCGAAACTCGCGGGCGTGACCTTGGTGATGTCGTTGTCCAGTTCGTCCAGCGTGTAGCCCACGGCCAGCTTCGCGGCGATCTTGGCGATGGGAAAGCCCGTCGCCTTGGAGGCCAGCGCCGAGGATCGCGAGACGCGCGGGTTCATCTCGATCACCACCATGCGGCCGTCTTCGGGGTTGATCGCCCATTGCACGTTCGACCCGCCTGTCTCGACCCCGATCTCGCGCAGCACGGCGATGGAGCCGTTGCGCATCATCTGGTATTCCTTGTCGGTCAGCGTCAGCGCGGGCGCCACGGTGACGGAATCGCCCGTGTGCACGCCCATCGGGTCGACGTTTTCGATGGAACAGACGATGATCGCGTTGTCCGCCTTGTCGCGGACCACCTCCATCTCGAATTCCTTCCAGCCCAGCAGGCTTTCGTCGATCAGGATCTGTTTGACCGGCGAGGCATCCAGCCCGGTGCGGCAGTAATGCTCGAACTCCTGTCGGTTATAGGCCACGCCGCCCCCGGTGCCGCCCAGTGTGTAGGCGGGCCGGATGATCGCCGGCAGGCCGACATGTTCCAGCGCGGCCATGCATTCTTCCATCGTGTTGGCGATGGTGGCCTTGGGGTTTTCCAGCCCGATGCGGTCCATCGCCTCGCGGAACAGCTTGCGGTCCTCGGCCATCTCGATGGCGGCGCGGTTGGCGCCGATGAGTTCGACCCCGAACTTGTGCAGCACGCCCATGTCGGCCAGTTTCAGCGAGGTGTTCAGCCCGGTCTGCCCGCCCATGGTCGGCAACAGCGCGTCGGGGCGTTCCTTTTCGATGATCTTGGCGACGACTTCTGGCGTGATGGGCTCGATATAGGTGGCATCGGCCAGCCCCGGGTCGGTCATGATCGTGGCGGGGTTCGAGTTGACCAGGATCACCCGGTAGCCCTCTTCCCGCAGCGCCTTGCAGGCCTGTGCGCCGGAATAGTCGAATTCGCAGGCCTGACCGATGATGATGGGCCCCGCGCCGATGATCATGATCGATTTGATATCGGTTCTCTTCGGCATGGCCCGTCCCCCGGAATGGCAAATCCTCGCGGGTTATAGACAAGCGGGATGGGCGCGCAAGGGTGGGACGCGCTTTTTCGCACTCAGCCCGGCGGAGCGGCCCAGGCGGGCGCGGCACGCCCCTCCGGCGGGGCCGGTCGGGCCGCCGCCCGTGCCATGCGAAGCGCGATCAGCCCCAAGAGCCCGGCCAGCAGCGGCACCGTCAGAAGCACCGGCAGATGCGCGCCCTGCGGCAGCGCAATGAGCGTGCGAAAGGCGGCAAAAGCGGTGGCCACCGCGAACAGAAACAGCAGAGCCGCGCCACGCCACGCCGGAAACACCCCGACCAGGCCGGGCATCAGAAAGAGCGCGGTCAGGTAGTAATGCGCCCAGGCAAGCGGCGCGCAAAGCGGCGCCAGCAGGCAAAGCGCAAGCACCGGCAGGCGCACCCGGTCGGGGCCCGGCGGCAGGGCGCGCCCGACGAACAGGAGATAGGCCAGCCCGGCGGCCAACACCGCCTTGACGGCGAGGCCGACCCACAGCGGCTCTGCGATGAGATCCTGCTTGCCGACCGCCAGCTCCGGCAGGCCGCCGCCGATCAACTGCGACGTCTTGATCAGGAAAACCTCCAGCGAGAAATTCGTGACCGCCGGCGCCACCGCGCCGCTGATCTGCGACAGCCGTTCGGCGAATTCGGCATGCAGCCCGTCGGGCACCAGCGCAAGGCTGAGCGCGGCAAGGCCGGCGAGGCTGACCGCGAACCCGGCCAGCGCCCGGCGGCTGCCGGAAATCAGGAAGACCAGCGCAAAGACCGCCGGGGCGAGCTTCAGCGCCGCGGCCAGCCCCAGGACGGCCCCGGCCAGCCCGGCCCGGCCGGCCAGCAACCGCTCCATCGACAGCAGCACGAGAAAGCTGACCAGGATCTGCGGCTGGTTGAGCGAGATCGCGTAGCCCGAGATGAACGAGGTCTGCAGCATCGCGACCGAGATCAGCGCCCAGCCCCAGCGCGGCAGCCAGACCGGCCGCATGATCCGGGCGGCAAGCGCGACGCTGGCCGCCATCGCCGCGATGTTCAGCACCTGCGCGCCGTTGAAAAAGCTTTGCGGCCCGACCGCGTGGGCCAGCGGCGCCAGCAAGACGGCCCAGAGCGGCGGATAGACGTAAGGCACGGCCAGTTCGTCGGGATGGCCCATATCGGCCACCGCCTGCGCCCAGAGCGGCGGCATGTCGCCCACCAGGATACCCGGCGGCGCGGCATAGACCTGACCGGGCAGGCCCGCGCCCTGGAACCACGCGGCGAAATAGACGGCGGAAAGATCCAGCCCCCAGATATTCCAGCTCGCCTGGATCGCCAGCACCGCCCAGGCGGCCAGAATGAATGCCGCGGCGAGCCGGTCGCGCTGGTCTTTGCCTGTCCGTGTCATCGGCCCTCTCGACAACGTGGTTTGCGTTTCGGCGACAATATTGGCGATTTGTGCCCATTATGCGGCGCGGCTGTGGAACCGCGCGGGCCGCGGGCCTATCTCAAGCTGCATGTCCAAGACCGACCCCATGCCTGCCACCGCGCCCGGCGAAAGGGCGCGACAGCGCCTGTGGGCCGAGTTCGCGCTGCTTTTCGTGGCTGCGCCGCTGGCCATGGCGCTGGCGCTGCCGCCTGCGGCGCTGTTTCCGGCGCTTTTCACGCTGACCGCCTTGGGGCTGGGCCTGTTGCACGTCACCGAAGGGTTTCACTGGCGCGAGCTGGGGCAGGGGGTGCGGCGGATCGACTGGCGCGCGGTGCTGATCTTTGCCGCGGTCACGCTGGCCGTGGCGCTGGCGGTGGTCTTCGCCACCGCGCCGTCCAGCGCGTTTTCGCTGGTCCGGGAGCGCCCGGTCCTGTTCGCCATGATCGTCCTGCTCTACCCGCCGCTTTCGGCCTTGCCGCAAGAGATCGTCTTTCGGCCGCTCTTTTTCCGCCGCTACGGCGCGCTCTTGCCCGGCCTATGGCCGGCGATAGCGCTCAACGCCGGGCTCTTTTCGCTGGCGCACCTGATGTACTGGAGCTGGATCGTCGCGGCGATGACCTTTTGCGGCGGGCTCGCCTTCGGCTGGGCCTACGAGGCGCGGCGGAATTTCCCGATGGCGGTGGCGATGCACAGCATTGCGGGCTGGGTCCTCTTTGCCGTGGGGCTTGGCGTTTTCTTCTATTCGGGCAATGTCACCCGCCCGTTCTGACGCAGGCCGAACTGTCACAGCCAAGCTGACAGTTTTTTGACTTGTGTCAATTCTGATTGACAGTGGATGTGTCATGTTCCGCTCCGAACCACGGGGAGTCGATCCATGCGTATTGTCTTTATCCATCCCAACTACAAGTCCGGCGGCGCCGAGATCGCGGGCAACTGGCCGCCGGCCTGGGTGGCCTATCTCACCGGGTCGCTGCGGATTGCGGGATACGACGATATCACCTTCCTGGACGCGATGACGCACAACCTGTCGGACGACGACATCCGCGCCAAGCTGAAGGACCTGCAGCCCGATGTCGTGGCGACGACCTCGATCACGCCGTCGATCTACGCCGCCGAGCGCATTCTGGAAATCTCGAAGGAAGAGGTGCCCAGCGCGGTGCGGGTCCTCGGCGGCATCCACGCCACTTTCATGTTCAAGCAGGTGCTGTCCGAGGCACCCTGGGTCGACGTGATCTGCCGCGGCGAAGGCGAAGAGATCGTCGTCGAGCTGATGAACGCGATCCGCGACAAGCGCTGGCCGGAATGCCGCCGCGACATCAAGGGCCTGGCCTTCCTCGACGGCGACGAGATCGTTGCCACGCCGGCCGCGCCCACGATCAAGAACATCGACGCGCTCAAGCCCGACTGGAATATCCTCGACTGGGAAAAATACATCTACATCCCGCTGAACTGCAAGGTGGCCATCCCCAACATGGCGCGCGGCTGCCCGTTCACCTGCTCGTTCTGCTCGCAGTGGAAGTTCTGGCGCGACTACCGCATCCGCGACCCCAAGCTGGTGGTCGACGAGATCGAGGACCTGGTGAACAACCACGGCGTCGGCTTCTTCATCCTTGCTGACGAAGAACCGACCATCAACCGCAAGAAATTCATCGCCTTCTGCCAGGAGTTGATCGACCGCGGCCTGCCCGACAAGGTGAAATGGGGCATCAACACCCGCGTCACCGACATCCTGCGCGACGAGGAATACCTCTCGTTCTACCGCAAGGCGGGGCTCGTGCACATCTCGCTCGGCACCGAGGCGGCGGCGCAGCTGAAACTCGACCAGTTCAACAAGGAAACCCGCGTCGAGGACAACAAGCGCGCGATCCAGCTCTTGCGCGAGGCCGACATCCTGACCGAGGCGCAGTTCATCGTGGGGCTCGACAACGAAACCCCCGAGACGCTGGAAGAGACCTTCCAGCTCTGCTGGGACTGGCAGCCGGACCTGGCCAACTGGGCGATGTATACGCCCTGGCCGTTCACGCCGCTCTTCCAGGAGTTGCACAACAAGGTCGAGGTCTTCGACTACTCGCGCTACAACTTCGTAAACCCGATCATGAAGCCCGAGGCGATGGACCGTGCCGAGCTTCTGGACCGGGTGATGAACAACTATCGCCGGTTCTACAGCCGCAAGGCGCTGTTCCACTATCCATGGCGCGGCACCGGGTTCCGCCGCCGGTATCTGCTGGGTTGCCTCAAGGCGTTCCTCAAGGCCGGCGTGCAGCGCTCGTTCTACGATCTGGGCAAGAACAACTACTGGGGTCCGCAATCCAAGGACAAGGTCAAGTTCGACTTCGACATGACCCGCCAGCCCGCTCAGGCGCAGATTGATGACTGGGTGTCGAACGCCGACAAGGCCGCGCAGGCCGCGGCCAAGCGCAAGTCCAAGGATGCCAGCTTCAAGATGCCCGTGGACGATGCCAAGACCAACGCCGCCAAGCAGGCGGCCGAGGCCAAGGTCTGCGGCGGCGGCGACCAGCAAATGGAAGACGCCTGATGTTCGACGATCCGACCGGGCGCGCCGGCCGGATCGGCCCCAATGCCGTGCTCCAGCTTCTCCCTGTGCTGGAGCAGGCGGGTGGCGCGGCGCTGCGCGACGACATGCTGCAAGAGGCGGGGCTGAACGAACCCCCGTCGGATACCGGGCTGATGGACGAGGGTCCGGCCGCCGCCATGCATGCCGCGCTGCGCCGCAGCCTTCCCGAGCAGGCGCCCGCCCTACTCCGCGAGGCGGGCGCCCGCACCGGGGAATATATCCTCGCCCACCGCATTCCGGCCTTTGCCCAAATCATCCTGAAGATTTTGCCGGCCGCGCTGTCGGCGCCGATGCTGGCCAAGGCCATCGCCAAGCATAGCTGGACCTTCGCCGGCTCCGGCGCGTTTCAGGTGGTCTCGACCCGGCCGCTGGTGTTCGAGCTGACCAACAATCCTCTGATCCGCGGCGAGGTGGCCAACGCGCCGCTGTGCGTCTGGCACGAGGCGGTGTTCGACACCCTGTTCCAGACCCTCGTCGACAAGCGCCTGACCACGCGCGAAACGACATGCGCGGCTGCGGGCGGGCGCATCTGCCGGTTCGAGATTTCCCGACGCTGAGCTACTGCGCTGCGATCGACGTGCGCGCCTCGGCGGGGCCGATGTAGTCGCGCGTCAGCGGCACCGCGTCGGCGCGTTTCGCCAACTGCATCTGGAACACCCCCTGCCGGTCGACCTCGAAGGTAGCCTGGCAGGCTATCAGGTAATACCGCCACATCCGTATGAACCGCTCGTCATACGCCGCGCGCACCTGGTCCAACCGGGCCTCGAACCGGTCGCGCCACGCCGCCATCGTGCGCGCGTAATGCAGGCGCCAAACCTCGAGATCGGTCAGCCAAAGATCGGCGCGCTCGACCGCGCGCGTCGCCTCGGACAGCGAGGGCACATAGCCACCGGGAAAGATGTATTTCTGAATCCATCCCGCGGTGGTGTGCGGCGGCGTCGACCGCCCGATCGTGTGGATCAGCGCCACCCCGTCGGGCGTCAGCAGATCGCGCACCTTGGTGAAATAGGTGGCGTACTGGGGCAGGCCCACATGTTCGAACATGCCCACGCTTACGATCCGGTCGAAAGGCCCGTCGAGTTTGCGGTAATCCATCAGGCGCAGATCGATCCGGTCGGACAGCCCCGCCGCCGCCACGCGCTCGCGCCCCAGCGCCAGCTGGTTTTCCGACAGCGTCACCCCGGTGACCCGCGCGCCGTAATCGCGCGCCAGCGTGATCGCCATGCCGCCCCAGCCGCAGCCGATATCGAGCACGCGCATGTCCGGCTCGATCAGCAGCTTGGCCGCGATATGCGCCTTCTTGGCGGCCTGGGCCTCGTCCAGCGACATGTCCGGCCGGGCGAAATAGGCGCAGCTATACTGCATGTCGTCGTCCAGGAAGAGCCGGTAGAGATCGTTCGACAGGTCGTAATGATGGGCGACGTTGGCGCGCGCCGATCGCGGCGTGTTGCGCTGCACGAAGGCCCTGACGGCATAGCGCGCGGCATCGGCCGTGCGCGCCCAGCGGGGCAGCCCGCCAAGCTGCCGGTTGCGCAGCAGGAATGTCATCAGATCGTGCAGCCGGTCGCCCTCGATGGTCAGCCGCCCGTCCATGTAACCCTCGCCAAGGGCCATCTCGGGATCACGGCAAAGCGCGCGGACGAGGGCCTCGTCGTGCAGCCTGATCCGAAGCGACAAACCACCCCCCGGGCCGTAGCGCCGCCGCGTCCCGTCGGGATACTCGGTTTCCAGTTCGCCCTCGCGGATAAAGCGCGAAAGCATTCTATCAAAAAGCGTTTGCCACATCGCAAAACCCACCCGAATTGTTGGTTCCGTGGCGATACCCTGTTTCTAAAATAACCCGAATCGGCGGCTGCGCCAAATCCCTGCTCGCGCGTCCCTTGACTTCGGTGTCCATCGGGGGTGTATCGGCGCCGATCCGACCCAACCCGTAAGGAATGCCCGATGCACCCGTTTCGCAGCCATACCTGCGCCGATCTGAACAAATCGAACGTGGGCGAGACCGTGCGCCTGTCGGGCTGGGTGCATCGCGTGCGCGACCACGGGGGCGTGCTGTTCATCGATTTGCGCGACCATTACGGCATGACCCAGGTGCTGGCCGACCCCGACAGCCCGGTGTTTTCGCAGGTCGAAAAGGTGCGCAGCGAATGGTGCATCCGCATCGACGGCGCGGTGAAGGCCCGCGACGAGAGCCTGATCAACCCCAGGCTGCCCACCGGCGAGATCGAGGTCTATATCCGCGACATCGAGGTTCTGGGCGCCGCGCAAGAGCTGCCGCTGATGGTGTTCGGCGATCAGGAATACCCCGAGGAGACGCGCCTGCGCTATCGCTATCTCGACCTGCGCCGCGAGGCGATGCAGCAAAAGATGATGCTGCGCTCTGACGTGGTGGCCTCGATCCGCCGTCGGATGTGGGACCAGGGCTTCCGCGAGTTCCAGACGCCGATCATCACCGCCAGCTCGCCCGAGGGCGCGCGCGATTTCCTGGTGCCCTCGCGCCTGCACCCGGGCAAGTTCTACGCGCTTCCCCAGGCGCCGCAGCAGTTCAAGCAGCTCTTGATGGTCTCGGGCTTCGACAAGTATTTCCAGATCGCGCCCTGCTTCCGCGACGAAGACCCGCGCGCCGACCGCTCGCCCACCGATTTCTACCAGCTCGACATGGAGATGAGCTTCGTCACGCAAGCGGACGTGTTCGACACCGTCCAGCCGGTGCTGGAGGGCGTGTTCGAGGAATTCGGCGGCGGCCACAAGGTCGACAAGCACTGGCCGCAGATCCGCTTTGCCGACGCGATGAAATGGTACGGCACCGACAAGCCCGACCTGCGCAACCCGATCAAGATGCAGGACGTGTCGGATCATTTCCGCGGTTCGGGCTTCGCGATCTTCGCCAAGCTCTTGGAGCAGGACCGCACCGAGATCCGCGCCATTCCGGCGCCCGGCGGCGGGTCGCGCAAGTTCTGCGACCGCATGAACAGCTATGCCCAGAAAGAGGGCCTGCCGGGGATGGGCTATATCTTCTGGCGCGACGGCGAGAACGGCATGGAGGCCGCGGGGCCGCTGGCCAAGAATATCGGCCCCGAGCGCACCGAGGCGATCCGCAGCCAACTGGGCCTCGGCAAGGGCGACGCGGCGTTCTTCCTCGGCGGCAAGCCCTCGGCCTTCGAGGCCGTGGCGGGCCGCGCGCGCAACGTGATCGGCGAAGAGCTGAACCTCACCGAGCAGAACCGCTTTGCGTTTTGCTGGGTCGTCGATTTTCCGCTCTACGAAAAGGACGACGAGACCGGCGCGATCGACTTTTCCCACAACCCGTTCTCGATGCCCCAGGGCGGGATCGAGGCGCTGGACGGCGACCCGCTCGAGGTGCTGGGCTACCAGTACGACTGTTCCTGCAACGGCTACGAGATCCTCTCGGGCGCGATCCGCAACCACCGCCCCGAGATCATGTTCAAGGCGTTCTCGCTGGCGGGTTACAGCGAAGACGACGTGCGCGCGCGCTTCGGCGGCATGGTCAGCGCGTTCCAGTACGGCGCTCCCCCCCACGGCGGCTGCGCGGCGGGTATCGACCGGATCGTGATGCTCTTGGCCGACGAGTCGAACATCCGCGAGGTTATCCTGTTCCCGATGAACCAGCGCGCCGAAGATCTGATGATGGGCGCCCCGTCCGAGCCTACGAACGAGCAGTTGCGCGACCTGAGCCTGCGCGTGATCGATCAGGAATAGGGCAGGCACGGTCGTGCCGGGGTGTCGCGCAATCGCCGGTCAGAGCCCTTTGCGGCCATCGGTTTTGCCCCGCTTCGCAACGCGACCGGCCGGGGGCCTTGCCCGGTCGCCATTGCCAGTCGGACCAATAGCGCGACAATGGCGACCGCATGGGTATTTGGACCAAGAAGAAGCAGACAGCGGTTTCTTCTGGCCGCAAATATCCCGGGGGGAGTCCGAAGGACGGGGGGCAGCGCCCCCCATGCGCCGCTGCAATGCCGGTGCCCGCTCCGTCCGAATCCCAGACATTGCCGACGACCCCGCCCGCCTTGTCGCACGCGGCGATCAGTCGGCCACCGGCGCCCTCAGTCCTCCTCTGCCGTTCCGGCCCACCCTCGGGCGCGGATCGTGGCCCCGTCCGCGTCGAGCGGGGGCGCGGAGCGATCGAGCGACAGCCGGCTTTCGGAAAAGCGCAGCGGCGTGCGCACGCCTGGGATCCCCTGCGGGTCGATCTTCAGGCGCCGCGCCACGACCTGTGGGTCGGCGAAGACATCGGCCATGTCGTTGATCGGCGCCGAGGGGACCACGGCCTGTTCCAGCCGGTCCAGCAGCACGGCGCGCGTCCAGCCGGCCAGCGCCGATGACAGCGCGCCGATCAGCGTCGCGCGGTTGTCGACCCGGTCCCGGTTCGTGCGGTAGCGCGGATCGTCGGCCAGCTCGGGCTGGCCGATCACCTGGCAGAGCCTGCGGAACTGCCCGTCATTGCCCGCCGCGATGATCACCTGCCCGTCGGACACCGGGAAGACCTGGTAGGGTACGATATTGGGGTGCTGGTTGCCCATGCGCCCCGGCGCCACGCCGGTGGCAAGGTAGTTCATCGCCTGGTTCGCCATCAGCGCCGTGGCGCTGTCCAGCAGCGACACGTCGATATGCTGTCCGCGCCCGGTGCGCGCCCGTTCGGCCAGCGCCGCCTGGATGCCGATCACGCCATAAAGCCCCGAGACGATGTCGGTGACGGCCACGCCCACCTTCATCGGTTCGCCCTCGGGGCTGCCTGTCACCGACATCAGCCCCGACATGCCCTGGATCAGGTAGTCGTAGCCCGCCCGCGCCGCATAGGGCCCGTCCTGCCCGAAGCCGGTGATCGAGCAGTAGACCAGCCCGGGGTTGGCCGCCGAGAGGCTGGCGTGGTCGAGCCCGAACTTGGCCAGGCCCCCGAGCTTGAAATTCTCGATCAGGACGTCGGCCTCGCCGGCCAGCCCGCGCACCAGCGCCAGGTCCTCGTCGGAGCGGAAATCGGCCGCGACAGACCGTTTGCCCCGGTTGGCGGAATAGAAATAGGCCGCGCTCGGGTGCTCTTCCCCGCCTTCGGGTCGCTTGATGAAGGGCGGGCCCCATGTTCGCGTGTCATCGCCCGCCGGGCTTTCCACCTTTATCACGGTGGCGCCCAGATCGGCGAGGCACTGGCCGATCCACGGACCGGCCAGGATGCGCGCCAGCTCCAGGACCTTGAGGCCCTCCAGCGGCCGGCTCATGCGAAGGCCTGAAGCCCTGTCTGCGCCCGTCCGAGGATCAGCGCGTGGACATCGTGGGTGCCTTCGTAGGTGTTCACCGTCTCCAGGTTCTGCGAATGCCGGATAACGTGGTAGTCGGCCATGATCCCGTTGCCGCCATGCATGTCGCGCGCCAGCCGGGCGATATCCAGCGCCTTGCCGCAATTGTTGCGCTTGATCAGGCTGATCGTCTCGGGCGCGGCCAGCCCCTCGTCCATCATCCGGCCCACCCTGAGCGCGGCCAGCAGGCCAAGCGCGATCTCGGTCTGCATGTCGGCCAGCTTTTTCTGGAACAGCTGGGTCTGGGCCAGCGGGCGTTTGAACTGGGTGCGCTCAAGCCCGTATTGGCGCGCGCGGTGCCAGCAATCCTCGGCGGCGCCCATCACGCCCCATGCGATGCCGAACCGCGCCCGGTTGAGACAGCCGAAAGGCCCTTTCAGGCCCTCGACACCGGGCAACAGCGCGTCTTCGCCGACCTCGACATCCTTCATGACGATCTCGCCGGTGACCGAGGCGCGCAACGACAGCTTGCCGCCGATCTTGGGGGCCGAAAGGCCCTTCATGCCCTTTTCCAGGACGAATCCCTTGATCTTGCCGCCATGGGCCTCGGATTTCGCCCACACCACGAAGACATCTGCGATGGGGCTGTTGGAAATCCACATCTTGGCGCCGTTCAGCACATAGCCGCCCTCGGTCTTTTTGGCGACGGTCTTCATCCCGGCGGGGTCGGAACCCGCATCGGGCTCGGTCAGGCCGAAACAGCCGATCCACTCGCCCGTGGCGAGCTTGGGCAGGTATTTGTGCTTTTGCTCTTCGGTGCCGTAGGCATTGATCGGGTACATCACCAGCGAGGACTGCACGCTCAGCATCGAGCGATAGCCTGAATCGACCCGCTCGACCTCGCGCGCGGCAAGGCCGTAGGTCACGTAGCCGGCACCAAGCCCGCCGAATTCCTGCGGAATGGTGATGCCCAGCAGGCCCATCTCACCCATCTCGGCAAAGATCTCGGGCGCGACGGTTTCGTTCAGGTAGGCGTCGGTGACGCGCGGGGCCAGCTTGTCGGCGGCATAGGCGGCGGCGCTGCCGGCCACCATGCGCTCGTCTTCGCCGAGCTGCGCGTACAGGTGGAACGGGTCCGCCCAGTCGAAATCCGAAAGCGAGGGGCCCAATCCCTTGGCCTGTCCGTCTGCCATGTCCTGTCTCCTTGTCTCTTGCTGGCGGGTCCGGTCCCGCACGCTCCCCGCGATCCGGCCTGGGACCACCGCGCCGAGCAGCCCGTTGCCCGAAAGATAGCCCGCATCGGCGGCGCCGGAAACGCCGCGGGCTGCGCCGCCGACCGCGTAAGCATTGGGCAGCGCCACGCCGTTCTTGTGCATCAACCGGGCGCGGTCGTCCACCGCCAGCCCGCGCTGGGTGTGAAACAGCGCCCCCGTCACCCGGACCCCGCAATATGGCGGGGCGGGCGGCGTGGCGGGAAAGGACCGGCCGAATCCGTCCTGCCCGCCCGCCGGGATCGCGGCCAGCGTGCGGGCGACGGCGTCGGGCGGCAGGCCCAGCGCCCCGGCCGGAGATTGGGGCGTATCGGCGGTCTTGATCGCGCCCTGCGCCTCGGCCGCAAGCCCGGGTTTCGATCTGATATGGTTCGGCCTGATCATGCTGCTGGCGCTGGAAATCAGCTTTGCCACGCCGCCCTTCGGCCTGCTGCTCTTCGTGATGAAGGGTATGTCGCCGCCCGGAACGACGATGCGCGACATCTACATGTCGGCGATTCCGTTCATCCTGTGCGCGCTGGTGCTGGTGGCCCTGCTGACCGGTTTCCCGGCGCCGGCATCCTGGCTGCCAAGTCTCTGAGGGGGTCGAGAGAGGGGGATGTGTCCGCAGCCGGACGCCGCGTCAAAGCGCGTCGACGGTGACCGCGATGCCGGCCTCGACCATCCCGCCCGGGCCGTCTTCGTTCGGGAACAGGGTGCCGGCCAGTGCGACGGCCAATGACAACACGCCCGCCATCAATACACCCCAGTTCAGGGCCGCGCGCAGGCGGCTGGAGGCAAAGCGGACTCGGGCGGGCATCGTCATGGCGGGGCTCGTTCTGGTCTGACACTGTAGGCTGTGCCGAGGCTGCCCACGGAAATCGGCGGAAATGGGGCACCTCGCGGGCGGCTTGCGGGCGATTTGCGCCTTTCGCGCTGCTGAGGTTTTCGGCTAGACCGCCCGGTATCAGGAGCCTCTGCAATGACCGACCCCGCCCCCCTCGGGCCCCGCGTGCCCGGATGGCGCCCGCCCCCGCGCCCGCCCCGGCAGGCGCTGACGGGGCGCTACGTGACGCTCGAACCGCTATCGGCCGAGGCGCACGCGGCCGAGTTGCACCGCGCCAACAGCGCCGATGCGGCGATCTGGACCTATCTGCCCTACGGGCCCTACGCCGACGAGACCGCCTTTGCCGCATGGATGCGCGGCGCCACCGCGGGCGAAGACCCGGTGTTTTACGCGGTTCGCCCGGCCGCGACCGGCCGCGCCGAGGGCGTACTCAGCTTTCTGCGCATTGCGCCCGAGGCCGGCAGCATCGAAATCGGCCATGTCAATTTCTCGGCCGGGCTTCAGCGCAGCCGCGCCGCCACCGAGGCGTTGACGCTGGCGGTGGGCTGGGCGTTCGAGGCCGGCTATCGCCGGGTGGAATGGAAATGCAACGCGCTGAACCTGGCCTCGCGCCGGGCGGCCCAAAGGCTGGGGCTCAGCTACGAGGGGGTGTTCCGCCAGCAATCGGTGGTCAAGGGGCGCAACCGCGACACCGCCTGGTTCGCCGCCGTGGATGGGGAATGGCCAGCGCTGAAGGCGGCCTACCGGGCGTGGCTGGACCCGGCGAATTTCGACGCGGAGGGGCGGCAGCGCGTGGCGCTTGGCGCGCTCACCGCTCCGGTGCGGGCGGCGTCTGACCCGATGTTGGGCTGAGGGGTGCGGCGCCAGTCTTGCGCAGCGCAGAGGTGCCGCCGGTTGACCGTGACGGGGCGCTCTCTTCGAGGCGCGATAGGAAAGGGCGCCTTGTCACCCACGCTCTGACATTGGACAGACGATGGTTTCGGCACCAAAAGGCACGCCGCTCGGCCTTTGCCGCGCCTGCCCACGGGCAGGTGCGGCGCGGCTCCGGTTGCGACCGGGAGAACGGCGGGACTGTCCCGCCAAGCTGATTGACATGGTTCGGGGCGACCGCTTCGGGAAGCCGCGAACATCTCGGCCCTTGCGCCCCCGTCCGGCAAATCCGATAACCGCCCAAACCCGCCAGGAGGAGACCCCATGATCGGCCGTTTGAACCATGTCGCCATCGCCGTGCCCGACCTGAAGGCCGCCGCGGCGCAATATGCCGATACGCTGGGCGCCAAGGTCGGCGCGCCCCAGGACGAGCCCGACCACGGCGTGACCGTGGTGTTCATCGAGCTGCCCAACACCAAGATCGAGCTGCTGTACCCGCTGGGCGAGGCGAGCCCGATCAACGGGTTTCTGGAAAAGAACCCCGCGGGCGGCATCCACCATATCTGCTATGAGGTCGACGATATCCTGGCCGCCCGCGACCGGCTGAAGGCGCAGGGCGCCCGCGTGCTGGGCAGCGGCGAGCCCAAGATCGGCGCCCATGGCAAGCCGGTTCTGTTCCTGCACCCCAAGGATTTCAACGGCACCCTGATCGAGCTGGAACAGGTCTGATGGGGATCACGTCCGCGATTGTCCTGTTCGCGGTGATCTGGTTCATGGTGCTTTTCATCGTGCTGCCGATCAGGCTGACGACCCAGGGCGAGGCCGGCAAGGTCGAGCCCGGCACGCCCGAAAGCGCCCCCGCTGCACCGAACCTCAAGCGCAAGGTCCGCATCGTCACGCTGATCGCCGTGCTGATCTGGGCCGGGGTGGCGGGTGTCATCCTGTCGGGCGCGGTCACCGTGCGCGACATCGACATCTTCAACCGGATGGATCCCCCGCCAGCCGATGGTAGAGGTGGGTGAACACCGCCGCGCCCAGGATCGGGATCACCAGGTTGACGAGCGGCAGCGACAACGGCACCGCCATCAACAGGCCGGCGGCAAAGATCGTGCCCCGGTGACGCTTGCGCAGGGCGCTGGCCGCCTTGCGCCCGATCCGCCGCATCGCGGCCATCTGGAAATACTCCCGCCCCAGCAAGAACCCGTTGACCGCCCAGAACAGCAAGGGCGCAAGCGGCCCGACGAGGAAATAGAGCACCAGCGCGACAAGGTTCACCGCCACCAGAACGCCGAGAAAGCTGAGGCTGTCGCCAATCTGGTCGAGAAACGGGGGACTTTCAGCCGGGGGCAGGTCGGGGTAATGCCGGGCCTCGACCGCCTCGGCCACGTCGTCGAGAAAGATGCCCATGAACGCCGCCGCGACGGGCACCATCAGAAACACCGACAAGACAAGCATCAGCACCAGCGAGGCGCCCGAGAGCAATTCGTCGACCCAATGCACCTCGCCCAGCCAGGGCAGGGAAAAACTGTCGGGCACGACCCAGCCGATCACGCCGAAGATCAGCGCGTAGATGCCGAAGAGCAGCGCCACGGTCAGCCCCAGTCCCAACAGCAGCACCCGCAGGAAACGCCGGTCGCCGACCTGGCCGAGGGTCTTGAGAAACGCGCCGAAGATCATTGCCGCACCCAATTCGTTATGGCGTCGAGGTCGGGGCGCGGCCGGTCGGGCGGTTCGGCGGTCTCGGTCCCGATATGGATGAAACCCGCCACCTGTTCGTGTGCGCCCAGCCCGAGGCCCTGTTCGAGGAAGGCGCGGTCATGCGCAGGCCAGCCCGACAGCCAGTTCGCCCCCCAGCCCGCCGCCAGCGCGGCATTCAAAAGCGCCAGGCACACCGCGCCCGCGGAATAGAGCTGTTCGATCTGGGGGATCTTGTCGCTGGGTTTGGGGGCGGCGATCACCGCCACGGCCAGCCCGCTTTGGGCAAAGGCGGCCTGCGCCTTGTCCACCGTCGCCGGTTCAAGCTCCAGCGCGCGGCCCCGGTCGGCGGCCAGCTCGCCCAGCCGCGCCAGCGCCGCACGCTCCAGCACGATAAAGCGCCAGGGCACCAGCTTGCCGTGATCGGGTGTGCGCGCCGCCGCGGTCAGGATCGGCCGCAAGGCGTCGCGGTCCGGCACCGGGGCGCGCAGCGTCTTGGCGGGCCGCGACCTGCGGGTCAGCAGAAATTCCATCACGTCGGGTCGCGGGGCGGGCATCGGCGCTCTCCTCTGGTCTGCCACTGATGTCGGCCATTGCGCGGCCCGGTTCAACCCCGGCTTGACGCCCGCCCGCATGGCGGGTCAAGTCTCGTGTCATGTCTGCGACCGACCTGACCCATCTTGCCGCGCCCGGCACCGAGATCGCCGTGCGGGTAACGCCCAAGGCATCGCGCAACGCGATCACGCCGCAGGACGGCCGGCTGCGCGTCTACGTCACCACCGTGCCCGAGGCCGGCAAGGCGAACGCGGCGGTGGTCAAGCTGTTGTCGAAGGCGCTGGGCGTGCCGAAATCGCGGCTGGTGCTGGTGCGCGGGCAATCCGCGCGGGACAAGCTGTTTCGCGTGCTGGGGTAGGGCCCACGCGCGCCAGGGCCGGTTCCGGGCGGTTGCGCCCCCTGGTCGTGCCGTACCCGGCACGGCACCCGCCGGGGGCGCCGCCCCCGGACCCCCGGGGGTATTTGGACCAAGAAGAAGCAGCCGGCGGCGACAGGTTGGAGACGTGGCGCCCGAGTTCGCCGCGCGCCGCAGGCGCGCTCCGGCCTAGCGCTTTTTCCGCGCCGCCCTGTAGACGCCTTCGGGCAGGTCGAGCGCCGCGGCGAGTTCGGTGATCTGCGACAGCGACAGGGTGATCGTCTGCACCCGGTCGGTGCGCGGGTCGAGCTGTTCGACGGTCACGCAATCCTCGAAGGCGTTGATGGTGACGTCTTCCTGCAAATGCTGGCCACCCTCGTCGATGAGGGTGATCACGGTGGCGTCGAAATCGTGCTCTATGGTGAACATGACGCCACGCTAGCGCGGGCCGCGCCCGCCCTCAACCGCGTTCGGTCCGCCGGCGGTGCATCGCGTAGAGCAGCGGTGCGGCGATCCGGTCATAGCCCAGCCGGGCCAGCGGAAACACCACCGGCAGCGAGACAAGCCGCGCGAGCCAGCGAAACCGCGGCATCTCGCGCCAGAGCGCGACGAAGGCGGGCAGGCCCGCGATCAGCCGCCCGTCGCGGACCACGTGAAAGCGACGCGCCGCCTGCGCTTCGCTCAGCCCCAGCCGCGCCCGTTCGGCGCTGCCCAGCCCGTGATAGCGAATGGGCAGCCCCCTGCTGTCGCTGTAGCGGCGATAGCCCGACACCTCGCGCGCACAGATCGGGCAGGTCTCGTTATAGATGACGTCGATGTCTTGCGTGCTCATGCCGCAGCACATAGCGGGGCGCGCCGGCGGGAAAACCCCGGGACCGCGCGATTACGCCGATTTGACACGAATCAAGGCGGCCCCGCGCGGCTTGCCGGTATCCATGGCCTTAACGCGCAGCAACAGGAGGGCGTCATGTCCGGCCAGAGCAAATTCGACGAACATGCCGATCTGGTCCAGAAGATGGCCGAGGCCTTGGGTATCGACCTGACCGAGGCGATGATGGCGGGCAACTGGACCCCGGAAGACATGCAGGCCACGGTCAAGCGCTGCCTGGGCTGCACCGACCCCGCCCATTGCAAGGGCTGGCTGACGGACAATGCCGCCGGCAGCGAAGAGACCCCGGGCTATTGCCGCAACAAGGACCTTCTGGAGGCGATGCGGGTGCGCCTGACGCCCGCCTCTTAAGCGATGGATGACAGCGGCAAACTCTCGACCCATTTCTGGCTGGCTCAGGGCATGGCGCGGACCGTCGGGCTCAAGCTGCCGGCGGAATTGAAGGCAGGCCGGCTCGACCGGTCGGACCTGGCCCATTTCGTCGCCGAATGCTGCTGCTGCGACCGGACCGATCATTGCATCTCGTGGTTGGCCGTTCAGGCCAGAGGTGCCGAAACGCCGCCGGTCTGGTGCGCGCTGAAGCCGCGGATCGAGGCGCTGAAAGAAACCGCCTGACCGATCAGCCCTCCGCCTGGCGGCCGATGAGAACCGCGATCAGACGCATCTGTGCGCCGCGTTCGCCATGGGCGAGATCGGAGATCGTGCTGTCGGCCGTGGCCCCGTCATAACCTGCCTGGCGCAGCCGCGCGGTCAGCGTTTCGGGGGATTCGTCCAGCACGGCGGCCACCGCGCCGAGGGGGGCCTCTTCGATCGCGTGGAGCAGCGCGAAATCGGGGCGGCCGCCGCCGGTCCCGCCCGCCAGCGGCAGGAACGAAAGCCCCAGTGCCAGCGCGAATACGGCAACCGCCGCCTGCCCGCGCGCGCGTTTCATATGCGCGGTGAAGGGGCGCAGGTTGACGAAGACGTGCAAGAGCGCGGCGGCGACGAAGATCAGCCCGACCCATTCGTGGACCACCTTGTTCGTCATCGTGGAGGCGTGAAAGAACATCAGGAGTCCGGTGACGGACATCAGGAGGAAGGCGCCGATGGTCAGCGGCGTGGCGAATTTTCGGACAAGAGGCATCGGTCGAACCTTTCGATATGTGCGATGCCCGTGTCACGCTGTGGTGCCAAATATCCGTCGTCTCTGCGACGCGGTGGCGCATCGGCAGCGAACTGTACTATCCTAGGCTGCGCCCCATAATCCGCCGCTTTATCGAGATTTGCCTTGGCTTTCGTGACCCGTGACCGCGTGCGGTTGTTTCCTCGCATCATCCTTTTCGGATATTTGCTCGCCGCCTGCCTGACGATCGGGTTCTGGTTTGCCCAGCCGCTCTCGGGGGTATCGCATCCGGGGGGCGACTTCATCGCGTTCTATGCCGCGGGCAAGCTGGCGGCGGCAGGGCAGGCGACGGCCGCCTATGACATGGCGTACTTGCGCGAGACCTATATGGGCGTTCTGCCCGGCGTCGACGGCTATATCGGCTGGTACTATCCGCCCAGCTATTTCCTTCCTTTCCATTTTCTGTCGGGCCTGCCCTATTTCGGTGCGCTGGCGCTCTGGCTGGGGGCAACCGCGGCCGCCTTTGTTGTCGCCGTCCGGCCGTTGATCCGCAGCGCGCGCGAGGCCTGGGTCGTCGCTGCCGCGCCGCCGCTGTTTTACAACATGTTCGACGGTCAGAACGGCTTTCTGACCGCGGCGCTGATGGTGTGGCTTTACCGTGCGCTGCCGGCCCGGCCGGTGGCGGCCGGCGTCGCGCTGGGTCTATTGGCGGTCAAGCCTCATCTCGCGCTGCTTTTCCCGGTGCTGCTGATCGCGTGGCGGCAATGGCGCGCGCTGGCCGCGGCGGCGGCAACGGTTGCGGCGACGACCCTGGTGTCGGCCGGTCTCTACGGGCCCGAGCCCTGGGTGGTGTTCTTCACCGAAAACCTCAACGGCCTGTCGCGCCTGCATCTCGATGCCCAGGTCTTTCAGATCACACGGATTTCCTCGCCCTTGTCCTTCGCGCTGTCGCTGGGCTGGAACGCCACGGCGGCGCGGGCGTTGCAAATCGGGTTTGCCGCTGCGGTCGTCGCGGTGCTGGTGCTGCTGGTCCGGCGGGGGGCGGATCGCCGCCTGGTCTTTGCGGTGACGGCGGTGGCGGCGGTGCCGGTGGCGCCGCACAATTTTCTGTACGACTGGGTGATCCTGGTGCTGCCGATGCTGATCCTGTGGCGCGCGGTCGAGGCGTCGGGCCTTCGCCGGTTCGAGATGCCGGTGATCCTTGTGGTCTACGCGGCGGCCCTGCCGCTGGGCAGCCTGCCGCGGCACTGGCCGGTGTCGTTCGGGTTCCCGATTCTTCTGGCATTCCTGGCGGTGCTGGTCCGGCGCGCCTGGTGCGATGCGAACGCCGGGGCCGGTCAGGCGGTCTCGGTCGCCAGCCAGCGCGCGGCCTCGTCGGTGGTGCCCACCAACTCCCATGTGATGACCGGCAAATCGTAAGGGTGATCGGCCTCGATCAGGGCCACGAGGTCGGCGCGTCGGGCCTCTGTCGTCTTGAAGGTGACCTGGACCTCTTGCTCCTCCTGCACCGCGCCGTCCCAGTGAAACAAGCTGAGCACGACGGGCGTGATGTTGGCGCAGGCCGCCAGCCTGCCGGCCAGCGCGTCGGCGGCAAGGCTGCGGGCGGTGTCGAGATCGGGGCAGGTGGTGGTGAGGTGGAGCATGGGAGCCTCTTGGGTCTTGAGCGGGTGGAGTTGCGCGGCGCGACCCCGTCATTGAGGCGCATGGGCTCAGGGTATCGCAAGGTCGAATGAAGGCCGTGGCGAGGGCGGCCGGCGGGCGGCTTGGCCGAGCGCGGCGGTCGTTCGGCCCGCCGCAGGGCAGGCGGAACGAGCTGCCGGGCCTGGTAACGCGCCCGCACGGGCCCGGCGCGCAGGGCGTTTATGCGTCCGCGGGTTTGCCCCACAGATCGTACTCACCCGCCTCGTCGACCTCGACGGTCACGATTTCGCCGGGGCGCAGCCCCTCGGCGCCCTCGTCGATGAACAAACACCCGTCGATCTCGGGCGCGTCGGCCTTGGTGCGGCAGGTGGCGATGCCGTCGGCGTCGACCTCGTCGACGATCACCTCCAGCTGCCGGCCCACCTTGGCCGCCAGTTTCGTTTCGGAAATCGCCTGGGCCTTTTCCATGAACCGGTCCCACCGGTCCTGCTTTACCGCGTCCGGGACGTGGTCGGGCAGGGCGTTGGCCCGCGCCCCGGCGACGTCTTCGTATTGAAAACAGCCGACCCGGTCGAGCTGGGCCTCGTCGAGCCAGTCGAGCAGGGTCTGGAACTCGGCCTCGGTTTCGCCGGGAAAGCCAACGATGAAGGTCGAGCGCAGCGCGATATCGGGGCACACCGCCCGCCACGCCGCGATTTCGTCCAGCGTCTTGGCCGCGGCGGCGGGGCGGGCCATGCGTTTGAGCGTGTCTGGGTGGGCGTGCTGAAAGGGGATGTCGAGATAGGGCAGGATCAGCCCCTCGGCCATCAGCGGTATCAACTCGCGCACATGGGGGTAGGGATAGACGTAATGCAGCCGCACCCAGGCGCCCAGCCCCCCCAGATCGCGGGCCAGATCGGTGATATGGGCGCGGTGGCCCTTTTCCGCGGCATGTTTCATGTCGACGCCGTAGGCCGAGGTGTCCTGGCTGATCACCAGGAGTTCCCTAACCCCGGCCTCGACCAGTTTTTCAGCCTCGCGCACCACCGCATGGGCCGGGCGAGAGACCAGCCGGCCGCGCATGTCCGGGATGATGCAGAACCGGCAATGGTGGTTACAGCCCTCGGAAATCTTGAGATAGCTGTAGTGGCGCGGGGTCAGGCTGACGCCAGCGGCCGGCAACAGGTCGATGAACGGGTCGGGGTCGGGCGGCACGGCGGCATGCACCGCGTCCAGCACCTGTTCGTACTGGTGCGGCCCGGTGACGGCCAGCACGGTGGGATGGGCGCCGGTGATGTAATCGGGCTCGGCGCCGAGGCAGCCGGTGACGATGACCCGGCCGTTTTCGTTCAATGCCTCGCCGATGGCCTCCAAACTTTCCGCCTTGGCGGAATCGAGAAAGCCGCAGGTGTTCACGATCACCGCGTCGGCGCCGTCATAGTCGGGACTGATCGCATAGCCCTCGGCCCTGAGCCGCGTGAGGATGCGCTCGCTGTCGACCAGCGCCTTGGGGCAGCCGAGGCTGACCATGCCGATGGTCGGCTGGCCGGGGCGGCGGGGCTCGGCGAGGCGGGCGCGCGGTGCGAGGTCGGGGCGGAGGTCGGGCGGGTTTTGCGGCATGGCGCCGCTAATAGCCGGTTCCGGCCGCCTGCGGAAGGGGCCGGGTCAGGTGGGGCGCCGTGTCTCGCCCGCGCGGGCCAGCGCCAGCCGCGTCAGAAGCGGCCCGACAAGTTCGAAAACGATGGTGGTGGTGATCGTGACCGAGAGCAGGAGCTGGCCCAGCTCCGGCAGGGCTTTGCTGGCCACCAGCGCCATGCCCAGCGCGACGCCGGCCTGCGGCGTCAGCGCGACCCCGATCCAGCCTGCCTGCCTGGGCGACAGCCCGCCCAGCCGGCCGCCGATCCAGCCGCCCGCCAGCCGTCCTGCCAGGCGCAGCACGACGACCCCGGCAGCCAGCGGCAGCGCCGCGTCGGCCGCGCGCAGGTCGACCGCGGCGCCGGCCAGCACGAAGAAGAGGGTCAGGAAGGGCCAGCTTATGTGCTCGATCTCGTGGAACGCATAGCTATGGTGGCGGGCGAGGTTGACGATCACCGCACCGGCCGCCATCCCCGCCAGGAGAAACGACACCCCCAGCCACAGCGAGAGCCCCGCGCAGAGCAGGACGAGCCCCAGCGCCTCGGCCAGCGTCGGTTCGCCGGGCCGGATGCGGCCCGTGGCGTAAGAGGCTGGCAGCCCGAGGGCGAGGCCCAGCGCCAATGCCAGCCCGACCTCGGCCAGCCCGTCGGCCAGCCCCGCGCCGAGCCCGGCCGCGCCGCCGAGCAGTAGCCCAAGAAGCACGCTGAAGACGATCACGCCCCAGGCGTCGTCTATGGCGACCACGCCCATGAGGGTCTGCGTCATCGGCCCGCGTGCGCCGGTCTGGCGGACAACATCATGGGTTGCCGCCGGGTCCGTGGCCAGCCCGATGCCCCCCAGAAGCAGCGCCAGAGCGACGGGCATCCCGGCCAGCCAGAGGCCGCCGGCGATGATCGCGAGGCTCAGGCCGGCCACCGCCAGCGACACCGCGAGAATCGCGCCGCTGCGGGCGCGCAGCGCCTTGCGCGAAAGCTCGCCACCGAGAAGGAAAGCCACCATGGTCAGCGCCAGATCGGCGGTGAGCGCCTGCCATCTCTGCGCGTCGATCGGCAGAAGGTCGGCCCCGGTGGGCCCGATCGCCAGCCCGAACAACACCAGCAGCGTGATGCGCGGCAGCCGCGTCAGCCGGCCCAGCGCGTCAAGGGCGAGGCTCGCAAGCAAGAGCACGCCGAAGGTGATCAGAAGCAGGCTCTCGGTCATGTCGGGCGGGCGGCTGCCGGGGCCTTACCGCTTGCGGTCGCGCCGCGAACTCATGGGCTGGAAGGCGACGCCGACATGGGCCTCGCAATAGGGCTTGCCCGGCTGCACCGGCAGGCCGCAGAACCAGAAATCAGGGGTCGCGGGGTCGCCGATGGGCCATTTGCAGGTCCGCTCGGTCAGCTCCATCAGGCTCAGCTTCTTGGCCGATTTCTCGATCTCGCGGACCGAGGCCAGCGCCTCGGGGCTGATCTCGTTGGCCGAGGGCTGCGGCGGCAGGGGCTGGCCGGCGGGCACGATCTGCTTGCGCGCCGAGGCCCCGGCGGGTGCCTCGGCGGCGGCGGGCTTGACCGGTTCGGCAGGCGGGGCGGTCTCGGCCGCGGGGGCCGGTTCTTCAGCCCTGGCCGCGGGCTTGTCCTTGGCGGGCGCGGGGGCGGCCGGTTTCGCCGCCGGTGAAGCCGCCGCCGGAGCCGCGCCGGCGCGGTTCGAAAGGCCCAGCCGGTGAACCTTGCCGATCACCGCGTTGCGCGTGACGCCGCCCAACTCCTTGGCGATCTGGCTGGCCGATTGCCCCTCGGCCCACATCCTCTTCAGCGTCTCGACGCGTTCTTCGGTCCAGGACATCCTGCATTCCTTGGGCTTATTCAACGGCTGGCCGCCGCAGGCGATACCGCCCGCCGCGCGCCCCGTCTTGGAGAATTCCACTTGGCCCCTATTCTAATAGGGGCCGGCACCGGGTTACAAGCGCATCGCGTCACATGGGGGACAGGCATGGAAAATACAACGGGCATGGGCGTGCGCCGCTTCGGCCAGGTCAACTGGCTGGGCCTCTACACGCTCGCCGCGCGCGAGACCAGCCGCTTTCTGGGGGTCTGGACCCAGACGCTCGCCGCGCCGCTGGTGACCGCCGCGCTGTTTCTCGGGGTCTTCTCGCTGGCCATCGGTCCCGCGCGGGGCGAGGTGATGGGCGTGCCCTTCATCGAATTTCTCGCACCGGGCATCCTGATGATGACGGTGATCCAGAACTCGTTCGCCAACACCTCGTCGTCCATCGTCATTTCCAAGGTACAGGGCAACATCGTCGACACGCTGATGCCGCCGCTTTCGGCGTGGGAGCTCGTGGCGGGCTACACCGTGGGCGGCGTGGCGCGCGGGCTGTTCGTGGCGCTGGCGATCGGTGCGCTGATGGGGGCGGTGCTGGGCATGGGCGTGGCGCATCCCGTCTGGGCGCTGGTCTTCGTGCTGCTCGGCGCGTCGTTCCTCTCGGGGCTCGGCATCGTGGCCGCGATCTTTGCCAACAAGTTCGACCAGATGGCCGCGATCACCAATTTCATCATCACCCCGCTCAGCTTTCTCTCGGGCACCTTCTACTCCATCGAACGCCTGCCCCCGGCGATGCAGGTCATCACCCATCTCAACCCGGTCTTCTACCTGATCGACGGGGTGCGCTACGGCGTGATCGGACAGTCCGACAGCTCACCCTGGCTGGGGCTGGCGGTCTGCACGCTGTCCACCGCGCTGGTGCTGACGCTCTGCTGGCACTGGTTCCGCCGCGGCTACCGGATGAAGCCCTGAACGGCACTGGACAGCGGCGCGCGACCCCGCTAAGAGCGGCGCCATGGCACAGCCCCTTCACACCGCGCCGCTGCGACGCCGACGCCCCCGCGTCTGACGTCCCCCGCGCGCCTGCGCCACCACGCCCCCTTTTGCATCGTTGACACCGGCCCCGTGCCTCGGGCACCTCTTGGGCTTCTATTCGAAGGATTTCCTGCGATGATCCCGTCCGTCCTGCCGACCTACAACCGCGCGCCTCTCCGCTTCGAGCGGGGCGAAGGTACCTGGCTGATCGCAGAGGACGGCACCCGATATCTCGACCTCGGGGCGGGCATCGCGGTCAATGCGCTGGGCCATGCCCACCCCGCGCTGGTCGAGGCGCTGACCGAACAGGCCGGCAAGCTCTGGCACCTGTCCAACCTCTACGAAATCCCCCAGCAGCAGGCGCTGGCCGATGCCCTGGTCGAGCAGACCTTTGCCGACACGGTGTTCTTCACCAATTCCGGCACCGAGGCCTGCGAACTCGCCGTCAAGATGGCGCGCAAGTACTGGTCCGACAAAGGCAGCCCCGAGCGGGTGAACATCGTTACCTTTTCCGGCGCCTTCCACGGCCGCTCGTCCGCGGGCATCGCCGCCGCGGGGTCGGAGAAGATGACCAAGGGCTTCGGCCCGCTCTTGCCGGGTTTCGTCCACCTGCCCTTCGGCGTCCACGGGTCGGTGCTGAGCAACGCCATCGACGACACCGTTGCCGCGATCCTGGTCGAGCCGATCCAGGGCGAGGGCGGCATCCGCCCGCTGCCCGACCCCTGCCTCAAGGGGCTGCGTGACCTCTGCGACGACACCGGCACGCTCCTGATCTTCGACGAGGTGCAATGCGGCATGGGCCGGACCGGCAAGCTCTTCGCCCATGAATGGGCCGGCATCGCGCCGGACATCATGATGGTGGCCAAGGGCATCGGCGGGGGCTTCCCGCTGGGTGCCGTGCTGGCGACGGAAAACGCCGCCGCCGGCATGACCGCGGGCACCCACGGCTCCACCTATGGCGGCAACCCGCTGGCCTGTGCGGTGGGCGCCAGGGTGCTCGAGATCGTCGGCGATCCGGCCTTCCTCGACGCGGTCGACCGAAAGGCCGGCGGCCTCAGGCAAAAGCTCGAAGGGCTCGTGGCCAACCATCCCGACATTTTCGAGCTCGTGCGCGGCACCGGTCTGATGCTGGGCCTGAAATGCCGGGTGCCCAACGGCGATGTCGTCCAGGCCTGCTATGCCCAGAACCTGCTGACGGTGCCGGCGGCCGACAACATCGTCCGCCTGCTGCCGCCGCTCACCATCACCGACGAGGAGATCGCCGAGGCCGTCGCCCGGCTCGACGCCGCCGCCGCCGCCCTGGCCGCGACCACTGCGGCAGAGAGCTGACGCCCTTCCTTCTTCTGGCCGAAAATATCCCGGGGGGTCCGGGGGGCTGGCCCCCCGGCGCCGCCAAGAAACGAAAGCGATCCGATGCCCCATTTCCTCGACATCGACATCACCCCGGCCGGCGACCTGCGGGCCATGATCGACCAGGCCCACGCGATGAAGACCGCGCGCGCGGGTCAGCCCAGGGGCGCGCCCGACGCCGTCCAGCCGCTCGCCGGCCAGATGGTCGCGCTGATCTTCGAGAAACCCTCCACCCGCACGCGGGTCAGCTTCGATATCGGCGTGCGCCAGATGGGCGGCGAGAGCATGGTACTGTCGGGCCAGGACATGCAGCTCGGCCATGGCGAGAGCATCGCGGACACCGCGCGCGTGCTGTCGCGCTATGTCGATCTCATCATGATCCGCACATTCGAAGAGGCCACCCTGAAAGAGATCGCCGAGTATGCCACCGTACCGGTGATCAACGGGCTGACCAACCGCAGCCATCCCTGCCAGATCATGGCCGACATCCTGACCTTCGAGGAAAACCGCGGCCCCATCGCGGGCAAAAAGGTGGTCTGGTCCGGTGACGGCAACAACGTCTTCGCCAGCTTCGCCCATGCCGCCGCGCCCTTCGGCTTCGATCTCACCTTCACCGGGCCCGAAACGCTCGATCCCGAGCGCGCCATCATCGACGCGGCGCGTGCCAAGGGCGCGACGGTCGAGATCGTCCGCGATCCGGCCACGGCCGTGAAAGGCGCCGACCTGGTGGTCACCGATACGTGGCTGTCGATGCACGACCCGCAATCGGCGCGCGAACGGCGGCACAACCAGCTGCGCCCCTACCAGGTGAACGACGCGCTGATGGCCCATGCCAAACCCGATGCGCTCTTCATGCATTGCCTGCCGGCCCATCGCGACGAAGAGGCGACCAGCGCGGTGATGGACGGCCCGCATTCGGTGATCTTCGACGAGGCCGAAAACCGGCTGCACGCGCAAAAGGCCATCCTGCGCTACTGCCTGGGCGTCTGATCGTGGCGCCCGCCCGTGGACAGGGCGGGCGCATCCGGGCTTAACTGCGCCCGGCCCGTGGTTGTTGAGGGAGGGCGGGGCCGATGGCCGAAACAGCCGAGTATTTCGGAGAGTACGACTACGTCGTGGTTGGCGCGGGCTCGGCGGGCTGCGTGCTGGCCAACCGCCTCAGCGCCGACCCGAAGGCCCGGGTGCTGCTGCTCGAGGCCGGCGGCAGCGACAACCGGCTGTGGGTGCATGTGCCCGTCGGCTATCTTTATGCGATGGGCGACCCCAGCCTCGACTGGTGCCTGAAAACCGAGCCCGAGCCGGGGCTGAACGGCCGCGCGCTGAACTATCCCCGCGGCAAGGTGCTGGGCGGCTGTTCCTCGATCAACGGCATGATCTACATGCGCGGCCAGGCGCGCGATTACGACCAATGGCGGCAGATGGGCAACCCCGGCTGGGGCTGGGACGACGTGCTGCCCTATTTCCGCCGGTCCGAGCGGTATCACGGCGGCGAGGACGAGCTGCACGGGGGTGCGGGCGAACTCAGGGTCGAGCGTCAGCGCCTGAATTGGCCGATCCTCGACACGGTGATTTCGGCGGCCGAAGAGCTGGGCATCCCCCGCACCGACGATTTCAACCGCGGCGACAACGAGGGCGCCGGTTATTTCGAGGTCAACCAGAGGGGCGGGCTGCGCTGGAACGCGCGCCGTGCCTTCCTCGACCCGGTCAAGGGCCGCGCCAACCTGCGCATCGTCACCGGCGCCGAGGTCGAGCGGCTGACCTTTCAGGGTCGCCGCGTGACCGGGCTGGTCTTCCGCCAGGACGGCCGGCTTTGCCGGGTGACCGCCGGGGGCGAGGTCGTGCTGGCCGCCGGGGCCATCGGGTCGCCGAAAATCCTCGAACTATCCGGCATCGGAAATCCCGATGTGCTGCGCGCCCACGGCATCGACATGCTGCACGAGTTGCCCGGCGTGGGCGAAAACCTGCAGGACCATCTGCAGATCCGCACCATTTTCCGCATCACCGGCGCCAGGACGCTCAACGATCTCTATGCCAGCCCGCTTGGCCGGCTGCGCATCGCCGCCGAATATGCCCTGAAACGCTCGGGCCCGATGGCCATGGCGCCCAGCCAGCTGGGCATTTTCACCCGCTCGGGCGCGCAGCACGAGACCCCGAATATCGAATACCACGTCCAGCCCCTGTCGCTGGAAAAATTCGGCGAGCCGCTGCACAGCTTTCCCGCGCTTACGGTGTCGGTCTGCAACCTGAGGCCCGAAAGCCGGGGTGCGTGCCATATCCGTGGCGCCGACCCCGGGGCCGCCCCCACGATCCGGCCCAACTACCTCTCGGCGCCGGCCGACCGGCAGGTGGCGGCCGACAGCATCCTTCATGCCCGCCGCCTGATGGCGACCCGGGCGATGGCCCCTCACGACCCGCAAGAGATCAAGCCCGGCCCCGAGATCACCTCGCAGGACGACCTTGCGCGCGCCGCCGGCGACATCTCGACGACGATCTTCCACCCGGTCTCGACCGCGCGCATGGGCACCGACCGGATGGCCGTCGTCACGCCCGAACTGACGGTGCACGGCGTCGCGGGGCTGAGCGTCGCCGACGCCTCCGTCATGCCGACGATCACCAGCGGCAACACCCACGCGCCCGTCACGATGATTGCTGAAAAGGCGGCCGAGATGATCCGCGCCCGCGCCTGAGCCTCAGGCGGCCGCGGCGGCGGTGCCGCGGTCGGGTTTCGGGAAGGGCACCAGCCGTTCGCGGTCTTCGTCCCAGAGCTTGAGCGTGAAACTGCGCAGCGCCTCGGGCCAGCCGATCACCGGCAGGTCGTAGTCCGCACGCAGCGCCCGGTGCGCCCGGCGCAGGTTGTAGCCGGGAATGCGCGCATTGAAGTGGTGGATGTCGTGATAGGCGATGTTGCCCGTCGCCAGGTCGAACCACCAGCCGAGGTCGAGCGCCGAGGACCCCTGCAACGCCGCCCGCGCGGCGTCGTGCTCTGGCTTGCGGTCCCACCACGTATCTTCGAAATTGTGCTGCAGGTAGACGAGGAACACCCCCGTGACGGCGGCAACCGAAACCGTGGCGCCGTAAACGGCCAGCCCGGCCCACCCCGCCAGCAGGTAGATCGCCCCCACCCAGCCCGCCAGCGCCGCGTCATGGGCCAGCACCCCGCCCGCGCCCGCCTTCATCGCGTTGCGCGGCCAGCGGTAGCGCAGCACGTAGACAAAGAGCCCGCCCACCGGCAACAGAAACAGCGGGTGGCGGTAGATGCGATAGCCCAGCCGCCGCAGCGGCCCCGCGGCCTGCCATTCCCTTAGCGTCATCGTATGGATCTCGCCCGCCTCGCGCGCGGCGAGGTCGCCGATATGGGCGTGGTGCAGGTTGTGATTGTATCTCATCGCCGCGTAGGGCGTCAGCGTGAAGGTCGACAGCGCGTGGCCCGCGAGGTCGTTCCACCGCCGCCCGGCAAACAGCGAGCCGTGCCCGCAATCGTGCTGCAACACGTAAAGCCGTACGCCGGCCAGGGCGTTGACGATCACGAGCGTCCCGACAAGCGGCCAGACCCCGAGGCATTGCACCGCCAGCCAGAGCGTTGCGAAATAGACCGCGAAACTCGTCAAAAGGCTGAGCGCCGCCTTGCGGTCGTCCCGCTCGGTATAGCGGCGCAGCGCCGCCCTGATCGTCGCCTCCGGCATGGTCCCACCTGCCCGCCCGTTCGGTCGCGGCACCAGATCAACTCGGCCTCAGGATAGCCGAGATTGCCTTTCGGTTCCATCATGGCATGGCGGTTGCGGTGCGGGACTCACCCCTTCCGTTTCGCCCTCAGGGTCGGGGCGGCGACGGTCGGGTCCTCGGGCCAGGGGTGCCGGGGGTAGCGGCCGCGCATGTCCTTGCGCACATCGGCGTAGGAACTCGCCCAAAAGCCGGGCAGATCCATCGTCGTCTGCACCGGCCGCCCGGCGGGCGACAAGAGCGTGACGCGCAGCGGCAGGCGGCGGGGCCCCACCGTGGGGTGAACGGTTACGCCGAACATCTCTTGCAGGCGCAGCGCGATCTCTGGGGCCTCGGCGCCATAGTCGATAGGCACCCTGCGCCCCAGCGGCGTTTCGAAATGGGGGGGCGCGAGGCGGTCGAGGGTTTGCTGCTGGTCCCAGTTCAGCGCGGCCTTCAGCGCCGGGGTCAGGTCGAGCCGCTTGAGGTCTTCGGCGGTGCGCAGTCCGTCCAGGTGGGGTAACAGCCATTCCTCCAGCCCTGCCATCAGGCCCGCGTCCGAGAAATCGGGCAGCTCGGCGCCTTGCCCGCGCATCAGTTCCACCCGCGCCTGCAGGCGCCGCGCGGCGTCGGTCCAGGGCAGGCCCAGCTCGCGCACGCCCTCCAGCATCGCGCGCGCCACGGCCTCGGCCGGCGCGTCCTTCCACTGGCGGTCCTCCAGGATGAGCGCGCCAAAGCGTTCCTGCCGCCGCGCGATCACCCGGCGCTCGCGCCGGGACCAGTCGCAGACCGCCTGCCAGGCGATGGCGTCGCCATGCACCGCGCGAAGCTCTCCTTCGCTCAGAGGCGCGGCAAGCCGCACCTTGGCCTCGCGGGCATCGCCGTCAAGGTCGAGCGCCACGATCAGCCGCGCGCCCGCCAGCGGGTCGTCCGCCGCCAGAACCGCGCCCTTGCCGCCCGACAGCACGTAGCGCGGATCGTCGCCCTTGCGGCGCAGGCCCACACGGTCGGGATAGGCCAGCGCGGCCATCTCGCCCGCGCTCAGCTCGCGCGGGGCCGCGGGGGCCAGCCGCGCCAGGCGCCGGCCCTCGGCGCGGATCCGCTCCAACGCCGGGCGGGCCGGGGCGGGCGCCGATCCGGGGTCGCGCAACGCGTCGAGGCGCCGGGCCACGTCCGCCCCCGCGCCCAGCAGCGGGTCGCGCTCTTCCAGCAGCGCGGCGAGGGGGGCCGCGGCCGGGCCGGCCAGCGCCAGCATGTGCCCCAGCCGCGGATGCACCGGCAGCGCCGCCAGCGCCCGGCCATGGGCGGTGATCCGGCCGGCGGCATCGAGCGCGCCGAGGCCCTGCAACAGCGCCGTCGCCTCGGCCCAGGCGCCGGGGTTGGGCGGCGTCAGAAAGGCCAGATCGCCCGGCCCCGACGCCCCCCAAAGCGCCAGTTCCAGCGCCAGCCCCGTAAGGTCGGCAACCTCGATCTCGGCGGGCGGGAAGGCCGCCAAGGCGCCCTCTTCGCCTTTCGTCCACAGCCGGTAGCACGCGCCCTCGGCCACCCGGCCCGCGCGGCCCCGGCGCTGGTCCGCCTCGGCCTTGGTCACCCGTTCGGTCACCAGCCGGGACATACCCGAATTGGGGTCGAACCGCGCCCGCCGCGCGCGCCCCGCATCGACCACCACGCGGATATCCCGGATCGTCAGCGAGGTCTCGGCGATGGCGGTGGCGAGCACAACCTTGCGGCCCGCCCCGCCCGGCGCGATGGCCGCACGCTGGGCGGCGAAGGGCAGGGCGCCGTAAAGCGGGCGAAGCTGGCAGTCGCCGGGCAGCACGCCCTGCAACAACGCCTCCACGCGCCGGATTTCCCCCTCGCCGGGCAGAAAGACCAGCACGCCGCCCACGGTTTCGGCCACGGCGCGGGCCACCAGGTCGGCCGCCGCCTCGGGCAGGCGCCGGCCCTTGGGCAGGGGTTTGTCCAGCCAGCGGGTGTCCACCGGGAAACTGCGCCCCTGCGAGGTGATGACCGGGGCGCCGTCCATCAGTGCGGCCACCGGGGCCGCGTCCAGCGTGGCCGACATGACCAGCACGATCAGGTCGTCACGTAGCGCGCCGCGCAGCTCCCATGTCAGGGCAAGGCCCAGATCGGCGTTGAGCGAGCGTTCGTGGAACTCGTCGAAGATCACCGCGCCGACGCCCGAAAGCTCGGGGTCGGACTGGATCATCCGGGTCAGGATACCCTCGGTGACCACCTCGATGCGCGTGGCCTTGCCAGTCTTGGCCTCGCCGCGGATGCGGTAGCCGACGGTTTGGCCGACCTTTTCGCCCAGCGTCTCGGCCATCCGCTCGGCGGCGGCGCGGGCGGCCAGCCGCCGGGGCTCCAGCATGACGATGCGGCCCCGGGCGAGCCCCGCATCGAGCAGCGCCAACGGCACCCGCGTCGTCTTGCCCGCGCCGGGGGGCGCCTGCAGCACCGCGCGGCCCGCATCGCCAAGGGCGGCGATGAGCCCGGGCAGGGCACTGTCTATGGGCAAGGCGGTCATGCCGCCCTTATCGGCGATCGCGGCGGCGGGGGCCAGAGGCGGGGCGGGGGGCGGATCGGGTGCGGCGCGATCCAAAGCGGCCGGCGCGCGTTGCGGTGCGTCCGCAGTGCGGGACAATCCCGCCTTTCCGTTTGCCGAAACGAACGTCGGCTCCACAGGTATTTCCGGACATTTATGGGGACTGCACACAGCATGCACATGAGGACCCGAAAAACGTGGAGCCTGAGCGGCGAGTTTGTCCGATCCTCCATGGGCGCTGTGCACGACAGCACGGCTTGCGAAACTGCGTTTCAAGGCAACTGAGAGTTCCTTGACCGTCTGGTTTTCCGACAGAGCCCATTGCCGCGATCCTCAGGCGTGCACTGGCGCAAGAGCCTGCCACTTCTTTCGGTAGGCCGACGCGGAGATGCCAACGCGCTTTCGAAAGGCCGAGCGGAAACTCGATGGTTCAGAGTAGCCGACCTCGGCGGCGATCTCGTCGATCGGCGTGGCGGTGGTTTCAAGAAGCTGCTTGGCCTCTTCGATCCGAAGGGTCTGGATGTAGTCACCCGGCGCCTGACCTGTCACCTTCTTGAAGCGGCGATGGAATCCGCGTTCGGTCATGCCGCTGCGTTCCGCCATGGCGGCGACGGGGCTCGGCGTTTCGTAGTGCTGCGCCGCCCAGACCTGCGCCTGCGCGATCAGATGATCCTCGTGCTGGCGCGCAGTGGTCAGCGACGCGTAGGTCAATTGCCCGTCCAGATGCGGGTCGATCAGGTAGATCTTGGCGATCCGGCGCGCTTCGTCGGCCCCTGCGAAACGCGCGATCAGGTACAACATGAGGTCGGCCCAGGCCGAGGCGCCGCCCGCGGTGACGATGCGGTGTCCTTCCCCGGCCGGCACGAGAATGCGGTCCCGGCAGACTTTCACCTCGGGATAGTTACGATCCAGCATGTCGGCGAAGCCCCAATGTGTCGTGGCCTCCTTTCCGTCAAGCAGGCCGGTCGCGCCGAGCAGCATGGTGCCGGAACAGACAGAAGTGACGATTGCGCCACGCGCCTCGGCCGCCCCGATCCAATCGGCGACAGGCTTCATGTCATCGGGCACGCCTGCGTTTGGATCGATATGCAAATCGGGCACGATAATGAGGTCGGGCGCCGGCGCTTCGCTCAGCATCGCATCGGGCGTGATCTTGCGCCCGTTGATATCCCAGTAAGGCGCACCATCGGAAGTCCTGAGGCTGACGTCGAAGACCGGGACCTTCGACGGAAGACCGTGCAGCATTTCCCAGTCTCGACCGACAGAAGCCAGGATATCAAGGATCGAGAACAGCGTTGATGTGCCAGCGTAGCGTGATCCGATTACCGTCGTATTGATGGTCATTTCGCTCTCCTACAGGCTGTTCTCGTCCGATTATCACCGATTCAGTCTTTTCTTCTTCTAACTCGACTCGGGCATCGGGTCCATGACCCTGCACATGAAATCGGCCGATCAGGCCAATCCATCGTGAGCAAGGATCAAATGATGACCATTCAAAACCAAATCGCGGCCTTCCACACTGACCCGACCCGCAGCTACCTCGCCGACCCGCGCACCTATCTGACCGATGGCGGGTTTGAGACCTCCATGCTGTTCCTCGAAGGGTTCGACCTGCCGGCCTTCGCGGCCTGCGTCCTGCTCGAAGACGAGGCCGCCCGTGCGGCGATGGACCGGTACTTCGACCGCTTTCTCGCGATGGCCCAGACGGCCGGAACCGGTTTCGTTCTCGACACCAACACCTGGCGCTCCGGGACGCATTGGGCCGACGCTGTCGGCCGGTCGCCCGCCCAGATGGAGGACCTCACCCGTGAGGCCGTCAGGTTTGCCCTGGCGATCCGCGCACGGTGGCAGGATCGCGTTTCGCCGATCCTGGTGAATGGCGTGATCGGACCCGCCGGCGACGCCTATGACGGTACGCTCGCCCTGGATGCGGCCGCCGCAGAGGAAATCCACGCACCGCAGATCGCATTGCTCGCGACATGCGGGGTCGATCTGGTCAGCGCGCTGACCTTCGGCAGCATGCCGGAGGCGATCGGGTTTGGCCGTGCAAGTGTCAATGCGGGTGTGCCCGTTGCGATCTCCTTCACGGTGGAGACGGACGGACGTTTGCCGGATGGAACGCCGCTTTCGCGCGCCGTGCTGGAGACGGATGCCGCAACCGGGGGTGCACCGCTCTACTACATGATCAATTGCGCGCATCCCGAGCATTTTCGCGACGTTCTGAGCGATGACGCCTGGTGCCGCCGCATCCGCGGTGTCCGGGCGAACGCATCGCGGCTGAGCCATGCGGAACTCGACGAGGCGGAGACCCTGGACGACGGCGATCCCGAAGAGTTCGGCGCGCTGCATGCCGAGCTCTCCCGAAAGCTCCCGGCGCTGAAAGTCGTCGGCGGGTGCTGCGGCACGGATCACCGTCATGTCGGCTGCATGGCAGACGCCATGCTTCCCCCGACCGCGGCCTGACCTCCTCCCTCCGTCCCGGTCCGCACGGAACCGAAATTGATCGGTCATTGCGGGCCGCGCCTGGGCGCAGTGCGGGGCGTCGAAACCGCCGGGGAGTGCCGCGCTGAGACCGGCTTCGCCCGGTCGGGACGCTCCGCCTGCCGCACGACGACCTCAACGCCCGCTTCATCGCCCGCACCTGAGCGGGCTCCAACAAGGACGAATGACATGACCATGATTTACATCCACGCCGGCGCAGCGCGCCGACACCCTTCGAGCATCGCAAGGGCGCTCCTCGACCGGCTGGCAAAAGCCGCGAAGCGGCGGCGCATCCGCAAGGAGATGAAAGAGCTGTCTCGGCTCCCCCGCCACCTCCTCCGGGACATGGGCCTCGAGCAATACGCATCGCCCGATGTCCCGACGTTCCCGAACCACTGGCGCTAAACCTCGGAAAGGAAAGACAATGAACACCATGAGACCCGGCAGTACGCTGGTGATCGGCGCGGGGCTTTCGGGCCTCGCCACCGCACACGCCCTGGCCGAACGCGGGCTGCCCGTTACCGTGCTCGAGGCACGGGACCGGGTGGCAGACCCCTGGCGCAACCGCCATCCGGCGCTTCGGCTCAACATCCACCGCAAGTTCGCCGGGCTTCCGGGACAGGCGGCGCCGAAATCGGACGGTACGTACCTGAAGCGCGACACGGTGGTTGCGCATCTGGAGCGCTACGCCGCACGGTTGGAGGCACCGATCCACTTCGGCGTTGCCGTGACGGCTGTCGAACCCGACGAAACTGGATGGCGAGTCACGACCGACGCCTCGGAGTACGGGGCGGAGAACGTGGTCATTGCGACGGGTCGGGAAAGCATTCCCCACATCCCTGACTGGCCGGGGCAAGACGCCTTTGCCGGGCAGCTCTTGCACGTGGCCGATCTCGGCGACGTTTCCCGCTTCGATGGCCAGCGTGTGCTGGTCGTGGGCGCGGGCAACTCCGGCACGGACGCGCTGAACCACTTGGCGCGGCACAATCCGGCTGAGGTGATGGTGTCGGTCCGCTACGGACCGGCGGTCGTGCCGAAGAGCATCTTCGGCTATCCGATCCACGGGCTGGCACGTGTCTTCGCGGCACTGCCGAATGCGGTGCTAGACCCGGCCTTCAAGCTGACCGAGCGGCTCTTTCTCGGAGACCTCCGGCGCTATGGGCTCACCAGTCACCCCGAAGGCGGAAGCACGCGGCTCTTGCGCGATGGCGTGACCTTCGCCATCGACGACGGCTTCGTTGCGGCCCTGAAGGCAGGACGGTTCCGGATCGTGCCGCGCGTCGAGGGTTTTTCCGGCGACAATGTCGCTCTGGCCGATGGATCGGTCTGCCGACCGGATGTCGTGATCGCGGCCACCGGGTATCGCACGGGGCTCGAGCCGCTTCTGGGACATCTTGGTGTGCTGGATGAGAACGGCCGCCCGCACCATCCGATGGGCGAGCGTGATCCAGAGATGCCGGGCCTCTGGTTCGCCGGTTTCAAGCCGATCTACACCGGCTTCTTCGACGCCGCGGGCATCGCTGCCGGGCGCATCGCCAGCGGTGTGGCTGCCGACGCAAGCCGCGGCGCGCCCTCCGATACGCTCGACATGCACGCATCGCATGTCGCCCACCAGCGCCCCGCACCCGCGGACGCATCTCTTTCATGAAACTCCAGAAAGGACTATTCGCATGAAACACACGACCCTTGTTTTCGCCGCCGCCGTCGCGGTCATGCCCTTCGCCGGAAACGCCGGAGAGCCGCTTGCGGCCTTGGATGTTGCCGAGGATATCTCCCGCTTCGTCTTTTCCGCGGCACCCGTCTTCGACGACGGCATGCCTGCCTATGGCAACGCCTTCATCACGCAGGGCTATCTCTACCCCGCCGGCACGCTCGACGGTGGCGTCGAGGGCACTCTGCCGAACGGCGATCCGGCCTTCCCGGACCTCGTGATCGGGGAATGGACCTGTGACGGGTATTTCATCGGCGACGGGATGCGCACGGAAACGGGCGCCCTCGTCATGACCCGGCAGGTTTACCGTTTCAACGACGGCGATGTGCTGATCAGCCATGGCGCCGAGCTTGTCGATGCCGGCGTGACCGTCACGCGCGCCGTCACGGGCGGGACCGGCGACTATGCCGATGCCCCGGCCGAGATCGACCAGGTGCTGCTGGGCATGAGCGACGGCTACGGCGTGCGGCTGCAGATCGAACTGGGCGGTGGGTCCGCGGACGCCTACGGCGACGAGGACCACACGGAATGGGAGTCCGGCTTTCCAGTCGGGCCCATTCCGACCTCGGGCTCCCATGAGGCCGGCTGAGGCCAGTCTGGCGATACCGGAAAGGGGCGGTGGTTCCGCTCCGCGTCTTCCACTGCAAAGGGCGAACTCATGACCTATTTTGAATTGCCGCGCGCAACAGGCGACCCCTTCAGACATGCCGCTCGAAACGTGAGCAAGGCCGAAGCATGGGCCGTCCTGCGGCTTGCCGCGCCGTTGACCGGTCTAGCGCTGGTCAACATGGCGATGAGCGTCACCGACACGCTGATGACGGCCGCGTTCGGAGTGGAAGCCCTTGCCGCCGTCGCCGTCGCAAGCGATTTCTATTCGATCCTCTTCTACCTCGCCGTTGGCTGCATCGGCGGTCTCGGACCGCTCTATGCGGCCGCCCATGCGGCGGGCGATGCGGATCGGTTGGCGCGGCTTAGAACGGCGGGGACCATCACCTGCGCCCTGCTGGCCTTGCCGATCTGCGGCCTGCTCTGGCAGACGCCGGCGCTATTGGGCCTGCTCGGCATCGATCAGGACCTTGCTGATGCAGGCACGGGCTACGTCCGGGCGATGGCACTCACACTGATCCCGATGCTGGCGGTGGGCGTCCTGCGCACGCGCCTGACGGCCATCGGACGTCCAGGCGTGATGCTGCGGATCACGCTGTGTGCGGTGCCGCTCAATGCCGTCTTCAACTACGTGCTCATGTATGGCGCCTTCGGTCTGCCGGAACTTGGCGTGACCGGCGCGGGCGTGTCGTCCCTGCTGGTCGGCCTGCTGACGCTTGCCGCCTTGTTGCGAGAGGCGCACCGCGTCGGCGACAGCGGGTCGGGTCGCGTGGAACCGGAGCATATCGCGGCGATCTTCCGCATCGGCGTGCCCATCGGGATCGCGACGCTGGCCGAAGTCGGCCTCTATCTGGGGGCCACGATCTATGCCGCCTCGCTATCCGTCACGGACGCGGCTGCCCATTCAGTCGCGATCCGACTGGCCGGTATCGGGTACGCTTTCTATTTCGGCCTGCAGCAGGCCTCGATGACCCGGCTGGCACGGGTCGATCCCAAGTCGGGCCGCGAAGGTGATGTCGTTGCCACCACGATGGTGCTTGGAATGGCCATCGGTCTGTCGATTTGCACCACCCTCCTGGTCGTCGCCGAGCCGATCGCCAACTATGCGCTGCGGGGCTCGACGCCCGGCGCCGTCGGCGCTGCGATTACCGTGATCGGCGTGCTCGCCTTGACGGAGCTGTACGGTCCGGCCGGTGCAGGCGCCGCGGGATTGTTGCGGGCGAGGGAAGTGACGCGCCCGGTCATGGTCTATTCCCTGATCGGGAATTGGCTGGTTTCGGCCCCCCTGATCGCTGTCTTCACGGTCGTCTTCGACATGGGAGCGGTCGGGATCTGGATCGCGATGGCCACCGGAACGGTCGTCTATTCGGGCCTGTGCGTTCAGGCACTTCGAAACTTGCCCGCGGCGGGAGGCGAGACATGACGCTCTATTTCATGCCCGGCGCCTGCTCATTGGCACCCCACATCGCCCTGCGCGAAGCGAACCTGGAGTTCGACCTCGTCGAGGTGGACTACCGGACGCGGCGAACCGACACCGGGACCGACTATCGCGCGGTTAATCCGAAGGGCACTGTCCCGGCCCTGCGGATTGCCGATGGCGAGGTCCTGACCGAAGTTCCCGTGATCCTTCAGTTCCTGGCTGACGGAGCACCCGATGCGGGGCTGCTGCCTGCCTCCGGCCTGCGGCGTCTGCGGGCGCTGGAATGGTTGAACTTCATTTCGACCGAGATCCACAAGAGCTTCAGCCCGCTGTTCCGACCGACGACACCGGACGGCTTTATTCAGCCGGGCAAAGCCCATCTGCGTAGCAGGCTGGTCATTGTCGAGCGTCACCTGTCCCAGCACACCTACCTTATGGGCGACGATTTCTCGCTGGCTGATGTGTTTTTGTTCACCGTTTGCCGCTGGCTTGCGGACCAGGACATTTCCCTTGCTGACTGGCCGGCCTTGAAACTGCATTCCGAGAGAATTCGGCTTCGACCAAGTGTCCGGAAGGCTCTGGATCGGGAGGGGTGTCCATGATGGGTCGACAGAGAGGGCCGATAGCCGAGCGGCCGCGACACCCGGCGGGTGATCCGCCCGCCCGGTCGCAGAACGCGGCGCGCCTCCGCCACGACGCGGGGTGGCTCGGGCACGTGCGGCATGCCGAAGCCGACGGTCACCGCGTCGAAGCTGGCATCCGGAAACGAAAGCTGCATCGCGTCGCCATTGACGAAACGCGCCCCCGGCACCGCTGCACGGGCAAGCTCGAGCATGGCAGCGGAGAAATCGAGGCCGGTCACCCGCGCTCCGGCCGCGACAAGGCCCGCATAGACGTTGCCGTGCCCGCAACAGAGGTCGAGCGCATCCGTGTCCGGCCCCGCATCCACGGCGGCGACAAGGTGCGGCACGACCATATCCGAGGCTTTTGCGAACCCGCTCGCATAGGCACCGGCGACGCCCGGTTCCGACCATTCCCGCTTTTCCAACTCTGCAAAGGCTCTCGTATCTCCCACGACCCGTCGTCGCGTTCTGGCACGCGCGTGCGCCCAATCCACTACTGTGCGGCGCCGCCAAGATCCTGATCGGAGGTTACCAGATTTTTCCGCACTCCGCCGACAGCCCTGGCACGCACGACATTCCTCATCACAGGATCGGTTCGTCGCTGATATGATTGGCACCATGACCGACTCTGACCGCCTCCCGCGCCAAGAGATTTCCTTCGTGTCCTCCGTCGACGGCACCCGAATCGCGGTCGCCGCGATGGGCGAAGGGCCGGTCATCCTGCGGGCCGCGCATTGGCTGAGCCATGTGTCCAAGGACATCGAAAGCCCGGTCTGGCGCCCTTGGCTGTCCCGGTTGTCAGCGCGCAACCGGATGATCCGATATGATCTGCGCGGCTGCGGCCTGTCCGATCGCGACGTCGACGAGATCGGGTTCGACGCCTGGCAGGCGGACCTGGAGGCCGTTGCGTCCACGATCAGTGAACCATTCGTTCTCATGGGCATGTCGCAAGGCGCTGCACTTGCGATCGCCTATGCCCTGCGTCATCCGGACCGGGTCTCCAGCCTCATCCTCATCGGCGGATACGCTCGGGGTTTGCTGGCACGCGGCACGGACGACGCCACGCGGATGGAGGCCGAGACCCTGTCGAACCTCATGCTACTCGGCTGGGGCAAGCAGGGGTCTGCCTTCTCGCATGTGTTCACGCAGCTCTTCGTCCCGAATGGAACAGCGCAACAGGTCGGCTGGTGGGAGGACCTGCAACGCTTGTCCGCTTCGCCTGATGTCGCCGCGCGGACGCTGGACGTTCTGCACCGAATCGACGTCATCGAGGAGGCGCGGCGATTGGCGCTGCCCGTGCTGGTCATGCACAGCCGCCACGATGCGCGCATTCCGTTCGAGCAGGGCCGTCAACTGGCGGCAGCGATACCCGGCGCGTCCTTCGTCGCCTTGGAGAGCGCGAACCACGTCCTGCTGGAACAGGAGCCCGCATGGGACCAGATGTGGCGCGAAATCGACGCATTTCTGGGTAACGGCGCGCCAAGACCGGATATTGCGTCCCGCCCTGCCCAGGCGATCTCCGATCTGTCGCCGGCGGAGCGAGACGTGCTGGGCTGTTTGACCGAGGGGCTGGGCAATTCGGAAATCGCAGCACGGCTGGGAAAATCCGAAAAGACGGTGCGCAACCAGGTCTCGACCATTCTCGGAAAGCTCGGGGCCCGGAGCCGATCCGAAGCGATCGTCCAGGTTCTGTCCGGACGTCAACGGGACATTTGACCCGACGTCGCCTGAAATAGTCGGGCGAGGGGGGACACACGCCTCATGACCCAATCAATCCGATGCAGTTTCCTCGCTCACAGTAAAAGAGGAGACGACCATGCAGATGACCGAGGCACCCGATCGCAGTGCGGTCCCGGCCATGGCGGCCCTGACCCTCGCCGCATTCTTCTGGTCCGGAAACTTCATCGCCGGACGCGCGCTTGGGGGAACGATCCCGCCTCTGGAGTTGAATGTCATCCGCTGGGCGCTCTGCCTGGCGCTGCTGTTGCCGCTCGCCGTGCCGGCGCTTGTGCGATGCCGCGCCGAACTGGCGGAGCATTGGCGGTTGATCGTCCTGCTGGGCCTGACCGGCATCGCCGCGTTCCACACCATGGTCTACCAGGCGCTGACGCTGACGCCGGCGGTCAATGCCCTGCTCATCCTGTCGCTCGCGCCGGTTGTCACCGTCATCGGTGGCGCGATCTGGAACGGATTTCGACCGGGAAAGGCACAGTTTGCCGGACTTGCGATCTCGGCCGTCGGTGCGGGCATCATCGTGGTTTCGGGGCGCGGGAACATGCGTGCCGGCTTCGCGGATGCAGGGTCACTGTGGATGCTGGGCGCGATCCTGGTCTGGGCGGCCTATTCCCTGTTGCTGCGCCGGCGACCCGCCACGTTGCCACAGGACGTGACGCTGACGGCCAGCGTCATCGTCGGGCTATGCGTCATGGCACCGCTGCTTGCCATTCAGGGCGTTCAGCCCATTCCGATGACTGGCCCGATCATCGCAGCTCTTGGCTACATCGCCTTGTGCGCATCACTTCTGGGGTTTCTGCTTTGGTCGTGGGGGCTCGACCGGATCGGACCCGAACGTGCGGGACAATTCCTGCACCTGATGCCGGTTTTCGGCACCGTTCTCGCCGTCGCGCTGTTGGGCGAACGGCTGACACTGACCCATGTCTCCGGAGGGGCTCTCGCCGTCTGTGGGATAGTTCTGGTCAATCGCCGATGATGAGATGGGAGTGTCCGTCGTCGAATGCCTTGAAACTGGACAGCACGGATCAGATCCACACGTCGACGGAGCACGGCCAGAGTATTGCGAATCCTGGGTGCGCGCCTTCAAGATCGGCCCATAGCTTTCGTTTGTGCGACCAGCTTTATGCTGCGCTGCGGCCCGCCAGACCGGACGTACGCCCTAGGGGCGCCAACCTCGCCGCACCTGCGAGTGCCCCAGCGTTCAGGGTGGTTCGCTGCCCCTCCTTAGATCTGTAGCTTGTATCCAATATGGGTCGGTTCAAAACCCAGACGTTCATAGAAGCGATGGGCGTCCGGGCGGGCCTTGTCGGTGGTGAGCTGAACCAACGAACACCCGTGTGCCCGGCATTCGCTGATCGCCCACGCAAACATCGCTTCACCAAGCTTGCCGCCCCGACGGTCGCTCGCGATCCGCACCGCCTCGATCTGTCCTCGCTTGGTGCCATTGCGAGAGAGACCCGCGATGAAGGTGAGCTGCAAGGTTCCAACAATCTGCTGCTCCTCCTCGACCACACAAAGAAACTGGTTCGGGTCGGCATCAATCTCCGCAAATGCAGCCCGGTAGCAATCGTCTACGGCTGGCGAAGCGTTTTCCCGCGACGCACCAAGCACGTCATCGGCCAGCATCGCGACAATCGCCCCCAGGTCCGCTGCGGTTGCTCGGCGGTAACGCGGGTCACCCATGAGTATCCTCCTCTCTTCATTGCCGACCGCTTCCATAGGAACTGCGGGTCGTGAACGAACGTGCCGGCGGACAGGCGCCGCTGTGCTTCGTTGCGCAGGTCGGCGCCCTGATGCGGCTCGGTTTTTCAAGCCGCCTGTGCCTGAGACTGCGCCGCCCAAGCGAGCGAGAACAGCAGCAGGGCCGCAGACAGTCCGCAGGCGACGGTTCGGACGGTATTCCAGAAGCTCCAGCGGGGCAGATAGGTGCGGGCCCAGTAGTCCAGGGTCGCATCCGCGGAGGCCTCCATGCCCGCGAGGGCTTCATTCATCGGCACGTTGAAGAACACCGTTACCCCGAAGCATCCGACGAAATATGTCAGGCCCGCCAGCATCATCACGGTTCCCGGACCGTGTGCGACGACTATTGCGCCATAGGCCGCGATCAGCAGGGATACCGGCGCCAGCCCGAGGAAGAGCACCATGAAGACCCAGCGGAACACCTCTCGGTTTATGGCCTGCATCGCCTCCGCGCCACCCTGACCGCTGGTCACGGACAGGGCGCGCATGATGAAATCCGAGAAGGCGAGAAAGACGCCGCCGACCAACGCATAGGCGAGGACGGTGAGGTGGGCGAGGTAGAAGAGAACAGGGGACATGGGGACGAGTTCCTTGGATTGGGGCGGCGGCAGGGCATCAAGCGCCACGCCGCCGCGGCAGGCTCAGCGCGCGGGCTGCACCGTGGAGAGGCCGGGCGCCGGCTGCCAAAGGCGCCGGCGGAAGGCTGCGAGGCAGAGCGCGGCGATCATCAGTTCGATGACGAGGGCGCCGATGACGTTGCCGGACGGCATCCCGTCCAATGCAAGCCCGACCAGCCGTCCGGCCGGAAAGGCGGTAAAGACCGTCAGGGCCGCCGCCATGCCAACGGGCCGGACCGCGTGCCGCCAGATGCCGAGCAGCATCAGAAAGCCGAACCCCGCGAGTCCGGCGCCTGGGGCGCGCAATTCGCTCAGCAGGTTGGCGTCTTCGCCGAGCGTGATGCCGGAGCTGGCGTAGAAGACGTGCGGCGCGAACAGGATGAAAGCGCCGATGGTAAGCGCGGTGAGGCCGGAGAGACCGAGCGCGATCTTCTCGAGCAGGGTGGGTCTCATGACATGTTCCTTTCGATGGGGGGTGTCAGGCGGCGGTTGTCCAGGCGCCGGTTTGGGCGGCGGCGCGGGCGAACTCCGCAAAGTCGCGGGCGCCGCGGCCGAGCGCGCGCATCACGCCGTCCGTGGTGTGGGCGTTGCGCCCGTCCAGCGTTTCGCGCGCGATCGCGGTGAAGACGTCGGCGACGAAGGGGCCGCCAGCCTCGGCGATGTTCGCGTGGAACGCCTCGAAACTGATCGGGATATGCCGGATCTCGCGGCCGGTGGCCCGCGAGAGTTCACCCGCCATGTCCGCGAAAGTCATCAAGCGCGGGCCCGTCACCTCGTAGAGTTCGCCCTTGTGGCCTTCTTCGGTCAGGGCCGCGACTGCGACATCGGCAATATCGTCGATGTCGATGATGGGCTCGGCGACATCGCCGCCGGGCATTGGAAGAACGCCGGCCAGGACCGGATCGCGCAGGTAGCCTTCGGAGAAGTTCTGCGCGAACCAGGCGGCCCGGATGATGGTGAAGTCGACGCCGCAATTGCGCACCACCTCTTCGCCCAGCCGCGCATGATGCTCGCCGCGGCCGGACAGCAGCACGAGGTGCTCGACGTCCACGTCGCGGGCCGTCTCGCAGAGAGACTCGAGCTTTTCCACGGCTCCGGGAAAGGCGAGATCGGGAAAGTAGGTGACATAGGCCGCACGGGTTCCGCGCAGGGCCGGCGTCCAGGTCTCCGGCGCGTCCCAGTCGAAGGGTGTTGCGGACCTGCGCGAGCCGCGGCGCACTGGCAGGCCCCGCGCCTCGAGGCGGCTGGCGACGCGGCGGCCGGTCTTGCCGGTTGCGCCGATGACGAGGATCGGTTGGTCTTTCATGGGGTATCTCCCTGGCTTCGGTATCGGTAGCCAAGGGATAGGCGCAGGGGTGCTGCGCGGTCTTGACCGGCGATGCCAGCCTTTTGACCGCCGTCGCCAATGCGCGCGTCAGCGCTGGGAGATATCCTTGCGGTAGGTCGCGGGGGTCGTGCCGACCCAGCGCTTGAACGCGCGGGTAAAGGCGCTCTGCTCGGAGAAACCGGTGAGGAACGCGATTTCGGCCAGAGAATGGCTCTCGTCCCGCAAGAGCCCCTCGGCGAGGTCGCGGCGGGTTTCCTCGGTGAGGCTCTGAAAGGTCATGCCGTGCTCTGAGAGGCGCCTGTGGAAGGACCGCGCACTGAGCCCGAGGCCGCGGGCGATCTCGGCCATCCTCGGCGCCCCCTCGCTGAGGGCCTGGGCGATTGCGGCTTTCGCCTGCGTGACAAGCGCCGGCTCCCGGGTGATCTCGGACAGTTCCGCGTCGAGATGCGTGGTGAGGTATTTCGATATCCCCTCGTCCCCGAGGATATTGGGCCGGGCCAGCACCTCGTCGGCATAGAGGATCGCGTCGAGTTCGGCGCCGAAGCGCACCGGGCAGCCGAACCACTCCTCATGCGCGGCGACCCGGCGCGGGGCGGGATGCCGGACCAGCACTTCCACGGGCGCGAGCGGCACCGGGCAGACCTGCCGTGCGATGGATACCGCGCTCGCAAGGGTCGCCTCGTTCGACAGCCGCATCCCGAGGCGCCGTTCGCCCGCCCGGTGCAGGATGAAGAGCGTGCCCCCGGTCGCCGGCCGCAGCTCGTATTCCACAACGCTGGACCACAGGCGCGCATAGCGTTCCACCCGCGCGTAGGACGCCCCGAGCGTCGTCGCCGCCTTGAAGGCAAGGCCAAGCGCACCGTATTCGTCCAGCCGCATCGAGGCGCCCGTGCGCACCGGCAGGTCGGTCACGTCGATCTGATCGGCGATCCTTTCGAGCATGTCGTAGTAGCGCTCGGCCGGAACCATCCTTCCGGCATCCCAGGGATCATCGGGGGCGATCCCGACGCTGGCCAGCATCGCCGCAGCATCGATTTTACCGCCCGCCGCGGCGACCACCTTGCGCGCGAAGAGCGACGTGACATACCCCATGCCCGGCATTCTACGGTGCGCGTGGTGAACGGCCAACCTCGCGGTGGAACCGGGCGCGCGCTGAACTGGATGTCCGCTGTTCGTTCAACCTCGCATCCAACGTGCACGAGTAGAGAAGGTCGGCGTCCCGCCCCGTCCACCGGATTGTCGCGACCCGCCCGTGGCGTCGCCCGTGGCGCAGGCGATGAAGGTCTGAAATTCACTCTCACCGGCGCATCGGCACAGGATCGCGCCGCTGCGGCATGGTGCGCGGCAGAGGGCGGTCGCCCCCCGAACCGGGCTCCGGGGCTGGACACCCATCCGCGCGCGCGGCAAGAGGGGCACCATCCCAGACGACCGGAGGCGCCCATGGACATCGCCGATCTCGCCACCCGCATCACATCCGGCGACCGCCGCGCGCTGGCCCGCGCGATCACCCTGGTCGAAAGCGGGCGGGCCGATCACCGCGAACGGGCGCAGGCGCTCTTGGCCGCGCTTCTGAGCAACGGCCGCCAGGCGCTCAGGATCGGGCTGTCAGGCACGCCGGGCGTGGGAAAATCGACCTTTATCGAAAGCTTCGGGATGATGCTGATCGGCAAGGGGCTGAAGGTGGCCGTGCTGGCCGTCGATCCCAGCTCGGCCCGCTCGGGCGGCTCGATCCTGGGCGACAAGACCCGGATGGAACGGCTGTCGCGCGACCCCAAGGCCTTTATCCGCCCCTCGCCCAGCCAGTCGACGCTGGGCGGCGTGGCGCGCCGGACCCGCGAGGCCGTCAGCCTGTGCGAGGCGGCCGGGTTCGACGTGGTGCTGATCGAGACCGTGGGCGTGGGCCAGTCCGAAACCATGGTGGCCGAGATGACCGACCTCTTCGTGCTGTTGATGGCACCCGGCGGCGGCGACGAGTTGCAGGGGGTCAAGCGCGGCATCATGGAAATGGCCGACCTGATTTTGGTAAACAAGGCCGATGGCGACCTGGAACCGGCCGCGCGCCGCACCTGCGCCGATTACGCCGGCGCGCTGCACCTGCTGCGCCGCCGCCCGCAGGACCCCGAGGGCTTTCCCAAGGCGATGTGCGTCTCGGCGCTGTCCGAGGCCGGTCTGGAAACCGCCTGGGACGAGATGCAGGCGCTGGCCGACTGGCGGCGCGAGCACGGCTTTTTCGATGCCCGCCGGGCCGACCAGGCGCGGTTCTGGTTCGGCGAGGAGGTCCGGCGCGGGCTGCTGGCGCGTCTCGACCACGATCCGGCGCTGCGCCAGCGGATGGAAACGCTGGGCACGGCCGTGGCGGCGGGCGAGGCGACCGTGGCGGGCGCCGTGGCCGAGATTCTGGCCGAGATCGGCGCGCGCGGGGGATGAATCGCTTGACGCCTCCGCGCTTTGGCCGTAAAGGAGCCGGACGAATTTCGCGGCGTCGCCCTTGCGGCGCCGATCCGCTTTATCGAGACAAGGAAAACAAGCCATGTCGCGCGTCTGTGAACTGACCGGTAAGGGTCCGATGGTCGGCAACAATGTCAGCCACGCCAACAACAAGTCCAAGCGCCGGTTTCTGCCCAACCTGAACGACGTGACGCTGATTTCCGACGCGCTGGGCCAGTCGTACAAGCTGCGCGTCTCGGCCTCGGCGCTGCGCACGGTCGACCATCGCGGTGGCCTCGACGCTTTCCTCGTCCGCGCGAAGGACGCCGATCTTTCGGAAAAGGCGCTGAAGATCAAGAAAGACATCGAGAAGGCCCAGGCCACCGCCGCCTGATCTCTCTCTCTCTCTCTCTCTCACGATCGCTCTGTCGGGCCCTGCCGGAAACGGCGGGGCCCTGTCTTTTCCGGGTCCGGTCTTTCCGTCGCTTCCAAGGCGCGCGAACGGTGCGCTGCCGCGACCGGCTGTCCTTGCTTTGACGTTTGGTCAAGGGGTGACAGGCGCCCTCGGGCGCAGCACTCTGGCCCGCGGGGAGGACGACATGACCGACTACCCGCACCTGTTGGCCCCGCTAAAGGTCGGGCCCGTGACGCTGAAAAACCGCGTCATCATGGGCTCGATGCATACCGGGCTGGAAGAGCGCCGGGACTGGGACCGCGTTGCCGCCTTTTATGCCGCGCGGGCCCGCGGTCGTGCCGGGCTGATCGTGACCGGCGGCATGGCGCCCAATGCCGAGGGCGCGCTCTTTCCCGGCGCGGCGGGTCTATTTACGCCCGAGGACATGGCCGGCCACGCCCGTGTCACGGCGGCCGTGCACGAGGCGGGCGGGCTGATCGCAATGCAGATCCTTCATGCCGGGCGCTACGCGGCGGTGCCCGACTGCGTGGCCCCCAGCGCGCTCAAGGCGCCGATCTCGCCCTACATGCCCGTGGCGCTCGACGCCGCCGGTATCGAAAAGCAGATCGCCGACATCGCCACCGCCGCGGCGCGGGCCCGCGAGGCTGGCTATGACGGGATCGAGATCATGGGCTCGGAAGGCTATCTCATCAACGAGTTCCTGGCCCCCCGCACCAACCGGCGCGAGGATGACTGGGGCGGCTCTTGTGAAAACCGGATGCGGTTTGCGCTGGAGGTCGTGCGGCGGGTGCGCGCCGCGGTGGGCCGCGATTTCCTGTTGATCTTCCGCCTCTCGGTGATCGACCTCGTGCCCGAGGGCTCGACCTTCGACGAGGTGGTCATGCTGGCGCGGCGGCTGCAGGACGCGGGGGCCGATCTGCTCAATACCGGTATCGGCTGGCACGAATCGCGGGTGCCCACCATCGCAACCTCCGTGCCGCGGGCGGGCTTTGCGTGGGTGACCGCGCGGCTGGCGCGCGAGGTGTCGATCCCGGTCGTGGTGTCGAACCGGATCAACACGCCCGAGCTGGCCGAGCGCCTGTTGGCCGAGGGCGCGGGCGATCTGGTGTCGATGGCGCGCCCCTTCCTGGCCGATGCCGATTTCGTGGCCAAGGCGGCGGCGGGCCGGGCCGACGAAATCGCGCCCTGCATCGCCTGCAACCAGGCCTGCATCGACCATACGTTCCTCGGCAAGATATCGACCTGCCTCGTCAACCCGCGCGCGGCCTACGAGACCGAGTTGCGCCCCGTCCCCGCCGCGCAGCCCAAACGGATCGCGGTGGTGGGCGCGGGGCCGGCGGGCCTGTCGGCGGCGCTGGCCGCAGCGGGGCGCGGCCACGCGGTGACGCTGTTCGAGGCGTCCGGCCGGATCGGCGGGCAGTTGACCATGGCCTGCGATATACCGGGCAAGGAAGAGTTCCGCGGCCTGCTGCAGTGGTACGAGACGATGCTGGCCAAGGCGGGCGTGGCGCTCAGGCTGGGGCACCGGGCAGAGGCCGACGACCTGGCCGGGTTCGACGCGGTGGTGCTGGCCACCGGCGTCCGGCCCCGCGACCCGTCCATCCCCGGCCAAAACCTGCCCCATGTGCAGAGCTATGTCGACGTGCTGGCGCGCAAGGCACCGGTCGGCGCCCGCGTTGCGGTGGTGGGCGCGGGGGGCATCGGCTTTGACCTGGCCGAGTACCTGGTGACTGGCGACAGCCCCACCGAAGACCCCGCCGCCTGGCGCGCCGAATGGGGTGTGGGCGACCCGGCGCGCGACCGAGGCGGGCTTGCCCCCGGCGGACCCCGGCCCAGCCCGCCCCTGCGCTCGGTCACGCTGATGCAGCGCCGCGCCGGCAAGCCCGGCAAGGGGCTGGGCAAGACCACGGGGTGGATTCACCGCGCCGCGCTGAAGGCCAAGGGCGTCGAAATGCTGTCGGGCGTCGCCTACGAGCGGATCACGCCGGAGGGACTCGAGATCTCGCAGGACGGTGCGCGGCGGCTGATCGCGGCCGACACCGTGGTCCTCTGCGCCGGGCAGGAGCCCGAGAACGAACTGGCCGGAAAGCTGGAGAGCCGCGGTGTTTCCTGCCACGTTATCGGCGGGGCCGAGCGCGCGGCCGAACTGGATGCCAAAAGGGCTATAAACCAGGGCACGAGGCTTGGGTTTTCCCTTTGATTGCAATGCCTTGATGTGCCCTTGCCCAAGGCCTGCCACCTTGGTGTCTTGTTTCCACCACGATAACGATCCGTCTTTTACCCAACTATTGTCGGGCGTCTTCCGCAATCTCGCCTGAATTCGCACCGAGTATCCAACCCATCGCGGCGGGGGTGTGAGTTAAGGTGGTACGATGGACCGACTGACGGAAATGGAGGCGTTCGCGACCGTGGTGGATCAGGGGGGATTCACCGATGCTGCCAAGAAAATGGGGATTTCGAAATCTGCCGTTTCCAAGCATGTGTCCTCGCTTGAGGCGCGCCTCGGCGCGCGCCTGTTGAACCGGACGACCCGGCGGGTAAGCCCGACCGAGATCGGCCTTGCCTATTACGATCGCGCGCGGCGCGTGCTGAACGATGCCGGAGAGGCCGACGCGCTGGTCACCTCGATGCAATCGGCCCCGTCGGGGCTTTTGCGCATATCGGTGGCGACCGATTTCGGGGTCAATCATCTCTCGCCGGTGCTGGGCGATTTCCTGCGCGAATATCCCGATATCACCGTGAACATGGTGTTGAACAACCGCTATGTGGAGCTGATCTCGGAAGGATTCGACATGGCGATCCGCGTGGGCGAGTTGGAAGACAGCAGCCTGCGCGCCCGCAAGCTGACCGAGACGACCAAGCGGATGATCGGCTCGCCCGCCTATTTCCAGAAATTCGGCCGGCCGCAGAAGATCGACGATCTGAACGAGCACAAGCTTTTGCACTATTCCAACCAGTCCAGCGGCAACGTCTGGAAGCTGACCGCCCCCTCGGGCGAAAAGCGCCAGGTGCGCACGGCGGGCTGGTTGACGGTGAATGACGGCCAGTCGCTGTTGAATGCGGCGATCTCGGGCCTTGGCATCGCCTACCTGCCGAGCTTCCTGTTTCTGGAGGCGATGAAAGAGGGCCTCGTGGAAGAGGCGATCCCCGACTTGCCGGCCGAAAAGCTGGGCATTTACGCAGTCTACCCGCCGGGCCGGTTCACTCAGCCCAAGGTGCGCGCCTTCATCGACTTCCTCGTCGATGTCTTCGCCGACGCGGGCCCCGACGAGTGGTAAGGCGATAGGCAGACCGCTCTGCCCCTCGGGGCAGGGCCGTGTTCCATTGCACATCAAGTCCGAAGCGGGGCGCCCAGCGCCCCGTCGGTCGTGCGCCGGCCCGCGCATGGGCGCTGCCTGCATGGCCCGGTGACGCTCGTCCATGCACCAGCGGCCAGGCGATCCGCGCCCGAGCGAGCGTGGTCTTGCCGGCGTCGTTTCTCGTGAACCGAAACCATTGCCGCGCGACCGGACGGGCCGTGCGGGCATCGCCTGCCGGAGAGATCGTTCAGCGCGTCGAAGAGACGATCGCCTCGACCCGCCGGTTCAGCGTGCGCCCGGTCTCGGTCAGGTTGCTGGCGAGCGGCGCAAGAAAGCCCACGCCCTCGGCCGCCAGCTGCCCGGCGGGCACGCCCAGCCGGCCGATCAGGTGGTCCATCACAGCGCGGGCCCGTTCGCGCGACAGCGCCACGTTGCTGGCCAGCCCGCCCTCTGCATCGGTATGGCCCACCAGCACCACCGAGCGGTCGGGATGGTCGCGCAGGTAGGCGGCGAGCGCTTCGAGCGAGGCGAAATCCTCGCCGTCGAGTTGGGAAGAACCGGTGGCAAAGCGCACGTCTTTCAGCACCGTTCGGCCGGCCTGGTCCAGTTGGTCGGACAGCGCGCCGCTTTCGGCGGGCAGGGTGGGCAGCGGCCGCTTGGTCGAGCCGCGGCTATCGGCCGGTGCGGGCTCGGCGGCGCCGATCCGGGTCATCTGGACAAAGCCGCGGGTCGAAGACCGGCTGACCATGAGGCTGACATAGTCGGGCTCGCCCGAGGCGGTGTTGCGCGCCGACAGAAAGCGGAAATCGCCTAGGTCCACATGCATCACCGGTTCGGGCAGCAACTCGACCGAATAGCGGAAATCGAACCCGCCGCATTCGGCGGCGGCGCAGTCGTAGATCACCGCATAGCCGGCCTCGATCAACGCCGCGCGCAGAGGCGCCAGGATTTGCAGGGTGGTCATCCCCTCGCCCGGCACATGCCACACCCGCGTCGTGACCTTGCCCTCGGCGCGCAGCATCGGCACCTCGCCGTCGGCGAAGGGTCCGACGGGCACCGCGTAACTGCCTGCCACGATTTGCCTTTCGGCCACCGGGGCCTCGGCGCCCGGTGGCGTGACGGCCAGTGCCCAGGGCGCGGTGGGAAAGACCACCGCCGCCGCGATCAGTGCCGCGCGTCTCATCGGGCTGCGCCGTGATACTCCGGGTTGGGCTCCATTCCCACGGCCGAGGCCACGCGGTTGGTCATGTTGAAGAACCCCACGACCGCGGCGATGTCCCAGATATCGCGCTCGGAAAAGCCTGCGTCGCGCAGCGTGGCGCGGTCGGCCTCGTCCACCCGGTGGCTGGCCTCGGTCAGCCGGGCCGCGAAATCCAGCATGGCGCGCTGGCGGGCGTCCAGCGGCGCGGCGCGGTAGTTCATCACCATCGCCTCGCCCAGCGCGGGGTCGCCCGACAGTTCGCGTACCGCCGCCCCGTGGGCGACCTGGCAATACCAGCACCGGTTGATCGACGAGACCACGACCGCGATCATCTCGCGCTCCAGCTTCGACAGCCCGCTCTCGCCCAACATCAGGTCGCTATACATCGCCGAAAACGCGTTCAACTTGTCGATGTCGAAGGCATAGGCCTTCAGCACATTGGGCACGAGGCCAAGCTTTTCCTCGCAGATGGCAAAGTATTTCTCCGTGGCCTCGGGCAGGGGCGTGGCCATGTCGAGGTCGAGGGCGGTCGGGGTTTTTCGGTTGGTCGTCACGGGTATTGCACGCTTTCAGGCCGTCAGGATGCGGTAATGGTAGTTTTCCACAACTGCCATGCCGAGGGAAGCATAGAGCGCACGGGCCGCTGCATTCTCCTCGGTCACCAACGCCGCCAGGATGCCGGCCCCGGCGTCGGCCGCCCATAGGGCGGTCGCGCGCATCAGGTTGCCGGCCACCCCCTGGCGGCGGTGGGCGGGCGCGACTTCCAGGGCATGACACAGTGCGACCGGGCCGTGACAGGCGGCAAAGGCCACCCCCGCGGCGCGGTCGTTCTGCCGGCCCAGAAGCGCGGTTTTGGGGCCCACGACCCGGCCCATCACCGCCAGCCGCGCCGGGCCGATGCCGCCCTCGGCCCAGATATCTTCCATGATCCTGAGCGGCGGCCACATGGTGAAGGCGCTGACCGGGGGCGGCGGCGCGGTGGCCAGCATGGCGACCGGTGCAGCCAGCACGACGACCGGATCGATGCGCACATAGCCCCGCGCGGCGAGGGCGTGATCGAGCGGCCGCTGGGCGCCGCGTATCTGGTAAAGCGGCGTCTGGCCCAGCGCGCGCATCGCGTCCTCGGCGCGGGCGAGGTCGGCCTCGGTGACGCGCCCTTGCACCGTTGCGGCCGATACGCGCTTGCCGCCGCCCTGTCCGTCGCGCACGGTGATCGGCCCGACCTCCTGCCGCGCGGCCGGTGGCCAGGTGGCCTCGATCGCGGCGAACCAGTCGGTTTCGGTCACGTGCGTCCCTCGGGGATCAGCGCGCAAAGCCGCCCCATGGCGGCGTCGATCTGGGCGCCGTCCTCGCCGCGGATCACGACATTCGTGCCGTAAACCCCGTCGCGCTGATACGGGTAAGAGCCGATCGAGAGCCCCGGAAACTCGTCGGCCAGCGCGCGCAGGGGGCCGGCGATATCGCCCTCGGCAAGGCCGAGGTTGAGGTTTTGCGACAACAGCGGTGCGCCGCCGGTCAGCGTCGGCAGCACGCTGGCCACCATCGCCTGAAAGACCGACGGCACGCCCGCCATGACATGCACGTTGCCGATGGTGAACCCGGGCGCGGCCGAGATCGGGTTGTCGATCAGCGCAGCGCCTTCGGGGATGCGCGCCATCCTGAGGCGCGCCTCGTTCATCTCGCGCCCCATCCGGTCGTAATACTCCTGCATGACGGCGCGGGCGTCCTCGCGCACGTCGATGGCGGCGCCAAAGGCCGCGGCGACCGCGTCGGCGGTGATGTCGTCATGCGTCGGCCCGATGCCCCCCGAGGTGAACACCAGGTCGTGGCCGGCGCTGAGCGCGCGCAGCGCCTCGACGATGCGCTCGTGAATGTCGGGCACCACGCGCACCTCGGCCAGCCTGATGCCGTGCTTGGTCAACTCGCCGGCGAGGAAGTGCATGTTCGAATCGCGCGTCCGCCCTGACAGGATCTCGTCTCCGATCACCAGCATGGCCGCTTCCGGGTTGCCCATCGTGCCCTCCTTGTCGCCCCTACCGGCCCGGTATAGGACCGCACCATGCGCTTTCAAACCCCTCTCGTTCGGGCGACGCTGGTGCGCCGCTACAAACGCTTTCTCGCCGACGCGCGGCTGGAAGACGGGCGCGAGGTCACGGCCCATTGCCCAAACCCCGGCGCGATGCTGGGGCTCAAGGCGCCCGGCACGCCGATCTGGCTGGAGCCCAACGACGACCCGCGGCGCAAGCTGAACTACGCCTGGCGGCTGGCCGAATTGCCGGGTGGACACTGGGCCGGGATCGACGCGGGCCTGCCCAACCGCGTGGTGGCCGAGGCGCTGGCCGACGGCCGCATCGCCGAGGCGGCAGGTTACGACAGCGTGCGGCCAGAGGTGAAATACGGGCAGAAAAGCCGCGTCGATTTCCTGCTGACCGGCGCAGGCCGGCCCGATTTCTACCTCGAGGTCAAGAACGTGCATCTCAGGCGCGCCGATGACTGGGCCGAGTTTCCCGACAGCGTCACCGCCCGCGGCGCGCGGCACATGGCCGACCTGGCCGCGATGGCGGGCGCGGGGCACCGGGCGGCGGTGCTCTATCTCGTCCAGCGCAGCGATTGCGCGCGCCTGCGCCTGGCCGCCGATCTCGACCCCGCCTATGCAACGGCCGCCCGCGCGGCGCGTGAGGCCGGCGTCGAGATGCTGTGCTATGGCACCGACATCTCGCCCGAGAGGGTCACGCTGGCCGATCACATGCCCGTGGACCTTGCGCCGCAGCCCTAGCCCCCCTCTGGCAAATAACCGCAATGCGCTTTATCTAACGTCAGGAAAAGCCAAGGAGCAGACGTTGGACGACAAGACGCGCGGCCGCCTGACCAAGGATGGCATCCGGATCTATGACAGGGCCGATTTCGCGGGGATGCACCAGGCCGGCCGGCTGGCCGCCGAGATCCTCGACGCGATGGCCCCTCTCGTCGTGCCCGGCCGGAGCACGGGCGAGCTTGACGAGGCGATCACCCGCATGGTCGACGAGGCGGGGGCGACCTCGGCCACGATCGGCTACAAGGGCTACCGCCATGCAAGCTGCATCTCGGTCAACCACGTGGTCTGTCACGGCATTCCCGGCGAAAAGCTTCTCAAGGACGGCGACATCCTGAATATCGACGTCACCGTGATCGTCGATGGCTGGTACGGCGACACCTCGCGGATGTACGTGGCCGGAAAGCTGTCGCGCAAGGCCGAGCGGCTGATCCAGGTCACCCACGACGCGCTGATGAAGGGGATCGAGGCGGTTCGGCCCGGCAACACGTTCGGCGATATCGGCCACGCCATCCAGAGCCATGTCGAGGCCCACCGCATGAGCGTCGTGCGCGATTTCTGCGGCCACGGGCTGGGGCGCGTGTTCCACGCGCCGCCCAACGTGTTGCATTACGGCCGTTCGGGCATGGGCCCCGCGCTGGAGGAAGGCATGTTCTTCACCATCGAGCCGATGGTGAACCTGGGCCGCCCCGAGACCAAGGTCCTGTCCGACGACTGGACGGCGGTGACCCGTGACAAGTCGCTATCGGCGCAGTTCGAACATTCGATCGGGGTGACGGCCGATGGCTGCGAGGTGTTCACCCACTCGCCGGCGGGACTGTTCCACCCGACCTACGCGACCTGACGCCGCGACGCCGCCGGTATTGGCCGCGCCGGGCCTGACCTCTGCGCGCCGCATGCTAGATGTGACGCACACGCGCAGAGGCAGAGCAGAAGGACGCCGCAGGCCATGACTCCCGAGACAGCCAACCCTCACCGCTTCGGCTGGCGTCTGACCCCTGCGCGCTGGGCCGTCGCCATCCTCGCGCTTGCCGCCATCGCGCTGTCGGTCTGGCAGCTCGAGGCCGAGCGCGCCGGTATCACGATAGAGCGCGTGCCGGGCACCGGCACCACGCCGGCCACCGTCTACCGCCTGAAGGACGCGCCGCCCGCGCCGGTCGTGCTGGTGCTGCACGGCTTTGCCGGGTCGCGGCCCTTGATGCAGGCCAGTTCGCTGATGCTGGCGCGCGCGGGTTATGCCGCGGTCGCCTTCGATTTCGAGGGGCACGGGCGCAACCCGGTGCCGATGTCGGGCGACCTTGCCAGCCCCGAGGGCACCGCGCTGTTGCTGATGGCCGAAACCCGGCGCGTCACCGACGCGGCGCTCGCCCAGCCCTGGGCCGACGGGCGGCTGGCGGTCCTCGGGCATTCCATGGGCAGCTACATCGCGGTCCGCCAGGCGCCCGAGGACGACCGCATCGCCGCAACCGTCGGCATCGCGGCGTCCGATGACGGGGTGACGGCGAATGAGCCGCGCAACCTCCTGGTGGTGAATGGCGCGTGGGAGGGGCGGCTGGTCGCCGACGCGCGCTCCGCGCTGCAGATGGCCGACCCCGCGGCGGAGCTGGGCCAGACCGTCGGCGACCCGGCCGAGGGCACGGGGCGGCGCGCCCTGCTGGCCCCGCACGTGGAACATGTGGGCGTGATCTACGCGCCCACCACCCTGCGGGAGGCCCGTGCCTGGCTCGATGCGACCTTCGGCCGGTCGAGCGACGGGCCGGTACCCCAGATGGGCGGCTGGATCGTGCTCTTGCTCGCCGGCATCGTGGCGCTGGGCTGGCCGCTGGCGCGGCTGCGCGACCGCACCCACGCGCCGCGCCCGGTGCCGCTGTCGCGCCGGCGATTCCTGGTCGCGGCCGCGCTGCCCGCGCTGGCGGTGCCGCTGATGCTGGCGCCTTTCGAGACGCGATTCCTGCCAGTGCTGGTGGCCGACTACCTGGCGGTGCATTTCGCGCTTTACGGCGCATTGGTGCTGGCCCTGCTGGCTTGGTGGGGCGAGGTGCGCTGGCCCGGCCGGGCCGAGGCGTGGCGCATCCTCGTGCTCGCGGCGCTGGTGGCCTTTTACGGCATCGGCATCTTCGGCCTGGCGATGGACCGATACGTGACCTCGTTCTACCCGATCCCGGTGCGCGGCCTGATCATCGCGGCGATGGCCGCGGGCACGATCCCCTTCATGCTGTCCGATGCGCTGATGGTCGAGGGTGGCCGCGCGCCCCTGTGGCGCAGCCTGACCGCGCGCGGCGCCTTCCTCGTCTCGCTCGGCCTCGCCGTCGCGCTGGATTTCGAGCGGCTGTTCTTCCTGCTGATCATCCTGCCGATCGTGCTGGTCTTTTTCCTGCTCTTCGGGATGATGGGCGGCTGGGTCGGCCGCGCCACGGCCCGGCCCGCGGGCGCCGGGCTGGGCTTGGGTCTTTTCCTGGCCTGGGCGCTGGGCGTGACCTTTCCGATGTTCCAGGCGGTCTGAGCCCCCGGCGCCGCGCCCCTGGCCGCGGTCCGGCATCTGGGTATTTGGGCCAAGAAGAAGATGCAGGGGCTTCTTCTTGGTGAAAATACCCATCTCTTCCGGACCAGCGGCGCTGCGCTATCCGCCGAACGCCCTGAGCGCGGCGAGCCCGGCATCGCTGAGGTCCAGCAGCCGCGCAAGGTAATGCTCGCGCGCGGCAAAGGCGCGGCGGCCTTCGCCCGTGAAGCTGTCTTCCATGGCATCGATCAGCCGGTGCAGCCGGCGCTGGTGCAGGCCGAGCGCGGTTTGGACCGGGTCGGCGATCACGCCCGCGAAGGCCGCGACAAGGGCGCCGAACGCCACCAGTCCGAGCGTCAGCGCCGCGAGGAGCCAGAGGGGCGTGGCCGTCGGGAACGCCCCGTACCAGAGCGACCCCGCCAGCCCGCCGAGCGGGAAGGCGGCGATGGCGGCCTGATGGGCCAGCACGGCCGCGAGGCCGGGCGCGAAGGAGACGACGCCGGGGGTGAGCGTCTGGAAAGCCACGGCGCCTGCGCCCATGGTGCCCAGCGCCGTGGTCATCTCGGCCACGGCCGAGCGGGTGCCGGCATAATCGTTGAGCGCGCGTGCCGCCTGGCCGGGGGCCCCGGCGTGGCGGCCGACGAGGGCGGCAAGCCGGGGCTCGGCCAGCATCGCCTCGGCCAGGGCGTCGCGCCGGCTGGTCCCGCCGGGGCCCGCCCAGGGAAGTTCCAAGAGGTCCACCACGATGGCGCGCTCGGTCGCCAGGCCGACAGCGGTGGGCAACAGGATGCGCCGGGTGGCGAGCCAGAAGGCCAGCCGGCGCGCGCCCAGGCGCCCGGCGCCCCAGGCGCCGAGGCGCGCGGCGATCAGGACTGGAGACAGCCCGACGTTGAGCGGCGCCTTGACGATGTCCCAGCCCAATGCGTGTCGGTGCAGCGTCAGCGAGCCGCGCAGCCCGAACCGGCGCCGCGAGAATTCGTCCACGCGCGCGCGTCGCGTGGCGAAATAGGCGCGGGCGGCCTCGATCAGGGCGGTATCGGCGGCGGGGTCTGTCATCGGTTCCACAAAGATGGGGTGCGTACGCGCGGGCACAAGCCGCGCGGCTCAGCAGGCGCGCAGCAGCGCGATGGTCGTGTCGCTATAGCGGCGGCTGTCGACGAGGCAGAGACCCTCGGGCGGCACGATCCCGGCGCTTTCCTCCCACACCACCAGGGCGTCCGGCGCGATCCAGCCCCCCGCGATCGCCGCGGCCAGCGCCTTTTCCCCCAGCCCCTTGCCGTAGGGCGGATCGAGGAAGACCAGGTCGAAGGGCGCGCCGGGCGCCGCGGCGAGCCGCGTTGCGTCGCGCCGGACGATCGTTGTCGCGCCCTCGGCGCGGCAGCGGGCGACGTTTTCGCCGATCATCGCGCGCGCCTTGGCCCCGGTATCGACGAAGGTGACATGCGCCGCGCCGCGCGACAGCGCCTCGAGCCCCAGCGCCCCGGTGCCGGCGAAGAGGTCGAGCACGCGCGCACCGGTGACCGGGTCGCCGTAGCGCCCGCCCAAGAGCAGGTTGAACAGGCTTTCGCGCACCCTGTCGGTGGTCGGGCGCAGATGCGCGCCGGCATCGCCCTTGCCCAGCGCGGCGAGGGTCAGGCCCCGGTGACTGCCCGCGATGATCCTCACGCCGCGATCAGCCCCTTGAGGTCGGTTGCCGGGTCGGCGATGCGCGCGGCGTCGGGCGAGCGGCCGGCCTCGATCAGGCGCTTGGCGATCATGTAGGCGCGCGGGTCGTTCATCGCGTCGACGGCCAGCAGGGTGGCGCCGGCGAAATACCAGTGGCTGACGCTGCCCGCGCGCGCGCCGGGGCGTAGGACCACCCGGTCATAGCCCGTGTTCAGCCCCGCGATCTGCAGCTTGACATCGTACTGGTCGGACCAGAACCACGGCTGGGGCAGATAGGGCGTCTCGGCGCCCAGCATGTTGGCGGCAACGGCCTCGGCCTGGTCGATGGCGTTTTGCACGCTCTCCAGCCGGATGCGCGCGCCGCGATAGGGCAGGCTGGTGCAATCGCCCGCCGCCCAGATCAGCGGGTCTGACGTGCGGCCCATGGCATCCACCGCGATACCGTTCTCGACGCGCAGCCCGGCGGTTTCGGCCAGTTCGGTCGCCGGCGTCACGCCGATGCCGACGATGACGAGATCGAGCTCCAGTTCGGTCCCGTCGCCCAGTTCGGCCCCTCTCACCCGGGTGTCGCCCAATAGCCGGGTCAGCCCGGTGCCCTCGCGCAGGTCGACCCCCCGTGCACGGTGCAGATCGCGGAAATAGGCGGCGGTCTCGGGCGCGGCGACGCGGCCGAGGATGCGCGGCGTGGCCTCGGTCAACGTGACCGACAGGCCCCGGCTGGCGGCCACCGCCGCGGCCTCGAGCCCGATATAGCCGCCGCCGACGATCAGCGCCCTTGCGCCGGGCCGAAAGGCCGGCGCCATGGCATCGACATCGGCCAGCGTGCGGACCACGTGTACCCCCGCCAACTCGCCCCCCAGGGCGCCCGACAGGCGGCGCGGCACGGCACCGGTGGTCAGCGCGAGATGGTCATAGCCGATTGCTTCGCCCCCGGCGATGATCCGCCGGTCGGCGCGGTCGATGGCGATGGCGGTGTCCGACAGGCGCAGCTCGATCCCGTTCTCGGCGTAAAAGCTTTCGGGGCGGAGGTAGAGCCGTTCCTCGGCCAGCTCGCCCAGGAGGTATTTCTTGGACAGCGGCGGGCGCTGGTAGGGCGGCACCGACTCTTCGCCGATCAGTGTCACGGTGCCGCCGAACCCCAGCGCCCTGAGTTTCGCGGCCATCGCGGCACCGGCCTGCCCGGCACCGACGATCACGATATGCGACATGCGAGGCCCCTTTGCTCTGGTCTGTCCGGTGGTGAAACCTACATGCGCCTGAGGTGAAATGGCAACGCGAACAGGGAGAGCCATGACGATTTCCAAAGGCGACCGTCTGCCGGATGTGACAATGACCCGGGTGGGGGTCGAGGGCCCCGAGACAGTGCAACTGGCCGAGGTGCTCAAGGGCCGCAAGGTGGTCGTCTTCGGCCTGCCGGGGGCGTTCACGCGGGGCTGCACGTCGGCCCACCTGCCTAGCTTTATCCGCACCGCAGACGCGTTTCGCGGCAAGGGCGTGGACGAGATCGTGTGCATCGCGGTCAACGACCCCTTCGCGCTGAACGCCTGGGCCGAAGCGACCGGGGGAAAGGCCGCGGGGATCAGCTTTCTGGGCGATTCCGAGGGCAAGCTGACCCATGCGCTGGGCATGGAGTTCAGTGCCCCGGCGATCGGCCTGATCGGCCGGTCGAACCGCTATGCCGCGCTCGTCGAGGACGGGGTGGTGACCGTGGCGCAGGTCGACGCGCCCGGCGAATGCAACCTGTCCACGGGCGAAGAGTTGCTGGCGGCGATCTAGGCCAGCGCGTCCATGCGCTTGGCCAGGTCCACGTCCTTCGCTGACAGCCCGTCCGCGTCATGGGTTGTCAGCACGACCTCGACCGTCTTGTAGACGTTCGACCACTCGGGATGGTGGTTCAGCTTTTCCGCGTGCAGCGCCGCGCGTGTCATGAAGCCGAAGGCCTCGACGAAATCCTTGAAAACGAAGGTCTTGGCGATGGCGTCGCGGCCGTCGGCCAGGCTCCAACCATTTTGCAGAAGTGGCGCGAGGTCGGTTTCGCGCTCGGCCTTGGTCAGCTTGTCGGTCATGTGTGATCCTCCATGTCGGTCTTGCGGAACGGGCCGTAGGCGGTCAGCACCTCGATTTCCTCGTCCACCGCCGCACGTTCGGCCCTGAGGTATTGCGCGATGGCCTCGCGGAAGCCGTCGTCGGCGACCCAGTGCAGCGAATGGGTCGGCACCGGCAGGTAGCCGCGGGCGAGCTTGTGGCTGCCTTGCGCGCCGGCCTCGACCGTTTCCAGTCCGTGGTCAATCGCGTAGTCGATGGCCTGATAGTAGCAGCATTCGAAATGCAGGCAGGGGTAATCCTCTGTGCAGCCCCAGTAACGGCCGTAAAGCCGCCTGCGCCCGATCATGTTCAGTGCGCCGGCAACGGGGCTGCCGCCCTGCTCGGCCATCACCAGCAGGATGTCGTCGGCCAGCGTTTCGTGGGCGATGTCGAAAAACGCGCGGGTCAGGTAGGGCGTGCCCCATTTCCGCGCGCCGGTGTCCTGGTAGAAATGCCAGAAGGCATCCCAATGGGCGGGCTCGATCGCGTCGCCGGTCAGTTGCCGGATGGTGCCGCCGAACGCCTGGGCCGTCGCGCGCTCCTTGCGGATGTTCTTGCGCTTGCGCGACGAGAGACTGGCGAGAAAGGCGTCGAAATCTGGATAGCCGGCGTTTTCCCAGTGAAATTGCTGGCTGACGCGATGAAGAAGCCCCATCTCGACGCCCGCCGCGGCCTCGTCCCCGGTGCAGAAGGTGACATGAACCGAGGAGAGCCGGTTCTCGGCGGCCAGCCGCACCGCCGCCTCGACCAGCGCCGCCTGGCCCAGCGCCTCGTGGCCGGGGCGCACCAGAAAGCGCCGCCCGGTGGCGGGGGTGAAGGGCACCGCGATCTGCAGCTTGGGGTAATAGCGCCCGCCCGCGCGCTCGTAGGCGTGGGCCCAGTTGTGGTCGAAGATATACTCGCCCTGGCTGTGGCCCTTGGCGTAAAGCGGCGCGGCGGCGATGGGGGTGCCAGCCTTGCGGGCCAGCAGATAGCGCGGCTCCCAGCCGGTGCCGGGCCCGACCGAACCGCTGTCTTCTAGGGCTTTCAGAAAGCGGTGGGTGGTAAACGGGTCTTCGGGGCGTCCGCCCTCGGCGGCCTCGGGGCAGGCGCAGGCGTCCCATTCTGCCGCCGCGACCTGCGACAGCGAGGACAGCACCTCGATTTCCACCTGTGTCTCGTTCATCCGCGCCGCGTCCGCCATGGGGTTTGAGATGGCGTGGCCCCCGGCTCGGTCAAGGCGCTGACGGCGCGTAGCCCTCGAAGGTGATGTTCTGCGCCACCTCGCGGGCCTGTGCCTCTTCGGCTTCGTCATGCACTGTCCAGCACAGCACAGCCGCGCCCTGCGCTTTCAACTCGGCCACGCGGGGGCGGGCGAGGTCGGACCAGCGGTGGCTGATGAAACAGGCCCCCGCCCGGTCGTAATCGGGAATACCGCGCAGGGTTTCGCGGGTGGCGGCAGGCAGGCCGGGCCAGTTCTCGGCCTCGAAGGCGCAGGTGGTCAGGCCGCGGGGCCGGTCCGGCGCGGCCTCGGCCAAGGCGATGACGGAGTGGGGGTTGAACGACATCAGCGCGACATCGCCATCATAGTCCCCCAGCACCTTCGCCACGGCGCGTTCCAGCGCGCCCACGTCGCGGCCCAACGCGCCGTCCTGGTCCTTTATCTCGATCAGAATGGGCACCCGGCCCGCGACCGTTTCCAACACCGCCTCCAGCGTCGGGATGCCCTCGTCGCCGCCCAAAAGCGGCAGCTCGGAAAGCTCGGCCGCGGGGCGGGCCGAGACTGCGCCCGCTGCGCCCGTCAGCCGCGCCAGGTCGGCGTCGTGAAACACCATCGGCACGCCGTCGGCCGAGGGCTGGATGTCGATCTCGATGCCATAGCCCGCCGCCACCGCCGCGCGGACAGCGGCGAGCGAGTTCTCGGGCCGCCCCGCCGCGCGGTCGTGCAGCGCGCGGTGGGCGATGGGCGCGGCAAGGAAGGCCGGCGGCAGCGCGGTCATGCGATCTCGAAGATCCCCTCGATCTCGACCGCCACACCGAAGGGCAGCGACGCGGCGCTGACCGCCGAGCGCGAATGTCGTCCGGCCTCTCCCAGCGCCTCGACCAGGAAATCGGAGGCGCCGTTGACCACCTTGGGCTGATCGCCGAAATCGGCGGTGGAATTGACGAAGCCCGTCAGCTTGACCACGCGCACCAACCGATCGAGATCGCCGCCGCAGGCCGCCTTGACCTGCGACAGCAGGCCAATGGCGCAGGTCCGCGCCGCCGCGGCGCCGGCCTCGACATCCATGTCCACGCCCAGCTTGCCGGTGATGAAGGCACCATCGGCCATCGAGATCTGGCCCGAGACGAAGACAAGGTTGCCCGTTATCACGTAGGGCACGTAGTTGGCGGCCGGCGCCGGTGCATCGGGCAGGGTGACGCCCAGTTCGGCCAGGCGTGCCTCGAATTGTCCACTCATCGCATTGCTCCTTGGGTCGGGGTTGGGCCAGACGCTACCCTTGCGCGTCCCGCGCTGAAACCGGAAAAATCCATGCTGTGCTCGAAACGCTGCGCGGCGCGGCAATGAGCGGTAGTCGCGCCTCGCCGGTGGCATTTCGCCGGGCAAAGTTGTATTCGGCAGATGACCGTGGCGCAATCTCTGGGGTTCCCGCCCGGACAGCCCTATATTGATACCCGAATGTCCGAGAAGAGCAGTTCATTGGCCCGTTCATATTTCACCCCTTCGTTGCGCCTGGCCGCCGTTGCGGCGCTCGCCCTCCTGGCCGGCTGCGCGGCGACCGACCCCACGTCCGAGTTCACCGACCCCTACGAAGCGAGCAATCGACAGGTGCACCGCTTCAACAAATCCGTCGACCGGAGTGTTCTGCGCCCCACATCGCAGACCTACGGCACGGTTTTGCCCGCGCCGGTGCGCCGGGGCGTGTCGAATTTCGCCGACAACCTCGCGCTGCCCGGCATGGTGGTGAACAACCTCTTGCAGGCCCGTCCGGGAGAGGCGCTGCAGAACTCGGGCCGTTTCCTGTTCAACAGCACCATCGGGCTGGGCGGCGTTCTCGACCCGGCCGACAGCATCCGCCTGTATGAGCGGGAGGCCGATTTCGGGGGAACCTTGCATGTCTGGGGCGTGCGCGAGGGCGCCTATGTCGAGCTGCCGCTTCTCGGCCCCTCGACCGAGCGCGACGTGGTCGGCAAGATCGTCGATTTCGCCCTCGACCCGCTGGGTCGCGCGCTTCCGGCCGGCGAGCGCGGCGTCAAGACGGGCGCGTCCTACGTCAAGCTTTTGGGCGACCGCTACGAATACGCTGACACGATCGATTCGATCCTCTACGACAGCGCCGACAGCTATGCCCAGGCCCGCGCGCTCTACCTGCAGAACCGCCGGTACGAGCTGGGCGGCGACGATGCCCAGCCCGACTATGACCGGCCCGACTACTCCGACCCCTATGAGGACCCCTATGCGCAATAACCCCAGCCGCCGCAGCGTGCTTGCCGGCCTTGCCGCCGGGGGCACCGCCCTGAGCCTTGCCGGGCCGCTCGCTGCCCTGACCACGTCCCAGGCGCGCGACCTGATCGACCAGGTCGTGGCCGATATCAATTCGGTCATAAACTCGCGCCGGTCCGAGGCGCAGATGTTTGCCGATTTCGAACGGATTTTCACCCGTTACGCCGATGTGCAGATCATTGCCCGCAGCGCGCTGGGTGTGGCCGCGCGACAGGCCAGCGCGGCGCAGATGCGCGCCTTTACCGATGCCTTCCGCGGCTATATCTCGCGCAAATACGGCAAGCGCTTCCGCGAGTTCATCGGCGGCAAGCTGGAGGTGAACGACGCGCGCCCGGTCAAGAGCTTTTACGAGGTCAAGACCACCGCCTACCTGCGGGGCGAATCGCCCTTCGACGTCACCTTTCTGGTGTCGGACAAAAGCGGCCGGAACCTGTTTTTCAACCTCTACATCGAAGGCGTCAACATGCTGGCGACCGAGCGCACCGAGATCGGCGCGATGCTCGACCGGCGGCGGGGCGACCTCGACGCGCTGATCCGCGATCTGAAAACCGCGGGCTGAGGCGCGCGCCTCAGGGCCAGCGCCCGGCCAGCATCTCGTCGACCCAGGCGGGCACGATCTCGCTGGCCTTGCCATGGCGCGCCTCGGTGAAATAGCTGCGCGTCTCGGACGGCTCGAGGTTGAGCTCCAGCGTTAGGGCGCCCGCGCGCGCCGCATCCTGCACGAAGGCGGCGGCGGGATAGACGCTGCCCGAGGTCCCGATCGACACGAAAACCTCGGCCCCGCGCAGGGCCTCCCAAATGTCGTCCATGTGGTAGGGAAACTCGCCGAACCAGACGATGTCGGGGCGGGTCGCCGGCGCGCCGCAGCCGGGGCAGGCGTCTTCGGCGTGCATCACAGGGGGCGCATCCCAGCCATGGCCACAGGCGGCGCAGGTCGCCGCGCGCAGCGTGCCATGCATGTGCAGCACGGTGCGGCTGCCGGCGCGCTCGTGCAGGTCGTCGATATTCTGGGTGACGATCAGCACCTCGCCGGGCCGTTCCGCCTCGAGCCGGGCGAGCGCGGCATGCGCCGCGTTCGGGATCGCCTCGGCGGCGTTCTTGCGCCGCGCGTTGTAGAACGTGTGCACCAGCGCGGGGTCGGCGGCAAATCCTTCGGGCGTGGCGACCTCGGCCAGGTCGTACTGGCTCCAGATGCCGCCTTCGTCGCGGAAGGTGCCAAGCCCGCTTTCGGCCGAGATGCCGGCCCCGGTCAGGATCACGATGCGTGCGCTCATGCGCCCGAGGCTAACGCCGTGCCGGGGGGCCTGCCAAGGGCCTGGCTTGCCGTGCGCTGCGCTTTGCGGTTTTCTGGGCCCGGTTCGAAACAACGGGAGACGGCCACGCGTGACCCATCGCATCCTCTTTGTCTGCCTTGGAAATATCTGCCGCTCGCCCACCGCCGAAGGGGTGTTCACGCGCCTTGCGCGCGAGGCCGGGCTCAATGTCGAGATCGAGAGCGCCGGCACCGGCGGCTGGCATCTGGGCGAGCCGCCCGACGCCCGCGCGCAGGCCGAGGCGGCGCGGCGCGGCTATGACATCGGCGCGCTGCGCGCCGCGCAGGTGCGCCCCGCCGATTTCGGCCGCTTCGATCTGATCCTCGCCATGGACCGGTCGAACCTGGCCGCGCTGGAACGGATGCGGCCGGCGGGCGACGAGACGCCGGTACATCTCTTCCTGGATTATGCCGACAGCCTGCGCGACGAGGTGCCCGACCCTTATTACGAAGGCGGGTTCGACCTGGTGTTCGAGCTGATCGAAGATGCCGCGCGCGGGCTGGTCGCCCATCTTGAGGCGCGTGGCTAGGACAGCCAGGCGAAGGCGCGCTCAAGCTCGCCGACCGCGTCTTCCTCGATGATCTTGCCATGGGCCATGATCACGCGCTCGGGGCCCCAGCCGATTACCTCGCCAATCGCCGCCGCCGCGGCGGGCTTGTCGCGCCAGGTCAGCTTGGCGTCGCGCGGTGTGCCGCCATGGGGCGCCTGAACGCCGCCGATCCAGGTGGCGAGCTTCATGAAGCGGCCCAGCTTGCCGGGCTCGAAATTCTCGATCAGGTCGGTCAGGATCAGGCTTTTGGTCGCGTCGTGAAAAAAGACGACCTCTTGCAACAGGTCGTGGCCGGGGATCAGCTTCTGGCGGATCAGCCCGGTCCAGTCTGAATGCGGCCTGTCGCTCAGCACCCTGTGCACCGGAAAATCGAGCCCGTGATGCGCCGAGCGCGCGGCGACGCCGGGCGCCGCCCAGACCACAGCATCGGGGAATCGCTTGGCCCATGCGCCGATATGCAGGTAATGAAGCGGGTTCGGCGCGATCAGCCACCGCACGGGCCCCAGCTTGTCCAGCGCCGCCAGCAAACCCTCCTCGGGGGCGATCGGCGAATGCACCCACAGCCCGCCGGACACCCGCAGCACCGTCATCCGGGTCGGGAAGGGCATTCCGTAGAATGAAACCGACGGCCCGTCCACGACCCAGATATTCGCGCCGAGCGGCTTGGGCACATTCAAGGGTGTGTAAAGCTGATCTTCCCCGCCGCTCATCACCTGTCAGCCGCAGAACGCCTCTGCGGTGGTGCCGAAACGTTTGTAGCGCTGCCAGAATGCCTCGTGGCTGGTGTTGTCGGACTGGCGCACGACCTGCGCCTGATGCGGGTCGCGGAAGAATTTTGCGGCGAACCGCTGGTCGGCGCCGGTCAGCGTCAGATTGGCGGCATCCTGAATGCAGCCGCAAAGGCTGCGCGATCCGTTGGAGCGATCCGATTGCAGGCAGGCCCGCTCGATGGGGCCGGCTTGGGCGGCGGACACAGCCAGAACGGACAACGCCGCCGCATACGCGAGTTTTTTCATGATCTCTGCCTCGATCCGTGCGGGGCGTGCGGCGGTTTGCCCGCTCTCTGCCCCTGGTTCCACAATGCCGTTCAGTATGCCCGAATCATCAAGAAATTCAATTGCGCCCGATTGTCCCGTGACGTTTTTTCAGAAGCGCTGCAATTTGCTGTCGATGCGCTGCCGCACGAGGTCGATATGCAGCCGCGCGGTATAGGCCCGGTCGCGGTAGGGCGGCGGCAGCGTCATCTCGGCCACGTCCTCGTCGATTGCTTCCAGGCGGCGTTCCAGCTCGGTTAGGGTTTCGGCCTCCGTGGCCTTGCGCGCGGCCATGTCGATGGCCCGGATCATCGGGTAATAGCGGAAAACCCGGCGCCGCATCCGCCACGAGTAGACCCCGGGCAATGCCCGGACGAGCGGCAACAGGATGAACAGGATCGGCAGCAGCAGGATGGCGAAACGGTTGACCTGGGCAACCACCCAATAGGGCAGCACGTCCTGCAGCGGGCTGGGGCCCTGCCGGATCAGCGTGGCGGCGTAGGCGTCAACCGGCAGCGCGCCCGCCTCGGCCGAGGGGAACTGGCGCGTCCGGGTGATCGCGTCGGCGGCGCCGTGGATGTCGCGCGCTGCCATTGCCAGCCGATCGGCCAGCGACGGGTGCAGCCTCTCGTCGGCCACCAGGTTGGCGACCATGCCGAGCATCCGCAGATCTTCGGGCGGCACGACCGGCGCAAATGACACGCCCGCGGCGGGCAGGGTGATGGCTTCGGCCTGCGGCATCCGGCGCGAAAGTGCCGTGATATGCTCAAGCTGCAGCAGGCCCACCCCTTCTTCGGCAAAGAGCGGGGCAAGGTACGGCGCGCTCAGCGGGGCCACGAACACCGCCAGGTCGGCCTCGCCCCGAAGCAGCGCGTCGGCGGCCTCGGCCCCGCTCAGCGGCAGGCGGCGGTTGGCGCCGGGCGCGTGGCCGGCGGCGCGTTCCAGCGCATCGAAGGCCGCGGTGGTGCCCGACCCCGGCGCGCCCGCCGCGATGGTCAGCTCCGCCCAGCGGCCGGGGTTGGCGGGCACTTCGGCGTCCCGTCGGGCAAAGACGAAAAGCGGCTCGTAGAACATCGCGCCCAACGTCTCGGTGCCCTCCGGTGCCGCAATCCCCCCCTGCAAGAGCGCCACATCCACGCGGCGTTCGCCCAGAAGGGCGGCGTTCTCGACCGAGCCGGACGTTTCGACGATTTCCATGTCGATGTCGTCGCGTGCAAGACGGGCGCGATAGCGCTCGGCGATGGCGTAATAGCCGCCGCCCGCGGCCCCGGCGGCGAAACGCACGCTTTTGGGCGGCACCAGATCGCGGCTGAGAAACCACAGCGCCACCGCCGCGAGCAGAATCGAAAGAAAGCCGATGAAAATGCGCAACTTGCTGTCCCCCCGTCCATAGTAACGGGCAAGATGCGTAAGTGTAGGATAAAGATCGCCGCGGTCAGGCCAGCGCGGCCGTGTCGATCACATGCAGCGAGACCGCGGCGAAGAAGATCACGCTGGCGACCAGAACGAACACGTGCCAGATCGTGTTGTGAAAGGGCAGCTTCTCCCAAAGGAAGAAGACCATGCCGGCGGTGTAGATCACGCCCCCGACGACCACCAGCGCCATCACCGCGCCCGAGAGCGTGGCGAAAAGGCTCCAGCCCGCGACGGCGCCAGCCCAGCCCATGGCGGGGTAAAGCGCAAGCGAGGCCCAGCGGAACCGGCCCGGTGCCAGCACCCGCATCCCCGTCCCCGCCGCCGCCGCGGCCCAAAGCCCGGCCACCAGCGCGGCGCCGTGCCCGCCCGACAACAGCGTGAAAGGCGTGTAGGTGCCCGCGATTTTCCAATAGATCGCGGAGTGGTCGAGCCGGCGCAGGATGCCTTTCCAGCCGGCGTGCGGCACCATGTGATAAAGCGCCGAGCACAGGATCATGGCCAGCAGCGCCGCGCCGTAGACCGATGTGCCGAAAATCGCCGCGCTGTCGCCGCGCATCACCACGGCCAGCACGATCAGCCCAGGCACGCCGACGGCGACGGTGGCAAGGCCGGCGACATGCACCACCGCATCGGATCGGCGCTCGGCGCGGGTATAGGGGGGGTAATCCATGGGGTCATCATAGCGCATGGCGCGGCCAGGTCCTAATCACCGTTTCGCGTGGCCGGCGCCGCGGCGCCGGCCCATATGCGCGCCGCTATTTCCGGCGGATCAGCGACCCGGCACCGTGATCGGTGAAAAGCTCCAGCAGGCAGGCATTGGGCGCCCGCCCGTCGAGGATGACCACCGCGCGCACCCCGCCCGCGATCGCCGCCAGCGCGGTTTCGGTCTTGGGGATCATGCCGCCGGCGATCACGCCGGCCTCGGTCAGTTCGGCGATGTGTTCCGGCGTCAGCTCGGTCACCACCTCGCCCGAGGCGTCCTTGACCCCGGCGACATCGGTCAGCAAGAGCAGCCGGTCTGCCTTGAGCGCGGCGGCCACCGCCCCGGCGGCGGTATCGCCGTTGACGTTGAATGTCTCGCCCGCGCGCCCCGAGCCCAGCGGCGCCACGACCGGGATCATCCCCGCCTCGAAAAGCTGGTGCAGCACGGCGGGGTTCATCTCGGCCGGCGTGCCGACGAACCCCAGCGCCGGGTCGGTCTGGTTGCAGACCATCATCCCGGCATCCTTGCCCGACAGCCCGACAGCCTTGCCGCCCTGGCTGTTGATCGCCTGCACGATGCGCTTGTTCACGCGGCCCGACAGCACCATCTCGACCACCTCGACGGTGGCGGCATCGGTCACGCGCTTGCCGTTCACGAAGGCCGATTCGACGCCCAGCTTGGCCAGCATCTCGTTGATCATCGGCCCGCCGCCATGCACGATCACCGGGTTCACCCCGACCTGGCGCATCAGCACCACGTCGCGGGCAAAGCTCTCCATTTCGGCATCGTCGCCCATCGCGTGGCCGCCGAACTTGATCACCACGATTGCGCCGGTGTAGCGCTGCAGGTAGGGAAGCGCCTCAGAGAGCGTCCGGGCGGTGGCGATCCAGTCGCGGTTCATGGCGGTCTGCTTTTTCATCTTCTCTGTCCAGAATCTGGGCCGTCTGTTAGCCCGCGGGGGCGGCGGTGCCAAGGGGCGTTGTCAGGTACGGGCGGTCGGATAGGCTGCCGAGTGGAAGGGAAATGCGCGATGGAGCAGAAGATCCTGTTGTTGACCGGGGCAAGCCGGGGCATCGGCCATGCCACGGTCAAACGGTTCTCGGCCGAGGGGTGGCGGGTGCTCACCTGTTCGCGTCAGCCTTTTGACGAACGCTGCCCCTGGCCCGGCGGCGAGGCAAACCATATAGAGATCGACCTCGCCGACGCCGAAAAGACAGTCCAGGCCATCGAAGTGGTGAAAAGCAAGCTGCCAGACGGCAGGCTGCATGCGCTGGTCAACAATGCCGGTATCTCGCCCAAGGACGAGGACGGCGCGCGGCTGAACACGCTGACGACCGATCTGCGCACATGGGGCCATGTTTTCAACGTGAATTTCTTTGCCTCGGTGGTTCTGGCCCGCGGGCTGAAGGACGAGCTGACCGCGGCCAAAGGGGCGATCGTCAACGTCACCTCTATCGCGGGCAGCCGGGTGCATCCTTTCGCCGGGGCGGCCTATGCCACCTCGAAATCGGCGCTGGCCGCGCTGACCCGCGAGATGGCCCATGATTTCGGGCCGCTGGGCGTGCGGGTCAACGCGATCGCGCCGGGCGAGGTGGAAACCTCGATCCTGTCGCCGGGAACGGAAAAGATCGTGGCGGGGCTGCCGCTGGGGCGGCTGGGCCAGCCCGAAGAGGTGGCCAGCGTCATCCATTTCCTCTGTTCGGACGAATCCACCTACGTCACCGGAACCGAGATCGAGGTGAATGCCGGGCAGCATGTCTGAGCTGCGCGAAACAATCTGTGAGGATTTTTCAGGACAATTCGAAAAGTCCTGGGCGCGGGATGTCAGCCGATCCCGGCGATGATCGACCGCAGAGTGGCGATGCCGTCGCCTTTTTCGGCCGAACTAAGCACCAGTTCGGGAAAGGCCGCCGGGTGTTTGGCGAGCGTACCGCGCACCTGGGCCAGCACCTTGTCCTGGTCCTTGCCCTTCACCTTGTCGGCCTTGGTCAGCACCACCTGGAACGGCACCGCCGAGCTGTTGAGCAGGGCTAGGATATCCTCGTCGGCCGCTTTAACCCCGTGCCGCGCGTCGATCAGCACGAAGGCGCGGCGCAGGGTCTGGCGCCCGGCGAGATAGGCCTTGAGCAGCCGTTGCCATTTCGCAACCACGGCCACCGGCGCCTCGGCGTAGCCGTAGCCGGGCAGGTCGACCATGTAATGGCTGTCACCCAATGTGAAAAAGTTGATCTCTTGCGTCCGCCCCGGCGTGTTCGACGCCCGCGCCAGCCCCTTGCGGCCGGTCAGCGCGTTGATCAGGCTCGATTTGCCCACGTTGGAGCGGCCCGCGAAACAGATCTCCGGCCGGTCGGCGGGGGGCAGGCCCTCCATCGCCACGACGCCCTTGAGAAAATCCACCGGACCGGCAAAAAGCTTGCGCCCGCGCTCTGCGGCGGCGGGCTCTGGCGGCGCGGCCAGCGGGAAGGGCAGCGTGCTCATACCGGCTCCAGCGCGTCGCCCGGCGCGACGCGCCCATCCTTGACCACCTCTGCATAGACGCCGAGATCGGTATGGCCCCAATGGCTGTCCAGCAGGCCCAGGATGTCTGTGTCGCGCCGCCCCGTCGCGGGATCGACGGTGGTGGCCATGCAGCGTCCGATGCGCTCACGCACTTCCAGTTCGGCCTCGCCCAGGTGCAGCCGGCGGCCGACCCAGTCGAATTCCTCGAATGGCGCCAGCCCTTCGACCCAGAAATTGCCCCGAAACCGCAGGGGGGAAAGCGTGCGGCCGGCGGCATCCGAAAGCGCGCGCAGCGATGCAAGGCCCAGCAGGCTGACCGAGGGGAACGCGCTGTCGGTCATGCCGCGCCCCGGCACCCGGACGATGCGGGCCGAGGCGGCGCGGTCGTCCGGCATCAGCGGCGCCACCCAATCGAGGAAGAGCGCCGCCTCGTTGTCGGGGTCGAAGGTGACGGCGGGCCGGTCGGGATGGGTCAGCGTGATGCGCCCCGCGGCCTCGTCCAGCCGCGCCGCGATGGCCATCAACCGCGGTGCCTTGGCCCCGCGCGAGAAATTGGCGCAGGGCGCCCAGCCGCGGCCATCGGTCTTGGCCGCCTCGTGCGCCACTGCCCAGGTGCGGTCCCACGGCATCGTTCGCCCGGCTTCAAGCGTCACCTCGTCCAGAGTCTCGGCGCCGTGCCCCTTGATCGGGTGGCGCCAGATCTGCGCGAGGCGGGCGGTCATCTTCCGCCCGATTTCGACGATTTCCTGAAGCTCGAAAGGATGTTGCCGAACACGTCGGGCTTGTACCCGTGGCTGCGCATGATCGCGTATTGCTGGGTAAAGGTGATCGTGTTGTTCGCAATCCAGTAGAGCACAAGGCCGCTGGCGAAGTTGCCCAGCATGAACATGAAGACCCACGGCATCCAGGCAAAGATCATCGCCTGGGTCTGGTCGGTGGGGGCCGGGTTCAGCTTTTGCTGCAGCCACATCGAGATGCCCAGCAGAATCGGCAGCACGCCCAGCGAGACGATGGCGAAGATCGAGCCCGGGTCGGGCACGCCCCAGGGCAGCAGCCCGAAGAGGTTGAGGATCGACGACGGGTCGGGCGCCGAGAGGTCCCTGATCCAGCCGACCCAGGGGGCGTGGCGCAGCTCGATCGTGACGAAGATCACCTTGTAGAGCGAGAAGAAGATCGGGATCTGCAGGAAGAGCGGCAAACAGCCCGAGGCCGGGTTCACCTTCTCTTTCTTGTAGAGCGCCATCATCTCTTGCTGCAGTTTCTGGCGGTCGTCGCCGGCGCGCTCCTTGATCTCCTCCATCTTCGGCTGAAGCTCTTTCATCTTCGCCATCGAGGTGTAGGACTTGTAGGCCAGCGGCAGCAGCAGCGCCTTGATGATGATCGTCAGCGCGATGATCGACCAGCCCATGTTGCCGATCAGCCCGTTGAGCGTGTGCAGCATCCAGAAGATCGGCTTGGTCAGAAAGAAGAACCAGCCCCAGTCGATCGAGTCGATGAAGCGGTAGATGCCCCGATCCTTCTGATAGTCCTGAATCGCCTCCCATTCCTTGGCGCCGGCGAACAGCATGGTTTCGGTCCGCGCGGCCTCGCCGGGGGCGACGGTGACCGGCGGCAGGCGCGATTCCACCTGGTAGATATCGGCGGCCTCGACATATTTGGCGACCGAGGTGAAGGGCTGACCGGGCTGGGGAATCAGCGTGGTCATCCAGTATTTGTCGGTAAAGCCGACCCAGCCGTTTTGCTCGACCTGCGCGATCTCGGCGTTGGCGGCCTCGCGGGGGACCAGTTCCATGTCGGGCATGGCCTTATAGCCGATCTCCTCCAGCTCGTCGTCGACCTGGCGCACAACGCCCTCGTGAAGGATGAAAAACCGCGTCGTCTCGGGCTGGCCATGGCGCGCGACGATGCCGTAAGGGGCCAGGCGCACCGATTCGCCGGTGGTGTTTTCCACGGACTGGATCACCGTGAAAAGGTATTCGTCGTCAACGGAAATGGTGCGGCGGAAGATCAGGCCGTTGCCGTTGTCCCAGCGCAGGGTGACAGGGCTGTCCGCGGTCAGCGTTTCGCCCGATTCCAGCGTCCAGGTCGTGTTTGCGCCGGGCACGTCCTCATAGGCCAGCTGTCCGGCCGGGGCCCAGCCGTAAAGCGCGTAATAGGGCTTGGTGCTGCCCACCGGTGCCAGCAGCTCGACATTGTCCGAGTTCGGATCGAGTGTTTCCTGGTAGTCGCTCAGCGAGAGCGTGTCGATGCGCCCGCCCAGAAGCGATATCGAACCGGCCAGGCGCGGCGTCTCGATGGCCAGGCGCGGGGCGTCGGCGGTCCTGTCGCGGGCGGGGGTGTCCGCGGGTGCGTCTGCCGTCGCGGGGGCGGCGGCGGGCGGCAGCGGTGCGACCTGCGGTGTCGCGGGTGTAGTGGTCTCGGCCACGGACTCGACCGTGCCGGTTTCCTGCACCGGTTCTTCGGGCGGGAAGAGCAGGAACCAAAGGAGGATCACCAGAAAGCTGAGCGCCGTCGCGAGAATGAGGTTCTTGTTCTGATCGTCCATGAAGGGCCGCCACCATGTCCTTTGAAACGTGAGGGTCGTTCAACAGACTGAGGCCCGCGAGGTCAAGCGGTTTTCCCGCCGCATGGTGGTGGCGCGCGCGGGGCGCCGAGCGTGCTGCGGGCCAGTTTCTCGCGATGTTTCATGGTCCAGGCCAGCATCTCGGCGAACGGCAGCGGCGGGGCGATGGCGTGGCCTTGCACGTGACCGCAGCCCAACTGCGCCAGCGCGGCGTTTTCGCCCAGCGTCTCGACGCCCTCGCCCAGGGTGTCGAGCCCCAGCCGGTCGGCAAGGCCCAGGATCGCGGCAACCATGTCCTGTCGCGGGCGGGCGGTGTCGATACCGGCGACGAAGCTGCGGTCGATCTTGATCCGCCCGATGGCAAAGCGGCCGAGCGCGGCCAGCGAGGCATGGCCGGTGCCGAAGTCGTCGAGGTCGATCGCGCAGCCCAGATCGGCCAGCGCCGCGATCGAGCGCGCGACCGCCTCGTCTCCCGGCGCGGCGATCACGCTTTCCAGGATTTCGACCGTCAAGCGGGACGGGGCGAGGTCGAACCGGTCGAGTTCCCAGGCGATGCGGTCGGCGAGGTCCGGCGCGCCCAGATCCTCGGCGGTGAAATTGACCGCCACGCGCGGCACGTCGATGCCGGCCCGGTCCCAGGCGGCGAGGGCCGAAAAGCTTTGAAATCGTATCTCTTCGGCCAGCCGCTCGGCCAGGCCTGCCTCGACCAGCGCGGGCAGGAAGTCGTCGGGGCAGAGCACCCCGCGCTCGGGGTGATGCCAGCGCGTCAGCGCCTCGACCCCGGTCAGCCTCCCGGTGTCGGTCGAGAGCTGCGGCTGGTACCACGGCCGGATTTCGCCCGCCTCCAGCGCGGCGGCGAGCGTGCGCTCGGTTTCGTGCCGGGCCGCGCCGGCGCGGTGCATCGACGGCCGGTAGGCCCGGATCGACCCCGGGCCGGCGGCGCGCGCCGCGCGCAGCGCCGCCTCGGCGGCCTCCAGCATCGCCCCGCCGCCGGGTGCTGGCGCGCGCCCCGGCAGGCAAAATCCGATGCACGCGCCCAGATGCGCGGTGCCTCCGGCCAGCGCCACGGGTTCGCGCGCTGCGCGGATTAAACGCCCGGCGATTTGCAACAGCGTTTCCAGATCGGCCCGCGTCAGCGGGTGCACCACCACCGCCAGCCCGACCAGCGGCAGGCGCGCCAGCGCGTCGGTCCCGCGCAGCGCGGCGGCCAGTCGCGCGGACACGCGGTTGACCGCATGTTCGGCGGCGGCGGGGCCGAACGTCTCGGACAGGTCGTCGAGCCCTTCCAGCGAGAGGGCAAAACAGGCAGTGCGCCCCGGGCCGTCGGGCCCGGAAAGCAGCCGGTCGAGCCGCTGCTCAGCCTCGTCGCGCAGCATCAGCCCGGTCACCGAATCGACCGCGCCGCCCGGCCGCCGCGACGCCCCCGCCCGGCCCATCGCGACCAGCCCGAGGCCCAGCATCGCAACGGCGATCAGCGCCGGCTCGCCGCCCAGCCAATACCCCGCCAGCATCGCGGCGGGCAGCAGGGCCGCCCAGCTCTGCCCGGTGAAAACCGGCCACAGGCGGGCGCGCAGGCGGCGGGATGGCGGGGCGGGGCTGGGCATCGGCGCAGGTCTCTTGGCGGCGGCGGGCACGGAGGCCCCCACACTGCGCCCCCCCGCGTGACCGGGACGTTAACGGCGCTCGCCGCCGTCTTCTGGGCCGATGTCCCGGGTCAGTCCCGCGAAATCGAACAGCTTGGGATCCAGCAGGTGGCTGGGCCGCGCATTCATCAACGCGCGGAACATCACCTGCCGCCGGCCGGGGCTGTTCTTTTCCCATCCGTCGAGGATTTGCTTGACCTGTTGGCGTTGCAGGCCGTCCTGGCTGCCGCAAAGGTCGCAGGGGATTATGGGGTAGCCCATCGCGCGGGCAAAGCGCGCGCAATCGGCCTCGGCCACATGGGCGAGCGGGCGGTAGACGAAAAGATCGCCCTCTTCGTTCACCAGCTTGGGCGGCATCGTGGCCAGCCGCCCGCCGTGGAAGAGATTCATGAAAAAGGTTTCAAGGATGTCGTCCCGGTGATGCCCGAGGACCACCGCCGAACAGCCCTCTTCGCGGGCGATGCGATAGAGATGGCCCCGGCGCAGCCGCGAGCAGAGCGCGCAATAGGTGCGGTTCTCCGGGATCTTGTCGATCACCACCGAATAGGTGTCCTGGTACTCGATACGGTGGGGCACGCCCATCCGCTGCAAGAACTCGGGCAGCACGGTCGCCGGAAAGCCCGGCTGGCCCTGGTCGAGATTGCAGGCCAGCAGGTCGACCGGCAAGAGCCCGCGCCATTTCAACTCGTAAAGCGCGGCGAGCAGGGTGAAACTGTCCTTGCCGCCCGACAGGCACACCAGCCAGCGCGCGCCGCGCTCGACCATGCCGTAGTGCTCGATCGCTTCGCGCGTGTCGCGCACGATGCGCTTGCGCAGCTTCTTGAACTCGGTGGTCGAGGGCGCGCCGAAAAACAGCGGGTGTATGTCGTCGGCATTGTCGAACATGAGGCTGGCCTTAGTCGAGTTGGCGTTCCGGCACAAGAAATCCGCGCGTCGCTCCGTTACCTTGGGCGGTCCTCTTCGCGGCTCTCGTCCGTTTCCGGCACCGGGTCGTAGCCGCATCCGCCCCATGGGTTGCAGCGCGCGATGCGACTGACCGCCAGCCAGCCGCCCTTGAGCGCACCGTGTTTTTCCAACGCCTCCAGCGCATAGGCCGAACAGGTCGGCTGGTACCGGCAGTTGAAACCCACCCAGGGGCTGAGGATCGCCCGATAGGCGCGGATCGGCAGGGCGAAAAGACGGGCGAGGGGGGTCATGCCGGCCCCCCGTGAACCTTGGCCAGCGCGTGGCGCAGATCGGCGAGCATCTTGTCAAAGGGGCGCTCGGCGGTGGCCCCGGCACGGCCGATCAGCACGTAGTCCCAGCCGGGCCGGCCCTCGGCGGGCAGCACCTGGCGGGCGATCTCGCGCAGGCGCCGCTTGGCGCGGTTGCGCGCCACGGCGTTGCCGACCTTTTTCGAGCAGGTAAAGCCGACGCGGATGCCCTGGGCCGGCTCATCGGCGCCGCGGCAGCGGGCCTGCAGCACGAACCCGGGCATCGCCTGACGCCGCGCACGGGCCGCGCGCAGGAAATCGGCCCGTTGGGTGAGGACGGTCGGGCACGACGAAACCGCCGGGATCGCGGCAGCGGTGCCCGGGCCCTCGCCCTTCGCCTCTGCCCCCGGCGGTGTCACAACCGTCAGCCTTTCGGCGCGGATCAGGCGCTCAGCTTTTTCCGGCCCCGGGCGCGGCGCGCGTTCAGGATCTTGCGCCCGGCCTTGGTGGCCATGCGCGCGCGAAAACCGTGCCGGCGCTTGCGGACGAGGTTCGAGGGTTGAAAAGTGCGTTTCATCGCGCTTCGCTCCGTCAGGTACAGCCCAAATCCTGTCGCGGATTCGAAGGCCCATGTTGTTCGAAGCCCGCCTGTTAGACGCTTGGTCGGCCGAAGTCAATTCTCGCCGGGCGCTCTTGCTGAAACATTTGTGCCCTCCGGGCGCCGCGTCCGGCCCCGGTATGTTACGAAAGCGGTGGGAATTGCCGCTATCGGGGGGTTAGGCTTCACCCCGCATCAAGGCGCCGTGAAAGGCCTGTCGCCCCAGGCAGGACAAGCGCATCTAGAAAAGAACGCCAACCGCACGGGACCCGAGCCGCATGAGCGATATGACAGATACCACCAGACCCAGCCTCGCCCGCCGCCTGCCGCTGATCGCGATCCTGATCGTGGCGGTGCTGGGCGCGCTGACGCTGCGCGACCAGCTCAGCTTCGAGACGCTGGCCGAGAACCGCGAGGCGCTGCTGGCGTTTCGCGACGCCAATTACCTGGGCACCGTGCTGGCCTTCATGGGCGTCTATATCGTCATCGTCGCCTTTTCGCTGCCCGGGGCGACGGTGGCGACGCTGGCGGGCGGGTTCCTTTTCGGCCTTTTCCCAGGCGTGCTGTTCAACGTCACCGCCGCGACGATCGGCGCCGTGGCGATCTTTCTCGCCGCGCGCTGGGGGCTGGGCGACCGGCTGGCCGCGCGGATCGAGGCCGGCGAAGGCCGCGTGAAACGCCTGCGCGAGGGTCTGAAGGAAAACGAGCTTTCTGTGCTGTTCCTGATCCGGCTGGTGCCGGCGGTGCCGTTCTTCGTGGCGAACCTGCTGCCTGCGCTGGTGGGCGTTGGGCTCGGCCGCTTCGCCTTCACCACCTTTTTCGGGATCATCCCTGGCGGCCTTGTCTACACATGGGTCGGCGCGGGGCTGGGCGAGGTCTTTGCCCGCGGCGAGACGCCCGATCTGGGCATCATCTTCGAGCCGCATATCCTGGGCCCGCTGCTGGGCCTCGCCGCGCTGGCCGCCCTGCCGATGGTGGTCAAGCTATTCCGCCGCAAGGGGGCCTGAGATGGAGCGTATCAAGACCGACCTCTGCATCATCGGCGCGGGTTCGGCCGGGCTGTCGCTGGCCGCGGGCGCAGTGCAGATGGGCGCGCGCGTTGTACTGGTCGAAGGCCACAAGATGGGCGGCGACTGCCTCAACTACGGCTGCGTGCCGTCGAAGGCGCTGATCGCCGCCGCCGCCCAGGCGCAGGCGATGCGCGAGGGCGCCGCCTACGGGGTCGCCCCGGTGGAGCCCGACATCGACTACGCCGCGGTCATGACCCATGTCGCCCGCGCCATCGCCACCATCGCCCCCCACGACAGCGTCGAGCGGTTCGAGGGGCTGGGCGTCAGGGTCATTCAGGACTGGGGCCGCTTCACCTCGGAGCGCGAACTGGAGGCGGGCGATCACCTGATCCGCGCCCGCCGATTCGTCATCGCCACAGGCTCGCGCCCCTTGGTGCCGCCGATACCGGGGCTCGACACCGTGCCCTATCTCACCAACGAGACGCTCTTCGATCTGCGCGAGCGGCCGGAGCATCTGGTCGTCATCGGCGGCGGGCCCATCGGCATGGAAATGGCGCAGGCCCACGCGCGGCTGGGCAGCAAGGTCACCGTGATCGAGGGCGCGACGGCGCTGGGCCGCGAGGACCCGGAGCTTGCCGCGCCGGTGCTGGCGCGCGCCCGCGCGGAGGGCGTCGAGATCGTCGAGGGCGCCAAGGTCACCGCCGTGGCGGGGCAGGCCGGCGCGATACGGGTCGAGACCGAGGCGGGCGCCCACGAGGGCAGCCACCTTCTGGTCGCCGTGGGCCGCACGCCGGCGCTGGACAAGCTGAACCTCGATGCCGCGGGGGTCGAGACCACCAAGGCCGGGGTCAAGGTGGGCGCCGATCTGCGCGCAACCAACCGGCGCGTCTATGCCATCGGCGACGCGGCGGGGGGGATGCAGTTTACCCATCTGGCCGGTTATCACGCCTCGGTCGTCATCCGGTCGATCCTTTTGGGCCTGCCCGCAAAGGCGCGCACAGATCATATTCCCCGCGTCACCTATACCGCGCCCGAGCTGGCCCAGATCGGGCCGACCGAGGACGAGGCGCGCGCCGAACACGGCGACAAGCTGACCGTTGTCCGCTTCGACTTTGCCGCCAACGACCGCGCCATTGCCACTGGCCAGACCGCCGGGGCCATCAAGGTGATGGTCGTCGGCGGCAAGCCCGTGGGGGCCGGCATCGTGGGCGCGGAGGCGGGCGAATTGATCGGCCTCTGGGCGCTGGCCCTTGCCAAGGGCCTGTCGATGGCCGACATCTCCGCCATGGTCGCGCCCTACCCGACACTGGGGGAGGTTAACAAGCGGGCGGCGGGTGCCTATTTTTCACCCAAACTGTTCGAAAACCCTTGGGTCAAGCGGGGGGTGCGGCTGGTGCAGCGCCTCTTGCCATAGGCCCTCGGGGCCAAAAGGCGCCCCTTTTATGTTGTTCAATTCGCTCTCCGGCCGGTTTCTGCTACTGACGATCGCCTTCGTCATGCTGGCCGAGGTGCTGATCTTCGTGCCCTCGGTGGCGCGGTTCCGCGAAGATTACCTGCTGTCGCGGCTGGAACGCGCCCAGATCGCCTCGCTTGCGCTGCTGGCCACGGAAGACATGATCGAGCCCGACCTCGAACAGGAGCTGTTGGAGAACGCGGGGGTTTTCAACGTGGTGCTGAGGCGCGACCAGGCGCGGCAACTGGTGCTGTCCTCGCCGATCCCCGAGCCGGTCTATGAAAGCTACGACCTGCGCAACGCCAGCCCGCTGGAGCTGGTGCCCGACGCGCTGATCCGGCTGGCCGACCCAACCCCCCGCATCATCCGCGTGATCGGAGAGCCGGTGCGCGGGGCAGGCCTGCTGATCGAGGTGACGATGGACACCGCGCCGCTGCGCGGTGCGATGATCGAGTACGGGCTGCGCATCCTGCTCTTGTCGGCGGTGATATCGGTGCTCACCGCGCTGTTGCTGTTTCTCGCGGTGCAGCGGCTTTTGGTCATGCCGATCAAGCGCGTGGTGCGCGCGATGCAGGTCTACGCCGAGGCGCCCGAAGACGCGAGGCGCATCATCACCCCCTCGGCGGGGGTGCGCGAGCTGAACGAGGCCGAGACGACCCTGCAAAGCCTGCAGACCGAGCTGACCGCGGCGCTGCGCCAGAAGGAACGCCTCGCCCAGCTCGGGGCCGCGGTGGCCAAGATCAGCCACGACCTGCGCAACATCCTGACCACGGCGCAGCTTTTCACCGACCGGATGGCGGCCAGCGAAGACCCCGCGGTCAAGCGTGCCGCGCCCAAGATCGTGAGGGCGATCAGCAGGGCGGTGTCGCTTTGCGAAAACACGCTGGCCTTCGGCAAGGCCGAAGAACCGCCGCCCCGGCTGGACCGGGTGGCGCTGGCGGCCATCGTCAACGACGTGGTCGACAGCGAGCGGCTGTCCGCGGGCGAGACCGATATCAGCTTTTCCGAGGACGTGCCGGCAGGGCTGACGCTGAGGGCTGATCCCGAACAGCTTCACCGTGTGCTGTCCAACCTCATCCGCAACGCGCGACAGGCGATCGCGGCCAGCGGCAAGCCGGGTGAGATCGGCATCCGCGCCGACGAGGACGAAAGCGAATGGAAGATCCTCGTCTCCGACACCGGCCCCGGCCTGCCGCCCAAGGCGCGCGAGCACCTGTTCCAGCCATTTCAGGGCGGCACGCGCAAGGGTGGCACCGGTCTGGGGCTCGCGATTGCGGCCGATCTGATCCGCGGCCATGGCGGGCGGCTGGAGCTGTTGCACACCGGTCCGGGCGGTACCGCGTTTTCCCTCCGCCTCCCCAAGGGGGCGGCGCTGGCGGAGGCCGCCGCGGAATGAAATCGCCCCTTGCAATGCCCCTCGCAGGGCGCTAAGTCAGCCACCCACGCGCTGGTAGCTCAGTTGGATAGAGTACTTGACTACGAATCAAGGGGTCGGGGGTTCGAATCCTCCCCAGCGCGCCATAAATCACCTTAGAAGTCGAATACTATCGGGGTCTTGATTGCGGCTTTGCCATTGTGTGAAGCGACACAAGGCGTCATTCGAAATGCCCCCTCTATATTCACGATTTCGCGGCGATTCGGGTCGAGGCGAGGTTTCCAAAACCAGGGGCAGCACCTGGTATTTCCGGCATCGCGTGCGGGATGATGTGCAGCGTCTGTATGACGACGGTATTGGCCGCGCGCCGCAGGAATGGCCCGGATCGATCCTGAGAAGCAGCTTTTCCGGTTCGGGGCCAATGGCCGGTCACGCCCGACAAAGATGCTGGGCGGCCCCGGCCTCTGAAAAGCGTGCGTCCTGCGCTTTCCTGCCGCTGGCACCTTGCGCGCCCAACCGTCGGAGTCCGGCCAGAAGTGGTGATGGCGCCTGAAACCCGGGATCGCGAAGGCGCAACTCCAAAGTGCCGAAACCGAACATCCCGGTCGCTGGACTTTCGTGCCCTGGCTCAGCCCTTCAACGGGTATCGATCAGGCTCTTCAAAGACATCGATGACCCGGGTCCCGGCCTTGATCAGGGCGCCATGCTCGACACCGGCCGGAATCGCGTAGCTGTCACCGGCGCGATATGTCTTGGTCTCGCCGCCGATCGTGAATTCGATTTCGCCCTCGACCACCGTGCCCCACTGCGCGCCATGCGAATGCGCTGGCAGAGTCAGGTCCTTCAGGAAGGTGAAAAAGGCCACCAAACCGGAGTCCGACTTAACGACAGCGGTCTGCACGACGTCCTCGGGAAACGGCACGTCGATGCTGGGAAATGCGGCAATGAATTCAGGATATGGCAAGATGACGCTCCGTTCTGCGCTGAACTTCTGTCCAGCGTTCGAACTTTCACATGTAGGCGCGGTTTTTTCCACACCAAAGGCGGGTTGGCTTCGGGCTGGGGCGACCTTCGGCATGGACCGCACAATCGAACCGCGGGATCAACAACCTGGGGTCTGAGAAACCGTTCGGTCTCGGGCAGGGTCACCTCGCGCGCCGGGCTGGTCTGCCGTGGCCCGTCATGACCGGTGTCGAGGGGAAGAGGGCTGCCCGCTCTGAGCGGTGATGCAGATCGGCGCGCCCTTGGTCTTGCGGCCGTTCTTTTGTTGCGGGTTCGCGGCAAATGGTGTCATTGGCGTCACGTTCACGCGGCGGCCTCGGGCCGGGCTTTCCATGCCGGGCCGCGCCGCCTGTCAATCGTTCAGAACGCGGCGGAGCGGATGCCGCGACCAGCAAGCAGGCCAAGTCGTGCAACCTTTCGTCTTTCCATGGGCCCCGGGCCGATCATGACCCGGGCGCTGATGATACAGGGCACCGGCTCGAATGTCGGAAAGTCGATGCTGGTCGCCGGGCTGTGCCGGGCGGCGCGGCGGCGCGGGCTTGCCGTTGCGCCGTTCAAGCCGCAGAACATGTCGAACAACGCAGCCGTCACCGCCGATGGCGGCGAGATCGGGCGCGCGCAGGCGTTGCAGGCGCTGGCCTGCGGGCTGGAGCCCCTGACCGACATGAACCCGGTCCTGCTGAAACCCGAGACCGACACGGGCGCACAAGTGATCGTTCAGGGCCGGGCGCGGGGCACCTGGCGGGCGCGTGAATTCACCGACAGAAAGCCCAGCCTGATGGGCCCCGTGCTCGACAGCTTCGGCCGGCTGGCGGGGGGCGTCGATCTGGTGCTTGTCGAGGGGGCCGGCAGCCCTGCCGAGATCAACCTGCGCGCGGGCGACATCGCCAACATGGGCTTTGCGCGCGCGGCGCATGTGCCGGTCGTACTGGTCGGCGATATCGACCGTGGCGGCGTGATCGCCCAGATCGTGGGCACCAAGGCGGTACTCGACCCCGCCGATGCGGCGATGATCCGGGGCTTTGCCGTCAACAAGTTCCGCGGCGACCCGCGGCTTTTCGATGATGGCTACGCGATGATTTCGCAAGCGACCGGCTGGCCCGGTTTCGGTGTCGTGCCCTGGTATGCCGAGGCCCATCGCCTGCCCGCCGAGGATGCCGTCGACCTCGATGCCGCCGCCACTTCGGAGGGGCTGGAAATCGTCTGTCCCATGCTGTCGCGCATCGCCAATTTCGACGATCTCGACCCGCTGAACCTGGAGCCCGGCGTAAGGCTGACGATGGTGCCACCCGGACGGCCACTGCCGGCGGGCGCCGATCTGGTGATCCTGCCCGGGACGAAATCGACTCGGGGCGATCTGGCGTTCCTGCGTGCCCAGGGATGGGATATCGACCTTGCCGCCCATGTGCGCCGCGGCGGGCATGTGCTGGGCCTGTGCGGCGGCTACCAGATGCTCGGGCAGCGTATCCTCGACCCCGATGGATTGGAGGGCCCGCCCGGCGAGACCGCGGGCCTCGGGCTGCTCGACCTTGAAACGGTCATGCGCCCGGACAAGACGCTGACCCGCGTCAGCGCCGTTCACGCCGCGACCGGGACGGGCTTTTCGGGCTACGAAATCCATATCGGCAAAACCGACGGGCCGGACCGCGCCCGCGCCTTCGCGCATGTCGGCGGGCGGCCGGAGGGCGCGGTGTCACCCTGTGGCCGGGTGGCGGGCAGTTACCTGCACGGGCTCTTTGCCGAGGATGGGTTCCGCCGCGCATGGCTGGCGCGGTTCGGCGTCGAAGTCGGCCCGCTGGGCTATGGCGCCGCGGTCGAGCAGACCCTCGACGGGCTGGCCGCGCATCTTGAGACGCATATGCAGCTGGACGCGCTTTTCGCTGCCGCGGGAGAGCTCTAGCCCAACGCCGATCGGGGGCGGCGGCGGTCGCCGTGGCTGTCGGTCGCTGGTCGGTGCCGCAAATCTCCCTGCTTGTGCCAAAATCGCGCCCGGATCGCGGCCTACCCCTTGCCCCAACGAAAACGGTGACAGGCGGAACAATGGCACAGCTTTTCGCAATGGCGGTTTCGAGGTCGGGAACGATGGTTCTGTCCGCGGCATTGATATTTGGTGCGGGCGCCTGGCTGCAAGGCGAGGTCGAGGCCGAGCGCGACATGCTGCGTCGGGCGCTGGCGGCGGGGCCGCCCGCGGCGACGTCTATCGAGACGTTTTCCCCGGCCGAGGAAACCGGTTTGGCCGGCGAGGTGCGGCTTGAGGCCCAACTCGACCTGTCGCTGGCCGAGCCTGTGACCCTTGCAGGAAAATCCGCCGAGGAACATGCGCTGATGGTGCCGCTGCTGGCTGCCGACGCGCCGCCGATCGAGGCGCGCTATCGCGAGGTCCTGGCCTATATGCGCACCACCGGCCTGGTGCTGCCCGAGGACGAGCTGCGCCAGCGGGCGCGGGCGGCGGCGATGCCGGCGGCGGTCGGCGTGGCGCTGATCGAGCCGGCCGAGGGCGAAGATGTCGCGGCGCTCGACCCGGCGTGGCTGGCAGCCTACGCAACGGGCAACGGGCGTTTTGGCCCCCTCGTGGTGATCAACGGAACCCTCGGTGCGGGAGAGCGGTTCCGCCCGGCGATTTCGGCCGCGTTCGATGAACAGGGCCGGAGCCTTGCCTCGGATTTCTTGCTGGTCGAACCTTACCGGGGCGGGCGCGAGGCTGCGTTGAGTGCGCGGCTGGGCGAGGCGCAGGACGTGGCCGCGGTGTTCAACCTTGCCGCAGGCGCGCTGGTGATGCTGGCGGGGCTGACCGGTTTGAGGCAACGCCGCCGCCGGGCGGCCGAGTCCATCGTCCCTGTCCCCGCCGATGTGGCCGAAAGGCCGCAGCCGGCCGCCGACGAAAAGCCGGCCGCTGCCCCCGAGGGCGTGCCTTTGTGGAAGGCACGGATGAGCGGCTCGGCCCACTGAACGCCCCAAACGATCCGAAAAACAACCCTGGCGTGCCTTGCTTTCGTCATATGCCGATCGGAAGCTGATCAGGTCAGACAGCCGAGGAGATGCGCGATGACACGCCTTGTTCGCCTAGTGACTGGAGACCCGAACCACAGCGCGGCCTTCGAGGCGCGGATGTCCGCCCTCGCAGCCCAGCGCAAAATGATCGAAAAGCTCCCGACGCCCTGCAAGGTCTTCAAAGCTCGACCGAAACGCCGGGCAGCCTGAGCGCCACCATCAGGTCGCGCAGTTCTTGCCGCGCGGCGATGTTGGAGATGTTCAGATGCGCCACGCCGACGTCGCGCAGATCGAGCAGCGTCAGCCCGCGCGGGAACAGTTCGCGGAAGATCACCCGCTCGCTGAAACCCGGCGCAACGCGAAAGCCGATCCGCTTTGAGAGGTTTTCCAGCGCCTCGCCCATCTTCTTCTTGTTATGCATCTGCTGGGCGCCCAGCCGGTTGCGCAGCACCACCCAGTCGATCGGCGGCAACCCCGCCTGTGCGCGCAACTGGCGCGCGTTCCACACCATCTCGGAATAGATCGAGGGCCCGAGGATCTTGCCGTCGGCGGGGTCGTGCCGGGCCAGCAGGTCGAAATCGATGAAGCTGTCGTTGAGCGGAGTGATCAGCGTGTCGGCCAGCGAATGCGCCACCTGGCTGAGCCTTGTATGCGAGCCGGGGCAATCGATCAGGATAAAGTCGCGGTCCTGTTCGAGGTCGGCCACGGCCATCGACAGGCGCCGGTCGTAGATATTCTCGCCCGGCTCCAGGTCGGACTGGTCGACATCGGGCAGCTCGACGTAATGCGGCATCGCCAGGTGGACGCCTTCGCGGTCGCAAAAGGCACGGCGGTTGTCGACATAACGGCCAAAGCTTTTCTGCCGCAGGTCGAGGTCGAGCACCCCCACCTCGTGGCCCATCCGGGCCAGCGCCGTCGCCACATGCATCGACACGGTCGATTTGCCCGCGCCGCCCTTTTCGTTGCCCACGACGATTATATGCGCCACGCCGGTATCCCCTTGGCGGATTCAAAAAGGCGCGCCCGCTACCGGACGCGCCCCCACTATATGTTGTGTGCTTGCCTATTGGAAGCGGAAGGGAAAGCCTAGAAGCCCAAACCTTCGTATTTCTTCTTGAACTTCGACACGCGGCCGCCGGTGTCCATCAGGCGCGATGACCCGCCGGTCCAGGCCGGGTGCACCGAAGGGTCGATGTCGAGCGACAGCTGGTCGCCCTCTTTCCCGTAGCACGATTTCATCTGAACGACGGTGCCGTCGGTCAGCTTGACGTCGATCAGGTGATAGTCGGGGTGGGTATCTTTTTTCATCGGTCCGCTCCTTACGCCTCGGCGCCGGCCTTGGGCTTGTAATTGGTGTCTTCGGCGATCCGGGCCGATTTGCCCCGGCGCGAACGCAGGTAGTAGAGCTTGGCCCGGCGCACGCGGCCGCGGCGCACCACCTCGATCGTGTCGATGTTGGTCGAGTAGAGGGGGAACACCCGCTCCACGCCTTCGCCGAACGAGATCTTGCGGACGGTAAAGCTGCCGGCGATGCCGCTGCCGTTCTTGCGGGCGATGCACACGCCCTCGAAATTCTGCACGCGGCTGCGGGTGCCCTCGGTCACCTTGTACCCGACGCGGACGGTGTCGCCCGGCTTGAAATCCGGGATGGTCTTGCCGAGGTCGGCGATCTGCTCGGCCTCGATTTGCGCGATCATGTCCATCGCTTGTCTCCAATGTCGCTCGCGATTTTCCCCGCGAAGGTGATGCAGCCCTCAGAGCTCTTGGTCTCCGTCCGGGTCCCTACCGTGCCGTTCACAGTAAGCCCGCCAGAGGTCAGGGCGGCGTTCCTTTGTCAGCCTTTCGGCCATGGCCCTCCGCCAGTCGGCGATCTTCGCGTGATGTCCCGACAGGAGAATGTCGGGGATCGCGCGGCCTTTCCAAACGGCGGGCCTAGTGTACTGGGGGTGCTCAAGCAACCCGTCGGAGAAACTCTCGTCTTCCGTGGAAACCTGATTCCCAAGCACGCGCGGTATAAGGCGGACGGCCGAATCGATCAAGGCCTGCGCGGCGATCTCGCCGCCGGTGAGGACGAAATCCCCCAAAGAGACCTCTTCGACGGCGTATTCTTCCAATACGCGCTCGTCCAGCCCCTCGAACCGGCCGCAGATCAGTGTCACGCCGTCGGCTTGTGAAAGCCTTTTGGCGGTCTCTTGCGTAAAGGGCCGCCCGCGCGGCGAGAGGTAGATCACCGGCCAGCGCGCGCGGTCGGACGGCGTGCCGGCCTGCGCTTGGTCGAGCGCCGCGCCCATCACGTCGGGGCGCAGGACCATCCCCGCACCCCCGCCCGCCGGCGTGTCGTCGACATTCTTGTGCTTGCCCTTGCCAAAGGTGCGCAGATCGACGGTTTCCAGCGACCATAGCCCCTCTTCCAGCGCCTTGCCGGTCAGCGACAGGCCCAGAACGCCCGGGAACGCCTCCGGAAACAGGGTGACGACCTTGGCCGTCCACGCGCCCTTCAGCCGCGCAGGCGCGTCCATCAGGTCGCGCGGGGTCAGGCTGGCCGAGATCGACAGCCGCCCGTGAGATCGGGGTTTGTCCGTCATGGGCGGCCTTTCGCGTCAGCCTTTCAATGCGGTGGCCACCGCCCCGGCAAAGCCGACGGCCGAGACGCCGAGCGACAGCCAGACCGGCGCGGCGAAGACCGGCCCGCCCAGCAGCCAGGCCACGCCATAGCCCGCCAGGTAGACGAGGTTCACCCAGATCAGCTGGTTGATGACGATCATCGGCAGCGCCTTGACCAATCCCTTGCCCTCGGCCGCGCGGGCGGCCCTGGCATTGGGGGCCATCACGTTGGCGATGGTGGCGAAGGCCGCGATCACGACGATCACCCAAACGGGCTGCTGCGCGGCCCCGGCGAACAGCGCGCCGGCCAGAAGGATCGCGGTAAATGCGGTGGCGAGAGAGGTGGGCATGTCAGGTCTCCGGATGGGATCAGGAATCGGACTCAGGGAACAGCCCTTCGGGCGGATCGGCAATGAGGCGCCCGGCCGCAAGATCGACGGTCGGCACGCAGGCCCCGGTAAAGGGCAACAGCACGGTGGATTTCAGCCCCGGCCCGTGGATCTCCAGAAGATCGCCCGCGCCATGGTCGTGCACGGCGCGGACATGGCCCAGGTGGGCCCCGCCGGTATCGACGACCTCCAGCCCGATCAGATCGGCGTGGTAGAACTCGTCGTCGGACAGGGCAGGCAGGGCGGCGCGGTCGGCAAAAAGGCGGGTGCCCTTCAGCGCGTCCGCCGCTTCCTTGGTGGCGATGTCCGACAGCCGCGCGGCAAAGCCGCCCTTGACCGGACGGCCCAGCGTCACCTCGAACCGGCGCGCGCCGTCCTCGGTGAAGAGCGGGCCATAGGCGGCGACGGCCTCGGGCTCGGCGCAAAAGCTTTTGAGCCGCACCTCGCCGCGCACGCCGTAGGCGCCCGCGATCGCCGCCACACAGACCCTGTCCTCGCTCATCGCCGCCTCACGGGGTTTGCCCGCTGCACAGGCCACGCGCGTCTATCCTCCCGCCAGCATCGAGGCAGCGGTCCTCGTGGAGGGCGCGTTCCAGCTTCATGCCGGCCCAGCCGCCCCCCAGAAGGGTGCAGATCGCGATCAGCCGCAGCATTGCCCGCGCGCCGGCTTATTCGGCCGCAGCCTCTTCGGCGGGGGCCGCCTCGGCCTCGGCTGCCGCGGCGGCTTTGGCTGCCTTCTCCTCGACGCGCTGCTTGGCCTTGTTGCCCGGCTCGGCCTTGTTGGGGTTGTTGCGCTCTTTCTTGTCCAGAACGCCGGCGGCCTCCAGCATGCGCGAGACGCGGTCGGTGGGCTTGGCGCCCTGGCCCAGCCAGTGCTGCACGCGCTCCATGTCCATCTTGATGCGCTCTTCGCTGTCTTTCGGCAGCAGCGGGTTGTAGGTGCCCAGCTTCTCGATGAAGCGGCCGTCGCGCGGCATGCGGCTGTCGGCCGCCACGATGCGATAGAACGGGCGCTTTTTCGAGCCGCCGCGGGCCAGTCGGATTTTCAATGCCATGGTCTATTCTCCTTCGGGTTTGGCGTTGGGCGGGCGGTGCCGCCTATTTCCGGTGTTCGATGTGGTGGTGGATGACTTCCTGGATGATGAAGGCCAGGAATTTCTTTGCGAATTCGGGGTCCAGATCGGCGCGCTCGGCCAGGTCTTCCAGCCGTGCGATCTGGCGCTCCTCGCGCGCGGGGTCCGACGGGGGCAGGTCGTACTCGGCCTTGAGTTTGCCCACCGCCTGGGTGTGCTTGAACCGCTCTCCAAGGGTATAGATCAGGATCGCGTCGAGCCGGTCGATGCTCTCGCGGTGGTGCTTGAGTATCTCGGCGGCGCGGACGGCGTCGTCAGTCATGGCGGCCTCCGCTGCCGGGGTGAACGAGGCGGCCGCGCGCGGCCCGGGCGGGGTCTGCTGCCCCGACCCGGCGCAGCGCATCGGGCGAGGGGTGGCGATAGACGATGTCGCGGCTGTCCACCGTGGCGGCGGTGTCGTCGGGCCGCGCGCCCAGCGCCTCGGCCAGCTTGACCGCGCGGATATCCTTCGGGGCGAGATAGCTGACCAGCGTGGACCAGCCCAGCGTCGCATAGCACCAGTCGCGCGCGGCCGCGACGGCCTCGACCCCGATATCCAGCACCTCGCCCCGCGGCCAGAGCAGCCAGGCGAGCTCGGGCTCGGGCCAGCCCTTGGGCTGCCACGGGCCGGCCATGCCCAGCACCTCGCCGCTGTCTCGCGCGGTCGCCGTCCACAGGCCGAAGCCGTTGATCTGCCAGTGGCCCATCTCGGCGGCAAAAAGCATCCAGGCCTCGTAAGGGTTCAGGGGCCCGCCCATGAAGCGGGCGCGGTGCGAGGTCAAGGTGGCCTCGAAGAGCTGGTAATCCTCGGCGACGGGCGCGCGCAGGATCAGCCGGGGCGTGTCCACCCGGGGGATGTCGGGACACGTCATTGCAGCGCCTCCGGCGCAGGGGCGCAGCCGCGCGCTTCGCCCGGCTCGGGCCGGCGCAGCCGGTGCCGCGCTGTGGGTATGCCTGTCGCCAAGGTCATCACTTCTTCTTGTCGCCCAGCCCGCTGAGCCCCGGCGGCAGCGCCGCGCCGCCGCCCAGCCCCGGCATCCCGCCCGGGCCGCCCATCTGCCTGGCCGCGGCCTCAAGCGCCTTGGGGTCCATCCCCGCGCCGACCATCTCGGGCATGCCACCCTTGCCGAACATGCCGCCCAGCGCCTTTTGCATCATCGCGCGGCCGCCCTTCTTGCCCAGCTTCTTCATCATGTCCGACATCTGCCGGTGCATCTTCAGAAGCTTGTTCAGCTCGCTGACTTCCAGCCCGGCGCCTTTGGCGATGCGCTTTTTCCGGCTGGCCTGCAGGATCTGCGGGTTGGCGCGTTCCTTCTTGGTCATCGACTGGATCAGCGCGATCTGGCGGCGCAGGATCGAATCGTCGAAGCCCGCCTCCTCGATCTGCTTGGACATCTTTCCCATGCCTGGCATCATGCCCATGATGCCTTCCATGCCACCCATCTTGAGCATCTGCTCAAGCTGCATCCGCAGGTCGTTCATATTGAACTGACCCTTCTGGAAGCGCTTCATCATGCGCTCGGCCTGCTCGGCCTCGATGGTGGCCTGGGCCTTTTCCACCAGCGAAACGATATCGCCCATGCCCAGGATGCGCCCGGCGATGCGTTCGGGGTGGAATTCCTCCAGCGCGTCCAGCTTTTCGCCGAGGCCCACGTATTTGATCGGCTTGCCGGTGACCGCGCGCATCGACAGCGCCGCGCCGCCGCGGCCGTCGCCGTCCATCCGGGTCAGGATCACACCCGAAATGCCGATGCGGCTGTCGAAATTCTCGGCGGTGTGCACCGCGTCCTGGCCGGTCAGCCCGTCGACGACCAGCAGCGTCTCGCGCGGGTTGGTCACGTCGCGCACGGCCTCGACCTCGGCCATCAGCTCTTCGTCGATCGAGAGCCGCCCGGCGGTGTCCAGCATGTAGACGTCGTAGCCGCCCATCGTCGCCTGCTGCTTGGCGCGGCGGGCGATGTCGACGGGGCGCTGCCCCGCCACGATGGGCAGGGTGTCCACGCCGATCTGGGTGCCGAGGATCGCCAGCTGTTCCATGGCCGCGGGACGGTTCACGTCGAGCGATGCCATCAGCACCCGCTTTCCGTTCACCTCTTTCAGCCGTTTCGCCAGCTTGCCGGTTGTCGTGGTCTTGCCGCCGCCCTGAAGGCCCACCATCAAAATCGGCGCTGGCGGGCTGTCGATCTTCAGCGCGCCGGGCTCGCCCTCGCCGGTCAGCACATTGACCAGCTCGTCATGGACGATCTTGACCACCTGCTGGCCCGGCGTGACCGATTTCGTCACCGCCTGGCCGGTGGCGGCCTCTTGCACCGACTTGACGAAATCGCGCGCCACGGGCAGCGACACGTCGGCCTCCAAGAGCGCCACGCGCACTTCGCGCAGCGCGGTCTTGACATCGTCCTCGCTGAGCGCGCCCTGCTTGGTCAGCCGGTCGAAGACGCCTGACAGGCGGTCGGAAAGACTTTCGAACATGCCCCTGGCCCTCCTTGCGACCCTTTGCACCTGCCCCCTCATGTGGGAAGGGGCGCCCCCGATGTCAGCCCGGCGCTATGCGCCAAACGCGATATGCCCCCGTGGGCGAAACCTCGCTGACGGGGGGGCGATCCCGGGACTGCCCGGGACCGGAAGGCATACACCATTCCGGATATCGCTGGGCTTTTGGCGGGTCGCGCCCGCGAAGTCAAGCGTCAAAGGCCCGCCGCGCCGGGGAGGGACGGCGCGGCGGGCGGCCGCGATCAGGCGGCGCGGGGCAGGGCCTCGACCGCCAGATGCGCCGCGGCGAGCGAGGCCTCGGAGTCGATCGCCAGACGGTCGGCGCCGACGAAGGTCACGTCGGTGAGACCAAGAAAGCGCATCACATGCGCCAGATAGCCGGTCGCATGGTCGATCTCTGACCCCATGGCGGTGCCGCCCGAGGTGACCGCGACAACCACCCGCTTGCCCGACAACAGGCCCTCGGGCCCGGCCTCGGAATAGCGGAAGGTGATGCCGGCGCGCGCCACCAGGTCGATCCAGGCCTTCAGGCTGGCGGGCACGGCGAAATTGTAGATCGGCAGGCCGATCACCACCGTGTCGGCGGCCTTCAACTCGGCGATCAGCTCGTCCGACAGGGCCAGCTCGGCGCGCTGGGCGGCGCTGCGCTCGGCCTCGGGGGTGAAATTCGCCCCGATCCAGCTTTCGGTGATCTGCGGCAGGCCGGTGGCCAGGTCGCGGGTGATGACGTCGGTGTCGCCATCGGCGAGACGCGCGACGATGCGGTCGGTCAGATCGCGCGAGACCGAGCCCGCGCGGCGCGCGGAACTGTCGATGCGGAGAAGGGTATGCGGCATGGGGAGACCTCTATGTGTCGGGTTACGCCCCGTTACTTGTACCTTGCGCGAGCGAACGCAATTGACGATATTCAACAGCGATTGTGAGGTGGCGCACAGCATGGCAATGGACAACTGGGATGAGATTCGCACCGCCTATCAGGTGGCGCGCAAGGGCACGGTCAGCGGCGCCGCCGAAGTGCTGGGCGTGCACCACGCCACCGTGATCCGTCACGTGGACGCGCTGGAAGAGAGGCTGGGCGTGAAGCTGTTCCAGCGCCATGCCCGCGGCTACACCCCCACCGAGGCGGGCCACGACCTTTTGCAGGTGGCTCAGGTCACCGACGAGCAATTCGACCAGCTCGCCGGCCGGCTGCGCGGCCAGGGCGCGGCGATGACCGGCGATCTGGTGGTGACGACGGTCGAGGCGATCGCGCCGCTCTTGATCCCTGCGCTGGCGGCGTTCCAGCACGACCACCCGGAGCTTGCGGTGCGACTGGTTTCCGATCAGCGGCTGTTCCGGCTGGAATACGGCGAGGCCCATGTCGCCGTGCGCGCGGGCAATCGCCCGGACGAGCCCGACAACGTGGTGCAGGAGCTTTACGTCCAGCGCTCGGCGCTTTTTGCCACCCGTGCCTATGTCGACGCCCACGGGCCGCTCGACCTCGAAGGCGATTTCTCGGGCCACAGGTTCGTCGGGCCCTCGGACGAAAGCCATCGCGCCTCGTTCTTTCAATGGCTGCGCCAGACCGTGCCGGCCAGCCGCATCGGGTTTCGCGCAAGCGGTATCCTCGGCACAGTGAACGCCGTCGAGGCCGGGGCCGGTATCGGGTTCGCCCCGCTCTGGTACGCGGCGGACCGGCCCGACCTGGTCGAGCTTGTCCCGTCCCGGCCCGACTGGGACGTGGCGCTTTGGCTGGTCACCCATGTCGATCTGCACCGCTCGGCCAAGGTGCAGGGCTGCACCGCCCGGCTGAAGGCGGCGGCGGCGACGTGGCCCTGAGCGGCCCCGCCACCGGCGGCGGCCACCTGGCGATGCTGGCCTTTTCGGCTCTGGTTGCGGGGTCGTTCAGTTTCGGCAGCCTGATTGCCAACGACATCGACCCGGTGGCCCTGACCGCGATCCGCTTTGCGCTGGCCGGTGCCGCGATCGGGGCCGCCGCGGCCCTGGGGCCCGGTCTGAAGGCGGCCCATTTCCGCGCGCCCTGGCGGTTTTTCCTGCTCGGCGGCGTTTTCGGGACCTACTTCGTGCTGATGTTCGAGGGGCTGAAGACCGCGCCGCCGGTCTCGACCTCCGCGGTCTTCACCCTCACGCCGGTGATGTCGGCGCTGTTCGGCTGGGTTCTGCTGCGGCAGGTGACGACCCCGCGCATGGCGCTGGCGCTGGCCGTCGGCGCGGCAGGCGCGCTGTGGGTCATCTTCCGGGCCGATCTGGGGGCGCTGCTGGCCTTCGACATCGGCCGCGGCGAGGCGGTGTTCTTTGTCGGCTGCATCGCGCATGCCGCCTATACGCCCATGGTGCGCAAGCTCAACCGAGGCGAGCCGGCGCTGGCCTTTACCTTCGGGATGATGGTGGCGGCGCTTCTGGTGCTTTCGCTTTACGGCGCCGGGGCGGTGGCCGCCACCGATTGGGGGGCGCTGCCGGGGCGCGTCTGGTGGGTGCTGCTCTACCTGGCCATCTGCGCCAGCGCGATGACTTTCGTGCTTTTACAATACGCGGCGCTGCGGCTGCCGGCGGCAAAGGTGATGGCCTATACCTACCTGACACCGACCTGGGTGATCGGATGGGAGATCGTCCTGGGCCACGGTGCCCCGCGCGGGATCGTGCTGGTCGGGGTGGCGCTGACGGTGCTGGCGCTGACCCTGTTGTTAAAGAACGACGGCTGAGGACCCGCGACGCCAGCGTCATCGGCACGACCATGGGCAATGATCTTGCCAAGGCTACCGGGCGCCCGCGTCACCCGTTCAGCTCTGCCTCTAGAAACCGCTCGAAGGCGTCGAGGTTGACCGCCTCGAACTGGCCGAAGCCCTGCATCCAGACCGACGCCTCGCGCAGGGCGTCGGGCTCCAGCTTGCACCACTTGACCCGGCCGCGCTTTTCCTGGCTGATCAGCCCTGCGCGCGAGAGGATGGCAAGATGCTTCGAGATGGCGGCCAGCGACATCTCGAACGGCTCGGCCACGTCGGTCACGGCCATGTCGTCTTCGAGCAGCATCGACAGGATCGCCCGCCGGGTCGGGTCGGCAAGGGCGGCGAAAACCTGGTCCAGATCCTGTGACATGGCCGCAGCTTTGCGATGCCGCGCGCCAACCGTCAACCGTTTGGTTGAATATGCACCCGGATGAGCCGGGCGTTCCGTCCAATACCGCGCCCGAGTAAAACATAACAATAACAGAAACTTACACCGTTTCTGAGGCGCTTGACTTGGTCGCCGCCGCTCTCTACGTTCGCCGCGACTGTCCGAGGGGCGTTCGCATATGATGGATCCGGCCGAGAAAGAGCGCCTCGCGCGTCTCGAGGCGCGGATAAAGGCTGCGAAGGCGGCGCATAAGCCGCCGAAACCCCATCGGGAAGAGCATTATTCCCAGGCGAGCCTCGCCTGGCGGATGGTGATCGAGCTTGTGGCCGGTATCGTTATCGGCTTCGGCATCGGATACGGGCTGGATGTCCTGCTGGGCACGATTCCCCTGTTTCTGGTGCTGTTCGTACTTCTGGGCCTCGCGGCCGGCATCAGGACGATGATGCGATCCGCGCAAGAGGTTCAGGCGCAACAGTCGGCCGACACGGCCGAAGGTGAAGGGGATTGAAACGGTGGCAGAAGAAGCACAAGGCGGGCTCCAGATCCATCCGATGGACCAGTTCTTGGTCGAGCCGCTGTTCGGCGACGGGCCGGTCAGCTGGTACACCCCCACCAATGTGACGCTTTGGATGGCGATATCGGTGCTGTGCGTGGTGCTGCTGCTGGTGATCGGCACCCGCGGGCGCGCCGTCGTGCCGAACCGCATCCAGTCGGTGGCCGAGCTTGCCTATGGCTTCGTCTACAAGATGGTGGAAGAGGTCGCCGGCAAGGACGCGCTGAAGTACTTCCCCTACATCATGACGCTGTTCATCTTCATCGTGTTCAGCAACTTCCTCGGGCTGCTGCCCACCGCCTTTACCACCACTTCGCACCTCGCGGTGACTGCGACGATGGCGCTGGCGGTGTTCATCAGCGTCACCGTCCTGGGGTTCGTCAAGCACGGCATGGGTTTTCTGCGGCTGTTCTGGATCGACCAGGCGCCGCTGGCGCTGCGCCCGATCCTGGCCTTCATCGAGGTGATTTCCTACTTCGTGCGCCCGGTCAGCCACTCTATCCGACTTATGGGCAACATGATGGCCGGCCATGCGGTGATCAAGGTTTTCGCGGGCTTCGCCTCGCTCATCCTGGTCTCGAGCATCGGCATCGCGGTCACGCCGCTGTCGATCCTGGCGATCACGGCGATCTACGCGCTGGAGACGCTGGTGGCCTTCATCCAGGCCTATGTCTTCGCGATCCTCACCTGTGTCTACCTGCGCGATGCGCTGCATCCGCATCACTGAATCGACACACGCATCTCTGCCACTTCCAACGTAAGGAGCAATCGACATGGAAGGCGATATCGTTCAAATGGGTGCCTATGTGGGCGCTGGTCTGGCTTGTACCGGCATGGGCGGCGCCGCCGTCGGTGTGGGCCACGTGGTCGGCAATTACATCTCGGGCGCGCTGCGCAACCCCTCGGCGGCCGCTTCGCAGACCGCCACCATGTTCATCGGTATCGCGTTCGCCGAAGCTCTGGGGATCTTCTCGTTCCTCGTCGCGCTTCTGCTGATGTTCGCCGTCTAAGCACCCGCCGAACCGATCCTTACGGCCGGGTGGGGGTGACGACACGCGCCCACCCGGTGTAAACCCGGGTTCCAGGGGGACGACATGGCAACAGAAACGAACGCTGTCGAAGAGGGGGCCGCGCACGCGGCCGATGCCGCCGGAAATGGCGGTGAGGCTGTCGGCATGCCGCAGCTCGATTTTTCGACCTTTCCGAACCAGATCTTCTGGCTCATCGTCACGCTCGTCGTGATCTACTACGTCCTGTCGCGCATCGCCCTGCCGCGCATCGGTGCGGTTCTGGCCGAACGGCGGGGAACCATCACCAACGACCTCGCCATGGCCGAGGAACTCAAGCTGCGTGCCCAGCAGGCCGAAGAGGCCTACAACAAGGCTCTGGCCGACGCCCGGGCCGAGGCGCACAAGATCATCGCCGAGGCCAAGGCCGAGATCCAGGAAGACCTGAACGCCGCCATCGCCAAGGCCGATGCCGAGATCGCGGCCAAGGCCGCGGAATCGGAAGGCCGCATCGAGGAAATTCGAGAGAGCGCGCTGGAAAACGTCACCGAGGTGGCCCGCGCCACTGCGCGCGAGATCGTCGAGGCGCTGGGTCAGAGTACCGATGCCGCCTCGGTCGAGTCCGCCGTCGCCGCGCGGCTGAAGGGGTAGCGACCATGAAACGACTTGCCATTCTCCTGTCGCTCATGGCCAGCCCGGCGCTGGCTGCAACGGGTCCCTTCTTCTCGCTCTACAACACCGACTTCGTGGTGTTGATCGCCTTCCTGATCTTCGTCGGCGTTCTCGTCGCGCTGGGCGTGCCGGGCAAGGTGGTGGCCATGCTGGACAAGCGGGCCGATCAGATCCGCGGCGAGCTGGACGAGGCCAAGGCCCTGCGCGAAGAGGCCCAGACGGTGCTGGCCTCGTACGAGCGCAAGCAGCGCGAGGTCAAGGAGCAGACCGAGGCGATCATCGCCCACGCCCGCAGCGAGGCCGAAGATGCCGCGGAGTCCGCGAAGAAGGACATCGCGGATTCGATCGCGCGGCGCCTGCAGGCCGCCGAAGAGCAGATCGCCTCGGCCGAGGCCGGCGCGCTGCGCCAGGTGCGTGATCGGGCCATCGCCGTGGCGACGGCCGCGGCCGCCGATGTGCTCTCGGGCCAGATGACCGACGCCAAGGGCAACGCGCTGATCGACGACGCGATCAAGCAGGTGGGCGCCAAGCTTCACTGAGGCGCGAGACAGACCGCTCAGCAGTAAACCCGGCCTTACCGGCCGGGTTTTCTTGTGGGACAATGTCCCATATCCGCCATGCGCCGCCAGGCGAGATGTTCGATTCTCCGCGCCAGGCGCCCCCCTCTACCCGGGACGGGCGGGGAAGCGCCGCCTCGCAGGCGCGGACACGCCGCCATCGAATGGCAGCGCTGGACGCCAGGCGAACCAACCCGATTCAGCGACGACTAACCGCCGTTTCGCGCGTCTCAGTCCTTGCCCTGGGCGTGCTGCAGCCGCAGCCGGGCAATCGCCTCGTGCCGCTCTGACAGCAGGTGGTCGCTGAGGGCCTGCTCGACATAGTCCAGATGGGCCACGACGGCGGCGCGGGCCGCGGCAGGGTCGCGGGCCTGCACCGCCTCGTTGATCGCCCGGTGCTGGTCCAGCAGCATGGCCCGCGTGGTGCGCTGGCGGAACATGATCTGGCGGTTGTAGAAAACGCCCTCGCGCAACAGGTCGAACATCGAGCGCATGACGTGCAGCATGATCACGTTATGCGCCGCCTCGATGATCGAGAGGTGGAATTCGGCATCCAGCCGTGCCTCGTCGTCGGGGTTGCGCTTGCCGTGCGCCGCCTCCATCCGGTGAAAGATCGTGTCGACCACCTCGAGGTCGGTGTCCGAGGCCAGCCGGGCGGCGCGTTCGGCCGCCAGCCCCTCGATGTCGCGCCGAAAGGCGACATAGTCGAACACCGCCTCGTCATGGGATTCGAAAAGCCGGATCAGCGCCTCGGAAAATACCGAGCCGAGCACCTCGGCGACATACATGCCCGACCCGGCCCGGCTGCTCAGCAGGCCGCGGGCCTGAAGCTCGGCCACCGCCTCGCGCAGCGAGGGGCGCGAAACGCCCATCTGTTCGGCCAGCTCCCGTTCCGACGGCAGCCTATCGCCGGGGCGCAGGATGCCGCGCAGGATCAGCAGTTCGATCTGATGCACGACCGCCTGCGAGCGTTTTCCGGTGTCGACCTTCTGAAACGGCATGCGGCGCTCCCTTTGGTCAAAAGATATGACCGCTTCGCGGGTTTCAGCAATGGAAAAGGGGCCGGGCGCGACGCCCCGGCCCCAGATCCCGGCCGATACGGGCCTAGGCAGAAGGCAGGATGACGATTTCAACCCGGCGATTCTGCGCCCGGCCCTCGGGGGTGAGGTTCGAGGCCACCGGCTGATCCTCGCCGCGCCCGTAGGCGCGCAGCCGCGCCGGAGACACGCCCGCGCCGGTCAGCACCGAGGCGACAGAGGTCGCGCGGCGCGCGGACAGATCCTGATTGTATTCCGACGCACCGGTGTTGTCGGTATGGCCGATGATGTCGACGGTGGTGTTGGGATAATCGTTCAGGCTGCCTGCCAGCACCCGCAGATCGCCTTGCAGGCCGGGATTCACCGTCGCGCTGTCGGTGGGGAACAGGATGTCCTGCGGCATGGTCACGATCAGGCGGTCGCCGGTATTGACCACCATGATGCTGTCATTGCCGAAGTCGCGGCGCAGCTCGGCCGCCTGCTTGTCCAACTGGTTGCCGATCACGCCGCCCGCCGCGGCCCCCAGCGCCGCGCCGACGACGGCGCGGCGGCCGCGCTCGTCGGAATCGTCGGCGGTGATCGCGCCCAGAACGCCGCCGACGAGGCCGCCCACCATCGCGCCTTCCTTGGTGCGCTGATAGGGGTCGTTGGTCGGAGTGTTCGGATCGGTACAGGCGGTCAGCGCCACAAGGGCGGCGGTCGTCAGAAGCAGGGAATGGCGTGCTCGGGTCATGTTGGCCTCATGGGTTCGGATCGCTTTGCCACTAGCATAGCAGATGGCGTGCCGCGCCCCCAACCCACTGCGCGCCCGGCGCGGTCGGCGATGTTCCGCGCAGGGCCCGTCTCAGGCCCTGGCATCGGCGCGGGCGGCCTCCCAGGCCAGCATGGCGCGCTTGACCGGCAGGCCCCAGTGATAGCCGCCCAGTCCCCCCGACTTGCGCAACGCGCGGTGGCAGGGGATGAGCCAGGAAATCGGGTTGCGGCCCACCGCGGTGCCCACGGCGCGGACGGCTGTGGGGTGGCCGACGGCGCGCGCGATTTCCGAATAGGTGGTGACCTGCCCCGAGGGCACGCCCAGCAACGCCTCCCACACCTTGATCTGGAACGGACCGCCGATCAGGTGCAGCCGCGCCTCGCCTTTCTGAGCGAAGGCGGCCTCGACAAGCGGCGCCAGCCGCTCGGGCGCCTCAACGACCCGCGCCTCGGGCCAGCGCGCGGTCATGTCGGCCAGGGCCGCCTCGCGGCCTGTCTCGTCGGTAAAGGCCAGCCCGCACAGCCCCTTGTCCGTGCCCATCGCCAACGCCTCGCCAAAGGGGCTGGGAAAGAACCCGTAGGCGATGGTCAGCCCCGCGCCGCGGCGGGCAAACTCGCCCGGGCTCATCGCCTCCCACCGCACGAACAGATCGTGCAGCCGGCCTGAGCCCGACAGCCCGACCGCATCGGCGGCCTCGAGCGTGGTGAACCGCTCGCGCATCAGCGCGCGCGCATGGCCCAGCGTCAGGTATTGCTGGTAGCGCTTGGGCGAGACGCCGACCCAGCGGCTGAACAGGCGCTGGAAATGGGCCGGGCTCATGTTCATCTCGGCGGCGAGGTCGTCGAGCGACAGCGCCGCGCCGCCGGCCGCGTCGATCCGCTCGATCGCGCGGCGCATGACCGCGTAGTGATAGCCGGGTTCCGTCATCTCGTTCATTGCGCGTCCTCCTTGCGCCATGCCCCGAGAATAGGCGCCGGCGCGCCCTCCGGCGACCCGAAACCTGCGCCAAAACACCTGGCCCCGCCCGCTTGCCCCCGGCCCCTATGCGGGGCATACCGGCGGGCATGGCACAGCAGATGGGCTATCATAAGATCACCGAGGTCTTTCGCCGCTTTCACGCGGCCGAGCCCGAGCCCAAGGGCGAGCTGGAGCATGTGAACGCCTACACGCTGGTGGTGGCCGTGGCGCTGTCGGCGCAGGCGACCGATGCGGGGGTGAACAAGGCCACGCGGGGGCTGTTCCAGATCGCCGACACGCCGGAAAAGATGCTGGCGCTCGGCGAGGATGGGCTGATCGAGCATATCAAGACGATCGGCCTTTACCGCAACAAGGCCAAGAACGTGATAAAGCTCAGCCGCATCCTGGTAGACGACTACGGCGGCGAGGTGCCGTCCTCGCGCGCCGCGCTGCAATCGCTGCCGGGCGTGGGGCGCAAGACCGCCAACGTGGTGCTGAACATGTGGTGGGGCCTGCCCGCGCAGGCGGTCGATACCCATATCTTCCGCTTCGGCAACCGCTCGGGCGTGGCCGCGGGCAAGACCGTCGAGGCGGTGGAGCGCGCCATCGAGGACAACGTGCCGGCCGAATACCAGCGCCACGCCCATCACTGGATGATCCTGCACGGCCGCTACACCTGCAAGGCGCGCAAGCCCATGTGCCCCACCTGCCTGATCCGCGATCTCTGCCCCTTTGAGGACAAAACCGAATGACCAAACCCTACCAAGTTGTCGGTATCGGCAACGCCCTTGTCGACGTCCTGGCCCATGCCGAAGACGGCTTTCTCGACACGCATGGCATCGAGAAGGGCATCATGCAGCTCATCGACATGCAGCGCGCGGTGCATCTTTACGGACAGATCGGCCCGGCGCAGGAAATCTCGGGCGGATCGGCCGCGAACACCATCGCGGGCATCGCGCATCTGGGCGGGCGCACGGCCTATGTCGGCAAGGTCAAGGACGACCAGCTGGGCGCGATCTTCGCCCATGATTTGCGCGCGCAGGGGGCCGAGTACGACACGCCGCCCGCGCCGAAGGAGACCGACGGGGAAACCGGGCGATGCATCGTGCTGGTCACGCCTGACGGCGAACGCTCGATGAACACCTATCTCGGGGTGACCGAGCACCTCACGCCGTCCGACATCGACGAACGTCAGGTGGCGGGCGCCGAGTGGATCTACCTCGAAGGCTACCGCTTCGACGGGCCCGAAAGCCACGAGGCCTTCGCGCGGGCCATCGGCGCGGCGAAATCGGCCGGCGGCCGCGTGTCGCTGACCCTGTCCGACCCGTTCTGCGTGGAACGCCACCGCGACGCCTTTCGCCGGATGATCCGGGCCGATGTCGACCTGCTGTTCGCGAACCGCGCCGAGATACTGTCGATGTACGAGACCGACGATTTCGACGCGGCGCTCAGCCGCGCGGCCGCCGAGATCGACATCGTCGCCTGCACCGACAGCGAGAACGGGGCGCATATCCTGTCGGGCGGGCAGCGCTGGCACGCGCCCGCCGTGCCGACGCGGGTGGTCGACGCCACCGGCGCGGGCGACCTCTTCGCCGGGGCCTTTCTCTGGGGGCTGACCCATGGCCATGAGCTGGAGACCTGCGGGCGCATGGGCTGCATCGCGGCCAGCGAGATCATCAGCCATATCGGCGCCCGCGCCGAGGCCGACCTCAAAGCGCTGTTTCGGGAACACGGGCTGACGTGACGGCGCGCGCTTAGTCGCCCAGCTTGGCGTGCACCTCGTCGAGGTCGATCTCGCCGATGGGCATCTTGTTGCCCGGGTTTTCGAAATCGTATTTGAACAGCACGAAGTCGCGTTTGTAGATCTCGTAGACGAGGTGCATCGACAGGTCGTCGAAATAGTCTTCGACCGGATGCGCGCGTTCCGGCCCGTGGCCCTGGGATTCGTTGAAGCGCGGTATCTCGTCGAGCGTGACGCCATGGGGCGTTTCGACCGCGTCGAGCACCGTCTGCATCCCCTCGTTGAATTTTTCGGTGAAGAAGATGTGGTCGTAACGCCCGCCATTGACGATGAAGGTCGAGACATGCCCAGACATGGCCGACCAATGGATGTCGGGGTCCATCGGGCGGCGCCAGCGGATGGTGTCGCGCGCGAATAGCAGGAACCGGCGAAAGCTCTTGATCTGGTCGAACTCCTGCTTGCCGTCCTCGCCGCCGACCTCGATGCCGTATTTCTGGACCAATAGCGGCACCAGCTTGCCGCGGTAGCGTTTGCCGTTGCGCTGGATGCCGCAGATCTTGTCGAAAAAGGACGACAGGATGCGCGAATAGGGGTTGCGCACGCAGGTAAAGGCATAGGCCTCGTGCCCGCGCACGACGCGCTCGATGGGGGCGTGGCTGTCCTCCAGCGCCCATTTGTGCAGGCCCGCGGTGGCGTCGTGCACGTCGCCGTCGAAGAATTCGCCGTGATCGGAGTAGAACATGATCTGCCCGATCGTGGAGCAGGCGCATTTCGGCACGACGCGGTAGACCATGCTTTCGCTCGTCGTCATCCAGGTGCCGGGAAAGCCCATGGGCGCTACTCCTTTTTGCGACGAGCCATTGCACAGGCTCCGGTGACATGTAGAAAGCAAAGTTATACGGTTTTTTCAACGGCTGACCGCCATATCTGCCCTGTCCCGCAAACGGCACGGCGAAATCTTGGAAAAAGGGGGCCGATGGCCAAGATCGCCTTCATCCTGCTATGCCACAAGGATCCGGATGCGATCATCAAGCAGGCCGAGCGGCTGACCGCGGCGGGCGACCTGATGGCGATCCATTTCGATGCGCGCGCACCCAAGACGGATTACGACGCGATCCGTGCCGCGCTCGACTCCAACCCCTCGGTGACATTCGCCAAGAAACGCATCAGATGCGGCTGGGGGGAATGGTCGCTGGTCGAGGCCACGCTGAACGCGGTGGAGGCGGCCGAAGAGGCGTTTCCCAAGGCCACCCATTTCTACATGCTGTCGGGCGACTGCATGGCGATCAAATCGGCCGAATACACCCATTCCTACCTCGATGCCGAGGACGTGGACTATATCGAAAGCTTCGATTTCTTCGAGTCCGACTGGATCAAGACCGGGATGAAGGGCGACCGGCTGGTCTATCGCCATTTCTTCAACGAACGGAAATACAAGCGACTGTTCTACGCCGCCTATGACCTGCAAAAACGTCTGGGGCTCAAGCGCGAGATCCCGGCCGACCTGCAAATCATGATCGGCAGCCAGTGGTGGTGCCTGCGCCGGTCGACCATCGAGGCGGTGCTCGACTTTTGCCGCGCCCGGCCCGACATCGTGCGGTTTTTCCGCACCACCTGGATTCCCGACGAGACGTTTTTCCAGACCCTGGTGCGCCATCTGGTGCCCGAGGTCGAGCTGCGACCCCGCACGCTGACCTTCCTGATGTTTTCCGATTACGGGATGCCGGTCACCTTCTACAACGACCATTACGACCTGCTGCTCGGTCAGGATTTCCTCTTCGCGCGCAAGATCTCGCCGGAGGCGCGCGAGCTCAAGCGCCGGCTCGGCGCGCTCTATGCCAGCCGCAAGCTCGATTTCGACATCTCCAACGAGGGGCTCAGCCTGTTTCAGTTTCTCACCGGGCGCGGCCGGGTCGGGCGCCGCTTTGCGCCCCGTTTCTGGGAAAAAGAGGCAAGCCTCGGGCGCGAGCGCGAGCTCTTGATCGTGACCTGCAAGAAATGGCACGTGGCCAAACGCCTGGTCGACCGGGTGCGGCAGGCGACCAACCTGCCGGCGGTCGAGTATCTTTTCGACGAGGCCGACACGGCGTTGCCCAATCTCGGCGGCATCCAGGCATCGCTGGAAAAGCGCACCCGCCACCGTCGGGCGCTGATGCGGATGCTGTTCGACTATTACGATACCGACCGGCTGATCATCTGTCTCGACCCAGCCAGCCTCGAGCTGATGCAGGATTTCTATTCGGACCGGTCCAAGACCAAGATGCTGGAGGTTCAGTGCCAGTTCACCGACGAGTATCTCATCGGCCATGCCCACCGGGTGGGACTGGCCGGAGAGCATACCCCGAAAGAGGTGATGGACCGGCTATTGCCCACCATCCGCAACGACGTGATCTTCGAGAGCGACCGCATCCGCGACGCCGATTTCCCGCATCTCTACCGCATGCGGCAGACGGCCAGCGTCGATGAGAACGCGGCGCCGCTGGCGCAGTTTCTCGAACTGCCCTACGACAAGGCCCGCGAAATCGCCGCCGCCCATTATCTCTTTGCCGATTGAGGAGCGCCCCGATGACCTATGACTATGACGACCAGAACGTGTTCGCAAAGATCCTGCGCGGGGAGATCCCGAACGATACGGTGATGGAGACCGAGCACACGCTTGCCTTCAACGATATAGCGCCCCAGGCGCCGGTGCATGTGCTGGTCATCCCGAAAGGCCCTTACGTCTGCTACGACCATTTCGCGCTGGAGGCGTCCGACGCGGAACTTGCCGACTTTTCGCGCGTGATCGGCCAGATCTGCCGGATGAGGGGCATCCAGCCCGGTGAGGGCGGCGACGGGTTCCGCCTGATCACCAATGCCGGGGACGACGGCGTGCAAGAGGTGCCCCATATGCATATGCATATTCTCGCCGGGCGCCCCCTGGGGCGGATGCTGCAAAAGCGTTAGGCTGCAAAAGGCCCCGCCCGCGCCGGGCCTTCGATGCTGGCCGGGCCGCGTTTTGCGGCGTGACGCCTTTCTAAAGGGCAATCTCGGCACGGGGCGTTGCACCCCGGGCAAAGCGGCTGTTCCGAAAAGGCATCTTCTAAACCGCCGCATCCAGCCCAAGTATACTGCAGTGCAGCAATGCTGATGCAGCATCGGCTGCTCGCGCCGGGGCTCCGCCTTGCAGGGGGTCCCTTTACATCCCAGAGGCCGAATGGCGCGTTCGGGGGATAGCTACACGAAAACGGGAGGGAAAACGGCGTCCGTGCGGCGCCCAATACGGCTAGGAGCATACCATGCAACGCAATGCAGTCCTTCAGGCGGGCATCTTTCCCGCCAAGTGGCAAAACCTTATCGGGCGCAAGCTTGAGCAGTACCAGACATGGCAACTGCGGCGGCAGGTCTACGCCCAGACCTTGAGGGAACTGGAAACCATGTCGGACCGGAACCTGGACGACATCTCGATCGCGCGCTGCGACATCCGGCGGATCGCCGCCGAGTCGGCCCGCGATGCCGTGATCGGCCGATAAACCGCGCGGTTGCAGCGCAGGCCCGGTTTCGGCCGGTCCGCGGTGTTTCACACCCCGGTCCCGTTCGAGCCCCTGCCAATTTCCCGCCAGTCCCCGTTCTTGAGACCCTCCAGCGTCCAGCGGCCGACCCGGTATCGGATCAGCCGCAGCGTCGGGTGGCCCACTGCAGCCGTCATCCGTCGCACCTGCCGGTTGCGGCCCTCGGAAATGGTCAGTTCCAGCCAGCAATCGGGCACCGACTTGCGAAACCGGACCGGCGGATCGCGCGGCCAGAGCCCGGCGGGCGGGTCGATGAGGCGTGCGCGGGCGGCGCGGGTGGGGCCGTCCTTGAGGGTCACGCCACGGCAGAGCGCATCCAGCGCCGCCGTGTCGGGTGTACCCTCGACCTGCACCCAGTAGGTCTTTTCCGTCTTGTGCTTCGGGCTGGCAATCTTCGCCTGCAGCCGCCCGTCATCGGTCAGCACCAAAAGCCCCTCGCTGTCGCGGTCCAGCCGCCCTGCGGGATAGACGCCGGGCACGTCGATATGATCGGCCAGCGTCTTGCGCCCCTCGGCATCGGTGAATTGCGACAGCACCCCGTAGGGCTTGTTGAAGAGAATCACGCGGGCCATGGTCGCCGGCCTCAGGCGGCCTTGCCCTTGTCCGAGGTCAGCGCCACGAACACATCCTCAAGGTCGGGTTCTTCGGTGGCCACGTCGCGGATCACGATACCGGCCTTGCGCACCGCCTCCAGCACCGCGCCGGTGGCGATCTCGCCGCGGCGGTAGGTGAAGCAGAACGCGCCGTCGCGCCGCTGGCAGCTTTCGACGCCGGCGGGCATTTCGGGCAGCGTCGCGTCGCCGTCGGGGTGGATCACCAGCGTCTTGGCGTCCATCCGCCCCACCAGCGCGGCGGTGGAATCCCGCGCGATCAGTTCGCCATGGTTAATGATGGCGATCTCGTCGCACATCTGCTCGGCCTCTTCCAGGTAATGGGTGGTCAGGATGATCGTCGTGCCCTGTTCCTCGTTCAGCCGGCGAATATTGGCCCACAGCATCTGGCGCAGCTCGATATCGACGCCGGCCGTGGGCTCGTCCAGCACCAGAACCTGCGGCCGATGCACCAGGGCCTTGCCCAGAAGCAGCCGCCGCCGCATCCCGCCCGAAAGGTTTCGGGCATAGGCGTCGGCCTTGTCTTCCAGCCCGATGGCCTTGAGCACCTTGTCGGTCACGCGCTGGGATTTCGGCACGCCGTAAAGCCCCGCCTGCACCTCCAGCGCGGCGCGGGGCGTGAAGAACGGGTCGATGTTCAGTTCCTGCGGCATCACCCCGATCGAGGCGCGCGACTGGCGCGGGTTGACGTCCTGATCGAAACCCCAGATTTGCACGCGGCCAGAGGTCTTCAGCACCAGCCCGGCCAGGATGTTGATCAGCGTCGACTTGCCCGCGCCGTTGGGGCCCAGCAGGCCAAAGATCGACCCGGCCGGGATGTTCAGATCAACCGCTTTCAGCGCCTCTTTCGGGGGTTGGCTGCCGCTGGCGGCGTAGGTCTTGGTCAGCCCCTCGATTTCGATCGCGTTCTCGCCCATGCCGCCCCCTTTTCGCGCCGCTTGCCCGTGCCGGACCAATCGCTATCATGCCCTCCGAAGTAAGGCGACCCCGCCGCCACGACAATGATCGGAGCCCAATCCATGCCCGTCGAAGCCCCCGGACAGGACGAAGACACCCCGGCGCCGGAGACCGAAATCGTCAGCAAATGGCGCGTGGCCTGCGATGGCAGCGGCCCCGCGCTCGGCCATCCGCGGGTCTGGCTGCAGATCCCGCAGGACAAGGGGTGGGTCGAATGCGGTTATTGCGACAAGAAATTCATCCATGAAAGCTTTGCCGGCAAGGTGAAGTGACATGCCTCTGCCGCCGCCGGTGCCGGTCCGCGTCGGCGGGCAGGAGATCGCGACGCGCGTGATGGGCGAGGGCCCGCCGCTGGTGCTGATCCACGGCACGCCGTTTTCCTCGCATGTCTGGCACCGCATCGCCCCGGTGCTGGCGGTGCGCCACCGGGTCTACCTGTACGACCTGCTGGGCTACGGGGCCTCGGCCAAGCCCGCCGGCGACGTGTCGCTTGGGGTGCAGAACGGGGTGCTGGCGGCGCTCTTCGCCCATTGGCAGCTCGACGCGCCGGGCGTGATCGCCCACGATTTCGGCGGTGCCACGGCGCTGCGCGCGCATCTCCTGGACGGGCTCGATTACGACCGGCTGCTGTTGATCGACCCGGTGGCCTTGCGCCCGTGGGGCAGCGCCTTCGTGGCCCATGTCAAACGCCACGAGGCGGCATTCGCAGGTGTGCCCGACTACATGCAGCGCGCGTTGCTGGCCGCCTATATCCGCACCTCCAGCCATGCCGGGCTGACGGATGCGGCGCTCGATCCGTACATTGCGCCCTGGCTGGGGGCCGAGGGCCAGCCCGCCTTTTACCGCCAGATCGCCCAGATGGACATGGCCTATACCGACGAGGTCGAGCCGGGGTATCCCGGCCTGCGCTGCCCGGTGCGGCTGATCTGGGGGCAAGAGGACCAATGGATACCGCTGGCCGCGGGCGAGCGGCTGGCGGCGATGTTGCCGGGCTGCCGGCTGGTGCGGGTGCCCGGTGCGGGGCACCTGGTGCAAGAGGACGCGCCCGAGGCGATTCTGGCCGAGGCGCTGGACATGTTCGGGTGAGCGCATGACCGAGCATACCCGCCGCAACCTGCTGTGGCTGGGGGGCGCGGCGCTGGCCGCCGCGGCGCTGTCCGCGGGGCCGGGTCTCTACCGCCGCATGGTGCCCCGCCGCTTCGATTTCGTGCCGGTGGCGGGCCTGCCCGGCTTTCGGCGGACCGCGCAGGCGGAGTTTTCCGCCGGCACGGCGCTCTTCGCCGGGCTCGATGCCGGCGAGGCGCCCGCGGCCGCGGCGCCCGGGGGCGATATCTGCGCCCTTCTCTTTGGCGCGGCGCTCGGAGAGGCCGTGCCGGTGGCCTATTTTTCCGATTTCCGTTGCCCCTATTGCCGGGTGCTGACGCCGCTGCTGCTCGACCTCAAGGCCGCGGCCGACCCGCCGATCCGGCTGGTTTGGCACGAGCTGCCGCTTTTAGGGGCGGGGTCGGTGCTGGCCGCGCGGGCGGCGCTTGCGGCTGAACGGCAGGGGGCGGGCGACGCGATGCATTTGCGCCTCGCCCGGTCGTCATTCGCACCCAGCCCCGGCTACCTGCGCGATCTGGCCGAGGCGCTGGGCATCGACGGCGAGCGGCTTGTCGCCGACATGCAGGCCCCCGCGATCGACCGGCAGCTTGCGGTCAGCGCCGGGCTGGCCCGACGCTTCGGCTTTGTCGGCACGCCCGCGCTGGTGGTCGGCCGCACGGCGCATCTGGGCCGGATCGCAGCGCCCGATCTGCGCCGTCTGATCGCGCTGGAGGCGGATGAGGCAGCGACGGCCCCCTGCGCCTGAGCCCGCAAACGGCTGGAAGCGCGCGAGGCTTCGTGCCAATACCAAGGGCGGACCAACAGGAGGCGCGCGGCGACATGAGCACCGGATTCGGCAAGGGCTGCCATCTGCACCTGATCGACGGCTCGGCCTTCATCTTCCGTGCCTTCCACGCGCTGCCGCCCTTGACGCGCAAATCCGACGGGCTGCCGGTGGGTGCCGTGTCGGGCTTTTGCAACATGGTCCACAAATACGTCGAGGATAACGCCGGCCCCGACGCGCCCACCCATGTGGCGGTGATTTTCGACAAGGGCAGCCACACCTTCCGCAATGACCTCTACGACCAGTACAAGGCCAACCGCGACGAGATGCCAGAGGACCTGCGCCCGCAGATCCCGCTGACGCGCGAGGCGACCCGCGCCTTCAACATCGCCTGCATCGAGCAGGAGAATTACGAGGCCGACGACATCATCGCCACGCTCGCCCGCCAGGCCCGCGAGGCCGGCGGGCGGGTGACGATCATCAGTTCGGACAAGGATCTGATGCAGCTGGTCGGCGGCGGGGTCGAGATGCTGGACGCGATGAAGAACCGCCGGATCGGGGTGGAGGAGGTCGAGGAAAAATTCGGCGTCGGCCCCGACCGGGTGGTCGACGTGCAGGCGCTGGCCGGCGACAGCGTCGACAACATTCCCGGCGCGCCGGGGATTGGCATCAAGACCGCGGCGCTGTTGATCAACGATTTCGGCGATCTTGAAACGCTGCTGGACCGGGCAGAGGAGATCAAGCAGCCCAAGCGCCGCCAGACCCTGATCGAGAACCGCGCCCAGATCGAGCTGTCGAAAAAGCTGGTGACGCTCGATGCCGAGATGCCGCTCGAATTCACCCTCGACGATCTTGAGGTGAAAGAGCCCGACCCCGAGGCGCTGCTGGGTTTCCTGACCGAGATGGAGTTCCGCACCCTGACCAAGCGGATCGCCGACGGGCTGGGCGTCGATGCTCCGGTGATCGCCGACACCGACCCGGCCGGCGCGAACCCGCCCGACGCGCCCGACGCGCCCGACAAGCTGCCCTTTGCGCCGGACAGCTACGAATGCGTCCGCGATGCAGGGGCGTTGCAGGCGTGGGTGGACCGCGCCACCGCTCGTGGCTGGGTGGCGGTGGATACCGAGACCACCGGGCTAGACGAGATGCGCTGCGACCTGGTGGGCGTCTCGCTGTCGGTCGAGCCGGGACAGGCATGCTATATCCCGCTGGCCCACCGCGGCGCGGGCGACGATCTTTTCGGATCGGACGCGCTGGCCGAGGGGCAGATGCCGCTGGACGAGGCGATGGCGATGCTCAAGCCGCTGCTCGAAGATCCGGCGGTGATGAAGATCGGCCAGAACATGAAATACGACGCCAAGGTTCTGGCCCGCTACGGCATCGAGGTGGCGCCGATCGACGACACGATGCTGATGTCCTACGCGATGAACGCGGGGCTGCACGGCCATTCGATGGATGCGCTCTCGGAACGCTACCTCGAACACGACCCGATCCCGATCAAGTCGCTGCTGGGCACGGGCAAATCGGCGATCACCTTCGACCGGGTGCCGATCGACGAGGCGGTGAAATACGCCGCCGAAGACGCCGACATCACCCTGCGGCTGGCACAAATCTTCAAGCCGCAGCTTCACCAGCGCAAGGTCACCACCGTCTACGAGACGCTGGAACGCCCGCTGGTGCCGGTGCTGGCCGGTATGGAGATGGCGGGAATCAAGGTGGACCGCGACACGCTGAGCCGGATGTCCAATGCGTTCGCGCAAAAGATGGCCGGGCTGGAAGCCGAGATTCACGAACTGGCGGGCGAGAAATTCAACGTGGGCTCGCCCAAGCAACTGGGCGAGATCCTGTTCGACAAGATGAGCCTCTCGGGCGGCAAGAAGGGCAAGACCGGCGCCTATGCCACCGGCGCCGACGTGCTGGAAGACCTCGCCGCCGAAGGCCACGACCTGCCCGCCCGCGTGCTCGACTGGCGCCAGCTATCGAAGCTGAAATCGACCTATACCGACGCGCTGCAGGACCACATCAACCCCGAGACGGGCCGTGTGCATACCTCTTACGTCATCACCGGGGCGATCACCGGGCGGCTGGCCTCGACCGACCCGAACCTGCAAAATATCCCCGTGCGCACCGAAGAGGGCCGCCGCATCCGCGAGGCGTTCGTGGCCGACAAGGGCCGCGTGCTGGTCAGCCTCGACTATTCCCAGATCGAGCTCAGGATCCTCGCCCACATGGCCGAGATCGACGCGCTGAAAGAGGCGTTCCGCGAAGGGCAGGACATCCACGCGATGACCGCGTCCGAGATGTTCGACGTGCCGATGGACGAGATGACGCCAGAGGTGCGCCGCCGCGCCAAGGCGATCAATTTCGGCGTGATCTACGGGATTTCGGGCTTTGGCCTCGCGCGCAACCTGCGCATCCCGCGCAGCGAGGCGCAGGGCTTCATCGACCGCTATTTCGAACGCTTCCCGGGCATCCGGGACTACATGGACGAAACGATCGCCTTCGCCAAAGGGCACAAATACGTTCAGACCCTTTTCGGACGGCGCATCCACACGCCCGAGATCGGCGCCAAGGGCCCGCAGGCGGGGTTCGCCAAGCGCGCGGCGATCAACGCGCCGATCCAGGGCACGGCGGCCGACATCATCCGCCGGGCGATGGTCCGCATGCCCGAGGCGATAGCCGACCTGCCCGCCAAGATGCTGTTGCAGGTCCATGACGAGCTGATCTTCGAGGTCGAGGAGGGCGCGGTGGACGACACCGTCGCGGCGGTGCGCAACGTTATGGAGGGGGCCGCGAAGCCGGCGGTGCAGCTCGACGTGCCGTTGGTCGTGGACGCGGGGCAGGGCGCGAACTGGGCGGAGGCGCACTAAACGCCGCTTCCGCTCTCTACATCGGCGCTTTGCGACATGGGCCGGGCAGGCGCCGGCCCTATGTAGCGGGGAAATCGCAACCGTTCCCTGCAGGAGCCCCCACATGCCGCGCGATATCCACAAGATCCTGTGCCCGCTCAACCTGCGCCACGCCGAACTCGCCCATCCCGCTTATGGCGAGACGCTGCGGCAGGCCCGCTGGCACGGCGCCGAGGTGATCCTCGCTACCGTCGTCCCCGAGATGGAGCGAAACCTCAACATCCACGATTCCGAGGCCTTCTGGATGGACCGGCTCAAGAAATTCCTAAAAGAGAATCCTGCGGGCGACGTTGCTGTCCGTCTATTGGTCCGAAAAGGCGCGCCGCACCGCCAGATCGTCAAGCTGGCGCAATCCGAGTCCATCGACATGATCGTGATGGAATCGGCCAATCCGCGCATCCAGGATTACCTCTTGGGCACCACGGCCAGCCATGTGGTGAACCACGCGCCCTGCACGGTCATGGCCGTGCGCTAAACGGGAGTTGGCGTGCTTGCATCGGCTGCACGCCGCGCCCAAACTCCGCCCATGCCGCACGACCATCGCCACCCTCATGTAGACGCCGCCACGGGCGATAGGCGGGTGGCCTGGGCGGTGGCGGCCAACCTGTTGCTGACGGTGGGGCAGATCGTTGGCGGCATCCTGTCGGGCTCGCTGGCGCTGATCGCGGATGCGGTGCACAATCTTTCCGACGCGGTGTCGCTGATCATGGCACTGGCCGCCCGGCGCATCGCCCGCCGCCCCCGCGACGAGAGCATGACCTTTGGCTATGGCAGGGCCGAGATCGTGGCCGCGCTGATCAACCTCAACGCGCTGATCCTGATCGGGCTGTTCCTGATCTACGAGGCCATCGGCAGGCTGATCGACCCGCCCGGCGTGGAAGGCTGGATCGTCGTCGTTATTGCCGGCCTCGCGCTCATCGTCGACGCGGTGACGGCCTACCTGACCTGGCGCATGGCGCAGGACAGCGTCAACATCCGCGCCGCGTTCCTGCACAACCTGGCCGACGCGCTGGGATCGGTCGCCGTGATCGTGGCCGGCAGCCTGATCCTGCTCTATGACTGGCGGCTGATCGACCCGTTGGTGACGCTGGGTATTTCCGGCTACATCCTGTGGCACGCGGGCCGCGAGATCGGCCCGGTGATCCGGATGCTGATGATGGGCACCCCCGCCGCCCCGCCGCTGGACAGGCTGCACGACCGGCTGGCCGCCGAGGATGGGGTAGAGGACGTGCACCACCTGCACCTGTGGCAAATCGACGAGCGGCGAACCGCGCTCGAGGCGCACCTGGTGATTGCCGGTGACCGTGTCGCCGCATTCCCCGAGATCACCGCGCGCGCCAAGGCGATGCTCGCGCAGGAATTCGGCATCGACCACGCCACGCTGGAGCTGGAAACCGCTGCCTCGGGCTGTGCCGACCGGGCGGCCTGCTGACGCCTACCCCAGTTCGGCCGAGGGGATGACCGGGAAGAACCGCCCGCGCGACCACAGGCCGAACCAGTTATCCCCCTCATGCTCGGCATGGGCGCCAATCTCGACCAGCCGGTAAAAGCTCTTGCGGTCGATCAGCGCCTCCAGCCGGTCGCGCACCAGAACGTAAGGCGAGGGCTCTCCGGTCTCTGGGTCGCGCTCGACCCGGATCGGGTGGTCGGGCCCCGCCGTCACCTTGTCGCCCATGTTGGTCAGGAAGGTGAGGGACTGCGCCTCGCCCGCGCCCTTCGCCTCGAAATCCACCGCCACGAAGGGGGCATCGTCGACTGTGATGCCCACCTTCTCGACCGGGGTGACGAGGAAATAATCCTCCCCGTCGCGGCGCAGGATGGTGGAAAACAGCCGCACCAGTTCGGGCCGGCCGATCGGCGTGCCGAGGTAGAACCACGTGCCGTCCCGCGCGATGCGCATGTCGAGATCGCCGCAAAACGGCGGGTTCCAGGCATGAACCGGCGGCAATCCGCGCGTTCCGGCGGCCCGTGCCGATTCGGCCAGCGACTCGGCCGAGGGTTTCACGATCATTTGTCCGGCATCGGTTTTTGCCATTTGTGCCTCGCGAGATATCTGCCTTTAATGGTGCCACATATAACCGCAGGGAGAAATGTCATGAGCGACGAGGCGCAGCTGGTGTCCGAGATCGAAGCGCTTGGCGTCAAGCTGGCCGAGGCAAAGGCCAGCATCACCAAGCGGTTCATCGGGCAGGAGCGCGTGGTCGATCTGACGCTTGCCGCGCTGCTTTGCGGCGGTCATGGCCTGCTGATCGGCCTGCCGGGCTTGGGCAAGACGCGGCTCGTCGACACGTTGTCCACCGTGATGGGCCTGAACGGCGCGCGCATCCAGTTCACCCCCGACCTGATGCCCGCAGATATCCTGGGCTCGGAGGTGCTGGAGACGGCCCAGGACGGCAGCCGCGCCTTCCGCTTCATCGAGGGGCCGATCTTCTGCCAGCTCCTGATGGCAGACGAGATCAACCGCGCCAGCCCCCGCACCCAGTCGGCGCTGTTGCAGGCGATGCAGGAAAAATCTGTCACCATCGCCGGCGAGGCCCATGCCCTGACGCCGCCCTTTCACGTGCTGGCCACCCAGAACCCGATCGAGCAGGAGGGCACCTATCCGCTGCCCGAGGCCCAGCTCGACCGGTTCCTGGTGCAGATCGACGTGCCCTACCCGGACCGCAAGACCGAGCATGACATCCTGATCGCCACCACCGGCGTTGCCGAGGAAGAGGCGCGCGGCGTGTTCACCGCCGAAGAGCTGATCGCGGCGCAGACGCTGGTGCGGCGGATGCCCGTGGGCGAAGGGGTGGTCGAGCTGATCCTCGACCTGGTGCGCGCCTGCCGCCCCGGCGAGGCCGAGGCGGCGCAGGCGGTGCGCGAGAACGTCTCTTGGGGGCCGGGGCCGCGCGCGGCGCAGGCGCTGATGCTGACGGTCCGCGCCCAGGCGCTGCTGGAGGGCCGGCTGGCGCCCTCGGCCGAGGACGTGCTCAAGATGGCCGCGCCCGTGCTGATCCACCGCATGGCGCTCAGCTTTGCCGCGCGGGCCCGCGGCGAGGATCTGGGCGGTATCATCTCGGCCGTCGCCGAGGAAATCACCCGCGTCGAGGCCGCCGCGTGAGCCACCCCGCCGCCCTTCGTTCCCGCGCCGAGGCGCTGGCCGCGCCGCTGCCGCCGCTCATGGCCGATGCCGAGCATCTGGCCAGCACGGTGCTGCTGGGCGAACACGGGCGGCGTCGGTCGGGCACCGGCGACGAGTTCTGGCAATACCGCCCGGCCCATGCGGGCGACGAGGCGCGGATGATCGACTGGCGCCGCTCGGGCCGGTCGGACGCGCATTTCGTGCGCGAAAAGGAATGGCAGGCGGCGCAAAGCGTGCTGCTCTGGGTCGACGACGCGGCCTCGATGGGCTTTTCGGGCGCCCGCGATCACCCAACCAAAGCCGAGCGTGCCCGGGTGCTGGCGATGGCCGTGGCCGTGCTGCTGATGCGCGGGGGCGAGCGGGTTGGGCTGTCGGGCATGGGCCTGCCGCCGCGCTCTGGGCCGCTGCAATTGCTGCGCCTTGCCGAGGCCCTCAGCGCCGAGCGCGAGGCGCCCGATTACGGCGCGCCGGAAACCCGCGGTATGCCGCCCCATTCCCGCGCGCTTTTCGTGTCTGATTTCCTGGGCGATCTCGCGCCCGTCGAGGCGGCGCTGGCCAAGGCCGCCGACCGCGGGGTGAAAGGCGCGATCCTGCAGGTGCTGGACCCGGCGGAAGAGGCGTTTCCTTTTGACGGCCGCACGATCTTTGAGAGCATGGGCGGCAGCATGGTGCACGAGACGCTGAAGGCCGGCGATCTGCGCGATCGCTATCTCGACCGTCTTGCCGCCCGCAAGGCGCGGCTCGACCACCTCGCCCGGACCACCGGCTGGCACTACCATTGCCACCATACCGGAGACAGCGCGCAAGGCGCGCTCTTGTGGCTGTTCCGCGCGCTCGAACGGGTGCGCTGATGTTCATGCTGGGCCCCATCGGCTTTACCGCGCCGCTGTTGCTTTGGGCGCTGGCCGCGCTTCCCGTGCTGTGGCTGCTGCTGCGCGCCGTGCCGCCCGCGCCGATCCGCCGGCGGTTTCCGGGGGTGGTGCTGCTTTTGGGGCTCAGCGACGACGAGAACCAGACCGACACCACGCCCTGGTGGCTGTTGCTGCTGCGGATTCTGGCGGTCGCGGCGGTGATCGTGGGCTTTGCCGGACCCGTGTTGAACCCGCAGGATGAGCGTAGCGGGTCGGGGCCCGTGTTGATCTTCGTGGACGGCACATGGGCCGATGCGCGCGACTGGTCGCGCCGGATCGACAGGATCGACGCCGCGCTGGAAGAGGCCGCGCGCGATGCCCGGCCCGTGGCCGTGGTGCAGGCCACGGACCTGCCCGATGGCGGCCTGCCGTTCCAGGCGGCCGAGGCATGGCGGGCGCGGCTGGCCGGGCTCAAGCCCACACCGTGGATGCCCGACGCCCGGACGATTGTCGAATGGGCCGAGGGGCTGGAAGGCGGGTTCGACACGTTCTGGATGTCGGGCGGGGTGGATTACCCCGGCCGGCGCGAATTGCTGGCCACGTTCGAGGCCTCGGGCAATCTGCGCGTCTTCGAAAGCCCGCGCCCGGCCTATGCGCTGCGCCCTGCCGAATTCGCCGACGGGGCGATCAGCCTGACCGCGCTTCGGGCCCGCACGGGCGACGGCGCCGAGGTGGGGCTGGTCGCCACCGGGCTCGACCCCGCCGGCGTCGAGCGCGACCTCGCGCGGGCCAACGCGGCCTTTGCCCCGGGCGAGGCCGAGGCCCGCGTCGAGATGGTGCTGCCGCCCGAACTGAGAAACCGCATAACCCGGTTCTCGGTGGCGGGGGTGCGCTCGGCCGGGGCGGTCAGCCTGACCGATGACAGCCTCAAGCGCCGCGAGGTGGCGCTGATCGCGGGCCGCGACGACCGCGAGGGGCTGCAACTGCTCTCACCGCTTTTCTACCTGGACAAGGCGCTTGCGCCCACCGCCGACCTGATCGACGGCACGCTTGCCGATATCATCCTGGCCAGTCCCGACGTGATCGTGCTGGCCGACGTGGCGACGCTGGCTGGGGCCGAGGCCCAAGAGCTGGAGGGCTGGGTGGAAGATGGCGGCCTTCTGCTGCGCTTTGCCGGGCCGCGGCTGGCCGCAAGCGATGTCAGCCGCGCCGAGGAAGACCCGCTGATGCCGGTGCGGCTGCGCGCGGGCGGGCGCAGCGTGGGCGGCGCGATGAGCTGGGGCGAGCCCAAGGCCCTGCGCCCCTTCGCCGAAACCTCGCCGTTCTTCGGTCTCGACGTGCCCGACGATGTGCGCGTCAGCGCCCAGGTGATGGCCCAGCCCGACCCGCAGCTTGCCGAGCGGTCCATCGCCGCGCTGACCGACGGCACGCCGCTGGTCACGCGCAAGCGTCTGGGCGAGGGGCAGGTGGTGCTGTTTCACGTCACCGCCAACGCCGAATGGTCCACCCTGCCGCTTTCGGGTCTCTTCGTGCAGATGCTCGAACGGTTGGCAGTCTCGACCCGCCCCGCGCGGCCCGCGGCGGCCGATCTGGCCGGCACCACCTGGGTGGCCGAGGCGGTGCTGAACGGCTTCGGCGAGATCGAAGATGCCGGGCGGCTGTCCGGCGTGCCGGGCGAGCGGCTGGCCGACGCGCGCCCCTCGGCCGACCTGCCGCCGGGGCTTTATGCCGGCGAGGACCGGCGGCTTGCGCTCAACGTCATCGGCCCCGATACCGAGCTCGCGGCCAGCGCATGGCCTGCGCGGATCCCCGTCGAGGGGCTGGCGGTGACGCGCGAGACCGCGCTCAAGGGGGCGCTGTTGACGCTGGCGCTGATCCTGCTGGCCGCCGATATCCTGGCCTCGCTGTGGCTGTCGGGCCGGCTCAGGAGCGCGAAAGCGGGGCTGGCCGCCGTGCTGGCGCTGGGCCTCATCCTGCCGGTCGAGGCCCGCGCGCAATCGGGCGCGGACGACGAATTGGCGCTGCGGGCGACCAGCGAGGTGGTGCTGGCCCATGTGGTCACCGGCGATGCACGGGTCGACCAGGTGGCGGAGGCAGGGCTGAGGGGGCTGTCGGACAAGCTGTTTCAGCGGACGTCGATCGAGCCCGCCGCGCCCATCGGCGTGAACCTCGAAACCGACGAGCTTTCGTTTTTCCCGTTCCTTTACTGGCCGGTCACGGCAAACCAGCCGCTGCCCTCGCCTGACGCCTACGCCAAGCTCAACCGCTACCTGCGCACGGGCGGCATGATCCTGTTCGACACCCGTGATGCCGACGTGGCGCGGTTCGGCGGCGGCTCGCCCGAGGGGCGCAAGCTGCAGGCCATCGCCCGCCCCCTCGATGTCCCTCCGCTGGAGCCGGTGCCGTCGGACCACGTCCTGACCCGCACCTTTTACCTGTTGCAGGATTTCCCGGGCCGGCACGCCAGCCGCGATGTCTGGGTCGAGGCCGCGCCGCCCGATGCGGTACGCGCCGAGGGCATGCCGTTTCGCGATCTCAATGACGGGGTCACGCCGGTGGTGATCGGCGGCAACGACTGGGCGGCGGCCTGGGCGGTGGATCCCCAGGGCGCGGCGATGTTCCCGGTGGGCCGTGGCTATGCCGGCGAACGCCAGCGCGAGATCGCCTATCGCTTCGGGGTCAATCTGGTGATGCATGTGTTGACCGGAAACTACAAATCCGACCAGGTGCACGTGCCCGCCCTTCTCGACAGGCTGGGCCAATGAGCGGCGCGGTGATCTTCGACCCGCTGCTGCCCTGGCCGGTGCTGTGGGCGTTGGTGGCGCTGGGCGTGGCAATGGTGGCGCTGTCGCTCTGGCGCGGGCTGGCGGGCTGGTGGCTCAGGGGGCTGGCGGCGGCAACCGTTCTGCTGGCGCTGGCCAACCCCGCGCTGCAGCGCGAGGACCGCACGCCACTCAGCGATATCGTGGTTCTGGTGGTCGACGAAAGCGCCAGCCAGCGCATTTCCGACCGCCCCGACCAGACGGCCCGCGCCGTGGCCCGCGTCGAGGCCGAGATCGCGGCGATGGATAACACCGAGCTGCGCGTGGTGCGGCTGGGCGACGGCGACGGCAACGAGGGCACGTTGCTGATGACCGCGCTGTCCGAGGCGCTGGCCGAAGAGCCCAGCGCGCGGCTGGCCGGCGCGATCCTGCTGACCGACGGGCAGCTGCACGATATCGAGCGCGCGCCGGACCTGCCCGCGCCGCTGCATACCCTGCTGACCGGCCACGACACCGACTGGGACCGGCGGCTGATCGTCAAGAACGCGCCGGCCTTTGCGATCATCGACGAAGAGGTGACGCTGACCTTGAGGATCGAGGATCAGGGCGCGGTCCCGGCGGGGCTGGGTGGAGATGCCGAGCTGTCGGTGGCCATCGACGGGCAGGAGCCGCAGACATTTCGGGTGCCCGTGGGCCAGGACCTGGAGCTGCCGGTGACGCTGGGCCACGGCGGGCGCAACGTCATCCAGTTCCGGCTGGCCGCCGCGCCGGACGAGCTGACCGAGCGCAACAATGCCGCCGTGGTGCAGATCAACGGGGTGCGCGACCGGCTGCGCGTGCTGCTGGTCTCGGGCGAACCGCACCCGGGCGAGCGCACATGGCGCAACCTGCTGAAATCGGACAGCGCGGTGGATTTGGTGCATTTCACCATCCTGCGGCCGCCCGAAAAACAGGACGGCGTGCCGGTGACCGAGCTGTCGCTGATCGCCTTTCCCACCCGCGAGCTGTTTCTCGACAAGATCGACGAGTTCGACCTGATCGTATTCGACCGCTACAAGCGGCGCGGCATCCTGCCGATGATCTACCTCGAAAACGTGCGCAGCTATGTCGAGGAGGGCGGCGCGGTGCTGGTGGCGGCGGGCCCCGATTTCGCAACCGCCGACTCGATCTTCCGCTCGCCGCTGGCCGATATCCTGCCCGCCACGCCCACAGCGCGGGTGATCGAGGACGGCTATCGCCCCGCGATCACCGACCTGGGCCAGCGCCACCCGGTGACCGAGGGGCTGAAGGCCGCGGCCGGCGGCGACTGGGGCCGCTGGTTCCGCCTGATCGAGCTGGAGCCCGTGGGCGGGCAGGTGGTGATGTCGGGGATGGACGAGCGGCCGCTTCTGGTGCTCGACCGGGTCGGCGAGGGGCGCGTCGCGCTGATGGCCTCGGACCACGCGTGGCTGTGGAACCGGGGCTTCGAGGGCGGCGGCCCGCAGCTCGAACTGCTGCGCCGGCTGGCCCACTGGATGATGAAAGAGCCCGAACTGGAGGAAGAGGCGCTGAGCGCCGAGGCCGAGGGTCAGGTGATGACGATCACCCGCCGGTCGCTGGCCGAGGGCGCGCGCAGCGTCGAGGTCACCCGGCCCGACGGGGAAACGGTGACGCTGGACCTGGAGGAGAGCGCGCCGGGCCGGTTTACCGCCACCTACGAGGGGCCCGAGATCGGGCTTTATCGCCTCTCCGACGAGGAGATGGACACCGTCATCGCCCTGGGCCCCGCCGCGCCGCGGGAATTCGAGGAAACCATCGCCAGCGGCGACAAGCTGAGCCCGGCGGTCGAGGCCACACGCGGTGGACTGCTGGCCGTCGAGGACGGCGTGCCCGACATCCGCACCGTGCGCGAGGGCCGGCTGGCCGCTGGCCGCGGCTGGATCGGGATCACCCCGCGCGAGGCGTATCTGACCGCCGATGTGACGATCCTGCCGCTCGCCCCGGCCTGGGCGTTCCTGGCGCTGGCCGCACTCTTCAGCCTCGGGGCCTGGCTGCGCGAGGGGCGGCGCTGAGGTCAGGGGGGCTGTCCGCCCCCCTCTGGGCCTTCGGCCCATTCACCCCCCGAGGATATTTTCGGCCAGAAGAAGCGGGCGGTCAGTTCTTGAGATCGAGCGTGACGGGCGTTCCCGTCCATCCGTCGCGGCTGCAGCGGGCGCGGATCGTGATCCGGGTCGCGCCCGCGGGAACGGCGACGCCGGTCAGGCTGCGGGTGAAGGGCTGTTCGTCGACATGCGGATGCAGGAGCTTGCGAAGGCCGATCCGGGTGCCGTCGGGGGCCAACACCTCCCAGCCGTCGGCGTAATGCTCCCATCCCGTGTCGGGGTGGCGCAGCGTGACGGAGAAACGCCAGGTGTCGCGGGTTGGCTCGGCGGTGGCGGCGACGATTTCGGCGGGCTCCGCCCAGAGCGGCAGGGCGGCGAACAGGCACGGCAAGAGCGGTATCAGGCGGGGCATCGGCGGTCTCCTTTCGCGGCCAGTCTGCCAGAGCGGCGCGGCGCCCCGGGTCACTTTGGCGTGCAGTCGAGCAGCGCCCGGCGGGCGCGCGAGGCGAATTCGCGGCGCCAGAGCACGGCGACGGTGACAAAGGTGGCCCCGATCAGCGGCACGGCGCCCAAGAGCCAGGCAAGCCCGCCGAGCGCGAAATAGAGCGAGCGCATGCCGCGGTTGAAGCTGCGCGCCGCGGCGACGTTGACCTCGGCCGCCTGCCCGGCCCGGTGGAAGGCTATGGGGTCGTCGGGCTCGTTCGGGACCGCGGCCATGACCACCGCGCAATATCCGAAAAGCCGGTGGGACCAGACGAACTTGAGGAACGCGTTGGCGACGAGCAGCAGCACAGCGAGGATCTTGACCTCCCAGACCACGGTCGGGGCGGTTTCCAGCGTGAGGTCTTCGGCCAGCCCCAGGAGCCGCTCGGTATTGCCGATCAGCGCCAGCCCCGCGCCGATGATGATCATCGAGGCGGAGGCGAAGAAGGTCGTGCCCTGCCGCAGCGTCGACAGGATGTTGGCGTCGAAGATGCGCGGCTGGCGCGTGACGAGATTTTTCATCCAGTCATGACGGTAGCGCGCCATCAGCACCGAGACCGAGGGCCGGGCGGCGCCTGCGCCGCGCTCGATCACCGCGCCGATGCCGACCCAGGCGGCCAGCCAGAGGACGAGCGCCACAGCGTCGGCGTGGCTGAAGAGGGCGATCCGCTGCATCAGTTCCATGCGCGGAGCGTAAGGCCTGGGGAAGTGTCTTGCCAGACGGCAAGATTGGTTATAATTTCTTACCAATAGGGAGGAGGCCCGCCATGGAATTGCCAGAGCCGGACCCGTCGATCCTGTCGAAGAAGGACAGGGTGGTAGAGCGCCTGCGCGAGGTCATGCCGGCACGGGCCGTGATCGACGACCCGACCGAGACCCGGGCCTACGAATGCGACGCGCTGACCGCCTATCGCTGCGCGCCTATGGCGGCAATCCTGCCCGGATCGACCGAGGAGGTGTCGGCGGCCCTGAGGATCTGCCACGAAGAGGGTGTGCCGGTGGTCCCTCGTGGAGCGGGCACGTCGCTTGCGGGGGGCGCGCTGCCCACGGCCGACAGCGTCATCCTGGGCGTGGCGCGGCTGAACGCGGTGCTGGAGACCGATTACGACAACCGTATCATCCGGGTGCAGGCGGGGCGGACCAACCTCAGCGTGACCGGGGCGGTGGAGGAAGAGGGGTTTTTCTACGCCCCCGACCCCTCGTCGCAGCTGGCCTGCGCGATCTCGGGCAATATCGCGATGAATTCGGGCGGGGCGCATTGCCTGAAATACGGGGTCACGACCAACAACCTGTTGGGCGTCACGCTGGTCTTGATGGATGGCACGGTGGTCGAGCTGGGCGGCGCGCATCTGGATGCCGCCGGCTACGACTGGCTGGGCCTGATCTGCGGCAGCGAGGGGCAGCTCGGGGTGGTGACCGAGGCGACGCTGCGCATCCTGCCCAAGCCCGAGGGGGCGCGGCCGGTGCTGATGGGGTTCGACTCGTCGGAAGTGGCCGGCGCCTGCGTGGCCGACATCATCAAGGCGGGCGTCCTGCCCGTGGCCATCGAGTTCATGGACCGGCCCTGCATCCGCGCGACCGAGGCTTTCGCCCATGCCGGCTATCCCGATTGTGAGGCGCTGTTGATCGTCGAGGTCGAGGGCAGCCCCGCCGAGATCGACGCGCAGCTTTCGCTGATCACCGAGATCGCCCGGCGCCACGACCCGGTGGAGTTGCGCGAGAGCGGATCGGACGAGGAAAGCGCGAAGATCTGGCTGGGGCGGAAATCGGCCTTCGGCGCGATGGGGCAGATCAACGATTACATGTGCCTCGACGGGACCATCCCGGTCTCGGCGCTGCCGCTGGTGTTGCGCCGGATCGGCGAGATGTCGACAGAGTACGGGCTGGACGTGGCCAACGTGTTCCACGCGGGCGACGGCAACATGCACCCGCTGATCCTGTTCGACGCCAACAAGCCGGGCGACCTGGAACGCTGCGAGGCCTTCGGCGCGGATATCCTGAAGCTCTGCGTCGAGGTGGGCGGCTGCCTGACCGGCGAACACGGCGTGGGGATAGAGAAGCGCGACCTGATGAGCACGCAGTTCGCCGATGCCGACCTCGACGCGCAGATGCGGGTCAAGGACGTCTTCGACCCGGGCTGGTTGTTGAACCCCGCAAAGGTGTTTCCGCTGGCTGCCAGTGCCGGGCGGCGGACCGGGCGGCGCGCGGCGTAAGGGGGCTGTCTGCCCCCTCTGGGCCGTTCCGGCCCATTCACCCCCGAGGATATTTCAGGCCATAAGAATGATGAGACCGGAAACAGAGGCCGAGCTGGCCGAATTGGTGGCGGGCGCGGGCGGGCCCTTGCGGGTCGTCGGTGGCGGCACGCGGCCCATCGGGGCGCCGGTGGCGGGCGAGGCGCTGTCGGTGGCGGGCCTGGCGGGCGTGACGCTCTACGAGCCGGGCGCGCTGACGCTGGTGGCCCGCGCGGGCACGCCCCTGGCCGAGATCGAGGCGGCGCTGGCGGCGGAGAACCAGCGGCTGGCCTTCGAGCCGATGGATCACCGGGCGCTGCTGGGCACCGAGGGCGCGCCCACGGTCGGCGGTGCGGTGGCGGTCAACGCGTCGGGGCCGCGGCGGGTTCAGGCCGGCGCCTGCCGGGACGCGCTGATCGGCGTCCGGTTCGTCGACGGGCGGGGCGTCGCGATCAAGAATGGCGGGCGGGTGATGAAAAACGTCACCGGGTACGACCTGGTCAAGCTGATGGCAGGCAGCCACGGCACGCTGGGCATCCTGAGCGAGGTCAGCCTGAAGGTCTTGCCCGATGTCGAGGCCGCGGCGACGGTGACGGTGTCGGAGCTGGACGATGCGCGGGCGGTGGCAGCGATGGCCGCGGGCCTGGGCACGCCGTTCGAGGTGAGCGCGGCGGCGCATCTGCCGGCGCCGGTTGCGGGCACGGCGCGCACCCATTTCCGGCTGGAAGGGTTCGGCGCGTCGGTGGCCTACCGGGCCGGGCGGCTGTGCGACGCGCTGGCGCCGTTCGGCGCGGCGGAGACCGAGACCGACGCAGGGCGCGTGGCCGATCTTTGGGCCGGTATCCGCGATGTGCGGCCCTTCGCCGGCAGCGGCGGGGATGTCTGGCGGCTGTCGGTGAAACCGTCCGACGCGCCGGGGCTGGTGGCGCGCCTGCCCGAGGGGGCGCGGGCGATCTACGACTGGGGCGGCGGCCTTGTCTGGGCCGAGGTCGCGCCGGGGACCGATCTGCGCGCGGCGCTGGGCGCGTTCGCGGGCCATGCGACGTTGATCCGGGCGCGCGAGGCGACGCGGGCCGCGCTGCCGGTGTTCCACCCCGAGCCCGCGCCGCTGGCGGCGATTGCCAAAGGGCTGCGCGCGCAGTTCGATCCGCGCGGCATTCTGAACCCGGGGGTGATGGGGTGATGCTGCGGGAGAGCCTACCCTTCGTGGTTCTGCCCTGCGTCGCGGCCTGCGCGGTGGGCTGGGCCGTGCGGCATTGGCTGCTGGCGGCGGCCACGGCGGCCGGCGCCGTGGGGCTGCTATACATCGTTGCGGGACAGGGTCCGGCTCTGGTGCGATACGGCGTGCCGCTCGTGACCGGGGCAGGGCTGGCGGGTCTGGCGCTGTTGCCGGTGCTGGCGCTGAAGCCCCTGGCTGGGCCGGTCTTTCGGATCGTGCCCTGCGCCGCGATCGCCTTCGCGGCGCATTTCCTGTTCCTCCAATACGCGATGGCGACGCGCTGACATGCAGACACATTTCACCGAAGACCAGCTCAAGGACCCCGGCATCGCCCGGTCGAACGAGATCCTGCGTGCCTGTGTGCATTGCGGGTTTTGCACCGCCACCTGCCCGACCTACCAGGTATTGGGCGACGAGCTGGACAGCCCCCGCGGCCGGATCTACCTCATCAAGGACATGCTGGAGAGCGGGCGGCCGGCGGACGCCAAGACCGTCAAGCATATCGACCGCTGCCTGAGCTGCCTGGCCTGCATGACGACCTGCCCCTCGGGCGTGCATTACATGCATCTGGTCGATCACGCCCGGGACCATATCGAAAAGACCTATCGCCGGCCGTTTTCCGACCGGGCCCTGCGCTGGGTGCTGGCGCGCATCCTGCCCTATCCGGCGCGGTTCCGGCTGGCGCTGCGGCTGGCCAGGCTGGGCCGGCCCGTCGCGGCGCTGGTGCCCGACGCGCGCCTCAGGGCGATGCTGGAGATGGTGCCCGACGCTGTGCCGGCGCCGAGCCCGAACGACGCGCCCCAGGTCTTTCCCGCGCAGGGCCCGCGCAAGATGCGGGTCGCGCTGTTGACCGGTTGCGCGCAGCGGGCGCTGAACACCGACATCAACGATGCCACGATCCGGCTGCTCAGACGGCTGGGTTGCGAGGTGGTGGTGGCGCGCGGCGCGGGCTGCTGCGGGGCGCTGACCCACCACATGGGCAAGACCGCCGACAGCCACGCCCATGCCGCGGGCAACATCCGTGCCTGGGCGGCCGAGATCGCGGGCGAGGGGCTGGATGCGATCGTCATCAACACCTCCGGCTGCGGCACCACGGTGAAGGATTACGCGCACATGTTCCGGGGCGATCCGCTGGAAGCGGACGCGCAGGCGGTGGCGCGCCGCGCGATGGATGTCAGCGAGCTGTTGATGCAGCTCGATCTGCCCGAGGGCGCAGGGGGGCTGCGGGTGGCCTATCACTCTGCCTGTTCGTTGCAGCATGGCCAGCAGATCAAGACCCATCCCAAGACCTTGCTCAAGACCGCGGGCTTCGAGGTGGTCGAGCCGGCCGACAGCCACCTGTGTTGCGGCTCGGCCGGCACCTACAATCTGTTGCAACCGGAGATTTCCAAGCAGCTCAAGGCGCGCAAGATCGAGACGCTGGAGGCGAAACAGCCGCAGGCGATCGCGGCGGGCAACATCGGCTGCATGATGCAGATCGGCAGCGGCACCGGGGTGCCGGTCGTGCATACGGTCGAGCTTTTGGACTGGGCAACCGGCGGACCGCGGCCGCGGGCGCTGGACGCAGGGACATAATCCTGCCCCATGCGGATGCTATGGGCGCGAGGAAAAGGGAGGGGCCGTCATGCTGCGACTGATCTTGTGCTTCCTTGCGGTCCTCGCGATGGGACGCCCGGCGGCCGCCGACGCGCTGCGAAGCCTCGAGACCGGCGAGGCCGGCAAGGGCTGGGAGGCCGTCGGGCGGCTTGACCTCGGCCGGCGCGGATTTTGCACCGGCACGCTGATCGGCGACGACATTGTGCTGACCGCGGCCCACTGCCTTTATGACAAGCGCACCGGCGAGACGCTGGACATGGGGCGGATCGAGTTCCTTGCCGGCTGGCGCAATGGCCGGGCCGAGGCCTATCGCAATGTGCGGCGGGGCATCGTGCATCCGCGCTACCGCTTCCGGTCCGATCACAGGGTGTCGGGCGTCGCCTACGACCTCGCGCTGTTGCAACTCGACCGGCCGATCCGGCTGACGGGGCTGACGCCGTTTGCCACGGGAAGCCGGCCGGGCATGGGCGATCAGGTGGGCGTGGTATCCTATGCCCGCGACCGCTCGGAGGCGCCCTCGCTTGAGGAAATCTGCCACGTGCTGGCCGGTCGGCCGGGGGTTTTGATGCTGTCCTGCGAGGTCGATTTCGGCGCCTCGGGGGCGCCTGTCTTCAGCTTCCGCGGCGATCGGCCCGAGATCGTCTCTGTCGTGTCGGCCATGGCCGAGCTGGGCGCGCGCCGGGTGGCGCTGGGCAGCGCGCTGGGTGACGCGCTGACGCTGATGAAATCGCGCATGGCGATGGGCGAGGGCGTGATCGGCGCCGAGGCGCCGCCGTTGCGCCGATTTGGCCGAGGCACCGCCGGCGACACCGGCAGCGCCAAATTCGTGCGGCCCTGAGCGATGCAGAGGCTGGCGGCGATCCTGATCGGCCTTGTGCTGGCCGCGCCCGTTCTGGCCGATAGCGGGCTGCGCCTTCTGACCCAGCGCGACGACCTGCTGGGCTGGGAGGCCGTCGGACGGGTCGATCTGGGCGGCGGATTCTGCACCGGCGTGCTGGTCGCCCCCGACCTGGTGCTGACCGCCGCCCATTGCCTTTATGACGGCCCGCGCCGGCGCGACCCGCGCCAGATCACCTTTCGCGCAGGGCTGGCAGGCAAGACCGCGGTGTTCGACCGGGCGGTGCGGCGCGCGGTGGTCGATCCGGGCTACGACCCCGTGACCGCGGACGGGCTGGTCCGGCTCGAACACGACGCCGCGCTTTTGCAACTGGCCGAGGCGATCCCCGCTGCCGCGGCGGCGCCGTTCGTGCCGGGCCTGCACGTGGCGCCGGGGGCGGCGGTGAGCGTGGTGTCCTACGCCGCGGGGCGCGAGGATGCCCTCGCATGGCAGCCTGAATGCACCGTGCTGCAACGCGGGCCGCTGGCCTACGCGTTTTCCTGCGACGTTACATTCGGCGCCTCCGGCGCGCCGGTTTTCGAAAGCGGCTCGGGTCGCGCGCGGATCGTCGCCATCGTATCGGGCGGCGGCAAGGATGGTGACGGGCAGGTGGCCTACGGGCCCCGCGCCGGCCCCGCGCTCGACCGGCTGCTGGCCGCCCTGCGCGCCGGCAAGGGCGTGTTTCCGAAAGAGGAATTCACGATCCGCCGGTTGCCCGCCACTGGTGACGACCGCGATATCGGCGCGCGCTTCGTCCGGCCCTGAGCGGGGGTTGAAACCCGCGGACGACCTTCCCAAATGCACATTTGCGGATGCCGGTACCGGGTCCGCGACGACCGCCCGTCCCGCCGCAAAGGGAGGGCACTACAGACATCGCTCAATGGAGGATGACACCATGCGACACTATGATTTCGGCCCGCTCTACCGTGCGACCGTGGGCTTTGACCGGATGGCCGACCTGATGGATCAGGTCCTGTCCAGCGAAACCGCCCAGCCGGGCTATCCGCCCTACAATATCGAGAAAACATCGGATAACGGCTATCGGATCACCATCGCCGTGGCCGGGTTTTCTGCCGATGAACTGGCCGTCGAGGTCAAGGAAAACGCCCTCGTCGTGTCCGCGCGCAAGGCGCCCGAGACGGGCGAGCGCACGTATCTGCACCGGGGCATCGCCACCCGTGCCTTCGAGCGCCGGTTCCACCTGGCCGATCATGTGCGTGTGTCCGGCGCCATACATGCCGACGGCATGCTGCATATCGACCTCGTGCACGAGGTTCCCGAGGCGCTCAAGCCGCGGCGGATCGAGATCGCGACCGATGGGGCGCAGCAGATTTCGGCGACGCCCGCACCCGCTGAGCGCGAGGACGCGTCGGCCTGACGCCATTTGCGGCAGTGCGAAAAAAAAACCGGAAAATCGGGAGTCAAGCGGGCGCAAGGCCGCCATGATTCACGCCCTTCCGCCACAGAGATGCCGTCTCTGTGGCGGAATTTTGATATTTTTATGATGATCTTATCCAATTTCAGGAAACAATGCCCCGATTGGCGCGAGCGTTGTTCGCTGAGCGGCGACAGAGGCGCTACGCCCTTGATCCGAATCGCCACAATCGGTTAACTGATCTTAAGGACTTCGGTCCATCTGTATGCCACCGCTGAAAGTGGCAGCCGCTTTTGTGCGCGTCAGGGCAAGGTTACGACGCGGGCAGGCATTGAGTTTTGGGGCTGCAGGTGCAGTTCTGAGTATATTTTACGGGCTCATTCGTGTGGCCGTATTTAACGAGGAGACAGGGCATGACCCGTATTTTCAATCTGGCGCTGGCTGGTATTTCGGTGGCCGCAATTTCGGCAGGCGCCGCACAGGCCACCGTTTGGACCATCGAAGATTTCAACTCCACCGTCAGGTATGACGACACCTACACGGGCGAACCGAGCGGCGTGTTCGACTGGATCGTCAACGGCATCGACGTGATGTACGAAGAAAACTTCTGGATCCGTGTCGGCGACACCGGCCCGGAAGAGGCGCTGACTTCGCTGGAGCTCGTGGGTATCCAGGTTTCCGACACGAACGCGTTCGTCGACGATCGCCCGGACGTGCTGAGCGCGCGCTACGCCAAGGCCGGCCTCTTCACCGCCGATGTCCGCTACTCGCTGCAGGGCAGCCCGGGCGGCTGCTGCTCCGACCTTGCCGAGCAATTGACCATCTCGAACACCAGCGAGCGCACGCTGCGGCTGTCGGTGTTCGAGTACACTGATTTCGATATCGGCGATATCATCGACGATGTTGCCTACCTGGAAGACGAAGACACCTTCGTCCAACTCGGCAACGGCTTCCGCACCGAGGTCATCACCGGACCGAACCCGGACGCGTGGGAGATCGATTACTACAGCAACATCCGTGACATGCTGACCGATGGCGATGCGGACAACCTCAGCAACACCACCTCGCCGCTGGGCTCGGGCGATCTGACCTGGGCCGCACAGTGGGACTTCGTCGTTCCCGAAGGCGGCTCGGTGACCATCAGCAAGGACAAGCTGGTGATCTCGACCATTCCGGTGCCGGCTTCGTTCGGCCTGCTCGCCGCGGCGGTTCTGGGCTTCGGCGCCTTCCGCCGTTCGCGCAAGTCGTAATCCTCGGCTGAGCGAAACGACGTTTATCGGAAAGGCGGCCCTCGGGCCGCCTTTTCCCGTTCGGGGCGGGCCGTTTCGCCATTCTCGATCGCATCCGGCACGATGCCGCGCGGTCCCTCGGCGTTCTTGAAACGGTCCCGGCAAAAGGCCCCGGCGTTGCGGGCCGCGTCAGCCCTGCGGCAGCGCAAGGAACATCCTCGCGCCCGAATGGTCGTCCACCCTGTCTTCGTTGGCGGGCACCGGCATCGTGCAATCTGTGGCGATGGCCAGCCCCTGGACCTTGTCCCTCCGATAGCCGCCGGTCGCGGCCAGTTGGGGATCAGATCGGTACCGGCGTCTTGGGGATCGCAGGCCGATCACCGCCCGGCGGCGCGCGCTGCATCTCGGCCATGGTCTCGACAACGGTGAAAGCCGCCATGCTGCTGCAATGCCCCGCCTCGGTAACGCACCGACGGGGCAGTGCCGCAACGCCGGGCGCCTGCGCCGCTAAACCGAGACGCAGATATACTTCATCTCGAGATAGTCCTCGATGCCGTGACGGCTGCCCTCGCGGCCCAGCCCCGATTGCTTGACGCCGCCAAAGGGCGCCACCTCGGTGGAAATCAGCCCAGTATTGACGCCAACGATGCCATATTCCAGCGCCTCGGCCACCCGGGTGACGCGGCTGATATCCTTGGCGTAGAAATAAGACGCCAGCCCGAAGATCGTGTCGTTGGCCATGGCGATCACGTCATCCTCGGTCTCGAACCTGAACAGCGGTGCGAGCGGGCCAAAGGTTTCCTCGCAGGCGAATTGCATCTGCTGGGTGGCGCCGGTGACGATGGTGGGCTCGAAAAACGTGCCGCCATTGCCATGCCTTTGGCCGCCCTTCACCACCGTTGCACCCTTTGCGGTGGCGTCGGACAGATGCGCCTCGACCTTCTCCATCGCGGCTTGCGAGATCAGCGGGCCCAGATCGGTGCCCTCGTCCAGCCCGTCGCCGACCGTCAGTTTGTCCACCGCCGCGGCCAGCTTGTCGGCGAAGGCGTCGTAGACGCCGGCCTGCACGTAGATACGGTTGGCGCACACACAGGTCTGCCCGTTGTTGCGGAACTTGCAGACGATGGCGCCCTCGACCGCCGCATCCAGATCGGCGTCGTCGAAGACGATGAAGGGCGCGTTGCCACCCAGCTCCATCGAGCATTTCTTGACCTGCTCGGCCGCCTGGCCCAGAAGGATGCGCCCGACCTCGGTCGAGCCGGTAAAGGTGATCTTGCGGATGGCGGGGTTTTCGCAGAACTCCTTGCCGATCTCGGCCGAGCTGCCCGAGGTGATGACCGAGAACACGCCGGCCGGAATGCCCGCCCGTTCGGCCAGCACACCCAGCGCCAGCGCCGAAAGCGGAGTCTCGCCCGCCGGCTTGATGAGAAAGCTGCAGCCCGCGGCCAGCGCCGGCGCCGCCTTGCGGGCAATCATCGCGTTGGGAAAGTTCCACGGCGTGATCGCGCCCACCACGCCCACAGGCTGGCGGATGACGCTGATCCGCTTGTCGGTCTGGTGGCCCGGGATCGTCTCGCCATAGATCCGCTTTGCCTCTTCGGCGAACCATTCCACGAAACCCGCCCCATAGGCGATTTCGCCCTTGGCCTCGGCCAGCGGCTTTCCCATCTCGGCGGTCAGGATGATGCCCAGATCCTCCTGATTCTGCATCATCAGGTCGAACCATGCACGCATGATGGCCGCGCGCTCTTTTCCGGTCCGCGCGGCCCAGTCCTTTTGCGCCGCCTCCGCCGCGGCGATGGCCCGCGCGGTTTCGGCCCGGCCGAGGTCGGGCACGGTGGCGATGACGTCGCCGCGGGCGGGGTTGGTCACCTCGAAGGTCGCCCCGTCATCGGCCCCCGTCCAGTTGCCGGCAAGATAGGCCTTCGCGGCCAGCAGGGTGGGGTCGTTCAAACGGGACTTGAGATCGGTGGTCGGCATCGGTCATCCTCCGCTTCGGTTTATATCTGGCAAAACACGGAGGGGCAGGGGATGTCCAGCGACGCGCGGAAAATTGACTGGGACGACGCCTATGCCAACATGCCCCACATTCCGGGCGGCGCCGATTACCCGCCGCGCTGGGCGGCGGCGGCCGAGGCGTTCCGCGCAACCGTGCGCGGCGAGACCGATCTGCCCTACGGCGATCATCCGCGCCAGCGTTTCGACCTGTTCCTGCCCGAGGGCGCGCCGCGCGGGCTGGCGGTGTTCGTCCATGGCGGCTATTGGCTGCGCTTCGACAAATCGCTCTGGTCCCATCTCGCCGCCGGTCCGCTGGCGCGCGGCTGGGCGGTGGCGATGCCCTCTTACCGGCTGGCCCCCGAGGTGGCGATTTCACAGATCACCGCCGATGTCGCCCGCGCACTGCCCGATATCGCCGCGCGGGTCGACGGCCCTGTCGCCCTCGCCGGCCATTCGGCCGGCGGGCATTTGGTGGCGCGGATGCTCTGTGAGGACGTGGCGCTGACGGGTGACGTTTCCGCCCGCATCCAGCGTGCGGTCTCGATCTCGCCGGTCAGCGACCTGCGCCCGCTCCGCAACACGGCGATGAACGCCGATTTCAAGTTGACCGAAGAAGCCGCCCGCGCCGAAAGCCCCGTCTTTCACCGGCCCCGGCCGGACGTGCCCGTCCAGGTCTGGGTCGGCGGCGACGAACGCCCGGTCTTTCTCGACCAGGCCCGCTGGCTGGCCGAGGCCTGGCCGGGCGCGCAGCTGACCGTGGTGCCGGGCAAGCACCATTTCGACGTGATCGAGGGGCTGGAGGCGCCCGACAGCCCGCTCACCGAGGCGCTGCTCGGCGGGCTCTAGCCCCGCCGCCCACCGCCCGCCGCAAAGCGCGCCTGCCAGCAGGGCTTGGGATCGCCCGGCGCGGACGCCGCGTGATAGACCCCCCGCGCGATGGCGCGCGCCAGGCACACCGCCGCCGCATGGCCCAGCCGCAGCGCCTCGAACCCGCCTTCGGGCAGGGGCAGTGCCCCGGTCGCCGCGGCAAAGACCAGGTCGCCGTCAAAGGGCGTGTGGCTCGGCACCAGCGCGCGGGCCATCCCGTCATGGGCGGCCACGGCCAGCCGCGTCGCCTCGGCCTGGGTGAGTGCTGCATCGGTGGCCACGATGGCGATGGTGGTGGCCTGCCCCAGCCCCGCCTCGGGCCGCGGCTCGGCGCCGGGGTCGTGGCGCCCCGCCCCCAGCCCGCCGAACTCCGTCTCCATCTCGAAAGGCGCGGCCCAAAACTCCGGCCCGCCCCCCATCACGGCCGAGCCCAGCGCATTGACCGCCACCAGCGCGCCGACGGTGATGCCGCCATCCAGCACCAGCGAGGCCGAGCCAAGCCCGCCCTTGAGATCGGCGGTCATGGCTCCGGTGCCCGCCCCTGCGCTGCCCAGCGCGACCTCCGTCCCCGCCGCATCCAGCGCCGCACGCCCCAGCGCCTTGTAGGGGTTCTCCGCCCAGCCCTTGTCACCGCCATTGAGCAGATCGAACAGGATCGCCCCGGGCACGATCGGCACGCGCTGCCCGCCGACGGCAAAGCCGCGCCCCTGCGCGCGCAGCCCGTCCGCCACGCCCGACGCCGCGTCCAGCCCGAAGGCCGACCCGCCCGCCAGCACCAGCGCGTCGACCTCCTGCACCAGCCGGTCGGGTGCCAGCAGCTCGGTCTCCCGCGTGCCCGGCGCGCCGCCCATCACATGCACCGCCGCCACGAAGGGCGCCGCGCCCAGCACGACGCTGACGCCGGTTTTCACCCCGTGATCTTCGGCCTGGCCCACCTGCAGGCCCGCCACATCGGTAATCAGGTTCCGCGCCCCCGGCCGCATCGCGCCAGCTCCCCGCTTCTTCTTGGTCAAAATACCCAAATGGCGCAGCGCCGGCCACGGGCGCGGCGCCTCAGATACAGCGCCCGCCATCCACCTCCAGCACCGCGCCGGTAATCATCGCCGCCTCGTCCGAGCACAAAAAACACGCCGCGCTGCCCATGTCCTCGGGGGTGGAAAACCGCCCCAGCGGGATCGTGGCCAGGAACTTCGCGCGCATCTCGGGCGTGTCCGCGCCCATGAAACGGCCCAGCAGCGGCGTCTCGCCGGCCACCGGGGCCAGCGCGTTCACCCGCACGCCATGGGGCGCCAGCTCGACCGCCATCGCCTTGGTCGCCGTGATCATCCAGCCCTTCGAGGCGTTGTACCAGTTCAGCCGCGGCCGCGGCGACAGGCCGGCGGTCGAGGCGATGTTCAGGATCGCCCCTGCGCCGGCTGCCTTCATCGGCGGCACCAGGTACTTGGCGGTCAGAAAGACCGACTTGGCGTTGACCGCGAAAACCCGGTCGAACTCGTCCTCGGGCAGGTCCTCCAGCGGCTGGGGCAGGTGGGTGATGCCGGCATTGTTGACCAGGATGTCGACGCGGCCCCACAGCCCCAGCGCGGTCTCCGCCATCGCCTCTATCGCGCCGGCCTCGGCCACGTCCGCCACATGGGCGACGCCGCCGACCTCTTCGGCCATGTCCGCCGCCGCCCCGGCGTCGATATCGGCCACCATCACCTGCGCGCCCTCGGCCGCGAATCTCCGCGTGATCCCGGCGCCAAAGCCCGACCCGGCGCCGGTGACGATCGCGGTCTTGCCCTCCAGACGCATCCGGTGCCTCCCGTTTCAATGCGCCGCGCCCGGTTTGACAGAATCGCGGCCCCGACCGCAGACTAGCGCCAGAGGACGCGCGATGCACAAAATCGATTTCTGGGTCTCGATCGGCAGCACCTATTCCTTCCTCACGGTGATGCGGATCGGACGCGAGGCCGCGGCCCGCGGCGTGAGCGTCACCTGGCGTCCCTTCAATGTGCGCAAGCTGATGATGGCGCAGCAGAACGTGCCCTTTGCCGGCAAGCCGGCAAAGCTGGCCTACATGTGGCGCGACGTGGCGCGGCGGGCCGCCCGGCACGGGCTTTCGGCGCAGGTCCCCGTCGAGTACCCGATCCCCGAGCTGGAAAAGGCCAACCTGGTGGCGACGATCGGCTGCGACGAGGGCTGGGGTCCCGATTACATCGCAGAGACCTATCGCCGCTGGTTTCACGACAACCAGCCTCCGGGCCAGGCGCCCAACCTGACCGACAGCCTGATCGCGGTGGGGCAGGATCCCGACCGGGTGGTGCCTCTGGCCGAGGCGCCGGCCACGCGGCGCGTGCTGAACATGGTCACGGCCGAGGCCGAGGCGCTGGGCCTGTTCGGCGCCCCCAGTTTCGTCGCCGATGGCGAGCTTTTCTGGGGCGACGACCGGCTGGAAGACGCCCTCGACTGGGCCGCGGGCGCGCGCGCCTAGCCGTGGCGGGCGGCCACCGTCTTGACCGTCGAAAACCCGTAAAGCGCCTCGAACCCCTTTTCGCGCCCGTGCCCGGACAGGCCGGTGCCGCCAAAGGGCAGCTCTACACCGCCGCCCGCGCCGTAGTTGTTGATGAACACCTGTCCCGCGCGCAGCCTCTTGGCCAGCCGCATCTGCCGGGCCCCCTCGCGCGACCAGACCGCGGCGACGAGGCCGTAGCCCGTGCCGTTGGCGATCGCCGCCGCCTCGTCTTCGTCCTCGAAGGGGATAAGCGCCTGGACGGGCCCGAAGATCTCTTCCTGCGCCAGCTTGTGGGCGGCGGGCACCCCGGCCAGCAGGCGCGGCGCCAGGTAATGCCCGCCCGCCGGCGCGTTGCCGAGGATCGTGCCCTCGGCGGCGGTTTCCAGATCGGCCCCGTCCGCGAGATAGCTCTCGACGATGGCCTTCTGCCGGGCCGAGATCAGCGGCCCGACATGCGCGTCGTCCATCGCCGGGCCGACCGTGAGCGCGCGGTAGCGGCTGGCCATCATCGCGGTCAGCCGGTCGTAGACCGGCCGCTCCACCAATATCCGCGAGGCGGCCGAGCAGGTCTGGCCCGCGTTCTGAATGCCCGCGTTCACCAGAAACGGCAGCGCCGCGTCGAGATCGGCATCGGCAAAGACGATCTGGGGCGACTTGCCGCCCAGCTCCAGCGTCACCGGCACCACGTTTTGCGCCGCCGCGGCCTGCACCAGCCGCCCCACCGCCAGTGACCCGGTGAAGGAGATGTGGTTGACCCGCGGATGGGCGGTCAGCGCCGCGCCGGCCTCTTCGCCCAGACCCGGCACCACGTTCAGCGCGCCCGGCGGCAGCCCGGCCTCCTCGGCCAGCTTGGCAAAGGCCAGCGCCGTCAGGCAGGCCTCTTCGGCGGGTTTCAGCACGCAGGCATTGCCCATGGCCAGCGCCGCCCCGACCGAGCGGCCGATGATCTGCATCGGGTAGTTCCACGGGATGATATGGCCCGTCACCCCGTGCGGCTCGCGCAGGGTGTAGACGGTGTAGCCGTCGAGATAGGGAATGGTCTGGCCCATCACCTTGTCGGCGGCGCCGGCGTAGAACTCCATGTAGCGGGCCAGCGCCAGCGCGTCGGCTTTCGCCTGGCTCAGCGGCTTGCCCACGTCGGTGGCCTCGAGCGCGGCCAGTTCGTCGGCCCGGCCGCGCACGAACTGGCCGATGCGGGCCAGCACGCGGCCCCGCTCGGCGGCGGTGGCGTGCCCCCATGCGCCGTCGCGGGCGGACTCGGCGGCGGAAACGGCGGCGTCGATATCGCCCGGCCCGCCGCGCGCGATCGTGCCGATCTCCTCCCCTGTCGAGGGGTTTTCGATGGGCAGGCTCTGGCCCGTCAGCGGTGCCTGCCAGTGCCCGGCGACAAAGCACCGGTCGGTCGGAAACCACAGGTCTTTCAGGATGTTGTCGCTCATCTCGGCACCTCCAGCTCGGGCGCCGCGGCCAGCAGCGCCTTGGTGTAATCGTGGTTGGGCGCGTGCAGCACCCGCTCGGTCGGGCCTGCCTCGACGATCTCGCCCGCGCGCATCACCAGCACCCGGTCCGTGATCGCGCGCACGACATGCAGGTCGTGGCTGACGAAAAGGTAGCTGAGCCCGAACCGCCGCCTCAGATCGGCCAGCAGGTCGAGGATCTGCGCGCGCACCTGCACGTCCAGCGCCGACACCGCCTCGTCCAGCACGATCAGCTCGGGCCTGGTGATCAGCGCGCGGGCGATGGCGATGCGCTGGCGCTGGCCTCCCGAGAATTCGTGGATGAATTTCACCGCGTCCCCGGGGGCGAGGCCCACCGACGACAGCGCCTCGGCCACGCGCGTCTCGGCGTCGTCGGGGCGGCCGGTCAGGTGAAACGGCTCGGCGATCAGTCGGCCCACGCGGTGACGCGGGTTGAAGCTGCCGTAGGGGTCCTGAAAGACGATGTTCATCTTGCGGCGAAGCGGGGCAGGCATCCGTTCGCCCGCCGTCACCGCCTGCCCGTCGAGTCTGATCTCGCCCCCTTGCAGCGGGTCTAGCCCGAGGATCGCGCGGGTGAGCGTCGATTTCCCGCAGCCGGATTCGCCCACCAGCCCCACGCTTTCGCCGCGGTTGATGTCAAAGCTGACGCCCTTGACCGCGCGAAACGGGGGCGGGCGTCGAAAGAGGCTGTGCCGGGCCTGGGGATAGCTGCGCTCGACCCGCGCGACGCGCAAGAGCGGCGCTTCGGCCGCGGCGGGCACCGGGTCGGGCCGGTGGGTCGCGGCCTCGAACAGGGCGCGGGTATAGGGGTGGCGGCGCTGGGCCAGCACCTCGGCCGCAGCGCCCTGTTCCACGATCTCGCCCCGGCGCATCACCGCCAGCCGGTCGGCCAGCCCGGCCACCACCGCCAGGTCATGGGTGATGAAGAGAAGGCCCATCCGCTCTTCCTCGACCAGCCCTTTCAGCAGATCGAGGATGCGCGCCTGTGTGGTCACGTCCAGCGCGGTGGTGGGCTCGTCGGCGATCAGCAGTTGCGGGCGCAGCGCGATGGCCATGGCGATGCAGACCCTTTGCCGCTGGCCGCCGGACAGCTCGTGCGGGTAACGGGTCAGCGGAAAACGGGCCGCGGGCAGGCCCACCCGGTTGAGCCGTTTGCCGGCCTCGCGCAGCGCCTCGGCGCGGCTGGCGACGCCGTGGATCACCAGCGTTTCCGCCACTTGGTCGCCGATGTTCTGCACCGGGTTCAGCGCGGTCATCGGCTCTTGAAAGATCATGCCGATCTGGCGGCCCCGCACGTCGCACATCTGCGCTTCGGAAAGCTGCAGCAGGTCGGTGCCGTCCAGCCGCACGGCGCCGCTGGCCCGTGCCCCGTGGGGCAAGAGCCCCATCATCGCCAGCGCCGTCATCGACTTGCCCGAGCCGCTTTCGCCCACCAGCCCGGCGATCTGTCCGCGCTCGACGGCAAAGGAGACATCCGTCAGCACCCGCGCCCCGTGGATCGCCACCGATAGCCCCTCGACCCCGATCACCGCGCCGCCCTCCTGAGCCTTGGGTCGAGCGCATCGCGCAGCCCGTCGCCCATCAGGTTGAGCCCCAGCACCATCAGCACGATGGCCAGCCCCGGCAGGATCGCCAGCCGCGGCGTGGTGTAGATCATCGTCTGCGCCTCGGCCAGCATCCGGCCCCAGCTGGGCGTGGGGGGCTGGGCGCCCAGGCCGACATACGAGAGCCCCGCCTCGGCCAGGATGCCGAGGGAAAACTGGATCGTGCCCTGCACGATCAAGAGGTTCGCGATATTGGGCAGGATGTGTTCGACGCTGATCCGGGCCGGACCCTTGCCGGCCACCCGCGCGGCGAGGATGTAATCCAGCGTCCAGAGGCTAAGCGCGCCGCCGCGGGTGACGCGGGCGAAGACGGGGATATTGAAGATGCCGATGGCAAGGATGGCGTTGACCGCCGAGGGGCCGAAGACGGCGGTGATCAGGATCGCGATCACCAGCGCCGGAAAGGCAAAGATCAGATCGTTGCCGCGCATTATGATCTCGTCGATCAGGCTGCCCCTGTTGGCCGCCGCGATCAGACCCAGCGGCACGCCCAGCCCCATGCCGATGCCCACCGCGACCAGCGCCACGGCGATCGAGGACCGCGCGCCGACCATCAGCATCGACAGAAGGTCGCGCCCGAACTGGTCGGTGCCCAGCACGTAATCGCCGCCCGGTGGCCTCAGCCGTTCGGCGATGTTCAGCGCCGCCACGTCATGGGGGACCCAGACCAGCGAAACCGCGGCGGCGACCAGGAAAACCGCGCTCAGCATGCCACCGGCGTAGAGTTGCACCCGCCCCGTCATCGCCGCCTCAGGCGTGGGTCGACGGCGGCATAGGCCAGATCGACGACAAAGGTGACGAGGATCACCGCGAAGACCAAGAGCATCACCACGCTTTCCACCACCACCAGGTCGCGCTGGGTGATCGCCTGAAAGATCAGCCGCCCGAGGCCGGGCAGGAAGAACACGTTCTCGATGATGATCGCGCCCGCGAGCAGGAACGAGAATTGCAGCCCCATGATGGTCAGGACCGGGATCAGCGCGTTCCTGAGCGCGTGCCGCCTTATCGCCTGGGCGCGGCTCAGCCCCTTGGCCCGCGCCGAGCGGATGTAATCCTGCCCCAGCGTCTCGATCAGCGCCGAGCGCATGACGCGCGCCAGGATCGCGGCCTGCGGCAGGGCCAGCGCCACCGCCGGCAGGGTCAGCGCCTTGAGGCCGGGGAAAAGTCCTGCCTCCCAGCCCGGAAAGCCGCCCGCCGAGAACCAGCGCAGATTGACTGCGAAGACCAGCACCAGAAGCATCGCGAACCAGAAATTCGGCACCGCGATGCCCAGCTGAGTGGCGCCCATGATGCCGTAATCCGCCGCGCTGCCGCGCCGCGCCGCCGCCGCCAGCCCCACCGGCACGGCGATAAGGACGGTCAGCGTCAGCGCATAGGCGGCCAGCGGCAGCGACACGACGAGGCGCTGGGCCACAAGGTCGGCCACCGGCACGCGGTAGGTGTAGGACTGTCCGAAATCGCCGCGCAACATGCCGCCCGCCCAGGAGATATAGCGGTCGGCCAGGCTGCCGCTCAGCCCCAGTTCCCGCCGCAGCGACGCCACGGCCTCGGGCTCGGCGTTCAGCCCCAGCATGAACGCCGCCGGGTCGCCCGGAATCACCTCGATCACCGCAAAGATCACGAGGCTGGCCACCGCCAGGCTGAGGCCCAGCGACAACAGCCGGAGGAGGGTAAAGCGCAGCATCGGCGGGGCAATCTCCTGTCTCGCGCGCCCGACGTTAGGGCCGGGGCGCGCCCCGGTCCAGTGCCGGCGGCTTGCGATGCGGCGCGCGCGGCGCCAGACTGCACCGAGACGGAGGGCCCATGGGACGGATGCCGGTCGCGCTGCGGTTTCTGATCATCAACGTGCTGGTGCCCTTGGCGGCGCAGCCGATCCTCGGCGCGGTGCCGGGGGCCGTGCGGCTGGGCGCGGTGCTGGCCGCCGCGCCGCTCTTGCTGGCGGCCAACCTGTGGCACATCCTGCGCTTTGCCGAATGGCGCGCGGTCTTTGTCGCAGTGGTGCTGGCCAACCTTGCGGCGACGGTTTTCCTGGGCACGCTGGCGCTGGCCACGGCGGTGCCGGCTGTGATCTGGCTGGCGGGGGGCGGCGCAGGGGGCTGATTTCCTCTTGCCAGCGGGGCAGCGCCTTGCCAATCATCGCGCCGGGCCTGTGGCGATGGCGTCGCCAAGGGGCGCGCCCATGCCGCCCCCCGCCCACCTGTCTTCCTTCCTGTACGCCGGGACCCCCTTATGGCCCGGGGCGCCCGGGCCGGATGACCGGAGAGCCACATGAGCCAGACCGACCGCCCCGCCTTTTACCGTTTTCACAATGGCGATAAGGCCCCGCTGCCGTTTTCGCCGCAGGAATACGACACCCGCCTGATGGGCCTGCGCAGCGCGATGGACGCCACGGGCGCCGATGTCGCCGTGCTGACCTCGATGCAGAATATCGCCTATTACTCGGGGTTTCTCTATTGCAGCTTCGGGCGGCCCTACGCGCTGGTGGTCACCGCGTCCGAGGCGGTGACGATCAGCGCGGGCATCGACGCGGGCCAGCCCTGGCGGCGCTGTCATGGCGACAACATCACCTATACCGACTGGGCGCGCGACAATTTCTGGCGCGCGGTGGCCCATGTGGCCGGGCAGGGCCGCGCCGTGGGGTATGAGGGCGACCACCTGACGCTGGCCCAGAAAGGCAGGCTCGACGCTGTGCTCGCACCCCGCGAAACGGTCGATATCGCGCCGGCGACCATGCAGCAGCGGATGCGCAAGAGCCCTGCGGAAATCGCGCTGATCCGCGCCGGCGCGCAGGTGGCGGATGTGGGCGGCTACGCCATCCGCGACGCGGTCAGGGAGGGCGTGCGAGAGATCGACGTGGCCATGGCCGGCCGCGACGCGATGGAGCTGGAGATCGCCAAACGCTTTCCCGACGCCGAGTATCGCGACACCTGGGTGTGGTTCCAATCGGGGCTCAACACCGACGGGGCGCACAACCCGGTGACAGCGCGCAGGCTGGAACGCGGCGATATCCTGTCGCTGAATACCTTCCCGATGATCTCGGGTTATTACACCGCGCTCGAACGCACGATGTTCGTGGGCGAGGTGGACGACGCCAGCCTTGCCATCTGGCAGGCCAATGTCGCGGCCCACGAATACGGCATGTCGCTGTTGAAACCCGGCGTGAGCTGTGCCGACGTGACCCATGCGATCAACGCCTTCCTCGCCGAGCGCGACCTGCTGCAATACCGCAGCTTCGGCTACGGTCACAGCTTCGGGGTGCTCTCGCATTATTACGGGCGCGAGGCAGGCCTGGAACTGCGCGAGGATATCGACACGGTGCTGGAACCGGGCATGGTCATCTCGATGGAACCCATGCTGACCATTCCGCAGGGCCGGCCCGGCGCGGGGGGCTATCGTGAACACGACATCTTGATCGTTTCCGATGAGGGCGCCGAGGACATTACAGGCTATCCTTACGGGGTCGGTTACAATGTGGTCGGATGACACCAGCGCGGGGCGGATGAGATGGCGCGGGCTTGACGGCCGGAACAAACCGCGCCGTTACTTGTTGATAACAAGAGCTATTTGAAAGCCGCCCGAGTTTAAGGTCTCCCCTCATGCCCAAATCCAGCCCGATTGACACGCCCCGTCCCCCTGTGCGCCTGTCGCGCCGGGGGGTTCTGGGCGGCGCGCTGGCGCTGGGCGCATGTCAGGCCACACCGTACGACGCCGCGTCGGTACCCCTGGGCCCGCCAGCCTACGTGATGCGGCGCTATGGTGAGATTTTTGACGGCGGGTTCCGCATCGCGCCCGTCCCGCAACGCTATCTCAGCGAGCGGACCTATCGCGTGACCGTCGCCTATACCGGGCCCGAGCCGCCGGGCACCATCGTGGTCGACCCTTATGCGCGGGTTCTCTATTTCGTGACCGGCCCCAGCCGGGCGTTTCGCTACGGCATTGCGGTGGGCCGCGCCGGCAAGGGGTTTTCAGGCAACGCGGTGATCCGGCGCAAGGAGGAATGGCCCTCTTGGCAGCCAACCCAGAACATGATCCGCACCGAGCCGCAGTTTTACGCCCAGTATGCCGATGGCCTGCCCGGCGGGCCGACCAACCCGCTGGGGGCGCGGGCGCTTTACCTCTACAAGGGCAGGCGCGACACCTATTACCGAATCCACGGCACCAACGATGTGAAATCCATCGGCCACGCCACCTCGGCGGGCTGCATCCGCCTGTTCAACCATGACATTCTCGATCTTTACGAGCGGGTACCGCTGGGCACGCCCGTGACTGTACGCTCGGCAGGCGACTCGCTCGCCTTCGAAGGTCGGTTCATCGAGGGCCCCGACGGTTTTCTCGAACGCGTGGCGCCGCCCACGGTCTGGCCCTCGGGCTGGGACCTGCCGCCGATCGAACCGGTCCTGTGAAACGCTCTGACATCAACGCGATCGTCTCGGCGGCCGACCGGTTCATCGCCGGGTTCGGGTTCGCCCTGCCGCCCTTTGCCGGCTGGACGCCCGCGCAATTCGGCGACGAGGCGCCGAACGCGCGGCGACTGGTCGATGCGCGGCTTGGCTGGGATGTGACCGATTACGGGCAGGGCCGGTTCGACGAGCTGGGCCTCGTGCTGTTCACCCTGCGCAACGGGCGCATCGATGAACTGCAGGCGGGCCGCGGCATGGTTTATGCCGAGAAACTGTTGATCTCGCGCGTCGGCCAACTCTCGCCCATGCACCGTCATATCGTGAAAACCGAGGACATCATCAATCGCGGCGGCGGTGCTCTGGCGGTCGAGCTGTTCGCGCTGGCGCCCGACGGCGGGCTCGACCGCGCCGCGCAGGTGCAGGTGCTGTCGGACGGGAAATGGTGCACGCTGCCGGCGGGCGGCGTCCTGCGGCTGGCGCCGGGGCAAAGCGTGACGCTGACGCCCGCGCACTGGCACGCCTTCTGGGCCGAGGGTGCGGATGTGCTGATCGGCGAGGTATCGACCGTCAACGACGACGAGACCGACAATATCTTTGCCGATCCCCTGCCACGGTTTTGCGACATCGACGAAGACGAGCCGCCGGCGCGGCTGCTGGTCTCCGACTATGCCCGTTTTTTGGGCTGACCCGTGCCCCCGATTGGGGTTGAGATCTGCCAAAAGCGCAATAGGTGGTCTGGTGATGACATCAATCACCGCAGAACAGAGGAAGACCATGTCCGACGAAGACCTGATCAGTCCCGGTAACGCGAGGTCGCTCACCACCGACTCCACGCCGCTGTCCAGCCGGATGGGCTGGCCGCTGCTCAGCGACCGCAAACCCAATGTCCAGCTCAAGACCGACGATCCCACGCCGCTGTCGAGCCGGCTGAACTGGTCGCTGCTGAGCCGGCGAAAACCCAATGTCGAATTGACGACCAACGACCCGACACCGCTGTCGAGTAGATTCAACTGGCCCCTGCTAAGCAATAGGAAACCCAATATGGACCTGAAGACCGACGACCCCACGCCGCTTTCGGACAAGCTTAACTTGCCGCTGTTGAGCGACCGCAACGCCAATGTCGAACTGATGACGGACAACCCGACGCCGTTTTCCGCGATGTTCGGCTGGCCGCTCTTGAAGGGCAAGAAGGCGTCCGCCAAGCCCGCCCGCGGCACCAAGACCGGCACGTCCGACGACTCGGTGAGCCGGTTCTTCCGCCAGATCGTCACCGGCGAGGTGCAAAAGCCCGCGGACGACAAGTAAGCCGCGCAGCCGCGCGTCTAGAAAGGCCGGCGGCCCCGTGGGGCGCGCCGGCCTTTTGCCGTCAGTCCGTCCAGCGCACGCCGGTCAGATCGTTGGCTTGGGTGGGCGCGTTTTTCCACAGCCCCTCGATCTTGGCGTTGGCGACGCCGGTCTTGGCCAGTTGGAAGAGATAGCCGTTGACGTAATCCTCGGCGATCATGCGCTGGGCGTCGTGCAGGATCTCGCGCCGGCCGGCGGCATCCGACGTGGCGTCGAGCGTCTCCATCAGCGCCTGGAATTCCGGCTTGTCATACTGGAAATAATAGTCGGGCCGGGCATAGATGTTGATGTCCATCGGTTCGGTATGGCTGACGATGGTCAGGTCGAAATCCTTGCCGCGGAACACCTGCTCCAGCCACTGCGCCCATTCCAGGTTGGTGATCTCGGTCTCGATCCCCACGGCGCGAAGCTGTGCCGCCACGATCTCGCCGCCGCGGCGGGCATAGGTCGGGGGCGGCAGCATCAGCCGGAGCTTGAGGTCCTGCTGCCCCGCCTCGGCCAAGAGCGCCCTGGACTTGTCCGGGTCGTAGGCCGACATCTCCGTCAGGTCGAGGTAATCGGGATTGTGCGGCGCGAAATGGGTGCCGATGGGCGTGCCGTAGCCGAACATTGCGCCATCGATGATGTCTTGGCGGTTGATCGCGTGGGCGATGGCCTCGCGCACCCGCACGTCGCCGAGCGGGCCGGCCTTGTTGTTGGTCGACAGGATCGTCTCGCCCTCGGTCGAGCCCACGATGACCGCAAAACGCGGGTCGGCCTCGAACTGGCTCAGCGTCTCTGGCGCGGGAAAGACCGGGAAGGCGTCGACATCGCCGGCCATCATGGCCGCAAACGCCGCGCTGGCGTCAGAGATGAACTTGAACGTGGCGCGTTCCAGCGCGGGCGCCGTGCCCCAGTAGTCGGGGTTTCTCACGATCTCGACCCGGTCGCCCTGCACCCAGCGGGCAAAGCTGAAGGGGCCGGTGCCGACAGGGGCGGTCGCCGCCTGTTCGACGCTCTCGGGCGCCACGATCACCGCGTCGCCCCAGGCCATGTTGAAGGGGAAGTTGCCGTTGGGCGCCGACAGCGTGACCCTGAGGGTCAGCGGGTCCACCACTTCGACTGCCGCGATCCCGGCAAACAGCGCCTTTTGTGCGTTTGTGCTGTCCTCGGCGCGGGCGCGGTCGAGGCTGAACTTGACGTCCTCGGCATCCATCGCCGTGCCGTCATGGAAGCTCACGCCCTCGCGCAGGTGAAAGATATAGACGGTGGCGTCGTCGCTGACCTCCCAGCGTTCGGCGAGGCCGGGCACGATGGCACCGTCGGGGGCAAAGCGCGTCAGCCCTTCGAAGACGTTGGCATAGACCACCTCGTCGATGGCAGCGGCGGCGCCGCCGGTGGGGTCGAGGTTGGGCGGCTCGAGCTGCATGCCGATGGTGATGCTGTCCTGCGCGGCGAAGGCCGGGCCTGTCGCCAGCGCGGCAAGAACGAGGGCGGTGGGAATGAGGCGCATGCTGCGGGCTCCCTTTCGAAATGACATCCCCATCAGAGACGCGAAATGTCGCTGTGGCAAGTGGCGCCTGCCCGGAGGTGGCCGACAGTCTGGATTCCGCGCTGCAGCATCTCTATAACGCCGCCCACCTTTGGCCCAGCTGGGAGGATGGAATGAGCGCAACCGGGAACGAGCGTCAGAGCACGCCGAGCGATTTGCAGGCCCGCAAGGGCGATACGCCCCTGGTCTGCCTGACCGCCTACACCACGCCGGTGGCGCGCATCGCCGATGCGGAATGCGACCTCGTGCTGGTGGGCGACAGCGTCGGCATGGTGCTGCACGGGCTGCCCTCGACCGTGGGCGTGACGCTGGAGATGATGATCCTGCACGGCAAGGCGGTGGCGCGCGGGCTGACGCGGGCGCTGATGGTCGTCGACATGCCCTTCGGCAGCTACGAGGAAAGCCCCGAGCAGGCGTTCCGCAACGCCGCGCGGATCATGGCCGAGACGGGGGCCGGTGCGGTCAAGCTGGAGGGCGGCGCGTCGATGGCCGGGACGATCCGGTTTCTCACCGCGCGCTCCATTCCGGTGATGGGCCATGTCGGGCTGACGCCGCAGGCGATCAACACGCTGGGCGGCTACAAGGTGCAGGGGCGCGGCGAGGACGCCGACCGCGTGCTGGCCGACGCCGCAGCGGTGGCCGAGGCCGGGGCCTTTTCGGTGGTGCTGGAAAAGGTGCCCGCCGCGCTGGCGGACCGGATCACCGCGGCCGTGCCGATCCCCACGGTGGGTATCGGCGCCTCGGCCGGGTGCGACGGGCAGATCCTGGTGATCGACGACATGCTGGGGCTGTTCACCGATTTCAAACCGAAATTCGCCAAGCGCTATGCCGAGCTGGGCCAGGCCGCCGGCGATGCGGTGGCGGCCTATGCCGAAGAGGTGCGCGCCCGCCGTTTCCCGGGCCCCGAGCATGTCTTCGGCGAGGGTGCGAGGGCGAAATCGTGACCGCGCCGATCCTGCGGCATTTGACCGATCTGCGGGCCTGCCGGGCCGGTTGGCGGGACGAGGTCGCAACCGTGGCCGTGGTGCCGACCATGGGCGCGCTGCATCAGGGGCACCTGAGCCTGGTGCGCGCGGCCAAGGCGCAGGCCGACCGGGTGATCGTGACGATCTTCGTCAATCCCCGCCAGTTCGAGAACACCGACGATCTGGCGAAGTACCCCCGCACCGAAGAGACCGATGCCGAAAAGCTGGCGCCCTTCGCGGTCGACGCGATCTACGCGCCCGCGCCGGACCAGATCTATCCCGAGGGGTTTGCCACCTCGGTTTCCGTCTCCGGGGTCAGCGAGGGGCTGTGCGGCGCGCACCGGCCCGGACATTTCGACGGCGTGGCGACGGTGGTGACCAAGCTTTTGCTGCAGACGCAGGCCGAGCGCGCCTTTTTCGGCGAGAAGGACTATCAGCAACTCATGGTCGTTCGGCGCCTCGTGCGGGACCTCGACGTGCCGGTCGAGATCGTCGGCTGCCCCACCGTGCGCGAGGATGACGGGCTTGCCCTGTCCTCGCGCAATGTTCGCCTCTCGCCCGCGGCCCGCGCCGTGGCGCCCGCGCTTTACCGCGCGTTGAAACAGGCGGCCGGGGCGATCGCCGGCGGCGCGCCGGTGTCGCCCGCGCTGCAGGCCGGGCGCGAGGCCATCCTCGCGGCGGGCTATTCGGAGGTGGAATACCTAGAGCTTCGTGCGGCCGGCACCCTGGCCCCGCTCGCCGCGCTGGACCGGCCTGCACGCGTGCTTGCCGCGGCCCGTCTCGACGGGGTGCGGCTGATCGACAACGTCCCGGTGCTTGCCGTCTGAGCAGCGGGGCCGGATGCGCGCTAGGGCAGCAGCAGCTCGCCCAAGCTCAGCGCCATCACGCGGGCGCTGTCCACCATGTCGTCGATGCCCACCCATTCGTCGGGCTGGTGCGCCAGATCGAGGATGCCCGGGCCGTAGGCGATGCAGTTCTTCAGCTTGCCAATGCGGTCGATATGTTTCTGGTCGTAGGTGCCGGGCGAGACGACGTAATCGGGCATCCGGCCCAGAACCTTCTCGATCGCCCCGGCGACTGTGCGCACCACGGGGGCATCCCGGTCGGTCATGGTGGGCTTTACCTCGAAGAGGTCGCGGATTTCGTAGGTGAAGCTGGGCCGGCGGTCCTTGACCCGCTCCATCAGCGCGGTCACCTCGCGTTTGACCTCCGCAAGGTCTTCCTCGACCAGAAACCGGCGGTCGATGGTGATGCGGCAGCGGTCGGGAACGCAAGGCGCGGGCAGGCCGGTATAGTCCGGCGGCTGTTCCGGCGCGCCGCCGTGGATCGCGTTGATGTTCAGCGTCGAGGCGCGCGCGCCATCGGGCACTACGGGCATCTCGGTGCGCTTGCCGGCCAGGAGCGGGAACAGCGTCTGCTCCATCTCGGCCAGCACCGCGCCCATGTGGCGCACCGCGCAATCGCCCAGGAAGGGCATCGAGCCGTGGGCGATGCGCCCATGGGTCTCGATCTCGGCCCACCAGACGCCGCGATGGCCGAGGCAGATGCGGTCCTTGTTCAAGGGCTCGGGGATGATGACGTGCTGCACGCGCGCGGGGTCGAACCAGCCACGCTCGGCCAGGTAGGCGACGCCGCCGTATCCGCCCGATTCCTCGTCCGCCGTGGCGCTGATCTCGATGGCGCCTGCGTAATCGGGGCAGGTTTCGATGAAGGCCTCGGCGGCGATCACCGCCGCCGCGATGCCGCCCTTCATGTCGCAGGCGCCGCGGCCGTAGACGCGGCCGCTCTTCACCTCGGCGCCGAAGGGGTCGACGCTCCAGCCATGGCCGACCTCGACCACGTCGTGATGGCCGTTGAAATGTACGCAATCCCCGCTGGCGGCGCCCTCGTGCCGCGCCACGAGATTCCATCGCGGGTGGGCGTCGCTGTCGGCCGGTGCGCCCTCGGCGCGGATCATCTCGACCACGAATCCGCGGGCCTGCAGCCGGGCGGCCAGCAGATCGCAGATTTCGCGGTAATTCAGCCCCGGCGGGTTCAGCGTGGGGATGCGGACCAGATCCTGCGTCAGCGCCACCAGCGCGTCGCGCCGCGCCGTCACGGCACTGTCGAGAGCCTGGCGAAGCTTGTGGTCCATCGTGCCAGACTAGCGCGGCCCGGCACCGCCGGCAATCGGGGCCGATGGCGAAACGACGCGTGCGACGGGGTGCAAAGTGCCACTCGTTTCGCCTATATGTCTTTCTGAAAACCGGGTCGCCGCGCCGCGCCCGATACAGATGGGCGCGTCAGCCGGCCCGAGCGAGGAGCCGAGATGATCGCCCTGTTTCGTTTCCTGGTGTTGGGCTTCGTGGCGATGACGGTCGTCTATATCAGCCTGTCGCTTTACTCGCGCGCGGTGCGCCGTGAAAAGCTGGAGCAGGAATGGGACGACGAGGTGGGCGAGGGCGACCGCGAGTTGTTCATCCGCGAGGGACTGGAGGAATACGACCGCTCACTGCGCCGCAAACTGATCCTCGGGGTCTACGTCGTGCCGGCCATACTTGTCGGCACGATCGTCTACATCATAAATTACATGTGAGGCCGCAATGGTTTACGTCAAATGGACCTTCTACCTGCTAATCGGGGTGCTGGTCTTCTCCTTCTTCCACTACACGCTGCCGCAACATGACGTGGTGCGCATCACCAATACCGAAGTGCGCCGGGTCGATTTCGGGGATTACCCGATCTTCTGGTCGGACGCCGCCCCCGGCACCGAGCAGGGTGGAACCAACCGCGACGTGCGGTTCATCGAAACCTTCCGTCCGAACGGAAAGCCCAGCATCTATCGCAACGAGGACACCGGCTGGAGCTGGCCGCCCTATTTCAAGGTCGACAGCTCGGACCTTCAGGCCGAGGCCGGCAACCTGGTTTCGACCAAGGACAACCCGGAATGGGTGGTCATCACCCATTACGGCTGGCGCGTCCAGTATCTCTCGACCTATCCCAACGCCGTAACGATCAAGCCCGTCGCGGGGCCGGATGTGCGTATCATACCCTGGGTCAACATCATCATCCTGTCGGTGCTGGGGCTGATCGCGCTGTGGCTGTGGCGGCTGTGGTCGCGGTTCCACGAAAACCGCATCGAGCCGCTGCTGGAAAACGCCGAAGAGGCGTGGGAAAACGTCGACCAGCGCGCCGAGGGGTTCTTTCAGCGGCTGTTCAGACGGCGCTGAGGGGTGCTCAGGCGCCCCAGGGAATCCAGACGGTCTTGACCTCGGTGGCGGCGCGGAGGAATTCGCGCCCCGCCCCCTCGGGGCCCGCCCAGTCGCGCGCCTTGCCGTGGTTGACCCAACTGCGTTTCAGGTTGCCCGCGGCGGCCTGCTCGATCTCGCCCGATATGTCGGACGACGAGAACGACCAGACGGCGTCAACGTCCATATGGGCGGCCAGAGTGGCGGCGAGCGGCGCGTGGGGCCCGGTGACGATGTTGACCACGCCGCCCGGGACATCCGAGGTGTCCAGCACCTGGTAGAAATCAGTGGCTGCCAGCGGGTGCGGCTCCGAGGCCACCAGCACGCAGGCATTGCCCATGGCGATGGCCGGCGCCATGACCGAGACGAGGCCCAGTAGCGGCGCCTCGTCAGGGCAGAGCGCGCCGATCACGCCCACGGGCGCGTTCATCGCCAGCGCCGTACCGCGGAGCGGTACGCCCTTGATCTGCCCATCGTATTTGTCGGCCCAGGCGGCATAGGTGAATAGCCGGTCGAGGCTTTGCTCGACCTCCGCCTTGGCGGAGGTCTTCTGCGCGCCGGTGAGCGCCGAGATTCGGGCGGCGAATTCTTCGGCCCGCGCCGAGAGGTTCTCGGCGATGTAGTACATGACCTGCGCGCGATTGTGCCCGCTCGCCGCGGCCCACGGGCCTTGCGCCTTGCGCGCGGCCTCGACCGCGTTGCGGATGTCCTTGCGGTTACCCAGCCCCGCATGGCCGGCCAGCCCCCCCCGCGCGCCGTGCACCGCACGGGAATAGCCGCTGTCGGGCCGGGCCTGCTTGCCGCCGATATACATCTTCGCGGTGCGGTCCAGCGGGTCGGCGGGCTCGGGCTCGGGCGCGCGGTCGGGCCGGGCGTAGGGCTTCAGCGCCTTGGCGGCGCGCTCGGGCCCGAGGTATTCCATCAGCCCTTCCCAGCCGCCTTCGCGCCCGAAGCCGCTTTCGCGCAGGCCGCCAAAGCCTGCGGCGGCGTCGAACATGTTCGACCCGTTCACCCAGATCACCCCCGCCGCCAGCCGGGGCGCAATGTCGAGGGCGACGTTGATGCTTTCGCTCCAGACGCTGGCGGCCAGGCCATAGCGCGTATCGTTGGCCAATTGCACCGCCTCGCCCGGCGTGCGGAAGGTGGTCGAGACGAGAACCGGGCCGAAGATTTCTTCCTGCATCAGGGCAGAGGCCGACGAAAGGCCGGAAATCAGCGTGGGCGGGAAATAGCAGCCCCGGTCGGGCAACGCCGTGTCGGGCTGGTAAACCGTGCCCTCGGCCGCCCCCTCGGCGACCATTGCGGCCACGCGGTCGCGCTGGGCCGGGTCGACCATCGCGCCGATGTCGATGCATTTGTCCAGCGGGTCGCCGATGCGCAGCCCCGCCATCCGCGCCTTGAGCCGGTCGAGAAACGCCTCGGCCACGCCTTCCTGCACGATCAGCCGCGAGCCGGCGCAGCAGACCTGGCCCTGGTTGAACCAGATCGCGTCGACCAGCCCTTCGACCGCCGAGTCGAGATCGGCATCCTCGAAGACGACATAGGGCGACTTGCCGCCCAGCTCGAGGCTCAGCCGCTTGCCCGTTCCGGCTGTGGCCGCGCGGATCTTGCGGCCGACCTCGGTCGAGCCTGTAAAGGCGATCTTGTCGACGCCCGGATGCGCCACGATCATCTCGCCCACCGCCCCGTCGCCGGTGACGATGTTGACCACCCCCTTGGGCAGCCCCACCTGGGCGCAGATATCGGCGAACATGAGCGCGGTGAGCGACGTCCACTCGGCGGGCTTCAGGACCACCGTGTTGCCCGCGGCCAGTGCCGGGGCGATCTTCCACGCCAGCATCAGCACGGGGAAGTTCCACGGGATGATCTGGCCGCAGACGCCGACGGGCGCATGGCCCGGCCGTTCGTCCTCCAGAAGCTGCGCCAGCCCCGCGTGGTAGTAGAAATGACGTGCGGCCAGCGGCACGTCGATATCGCGGCTCTCGCGGATCGGTTTGCCGTTGTCCAGCGTCTCCAGCACCGCCAGCAGGCGCGCGTGTTTTTGAATCTGACGGGCCAGCGCGTAGAGGTGCCGGGCGCGCTGATGCCCCGAGAGGCGCGCCCATTTTGGCTGGGCCTTGCGGGCGGCTTCGACGGCGGCGTCCACGTCCGCAGCGTTCGCCTGGGTGATCAGCGCCAGCACCTCGCCGGTGGCGGGGTTCTTCGAGTCGAAGGTTTCGCCGGGCGAGGTAAAGCCGCCGTCGATGAACTGGCCGAACCGGTCGCCCCGGTCCACCAGCCAGGCCAGCGCCTCGGCCGCGCTTTCGGGGGCGGGGCCGTACTCCATGCTGTCCATCAGGTCGGAAACGCTCATGCCGGTCATCCCATCGGGTGGCGCCAGGCGGCGGAATAGGCGCCGGTGACGTGGTGCTCGATCTGGCGTTCTATGTCGCCCAAGAGCGACGAGGCGCCGAAGCGGAAAAGCTCTGGCCGCAGCCACGGTTCGCCCAGCTCGTCCTTGATCAGCGCCAGCCAGATCAGCGCGTCCTTGGCCTTGGATATGCCGCCGGCGGGTTTGAACCCGACGCGGTGCCCGGTGGCCCCGTGATAGGCGCGGATCGCGCGGACCATGGTCAGGCCGACGGGCAGGGTGGCGTTGACCGGTTCCTTTCCGGTCGAGGTCTTGATGAAATCCGCCCCGGCCATCATGCAGACGAGGCTGGCGCGCGCGACGTCTTTCAGCGTGCCCAGCTCGCCTGTGGCGAGGATGGTTTTCAGATGCGCCGGCCCGCAGGCGGCGCGAAAGGCGGCGATCTCGTCGTAAAGCGCCTGCCAGTCGCCGGTCAGCACGTGGCGGCGCGAAATCACGATGTCGATTTCCGAAGCCCCCGCGGCGACGCTGGCCTCGATCTCGGCCAGCCGCGTGGCGAAGGGCGAAAGACCCGCCGGAAAGCCGGTGGAGACGGCGGCCACCGGGATGCCCGAGCCCTGCAGGGCCTCCACGGCGGGGCCGATCATCTCGTGATAGACGCAGACCGCCCCGGTGGTCAGCCCCTCGACCCCCAAGGCGGTGGCCAGATCGCTGCGCAACGGCTGGCGCGCCTTGGCGCAGAGCCGGCGCACCCGGCCGGGCGTGTCGTCGCCCGACAGCGTCGTTAGGTCGATCAGCGAGATGGCGCGGGCCAGCCAGGCCGCCTGGTGCGCGCCCTTGACCGAACGCCGTCCGGGCAGGGTGGCGCAGCGACGCTCGACCGCCGAGCGGTTGACGCGGGTGGCCCTCACCCATCCCAGATCGAGCGGCATTCCCGTATTACGGGCATGGGCCGTCTGCGGCAGGTCGGGTGTGCGCCCCTCGGTGACGGCGCGTGTCTTTGTGTCGGTCGGCATCGGGCGCGGTCTCGTCGCAGTGGGGCTGGTCGAGATGTCGCATGCAGGGTGCGTCCTTGGCAAGCTTGGCCCTTGTTTTCCGGGTGTGGATGACGATATACATTCGTGAACGTGAATATGTTGTCGCCCATTCGCACTGTCAGGCCCTTGGGGCTGTGGTAGCGTGGGGCGAGACGAAGGAGGCTCGAATGACCCGTGCGAAACTGCTTGTCCTGCTGTTGCTTGTGGCCGCGCCGGGCGTGGCCTCGGCCGAGGTGCTGACGCTGGCGCCCCAGGAGATCACCGAATGGAAGGCGGTCTATGGCGAGGTCGAGACCCGCGACCGCGTGCCCGCGCGGGCCCGAATCGGCGGCACGGTGGTGTCGCTGGAGGTGACCGAGGGCGACCGGGTGAGCGCGGGCCAGACGCTGGCGCGGGTCGAGGACGACAAGCTGACCTTTCAGATGCGTGCGCTCGACGCGCAGATGCGGGCGCTGGAAACGCAGCTCGAAACCGCCCGAAACGACCTTGAGCGCGGCGAGGCGCTGCGCGAGCGTGGCGTCGTGACCGCCCAGCGGCTGGACCAGTTGCGCGCCAACGTGGACGTGCTGGGAAACCAGATCGAAAGCGCCCGGGCCGAACGCCGTGTGATCGAGCAGCAGGTCGAAGAGGGTGCGGTGCTGTCCCCCGAAGAGGGCGTCGTGCTGTCGGTGCCGGTGTCGCGCGGGTCGGTCGTGACACCGGGCGAGGCGCTGGCCGAGATCGGCGGCGGCGGCGTGTTCCTGCGCCTCGCCGTGCCCGAACGCCATGCGGCGGATCTGGTCGAGGGCGACGTGATCGCGCTTGGCGCGGGCTCGGGCATGGAAGGCCAGACCGGGCGGCTGGCCAAGCTCTATCCGCAGATCGAAGGCGGCCGGGTGATCGCCGATGTCGAGGTCGCCGGGCTCGACAACCGGTTTGTGGGCCGCCGGGTGCCGGTGCGCCTGCCGGTGGGCACGCGGCCCGCGATCCTGGTGCCCCAGGGCGCGGTGGTGCGCGAGGCCGGGCTCGATTTCGTCACCGTCGAAACCGCCGAGGGGCCGCGCCGCCGCACCGTGGTGCCCGGCCGCGAGGTAATGCGCGAGGGCGCGCCATGGCGGGTGATCCTCTCGGGGCTGGCCGCCGGCGACAAGGTGGTGACCGACCATGAATGAGCCCGCAGAGACCCCGAAAGAGGGCGGCGGCCCGGCCCTGGGCATCGCTGGCCGGCTGACCCGCAGTTTCATCACCTCGCCGCTGACGCCGCTGTTCCTGCTGGCCGCGCTGGCCATGGGCCTGCTCGCGCTGGTCAGCCTGCCGCGCGAGGAAGAGCCGCAAATCTCGGTCCCGCTGGTCGACATCCACGTTCAGGCCGATGGGCTGAAGGCGGTGGACGCGGTCAAGCTGATCACCGAACCGTTGGAGACCATCGTCAAGGGCATCGACGAGGTCGAGCATGTCTATTCGCAGACCGCCGACGACCAGGTGATGGTGACCGCCCGGTTCGAAGTGGGACTGTCCCAGGACACCGCGATCCTGCGCGTGCGCGACAAGATCCTCGCAAATCTCGACCGCATCCCGAAGGGCATTCCGCAGCCGCTGGTGGTGGGCCGCGGCATCAACGATGTGGCCATCGTCGCGCTGACCTTCGCGCCGGCGCCGGGGCAGACGGAGATCGGCGCCGCCGACCTGACGCGCATCGCCCGCGAGGTCGAGGTCGAGCTGGCCAAGATCGAGGATGTGGGCCTGACCTATATGGTGGGCGAGACCGACCAGGCGATCCGCGTCGCACCCTCGCCCGAGAAACTGGCGCTTTACGGCATCACCCTGCAACAGCTTGCGGGCAAGCTGGAGGGCGCCAATTCGGCGGCCCCGGCGGGGATGGTCCGCGACGGCGGCCAGCAGATCGGGCTGGTGCTGGGCCGCACGCTGGCCACCGCCGAAGAGATCGGCAACCTCGAACTCACGGCGCGGGACGGGCGCACCGTCTACATGCGGGACGTGTCCGAGATCGGGTTCGTCTCCGATCTCGACGAACATCACGTGGCAAGCCTTGCCCGAAACCCCGAGACCGGGGAAATCACGCGCCGCCCCGCCGTGACCCTGGCATTGGCCAAGCGCGCCGGGGCCAACGCGGTGGTGGTGGCCGAGAAGATCCTGCACCAGGTGCACGAGATGGAGGGGCGGCTGATCCCCGACAGCGTCGAGGTCGAGATCACCCGCGACTATGGCGAAACGGCGAACGAGAAGGCCAACGAGCTGTTGTTTCACCTGGGGCTGGCGACCGTGTCGATCGTGGCCCTGGTGCTGTTCGCCATCGGCTGGCGCGAAGCCATCGTTGTGGCCATCGTCATACCGGTCACGATCCTGCTGACCCTCTTTGCCGCCCACCTGATGGGCTACACGCTGAACCGCGTGTCGCTTTTCGCGCTGATCTTTTCCATCGGCATCCTGGTGGACGACGCCATCGTCGTGATCGAGAACATCGCGCGCCACTGGGGCATGATCGGCAAGGACGAAAGCCGGGTAAAGGCGGCGATCCGGGCGGTGGCCGAGGTGGGCAACCCCACGATCGTGGCCACGCTGACAGTGGTGGTGGCGCTGCTGCCGATGCTGTTCGTCTCGGGGCTGATGGGCCCTTACATGAGCCCGATCCCGGCCAACGCCTCGGCGGCGATGATCTTTTCCTTCTTCGTTGCGGTCATGATCACCCCATGGCTGATGGTCAAGATCGCCGGCCGCGCGCCGGTGCACGACCATGACGGCGGCAAGGCCCATCCGGGCGGCACGCTGGGGCGGTTCTACGCCGCCATCGTCCGCCCCATCCTGTCGCGGAAATGGATCAGCCTTGCCTTCCTGCTGGCGGTGGTCGTGGTCTCGTTCGGCTCGATGGGGGCGCTTTATACCAAGGACGTGACCGTCAAGCTCTTGCCCTTCGACAACAAGTCGGAGCTGGCGGTCATCGTCGACCTGCCCGAGGGGGCGTCGCTGGAGGCCACCGACGCGGTCACACAGGACGTGGCGCGGCTGGCGCTCGATTTGCCCGAGGTAGTTTCGGTGCAGACCTATGCGGGCACCGCGGCGCCGTTCAACTTCAATGGGCTGGTGCGCCATTACTTCCTGCGCTCCAGCCCCGAATTGGGCGACGCGCAACTGAACCTGGCGCCCAAGAACGAGCGCGAGCGCGAAAGCCACGACATCGCGCTGGACCTGCGCGAGCGGCTGCGCGCCCTCGACGTGCCGAAGGGCACCAGCCTCAAGGTGGTCGAGCCGCCTCCCGGCCCGCCGGTGATCGCCACGCTCCTGGCGGAAATCTACGGCCCCGACGCCGAGACCCGCCGCGCCGTGGCCGCACGGGTGCGCGCGGCCTTCGAAGACACGCCCTTCATCGTCGATGTCGACGACAGCTTTGGCGAACGCCCGCGCCGCCTGCGCGCCGAACTCACCCCCTCGGACCTCGCCTTTTTCCGGGTGCAGGAGGACGACGCGCTGCAAACCCTGCGCCTGCTCAACGGCGCGACCACGGTGGGCTATTCCCACCGCGGCGAGGGACGGATGCCGATCCCGATCGTGCTGGCCCGAGACCGGTCCGACCGGGTGATCGACGAGGTGGCGCTGGCCACCCCGGTGCCGGCCAACGCACTGCCCGGCGGGCGTGGCGTGGTCGAGCTGGGCGACGTGGTGACGATTTCGCAGGAACGCGCCTCTTACCCGATCTTTCGCCATAACGGGCGCTATGCCGAGATGGTGACGGCGGAACTCGCCGGCGATTTCGAGGCGCCGCTCTATGGCATGCTGGCGGTGCAGGACCGGCTGGCGGCGATGGATTGGCAGGGGCTGGAGGCGCCCGAGATACGCCTGCATGGCCGGCCGCTGAACGAGGCCAAGCCGGTGCTCTTGTGGGACGGCGAATGGGAGGTGACCTATATCACCTTCCGCGACATGGGCGCGGCCTTCGGCGTGGCGCTGGTGGGCATCTACATCCTCGTGGTGGCCCAGTTCGGATCTTTCCGCGTGCCCTTGGTGGTGCTGACGCCGGTGCCGCTGACCTTCCTTGGCATCATGCTGGGGCACTGGCTGTTCGAGGCGCCGTTCTCGGCCACCTCGATGATCGGCTTCATCGCGCTGGCGGGCATCATCGTGCGCAACTCGATCCTGCTGGTCGATTTCATCCGCCATGCCGACCCAGAGGGCCGGGTGACGGTAGAAACGCTGGTCGAGGCCGGGGCGACGCGGTTCAAGCCGATCCTGCTGACGGCGATCGCGGCGATGATCGGCGCGGCGGTGATCCTGACCGACCCGATCTTCCAGGGGCTGGCGCTGTCGCTGCTCTTCGGGCTGGCGTCGTCGACTGCGCTGACGGTGCTGGTGATCCCGGCGATCTACCGCATCTTCAAGACCTGACCGCGGCGCGCCGGGCACAGGTCCGGCGCGCCGGCGCTGCGCCGCGGGGCGGGTGCTTGACACCCGCGCGGCGCTGGCGCACTCCGCCCCTTAAGTTGAACGAAAGAGGGTTTTTCCGATGCGCATTGCGATGATCGGCACGGGTTATGTGGGCTTGGTTTCGGGCGTGTGCTTTTCCGATTTCGGGCACGAGGTCGTCTGCGTCGACAAGAACCCCGACAAGATCGCCATGCTCAACCGCGGCGAGGTGCCGATCTACGAGCCCGGGCTTGACGAGCTTATGGTGCGCAATGTCGAGGCCGGGCGGCTGTCCTTTACCGGCGATCTGGCCGAGGCGGTCGCCGGGGCCGATGCCGTCTTCATCGCTGTGGGCACGCCGACGCGCCGCGGCGATGGCCATGCCGATCTGACCTACGTCTTCGCCGCCGCCGAGGAGATCGCCAAGGCGCTGACCGGCTATGCCGTGATCGTGACCAAGTCGACCGTGCCCGTCGGCACCAACCGCAAGGTCGAAGAGGTGGTGCGCGCGGCCAATTCGGCGGCCGAGTTCGACGTGGCCTCGAACCCCGAATTCCTGCGCGAAGGCGCGGCGATCGACGATTTCATGCGCCCCGACCGCGTCGTCGTCGGCTGCGAAAGCGCCCGCGCGCGCGACGTGATGGGCGACATCTACCGCCCGCTCTACCTGCGCGAATTTCCCGTCGTCTACACCGACCTGGAATCGGCGGAGATGATCAAATACGCGGCCAACGCGTTCCTTGCGACCAAGATCACCTTCATCAACGAAATCGCCGCGCTCTGCGAACGGGTGGGCGCCGACATCAAGGCCGTGTCCAAGGGCATGGGTCTCGACGGGCGGATCGGCAACAAGTTTCTGCATGCCGGCCCGGGCTATGGCGGCTCCTGCTTTCCCAAGGACACCCGCGCGCTGGCCCGTATCGGGCAGGACCACGCGATGCCCCAGCATATCGTCGAGACCGTCATCGACGTGAACGAGGCCGTCAAGCGGCGCATGGTCGAAAAGCTGCTCGACCTCTGCGGCGGCAGCTTCAACGGCAAGACGATCGGCGTGCTGGGCGTGACCTTCAAACCCAATACCGACGACATGCGCGAGGCGCCGGCGCTGACCATCGTGCCCGCGCTGGTGGGCGGCGGGGCCAAGGTGCGGGTGACCGACCCGCAGGGCCGGCGCGAGGGCGAGCATCTGCTGCCCGGCGTCACCTGGTGCGCCGATGCCTACGAGGCGTGCGACAAGGCCGACTTGGTCGTTCTGCTGACCGAGTGGAACGAGTTCCGCGCGCTCGACCTCAAGCGGCTGGTCGAGGGCATGACCAAGCCCCATTTTGCCGATCTGCGCAACGTCTACGAACGGGGCGACGTGCTGGGCGCGGGCTTTGCCACCTACGACGCCATCGGGCGCTGAACCGGCCGGCCGACGATTGCGTGCCGGCTTGACCGGGTCTTTGCCCCCCGATCCGGGCTGTGACATGCTGCGCGCCACGGCGGGGCGCGGCAGGCGGAGACGGCGATGAGCCAAGGCGCATGGGAATTCTGGATCGACCGGGGCGGCACCTTTACCGATGTCGTGGCGCGCGCGCCCGATGGGCGGCTGCTGACCCACAAGCTCTTGTCGGAAAACCCCGAACGCTACCGCGACGCCGCGGTGCAGGGCATCCGCGAGGTGCTGGGGCTGGGCGCGGGCGCGCCGCTGCCCACCGGTGCGATCCGCGCGGTCAAGATGGGCACGACCGTCGCCACCAATGCGCTGTTGGAACGCAAGGGCGAGCGGGTGCTGCTGATGATCACCCAGGGCTTCGGCGAGTTGCTGCGCATCGGCTATCAGACCCGGCCGCGGCTCTTCGATCTGCACATCGTCCGCCCCGAGCTCTTGTATGAAGACGTCGCCGAGGTGGCCGAAAGGCTGGACGCCGAGGGCGAGGTGCTGACCCCCCTCGACGAGGCCGCCGCCCGCGCTGCATTGCAGGCGGCCCATGACAGCGGCATCCGGGCCGTCGCCATCGCGCTGATGCACGCCTACCTGAACCCCGCGCACGAAGACCGCCTGGCCGAGATCGCCAGCGACGTCGGCTTTACCCAGGTCTCGGCCAGCCACCGCGCCTCTCGCCTGATCAAGCTGGTGGGGCGGGGGGATACCACCGTCGTCGACGCCTATCTCTCGCCGATCCTGCGCCGCTATGTCGACCAGGTGGCCGGCGCGCTGGATGTCGGGCAGGGCGGCGCCGACCGCCTGCTATTCATGCAGTCGAATGGCGGGCTGACCGATGCTGCGCTTTTCCAGGGCAGGGACGCGATCCTTTCGGGCCCGGCGGGCGGCATAGTCGGCATGGTGAAAACCGCCGAGGCGGCCGGGTTCGACCGGCTGATCGGCTTTGACATGGGCGGCACCTCGACCGACGTCAGCCACTATGCCGGCCGCTACGAGCGGAGTTTCGAGACCGAGGTGGCGGGGGTGCGGATGCGCGCCCCGATGATGGACATCCACACCGTGGCCGCCGGCGGCGGGTCGATCTGCAAGTTCGAGGATGGCCGGTTCCAGGTCGGCCCCGAAAGCGCGGGCGCCGATCCGGGGCCGGCCTGCTACCGCCGGGGCGGGCCGCTGACCGTGACCGATTGCAACGTGATGCTGGGCAAGCTGAACCCAGGCCATTTCCCGGCCGTGTTCGGCCCCGATGGCGACCAGCCTCTGGATGTCGAGGCCGTGCGCGCGCAGTTCGCCGCGCTGGCACAGGACATCGCCGCGGCCACCGGCGAGGCGCCCCGCACGCCCGAAGAGGTGGCCGAGGGCTTTCTGCGGATCGCGGTCGAGAACATGGCCAACGCGATCAAGAAGATCTCGGTTCAGCGCGGCCATGACGTGACCGGCTACACGCTGCAATGCTTCGGCGGCGCGGGCGGGCAGCATGCCTGCCTTGTGGCCGACGCTCTGGGCATGAAGCGGGTCTTCCTGCATCCCTTCGCGGGCGTGCTGTCGGCCTATGGCATGGGGCTGGCCGAGATCCGCGCGATGGAGGAATGCCAGCTCGACGCGCCGCTCGCCGAGATCGGGCAGGCGGAACGGGCGCTGGCCGACCTGCGCCGCCGGGCGGTCGACGCGGTGGCCGGTCAGGGCGTGCCCGAGGGGGCGATCCGCACCGTCGCCCGCGCCCATCTGCGCTATGAGGGCTCGCACCAGACGCTGGAGGTGACCTTTGGCCCCGCAGACGAGATGCAGGCGGATTTCGAGGCCACCCATCGCGCCCGCTTCGGTTTTGCCTCGCCCGACCGGGCGCTGTTGTTCGACATGCTCGATGTCGAGGCCATCGGTGAGACCGGCGAGGCACCCGCGGCCATGGCGCCGGCGGCCCGTCCCGAGGTCGCGGCGCGCGTGCCGGTGCATCTGGCCGGCGAGACGGTCGAACTTGCGCTTTACGACCGCGCCACGCTGGGCGCGGGCACCCGCATCGACGGCCCCGCGATCATCACCGAGCCCACGGGCACCAACATGGTCGAGCCCGGCTGGGCAGCCTCGGTCGACGAGCGGGGCAACCTGATCTTGGAAAAGGTCGCCGCGGCGCCGCGGCCCCGCGCCGCCGGCACCGAGGCCGACCCGGTCGTGCTGGAGGTGATGTCGAACCTCTTCATGTCCGTGGCCGAACAGATGGGCGCGACGCTGGCCAACACCTCGTGGTCGGTCAACATCAAGGAGCGGCTCGATTTTTCCTGCGCGATCTTCGATGCGGGCGGCGACCTCGTGGCCAATGCACCGCATGTGCCGGTGCATCTCGGCTCGATGTCGGACTCGATCAAGACGGTGATGCGGGCCTTCGCGGGCGAGTTGCGCGAGGGCGACGCCTTCATGCTGAACTCTCCCTTCGCGGGCGGCACCCACCTGCCCGATGTCACCGTTGTCACGCCGGTTTTTGTCGAGGGCGAGGCGCGGTTCTGGCTGGGGGCGCGCGGGCATCATGCCGATATCGGCGGCCGCACCCCGGGCTCGGCCCCGCCCGACTCGAGGCGGATCGAGGAAGAGGGCGTGGTGATCGAGGCGATGCGGCTGGTCGACCGCGGCGGGTTCCTGGAAGACGAGGCCCAGGCGGCGCTGACGGCAGGGCCCTACCCGTGCCGGAACGTCCCCCACAACATGGCCGACCTCAAGGCCCAGGTCGCCGCCAACGAGACCGGGCGGCGCGAGCTGTCGAAGGTGATCGCGCAGTACGGGGCCGACGTGGTGACGGCCTATACCGGCCATGTGCAGGACAACGCCGAGGAAAGCGTGCGCCGGGTGATCGACCGGCTGCGCGCCGGGCGCTTTTCGTACCCGATGGACCACGGCGCGACCATCGAGGTGGCGGTTCGGGTGGACCGTGCCGCGCGCGAGGCGGTGATCGATTTTACCGGCACCAGCGCCCAGCACGCGGGCAACTACAACGCGCCGCTCTCCATCTGCCGGGCGGTGGTGCTTTATGTCTTCCGCACGATGGTGGGCAGCGACATCCCGCTGAACGAGGGCTGCCTGAAGCCCTTGAAAATCGTGGTGCCCGACGGGTCGATGCTGAACCCGCGCCCGCCGGCCGCAGTGATCGCGGGCAATACCGAGGTCAGCCAGGCGGCCTGCAACGCGCTATACGGCGCGCTGGGGGTGATCGCCGGCAGCCAGGCGACGATGAACAATTTCGTCTGGGGCAACGCACGGTTCCAGAATTACGAGACGATCGCGGGCGGCACCGGCGCGGGCCCCGGGTTTGACGGTTGCGACGCGGTGCAGAGCCACATGACCAACACGCGGATGACCGACCCTGAAGTGCTGGAAAAGCGCTTTCCCGTGCGGCTGGAGGAATTTTCCATCCGCCGGGGGTCGGGCGGGGCCGGGCGCTGGTCGGGGGGCGACGGTGCGGTACGGCGCCTGCGGTTCCTCGACGGGGTGACAGTGACGACCCTGTGTTCCCACCGCGAGATCCCGCCATTCGGCGTCGATGGCGGTGCGCCCGGGGCGGTGGGCGAGAACTGGGCCGAGTACCCCGACGGGCGCCGGGTGCGGCTGAACGGCAATGACGAGATCGACCTGCCGGCGGACGGGCTGTTCGAGATGCGCACGCCCGGCGGCGGCGGCTGGGGCGCGGCCTGACCGCCTTTAGGCCAGGCGTGTTTCACGACGTCTTGCCAAACGACCTACGAAATCTTCGGGCGGCTCACTTGGGCGCCGCGCCGCCGATGGCCGCGGTCACGGTGTCGGCCGCGCGGCGCACCTCGGCGCCGATCCGGCCCGCCTCTGACACCGGCATCCGGAACGCCGGCCCCGAGACTGACAGTCCCGCCACCGGCTCGCCATAGGCGTTGAAGATCGGCGCGGCGACGCAGCGCATGCCCTCGGCGCGCTCCTGATCGTCGATCGCATAGCCCCGCTCGCGGATGCGGGCGAGGTCGCGCTTGAGGCCGATCTCGGACGTGATCGACAGCGCGGTGAAGCCGTGCAGCCCCCGTTCGGCGACGATGGCCGTGACCCGCGCCTCGGGATAAAAAGCCAACAGCGCCTTGCCGATGCCCGAGACATGCATCGGGCTTTTCGTGCCCGGCGGGAAAAAGGCGCGGATCGCCTCGTGGGTTTCGACCTGGGTCAGAAACAGCACCTCGTCGCGGTTCTCGATGCCCAGGTTGGCGGTTTCGCCGGTGGCGCGCATCAGCGCCTGCATCGGCCCGCGGGCGCGTTCGGCCACGTTGGTGCGCCTGAGAAACCCCGATCCGATGCGAAAGGCGCCGGCCCCGACATGCCAGCGCTGCGCGCCCTCCTCCGATTCGACGATGCCGCGGGTTTGCAGCGTGGTCAGCACGCGGTAGACGGTGGGGGCGCTCTGGCCCGTGCGCTCGGCCAGTTCCGACAGCGTCAGCCCGTTGGTTTCGCTCAACGAGGCGAGAATGCCCATCGCCCGGTCGAGCGAGCGCACGGTGTTCTGTTCGGTCTTGTCGTGGAAGGCGCGGGGGCGGCCACGCGGGCGGGGCTGGGTCATGGATCGGCGTTCCGTTCAAGCGTGAAAACATTTTTCACATGATGAAATATGCGAAAGCGCCCCGATTCAAGGGGCCTGACCACTTTTTCGCCTGTCAAAATCATTTTTCAAAAAAATTGCACCACACCGGGCCCGGCGCGTACAAGACATGGCAGGAGAGAGAGGAACACATCATGGCCAGCCAGAACCCCGTTTTCATTCCGGGCCCCACGAATATTCCCGAAGTGATCCGACATGCCTGCGATATCCCGACGATGGATCACCGCTCGGCCGATTTCCCGCCGATTTTCGACAAGGCGAAGTCGGGGGTGAAGGCTGTGCTGGGTTCGGCGACCGGCGAGGTCGTGCTGTTTCCCGCCACCGGCACCGGCGGCTGGGAGGCGGCGATAACCAACACCCTGTCGCCCGGCGACAAGGTGCTGGCGGCGCGCCACGGGATGTTTTCCCAGAAATGGATCGACATGTGCCAGCGGCACGGTCTCGACGTCCATATCATCGAGGCGCCCTGGGGCGAGGGCGTTCCGGTCGCGGCTTTTGCCGAGGCGTTGGCGGCAGACACCACTCACGGAATCAAGGCCGTTCTCGTCACCCATAACGAAACCGCCACCGGCGTCACCTCTGACGTCGCTGCGGTGCGCGCCGCGATGGATGCCGCCGGCCACCCGGCGCTCTTGATGGTCGACGGGGTCAGCTCGATCGGGTCGATCCCGTTCAAGATGGAGGATTGGGGCGTCGACCTGGCCGTTGCGGGGTCGCAAAAGGGCTTTATGCTGCCGGCGGGGCTGGCCATCGTCGGCATCAGCCAAAAGGCGCTGGCCGCGATGGAGACGAACGGCCTGCCGCGCTGCTTCTTCGATTTGCGGGACATGCTGTCGGGCGTCTATCCCTATACCCCGCCCGTGGGGATGATCCATGGCCTGTCGGTTGCCACCGACATGCTGCTGAGCGAGGGGATGGAGGCGGTCTATGCCCGTCATCATCGCATCGCCGAAGGGGTGCGCAAGGCCGTGGCGGCCTGGGGGTTCAGCCCTTGCGCGGTGACGCCGGCGCTCTACTCTGATACTGTAACGGCGATCGTGACGCCCGAAGGGATCGATGCCGGGCGCATCGTCACCCATGCCGCAGACACCTATGGCGTGGCGTTCGGCGCTGGGCTGGGCGCGGTTGCCGGCAAGGTGTTTCGCATCGGCCATTTGGGTCAGATGACCGACGTGATGGCGCTGGCCGGCATCGCCACGGCCGAGATGGCAATGGCCGACCTGGGCCTCGACGTGGGCCTTGGCCGGGGCGTGGCGGCCGCGCAGGACTATTACCGCAGCACACATGCCGCGCCGGCGCGTGCAGCGGCTTGAGGAAGGGACCGATGAAAGACGCAAACGAGATGTATATCCCGACCTATGACGACGTGGTGGCCGCGCATGAGCGGATCGCCCCCTACATCCACCGCACGCCGGTTCTGACCTCGTCCTATTTCAACGAGTTGACGGGGGCCGAGCTGTACTTCAAGTGCGAGAATTTCCAGAAGGCCGGCGCCTTCAAGGTGCGGGGCGCGTGCAACGCGGTCTTCGGTCTTGACGACGCGACGGCGGAAAAGGGCGTGGCGACGCACAGCTCGGGCAACCATGCGCTGTCGCTGTCCTACGCGGCCGGGCGGCGCGGCATTCCCTGCTACGTGGTGATGCCCAAGACCGCGCCGCAGGCGAAAAAGGATGCGGTGCGCGGCTATGGCGGTATCATCACCGAATGCGAACCCTCGACGTCGAGCCGCGAGGCGGTGTTTGCCGAGGTTCAGGCCGAGACCGGCGCCGAGTTCGTACACCCCTACAACGACCCGCGGGTGGTGGCTGGGCAGGGCACATGCTCGCGCGAGCTCAACGAGCAGGTGCCGGGGCTGGACGCGGTGATCGCGCCCATCGGTGGCGGCGGCATGGTCTCGGGCACCTGCCTGACGCTGTCGAACATCGCCCCCGATATCGAGATCTACGCCGCCGAGCCCGAGCAGGCCGACGATGCCTATCGCAGCCTCAAGGCGGGCCACATCATCGCCGACGATGCCCCGAACACGGTGGCGGACGGGTTGAAAGTGCCGCTGAAAGAGCTGACCTGGCATTTCGTGTCGAACCACGTGACCGACATCTTCACCGCCTCGGAAGAGGAGATCATCGACGCGATGAAGCTGACCTGGCAGCGGATGAAGATCGTGATGGAGGCGAGCTGCGCCGTGCCGCTGGCGACCATTTTGAAGAACAAGGATGCCTTCGCGGGCAAGCGCGTCGGCGTCATCATTACGGGCGGCAATGTCGATCTGGACAAGCTGCCCTGGATCAAGAGCTAAGGGAGAGAACGCCATGAAAGACGTAACCACCTTTGACGGGCTGGAAGTGGGCTATGACGTTCCGGCCGTGCCGGGAATGGACGAGGCCGATATCCAGACCCCCTGCCTGGTGCTCGACCTCGACGCGCTGGAGCGCAACATCAAGAAGATGGGCGACTGGGCCAAGGAACACGGGGTACGCCACCGGGTTCACGGCAAGATGCACAAGTCGGTGGACGTGGCCAAGCTGCAGGAAGAGCTGGGCGACGCGGTCGGCGTGTGCTGCCAGAAGGTGAGCGAGGCCGAGGTCTTCGCCCGCGGCGGCATCAAGGACGTGCTGGTGTCGAACCAGGTGCGCGATCCGGCCAAGATCGACCGGCTGGCGCGGATGCCCAAGCTGGGCGCGCGCACGATCTGCTGCGTCGACGACATCGACAACGTGGCCGACCTGTCGGCCGCCGCGCAAAAGCACGGCACCGAGATCGAGTGCCTGATCGAGATCGATTGCGGCGCGGGCCGCTGCGGGGTGACCACCACCGAGGCGGTGGTCGAGATCGCCAAGGCCATCGACGCGGCGCCGGGGCTTAAGTTCTCCGGCCTGCAAGCCTACCAGGGCGCGATGCAGCATCTCGACCTCTACGAGGACCGAAAGGCCAAGATCGACATCGCCGTGGCGATGGTGCGCGACGCCGTCGAGGCGCTGAAGGCCGAGGGGCTGGAATGCGACATCGTCGGCGGCGGCGGCACCGGGTCGTATTACTTCGAGGGCAACTCGGGGGTCTATAACGAGCTTCAGTGCGGCTCTTACGCCTTCATGGATGCCGATTACGGCCGGATCCTCGACAAGGACGGCAACCGCATCGACCAGGGCGAATGGGAAAACGCGCTGTTCCTGCTGACCAGCGTGATGAGCCACGTCAAGCCCGACAAGGCGATCTGCGATGCCGGCCTCAAGGCGCAGTCGGTCGACTCGGGCCTGCCGGTCATCTATGGGCGCGACGACGTGGAATACGTCAAATGCTCGGACGAGCACGGCGTGATTTCCGACCCCGAGGGCAACCTCGAGATCAACGAGAAGCTGAAGCTGGTGCCTGGGCATTGCGACCCGACCTGTAACGTGCACGACTGGTATGTCGGCGTGCGGAACGGCAAGGTCGAGGTCGTCTGGCCGGTCTCGGCCCGCGGCAAGGCCTACTGACCGCCGCGCGGGGGAGCCGCCTTTCGGCGGCTGCCTCCGGCGGGGGTATTTTCGCCAAGAAGAAGCGAGGGCGCGGGGGCGCGGACCCGGCGCCCTTTTTACGGTTCAGAGGAGGGACGGGCATGATCATCGTGCCGGAGAAGGAGATTGCCGGGCTGATTTCGGCTGAGGACAGTTTCGATGCGGTCGAGTCGGTGTTCGCGGCCATGGCGCGGGGGGATGCGTATAATTTCCCGGTGATCCGCGAGGCGATCGGCCATGCCGATGCGCTTTACGGCTTCAAGTCGGGGTTCGACCGGGCGGGGCTGGTGTTGGGGCTGAAATCCGGCGGCTACTGGCCGGGCAATGCCGATAAGGGTCTGACCAACCACCAGTCGACCGTCGTGCTGTTCGATGCCGATACCGGGCAGGCCCATGCGCTGGTGGGCGGCAACCTGCTGACCGCGCTGAGGACGGCGGCGGCGAGCGCGGTGTCGATCAAGCACCTGGCGCGCAAGGATGCGAAGGTGCTGGGCATGGTCGGCGCCGGGCACCAGTCAGCCTTCCAGATGCGTGCGGCGGTCAAGCAGCGCGATTTCGAGAAGGTGGTGGGGTGGAACTACCACCCCGAGATGCTGCCGCGGCTGGCCGAGACGGCCGAGGAACTGGGGTTGCCGTTCGAGGCGGTCAGCCTCGAAGAGCTGGGGGCGCAGGCCGATGTGATCGTCACCATCACCTCGTCCTTCGAGGCGCAGGTGATGGACGCCCATATCAAGCCCGGCACGCACCTGGCCTGCATGGGGACCGACACCAAGGGCAAGCAGGAGGTCGACCCCGCGATCCTGGCCCGTGCGCGGGTGTTCACCGACGAGGTGGCGCAGTCGGTCAGCATCGGGGAGGCGCAGCATGCCGTGGCGGCGGGGCTGGTCGCCGAGGGCGATATCGGCCAGATCGGCGCGGTGATCGAGGGGACGGTGCCGGGGCGGCAATCGGCCGAGGAAATCACGCTGTTCGACGGCACCGGCGTGGGACTGCAGGACCTTGCGGTGGCGGCCAAGGCGGTGGAACTGGCTCGCGAGAAAGGCGTGGCGGTCGAGGTCGATTTCTAGGGCAGCCGCACCGTGTGGGGCGTGTCGAACCAGTGTTCCTCGAGGTTCGCCCCCTCGCCGATGCGGTCGACCACGGCGAAGAGCCCGGGGCCGTTGAGGGGCGTCAGCACACCGTGCCAGGTGCCGCGGGCGTAGTTCACGCCCTGGGCGCCGTCGGTGAGAAAGGCCAGCGGCGTGCCCGGCACGCCGTCCGCATCCGGCGCGACCACCACGAGGAACGGATGTTCGGACATCGGCAAGAACGCCTGGCTGCCCTCGGGGTGGCGCTCGACCATGTCGAGCGTCATCGGCAATGCGCGCGGCGTGGCACGAAACACGCTGATCCCGGCGCGGCCTGTGGACCCGAACTCGAGCCCGGCCCGGTCATGCCAGCGCCCGCAGAGCCCGCGATTGATGATCTTGTCGGGCGGGCCCGCCGTTTCCAGAACCTCGCCGAAGGGGGCGAAGGCGGCGGCCGTCAGCGCGCGGGCGAGGATCACGCTCATTCCGGGCGGCCGTAGAGGCGCAGCCGGCTGACGCCCCCGTCGGGGATGATGTTGAAGCGCACATGGGTCACGGGGCCGAATTCGGCCAGTTCGGCGGTGAAATCGTGCAACTGGTCGGGGCCGAGGGAAACCTCGGGCAGCAGCATGTTCCAGAACATCGAGTCGGTGATCAGCGCGTCGGTCAGCCCGTCGCCGAAGTTTTTCATGTCGGCGGCCTGTATCGAACACCGGGGCGGGAAATTGCCCTTGAAATGGGCGGTGTCCACGACGACGCGGCCGATGCGGCCCCGCGCGCCCAGCGCGAGGATCATCCAGTCGTAACCGGGTTCGCGGCGGCGCCGGGTTTCCCAGCCATCGCCCATGTTCAGCCCGCGCCCCGGCGCCAGGAGGCGCATGTAATCGCCGTAATGGGCGTCGGACACGGCCAGAACCCGTCCGCCGTTCAGCGCCGAGACCAGGTCGATCTCCCGGCCGTCCGCGATGGTGTCGAGCTCGGGCACGCCATAGACGCGCAGCCGGGCGATGCCGCCGTCGGGGAAGATGTTCAGCCGAAGATGCGTCCAGCTTTCGTAGCTTTCGCATTTGAAGAAATGATGGGCGTTGGGCCCCAGCGGGCGGTGCGGCAGGACCGGCACCCAGGTCGCCGCGTCGAGATTGCCATCGCTCTGGGTGCAGGCCTCGATCATGCAGGCGGGCGCGAAGTTGCCGGTGAAATGGCTGGTGTCGATGTCGAAGCCCAGGATGCGGCCCGCCGCCGCCAGCTTGATCACCGCGTGGTCGTTGCCGCCGTCGCGGCGGCGCTGGGTTTCCCAGCCGTCCATCCACTTGCCGTGATCGTCGAACTTGCCCTCGACGAAGACCGGGGCACTGTCGTGCAGCATCCGTTCGAGCGGCGCGAAGAATTCGTCACTGGCCGCAACCGCCTGCGCGCCGAGCCCTGCCGAGGCGAGGTTGATGCCGGTGCGGGCGAAAAGCGGCGTGTCGGGGTTGAGCGACTCGATCGAGGGCATGGAATATCCGTTACTGCGGCAAGAGGGCGTCGAGGCGCAGGCGGGCGATGCGCTCGACCTGTCGGCAGGCTTCGGCAAACTCGGTCTCGGCCTCGTTGTCAATGCGCTTGCCGAAGGCGGCGAGGATGCCGGCCTTGTCGTGATCGCGCACGGCGATGATGAAAGGAAAGCCGAACTTCGCCGTGTAGGCGTCGTTCAGCCGGGTGAACTCGGCCCGTTCGGCATCGGTCAGCGCGTCCAGCCCGGCGCTGGCCTGTTCGGCGGCCGAGGCGTCGGTCAACCGCCTTGCGGCGGCCAGCTTGCCGGCAAGGTCGGGATGGGCCCTCAGCACCTCCAGCCGGTCCTGAGGCGGGGCAGAGCGGAAGGCGCGGGCCAGCGCGGACTGCATGCCGACGGCGGTGTCATGGGCGGGGCCCAGTTCCAGCTCGAAGGCGCGTTCGGCGACCCAGGGCGAATGCTCGAAAATGCCGCCGAAGGCCGCGACGAAATCGGCGCGGCGCATCTCGGAGGGGCGGTCGAAAGAGACGGGCGGGTGCGCCGCCGCCCAGTGCCGGGCGATGTCGACGCGCCGGGCGAACCACACGCCCTCGTGGCCCCTGGCATGATCGAGGAAGCGTTTCAGCGCGGCCAGCCGTCCCGGGCGCCCGGCCAGCCGGCAATGCAGCCCGATCGACATCATCTTGGGCGTGCCGGCCTGCCCCTCGGCATAGAGCACGTCGAAGCTGTCGCGCAGATAGGCAAAGAACTGGTCGGCCGAGTTGAACCCCTGCGGCGTGGCGAACCGCATGTCGTTGGCATCGAGCGTATAGGGCACGATCAGCTGGTCGCGGTCCGCGACGCGCATCCAGTGGGGCAGATCGTCGTCATAGCTGTCGGCCACGTAGTCGAACCCGCCCTCTTCGGCGGCCAGCCTCACCGTGTTCATCGAGCAGCGCCCGGTATACCAGCCGCGCGGCCGTTCGCCGGTGACCTCGGCGTGCAGCCGGATCGCCTCTGCCATCTGGGCGCGCTCTTCGGCCGGGTCCATGTCCTTGTATTCGATCCATTTCAGGCCGTGGCTGGCGATTTCCCACCCCGCGGCCTGCATCGCGTCCACCTGTGCGGGGCTGCGCGCCAGCGCCGTTGCCACGCCGTAGACCGTGACCGGAACGCCTGCCCCGGTGAAAAAACGGTGCAGCCGCCAGAACCCCGCGCGCGCGCCGTATTCGTAGATCGACTCCATGTTCCAGTGGCGCTGGTCCGGCCAAGCGGCGGCGCCGACGATTTCCGACAGGAACGCCTCGGACGCGGCGTCGCCGTGCAGCAGGCAGTTCTCGCCGCCTTCCTCGTAATTGATGACGACCTGCACGGCGATCTTCGCGCCGCCGGGCCAGGCGGCATCGGGCGGCGTGGGGCCGTGGCCATGCAGGTCGCGGGGGTATCGGCGCATCGGCTCCTCCGTCGGGATCGGGACAGCCCCGTTATGCCGCCTCGGCCCTCGCCAGAGAAGCGGTTTCATGCCAGAACCCGGGGAAGAGGCGAGCGATGCTGAAGGAGTGAGCGATGACGACCGGCGGCTACCTGACGACCCATGTCCTCGACACCGCCCGCGGCTGCCCGGCGGCGGGGCTGAAAATCGAGCTTTTCGAGATCGAAGGCGGCGCGCGCAAACCGCTGGCCGAGGCGGTCACGAACGCCGACGGACGCACCGCCGAGCCGATCCTGCCCCGCGGCGCCTTCCGCCCCGGGCATTACGAGCTGGTCTTCCACGCCGGGCGCTATTTCGACGCCGCCGGCAAGGCAGGCGGCACCCCGCGCTTTCTCGACGAGATCCCGATCCGTTTCGGCATCGCCGACGGGGCCGCGCACTACCATGTGCCGTTGCTTCTGTCGCCCTATGGCTATTCCACCTACCGCGGCAGCTAGGGCGCACCGGCCCCGGCGGCGGCGCCTCGGGCAGGGTCGGGGATCATGGGTATTTCAGCCAAGAAGAAGGCAATGCCCGCTTCTTCTTGGCAAAAAATACCCAATTATGGTGCGCCGCGTGCCGCGGGCGCGGCCGGTGCGGATTTCGCGGTGCATGGTGCGCCGGCGCGCGCTATAGCGGAACGGACGGGATTTCGAGGGCCGGCGAGGCATGTTCGAGAGCTACACTTTCGCCCTTTTGTGGGATTGGGCCGAGTTTGCCGCGCGCTGGCTGCACGTGATCACCGCCATCGCCTGGATCGGTTCGTCCTTCTATTTCATCGCGCTGGACCTCGGGCTGAGGCGGCGCGACGGTCTGCCCGAGGGCGTGGCGGGCGAGGAATGGCAGGTGCATGGCGGCGGCTTTTACCACATCCAGAAATACGTGGTCGCCCCCGACCACCTGCCCGACCACCTGACCTGGTTCAAATGGGAAAGCTACGCGACCTGGCTGTCGGGTTTCGCGATGATGGTACTGGTCTATTACATGGGGGCCGACCTTTACCTCGTGGACGCGGCGCGGCTGGACCTGCCGGTCTGGCTGGCGATCGGGCTGTCGGTGGCCTCGATGGTGGGCGGCTGGTTTGCCTATGACCGGGTTTGCCGTACCCGCTTTGGCGACGACAATTTGCGGCTGATGCTGTTTCTCTTTGCCGTTCTGGTGGCGCTCAGCTGGGTGTTTGCCCAGATCTTCACCGGCCGCGCGGCGCTTTTGCACCTGGGCGCCGTCACCGGCACCTTGATGGCGGGCAACGTGTTTTTGACGATTATCCCCAACCAGAAGATCGTGGTGGCCGATCTGAAGGCGGGGCGGGTGCCCGACCCGGTTTACGGCAAGATCGCCAAGCAGCGGTCGGTGCATAACAATTACCTCACCCTGCCGGTCTTGTTCCTGATGCTGTCGATCCATTATCCGCTGGCCTTCGCCAGTCAGTGGAACTGGCTGATCGGGGCGCTGGTGTTCCTGATGGGCGTGACGATCCGGCATTACTTCAACACCCGCCACGCGCGCGCGGGCAACCCGCTATGGGCCTGGGCGCTGACGGTGGCGATTTTCCTGGTCATCGTCTGGCTGTCGGCCCTGCCCGGGCGCGAGCCCGCGGCGGCGGCGGCGGAGGAGGCCGCGCTGCGCGGGCCGGCGCGGGCCTATGCCGCGGCCGAGGGGTTCGAGGACGTTTACTACACCGTGCTCGGGCGCTGTTCGATGTGCCACGCGCGCGCGCCGAGCTGGGACGGGATGCATTGGGCGCCCAAGGCCGTGCATCTGGAGACCGAGGCCGATGTCGCGCGCCATGCCCGGCAGATCTACCTGCAGGCCGGGGCGAGCCACGCGATGCCGCCCGGCAATGTCAGCTACATGACCGAGCAAGAGCGCGCGGCGATCGTGGCGTGGTATCGCGCGGCGCGCGGCTAGCGCAGGGCCAGGGCCGTGCCGTCGGGCGCGACCGTGACCGCCCGGTTGACGCCGGTCTCGGCCCAGCCGCTGGCGGTGCCGTCCGGCCAGATTACCCGCACCCGGGCGGTTTGCGCCGCCCCGAGGCCGAAATGCTCGGGCCCCGCAAGTCCGCCCGCATGGCCGCCACCCACGGTGATCTCGCGCGCCTGCACGCGGCTCCCGGCCTCGACCTCGACCCAGGCGCCGACGCCGCGCGTGTTGGGCGCATCGCTGGCCAGCGCGACGGCCAGCCAGTGGCCGGTGCCGTCGGTTCGGTTCTCGTAGATCTCCATCGGCGCACGGCGGTTGACCACGGCGAGATCGAGCCGCCCGTCGCGGTTGAGATCGACGAGCGCCGCGCCGCGGCTGCGGGCGAGGCTGGCGATGCCGGCCGCGGCGCCGGCCTCGTCAAAACGTCCGTCCGCCGCCTGGATCAGCAGATTGTTGGGGTCGTGGATCGCGTTCGAGGGCATCTGGTCGACATTGCCCTTGGCCACGAAGATGTCGTCGCGCCCGTCGTTCTGCACATCGCCGAAGGCGACGTGCCAGCCGGTCGAGGGGCGGCCGTCATCGCCCAGGTAGGGGCGGTGGGCGGTGGTGCCCCGGTCATAGGGCGCGTCGCGGTAGACCGGGCCCCCGGCCCCCGGCACCAGCATTTGCAGACGCTGGTCGCCCATCGAGCTGAGATAGATTTCGGGCAGCCCGTCGCCGGTGATGTCGCGGCTGGCGATGCCCATGCCCCACAGGCGGAAGCTCTGCCAGCCGTCCTCTGGACCGTAGAGCCGGGGCCGCTGATCCATCGCCCACATCTGTTCCTCGCCGCCTTTCACGTAATAATGCCGGTCGTTCGAGATGCGCAGGTCCGCGCGGCCCTGTCGGCCCCAGTCGGAAAACAGCATCGACAGCGCGCAGAAGCCCGGCTCCAGCGGCAGGGCGTGGCCGTAGCGGGCGCCCGTGGGCCGGATGAGCCGGTTGCCGTCGCAGGTGCCGAAGGGGCCCTTGGGGTCGTCGCGATCGACGTAGTTGCCGAAGGCCAGGGTGGGGCGCACCGCGCCGGCCTCCCACGTGGCGGAAAAGGCGGTGGTCCATCCGGTGCCGGGGGCGATGCCCCAGGCCTCGGTGACATCGGCAAACCGGCAGCCGGACGCGCCGCGCAGCACCCGGTTGCCACCCACGCGCAACACCACCAGATCGAGCGGGCCGTCGCCGTCGATATCGAGAGGATAGGCCCCGGTCACCCCGGTCAGCCGCAGAGCGGCAGGCGTGTCGGCGATGAAATCGAGGGGTGCGCCGGGGGCAGGGGTGCGGTTGCGGAGCAGCACCGCGGGCGCCGTGCCGCCCGCCGCGAAAAGCTCGGGCAAACCGTCGTCGTCGCAATCGAAGGCGGCAAGCCCCCCGCCGACGAAATGCTCCCACCCGCCCGTATAGCGATGCTCGATGCCCAATGCGGCCGCGCGTTCGACGAAGTGCGGGGTCTGCGCGGCGGCCCCGCCGGCAAGCAAGAACGCAAGGCCTGCCACCGCCACCGCAAGGCGGCGCAGAACAAAATAAACATGGCCGCTTTCCGCAAACCGCATGGCGATAAGGTTAGACGCGAAAAACACGCGGTGCTAGCGTTCTTGCATCGGGGTCGATTCCGCCAAGAGAGGACCCGATGAATGTTACGGGAGGACATCATGAAAAAAGTGACAGTCGCCGCGGCGGCCGTTCTGAGCGTGACGCTCGGCGCGGCGGCCTGGGCACAAGACCTCGTGGTCGGCGTGAGCTGGTCGAATTTTCAGGAAGAGCGCTGGAAGCGCGACGAAGCGGCGATGAAATCGGCGCTGGAAGAGGGAGGCGCGTCCTATATCTCGACCGATGCGCAGTCGTCTGCGGCCAAGCAGCTTTCGGATATCGAAAGCCTGATGGCCCAGGGCGTGGACGCGCTGATCGTGCTGGCGCAGGATACCGAGGCGATCATCCCCGCGGTTCAGGCCGCCACCGACGAGGGCATCCCGGTCATCGCCTATGACCGCCTGATCGAGGACCCGCGTGCCTTTTACCTGACCTTCGACAATGTCGAGGTCGGCCGCATGCAGGCCCGCGCCGTCTACGCCGCCCAGCCCACCGGCAATTACGTGATGATCAAGGGCTCGCCCACCGACCCGAACGCCGATTTTCTGCGCGGCGGCCAGCAGGAGGTGCTGCAAGAGGCCATCGACAGCGGCGACATCACCATCGTCGGCGAGGCCTATACCGACCAGTGGCTGCCCGCCAACGCGCAGCGCAACATGGAGCAGATCCTGACCGCCAACGACAACGATGTCGACGCGGTGGTGGCCTCGAACGACGGCACCGCCGGCGGGGTGGTGGCCGCGCTGACGGCGCAGGGCATGGCCGGTATCCCGGTCTCGGGGCAGGACGGCGACCTTGCCGCGCTCAACCGCGTGGCGCAGGGCACCCAGACCGTCAGCGTCTGGAAGGACGCGCGCGACCTGGGCCGCAATGCCGGCGAAATCGCCGTGACGCTCGCCAACGGCGCGATGATGGCGGATATCGACGGGGCGGTCGAATGGACCTCGCCCTCGGGCACCACGATGTGGGCCAAGTTCCTGCCGCCGATCCCGGTCACGCAGGACAACCTGGACGTCGTCGTGGATGCCGGCTGGATCGACCTCGAGACGCTTTGCCAGGGCGTCAGCGACGGCCCGTCGCCGTGCAACTGAGGCGTCCGGCCTGACATGTGACCAAGCGCCTTCGCCCCATCGCGGGGCGGAGGCGCCGACTTGGCGAGTTTCCGAAAGACTGCGATGACCCATACATTCGACGAACCGGCGCGCGTCAAGAGCAAGAACCCGCTCGCCGCGCTGGAGATCGACAGCCGCCTGCTGGGGATGATCGGCGCCTTTGCCGTGATCTGCGTGGTATTCCAGGTCTGGACCGGCATCAACGCGATGACGCTGCGCGGAGATTTCGCCTGGAACCCGGCGGCCTGGCTCTTCGACGGACGCTTCCTGACGCCGCGCAACGTGTTCAACCTGACGATCCAGACCGTCTCGGTCGCGCTGATGGCCACGGGAATGGTTTTCGTGATCGTCACGCGGCATATCGACTTGTCGGTCGGCTCGCTTCTGGCCACCTGCTCGGCGGTGATGGCGGTCACCCAGACGGTGGTCGTACCCGAATGGATGGGGCTGGGCCTTGAACACCCGGCCATCGCCCCGATCTCGATCGCCGCGGGGATGCTGACGGGCCTTCTGATCGGCGCGTTTCATGGCTGGCTGATCGGATACCTGACGATCCCGGCCTTCATCGTGACGCTTGGCGGCCTTTTTGTCTGGCGCAACGTCGCGTGGCACCTGACGGGGGGCCAGACGGTGGGCCCGCTCGACGCCAATTTCCAGCACTTCGGCGGGATCAACGGCACCCTGGGCGTCAGCATGAGCTGGGTTTTCGGCCTGCTGGCGCTGGCGGCGGCATTCTACGGCCTGTTTTCCGCTCGCCGGGCGCGGGTGGCCCACGAGTTCCCGGTCAAGCCGGTCTGGGCCGAGTTCGCCATCGCCGGCATGATCGCCGTGGCGATCCTGGGCTTCGTGGCGGTCCTGAACGCCTACGAAATTCCGGTGCGCCGCCTGCAGCGCATCTTCGAGGACCGGGGCGAGGTGATGCCCGAGGGCTTTACCACCGGCTACGGCTTGCCGATCTCGGTCTTCGTGCTGATCGTGGTGGCGATCGTGATGAACGTGGTGGCAAGGCGCACGCGGCTGGGCCGCTATATCTTCGCCACGGGCGGCAACCCCGAGGCGGCGGAGCTGGCGGGCATCCGCACCCGCCTGCTGACGGTCAAGGTCTTTGCCATCATGGGGCTCTTGTGCGCGATCTCGGCGGTCGTCGCCAGCGCCCGGCAGACGTTTCATTCCAACGATATCGGCACGCTGGACGAATTGCGGGTCATCGCCGCGGCGGTGATCGGCGGCACCGCGCTGTCGGGCGGGATCGGCACGATCGTGGGCGCGATCCTGGGCGCGCTGATCATGCAGTCGCTGCAATCGGGCATGGCGATGGTGGGGGTCGATGCGCCCTATCAGAACATCGTCGTCGGCATCGTGCTGGTGTTCGCGGTCTATGTCGACATCGTCTACCGCAAGCGGACAGGAGGCTGATCATGGCACCCCCGCTGGTCGAGATGCGCGATATGCAGAAAGCTTTTGGCGGCATCCGCGCCGTCGATCACGTCAATGTCGACCTTCACCCCGGCGAGGTGGTGGGGATCCTGGGGCATAACGGCGCCGGAAAGTCGGTGCTGATGAAGATGCTGTCGGGCGCGCTGCCGCGCGACGGGGGCGAGATCTTCATCAACGGTACGCCCGCGCCGATCAACAGCCCGCGCGACGCGCGCGACTACCAGATCGAGACGATCTACCAGTACCTCGCGCTGGCCGACAACCTGGACGCCGCGGCCAACATGTTCCTCGGGCGCGAGCTGGTGACGCCGCTGGGGCTGGTCGACGACGCAAAGATGGAGGCCGAGACGCGCAAGATCATGAAGCGGCTCAACCCCAATTTCCGCCGCTTCAAGACCCCCGTTTCCGGCCTTTCGGGCGGGCAGCGGCAATCGGTGGCCATCGCGCGGGCAGTCTATTTCCAGGCCAAGATCCTGATCATGGACGAGCCCACCGCGGCGCTGGGGGTCGAAGAGACGCGGATGGTCTCGGAGCTTATAGAAGAGCTCAAGCGGCAGGGGATCGGGATTTTCCTGATCGACCACGACATCCACCAGGTCAAGTCGATGTGCGACCGCGCCAGCGTGATGAAGAACGGCCGGCTGGTGGGAACGGTCGATGTCGACAAGGTGACCGAGGATGACCTGCTCGGCATGATCATCGCGGGCAAGGACCCGATGACCGGCGAGATGGTCGGCGCCGCCGAGGTCTAGCCCAGCGGCGCGATCAGGATGGCGCGGACATCGTTGACATTGGTCAGCGTCGGCCCGGTGATGACCTGATCGCCGAGGGCTGCGAAAAACCCGTGGCTGTCATTGGCCGCCAGCGCCGCGGCCGGGTCCAGCCCCGCGTCGCGGGCGCGGGCCAACGTGTCCGGGCCGATGACGGCGCCGGCCACCTCGGCCGCCCCATCCACGCCGTCTGTGTCGCAGGCGATCCCGTAAAGTCCCGGCGCGCCGTCCAGCGAAAGCGCCAGCGCCAGCGCGTATTCCGCGTTGGGCCCGCCGGTGCCGTCGCCGCGCCGCGTGACGGTGCATTCCCCGCCCGAAAGCAGCAACAGCGGTGCGTCGCCGCGCGCCATCGCCGCCTGCCGCGTCAGCGCGAGCGAGGCATGACCCCCCGCCAGTTCGCGCGCCTCGCCCTCCAGCGCGTCGCCCAGCACCTCTGCCCGGATGCCGGCGGCGCGGGCGACCTCTGCCGCGGCGGCGAGCGATTGCGCCGGCGCGGCGATTACCCGGTTTTCGACGCGGCTCAGCCGGTCGTCGCCGGGGTCGAGCGGGGCGCCGCCGGCCCGGAGAAAACCCGCGATCGCGGGCGGTGGTGTCACGCCCCAGCGGTCGAGCGCGGCAATCGCCCCTGCGGCGTTGCCTTCGTGGCCGACGGTGGGGCCGCTTGCGATATCGGCGGGGTCGTCGCCCGGCACGTCCGAGATCATCAGCGCCAGCATTCGGGCGGGAAACGCGGCTGCCGCCAGCCGCCCGCCCTTGACCGCAGACAACTCCTTGCGGATGCCGTTGATCTCGCCGATGGGCGCGCCCGAGGACAAAAGCGCGTTGGTCAGCGCCTGCTTTTCGGCCAGCGTGATGCCGTCGGCGGGCGCGATCAGCAGGGCCGACCCGCCGCCCGAGATCAGCGCCAGCACGAAATCGCCCTCGCCCAGTGTGCCCAGCAGGTCCAGCATCCGGTTGGTAGCCGTCTGCCCGGCGGCATCGGGCACCGGGTGGCCGGCCTCGACGATCTCGATGCCCTTTGTCGGCCGGCCGTAGCCGTAGCGCGTGATCACCAGCCCCTCGCAAGGGCCCCAGGCGGTCTCGACCGCCTCGGCCATCCGCGCCGAGGCCTTGCCGGCGCCGACCACGACCACGCGGCCGACGGGCCGGGGGGGCAGGGCGCCGGGCACCGTGCGCATCGGGTCTGCCGCGGCGACCGCGGCGTCGAAGAGCTGGCGCAGAAAGGCTGGGATGTCGTCGGGCAGGGGCATGGCAGCAGCTCCGGCTGGGGTCCGTAGATCAGCCTAGCGGCCCGGCCGCGCCGCGCAAGAGGCGCTCATGCCAGCAGCAGGGTGTCCTCAAGCTCGGCATTGCCGGCCACCAGGTCGGACAGGCTGATCGCGTCGAGCGTATTGTAGAATTCTGCCAGCGCCGTGACCAGCGCGCCCTTCAGCCTGCAGGAGCAGGAGATCGGGCAGGTATTGGTCTCGGGGTCGAAGCATTCGGCGAACGGCACGCCTGCCTCAAGCTTGCGAAAAACATCCCCCACGCTGATCTCCTCGGCGGGCCTGTTGAGGGTCAAGCCGCCGTGCCGGCCGCGGGTCGTGCGCACAAGCCCGTGATGGCTGAGCGTGTTGATCACTTGGGCCATATGATTTTCCGAGGTGTTGCAGGCTTTTGCAATATCCGACTTGCGCACCAGCCGCCCACCATTTACGGCACAATACATAAGGGCCCGCATGGCGATGTTGGTGCGTATCGTCAGACGCATCGGGGGTCCTTTCGGCTCAATGCCCGTGAAGGGTGCAATGCTCCATTGTGGATGCATGAATTATTGAGCATAGAGGCTGCACCGTGAAGGGCAAGCGCCATTTCGCGGGTCCGACATGCCCAGGCAGGGCGTAGCGCGAGGCGGAGAGTGAAGGGCAGACGCGCAAAAAAGACCGATCCGGCGGCGACCCGCCTGGAGCTGATGACCGAACCGGTGCGCCAGACGCTGCGCAGCGCCGGCGATCTCGGCACGCTGTCGGCCCTGTTGTGGCTGGTGCAGGCCGGTGCCGTTGCGCTGGCCGTCGGCGACATGCTGGAGCCCGAGGGCGGACTGCCCGGCGGCGTGGCGGTCTACGCGCTGGTTTACATCCTTGTGGGGATACTGCGCGCCGCGCTCGACAGCCGCTCGGGGGCGCTGGCCTTTGCCGCGGCCGACTGGGTGCTGGCCAACGAGCGCGACCGCCTGATCGCCCGCGAAAGCCGCCGCCGCACCGACGACCCCGCGCGCCAGCCCGCCGCCAAGACCGCCACGCTGGCCGCCGAAAAGCTGGCCGCGCTCACCCCTTACCTGATCCGCTACGCGCCGGCCAAGCGCCGCGCGGCGGTGATGCCGCCGGTGATCCTGGCGGTGTCGTTCCTGTTTTCCTGGGCGGTGGGCCTGGTCCTGCTGGTGGCCGGGCCGCTCATCCCGGTTTTCATGGCGCTTGTCGGCATCGCCGCCAAGGAGGCCAGCGAGCGGCAGATGGAAGAGCTGTCGGACATGAACGTGCTGCTGCTGGAGCGGCTGACGGCGCTGGTGGATATCCGTCTGCTGGATGCCGCCGGGCGCACCACCGCGCAATTCCAGGAGGCCGCCGACCGGCTGCGCAAACGCACGATGGAGGTGTTGCGCATCGCGTTCCTGTCCTCGACCGTGCTGGAATTGTTCGCGGCGCTGGGCATCGCGATGGTGGCGGTCTACGTGGGCTTTGCGCTGCTGGGCGAGTTGGGCTTCGGCGCCTGGGCCACGCCGCTGACCGTCAGCGAGGGGGTGTTCCTGCTGCTGCTGGCACCGGATTATTTCCAGCCGTTGCGCGACCTGGCCGCCGCCTGGCACGACAAGGCCGACGCCTCTGCCGTGGCGCGCGAGCTGTCGGCGCTGGAGGCCGAGGAGGAGACGGCGTTCCTGGGCAGCGGCACCGCCGTGGCCCCGATGTCGGCGGGCGCGCTGTCGGTGCGGGGGCTGGTGCACCGGCTGCCGGGCGGCACGCGAATCCGCTATCCCGATTTCGATCTGGAGCCGGGCGAGACGCTGGCGGTGACCGGACCATCGGGCGTGGGCAAGTCGTCGCTGCTGCGCCTGCTGGCCGGGCTCGATGCGCCCGAGGCGGGCGAGATCAAGCTGGGCGACACGGTGCTGTCGGGCGAAACCGCGGATGCGTGGCGCGCGCAGCTCGGCTGGATGCCACAGGCACCGCGGTTTCTGTCGGGCAGCCTTAAGGCCAACCTGACGCTGGCCGCGCGCCCGGGCGACGACCGCCCGCTCGACGCCGCGCTCGACCGGGCCGCGGCGCGCGAGGTGGTCGAAACCCTGCCGCGGGGCCTGCATACCCAGCTGGGCGAGACCGGCATGGGCGTGTCGGGCGGCGAGGCGCGGCGGCTGATCCTTGCCCGCGCGGCCCATGCCGAGCCCGCGCTTCTGCTGGCCGACGAGCCCACAGCCGACCTTGACGAAGAGACGGCGACGCAGGTGGCCGAGGGCCTGCTGGGGCTGGCGCGCAGCGGCGCGGCGCTGGTCGTGGCCACCCATGACGCGGGGCTCGCCAAGCGGATGGACAAGGAAATCGTGCTGGAGCCGGACCGGTGAAGCATCTGTGGCATATCCTGCGACTGATCTGGCGCAAGCAGCCCGGCGCACTGTTGCGGGGCACGGCGCTGGCGGTGACGGTCCTTGTGGCCGGCGTGGCGCTGCTGGGCCTGTCGGGCTGGTTCATCACCGCGGCGGGCGCCGCGGGGTTGGCGGGTGCCGGCATCGCGTTCAACGTCTTTCAGCCGTCGGCGGCGGTGCGCCTGCTGGCGCTGGCCCGCACCGCGGCGCGCTATGGCGAGCGGCTGCTGACCCACGACGCCACGCTGAAAAGCCTGACCGACATCCGCGTGGGCCTGTTGCGCGGGGTGCTGAATCTGCCCTTCGACCGGCTGTCGCGGCTCAGGGGCGCCGAGACGCTGAACCGGCTGGTCGCCGATGTCGACGCGCTGGACGGGATCGCGCTGCGCCTGTTCATTCCGGCGGTGTCGGCGCTGATCCTCTATCTCGGTGCCTACGGTACGCTGGCCTGGCTGACCGATCCGCTGCTGGCGGGCTGGATCATGTCGAGCTTCACCCTCGGTGTCGGCTATGTGCTGTTCTGGACCGCACGCCACGCCATGGCGCCCTCGCGCCGGGCCGAAAAGGCGCTGCAGGCCTATCGCATCCGCCTGATCGACCTGTTGCGCGCGCGCGACGATCTCTTGGTCTACGGCCGGCTGCCCGACCAGAGCTCGGCGGTGGCCGCGGCCGAAACCCGGATGCGCGAGAACCTGAACGCGACCGACCGGCTGGAACGCCGCGCCGGGCTGCTGCTGGCGCTGACGACGACGCTGTCGGGCGGTATCGCGCTGTGGCTGGGCGCGGCGCTGGCCGCGCGCGGCGAGATCACACCGGCGCTGGCGGCGCTGGGCTTTTTCGCAACGCTGGCGCTGGCCGAGACCGTGGTGCCGCTGCGCCGTGGGCTGGCCGATATCGGCCGGATCCTCGACGCCGCGCGGCGGGTCACGGGGCTTTTGCCCGATGACGGCGCGCCGGCCGCCCCGGCGATCGCGCCGGCGCAGCCCGCCGGAGCCGCGTCGTTGACGTTCGAACAGGTGCGCTTTGGCCATTCGGGCGCGGTGCGGCAGGTGCTCGAAGGGTTCGACATGGAGATCGCCCCGGGCGAGATCGTGGCGCTGACCGGCGCCAGCGGCAGCGGCAAGAGCACGGTCCTTGCGCTGGCCGCGCGGCTGGTGCGGCCCGACGCGGGCCGCATCCTGCTGGACGGCCAGCCGATCGAGACGCTCGACCATCCGCTCTTGCGCGCCCATGTCACCTATCTGCCCCAGCGCAGCACGCTTTTGGGAAACAGCTTTTTCGACGTGCTCGCGCTGGCCGACCCGGCCCTGACCGAGCCCGATGCCGAGGCTGTGCTGGAGGCCGTGTCGCTGAGCGAGACCGTGGCCGCCCGCGGCGGGCTGCGGTCGCGGCTGAAGGAAAACGGCGCCGGGTTGTCGGGCGGCGAGCAGCGCCGCCTGGCGCTGGCGCGCGCGCTGTTGCGCCGCCCCGGCCTCTTGCTGCTGGACGAGCCGACCGAGGGGCTGGACCGGCCCACCGCCGCGGCGGTGCTGAATGGCATTCGCCATGTCCTGCCGAACGCGACGATCCTGACCGCCTCGCACCGGCGCGTCGAAAAGGACTGGGCCCAGCGACTGGTTCGGATGCCCTAAAGATGCATCTTGAATATGTCAAATTGACATAGGTCAAAGAGTGCACACGGGCGGATACCTAGAACGGCTCTAATGTGTTTTTGAGATACACATTAAGGAATCGCTAGGGTAACGGCCACAAGGAGGCCCCGCCAAATGGAACTCGACATTGTCGAGCTGTCCCGGCTCCAGTTTGCCATGACAGCCATGTTTCACTTCCTCTTCGTGCCGCTCACGCTTGGTCTGTCGATCATCGTGGCGATCATGGAGACGGTCTACGTCATGACCAATCGCCCGATCTGGCGCCAGATGACGAAGTTCTGGGCCACGCTGTTCGGGATCAACTTCGTGCTGGGGGTCGCCACGGGCATCACCATGGAGTTCCAGTTCGGCATGAACTGGAGCTACTACAGCCACTATGTCGGTGACGTCTTCGGTGCGCCGCTCGCCATCGAGGGCCTGATGGCATTCTTCCTTGAGGCGACCTTCGTGGGCCTGATGTTCTTCGGCTGGGACAAGCTGTCGAAGGTCGCCCATTGCGTCGTGACCTGGCTGGTGGCGATCGGGTCGAACTTCTCGGCGCTGTGGATCCTGATCGCCAATGGCTGGATGCAAAACCCGGTCGGGGCCCAGTTCAACCCGATGTCGATGCGGATGGAGATGACGTCCTTCTTCGAGGTGATTTTCAACCACGTCGCCCAGGCCAAGTTCGTGCACACGGTCTCGGCCGGTTACGTAACGGCCTCGGTCTTCGTGCTCGGCGTTTCGGCCTGGTACCTGCTGAAGGACCGACATATCGAACTCGCACGCCGCTCTATCGCGGTGGCGGCCAGCTTTGGCTTGGCCTCGGCGCTGTCGGTGGTGATCCTGGGCGACGAATCCGGCTATTCGGCCACCCATACCCAGAAAATGAAGCTCGCCGCGATCGAGGGCATGTGGGAAACCCACGAGGCGCCCGAGCCGTTCAACCTGGTCGGCCTGCCCGACATGGAAGAACGCGAGACCCAATTCGCGGTGAAAATCCCGGTGGTGATGGGCCTGATCGGCACACGCTCGCTGACCGAAGAGATGCCGGGCATCAACGAGTTGGTGATCGAGGCGGAAGAGCGCATCGAAAACGGGCTGGTCGCCTATGACGCGCTGATGCAGATCCGCGCGGCGCGCGGCCAGGCCACGCCCGCGCAGACCGCACTGTTCGAAGCGCACAGCGAAGACCTGGGCTTTGCCTTCCTGCTGAAGCGCTATGTCGAGGACCCGCGCGACGCCACCCAAGAGCAGATCGAAATGGCGGCCGCCGACACCATCCCCGGCGTTCCCCAGCTTTTCTGGGCGTTCCGCGTCATGGTGGTGCTGGGCTTCGCCTTCATCGGCGTCATGGCCTACTTCTTCATCCGCGCGAACTTCTACCGCATGTCCTTCCCGCGGTGGGCGCTGCGGGCGGCAGTGATCGCCATCCCGACGCCGTGGATCGCGGCCGAGATGGGCTGGTTCGTGGCCGAGTTCGGCCGGCAGCCCTGGACGGTGGACGGCGTGCTGCCGACCGCGCTGTCGGTCAGCAATCTCAGCGTGGCGCAGGTTGCCCTGACGCTGGCGGGTTTCGTCACCTTCTACTCCATCCTCTTCGTCATCGAGATGGGGCTGATGGTGAAATACATCCGCAAGGGCCCCTATCTCGACGTGCCGGAAACCGAGGCCTGGGTCCGCAAACATCGTGAACGGCTGGCCGGCAACGGCCCCAGCACCCAACCGGCGGAGTAAAGACCATGATCCTTCACGAACTCGTGGATTTCGAAATCTTGCGCGTCATCTGGTGGGTCCTGCTGGGCGTGCTTCTCATCGGCTTCGCGTTGACCGATGGCTTCGACCTTGGCGTGGGGGCGCTTCTGCCCTTCGTCGCCAGGACGGATGTCGAGCGGCGCGTGGCGATCAATACGGTGGGCCCGGTCTGGGAAGGCAACCAGGTGTGGTTCATCCTGGGCGGCGGGGCTATCTTCGCCGCCTGGCCACCGCTCTACGCGGTCAGCTTCTCTGGCTTTTACCTTGCCATGTTCCTGATCCTCGCGGCGCTGATCCTGCGCCCGGTGGGCTTCAAGTACCGCTCCAAGCGTGACGACGAGCGCTGGCGCACCGCCTGGGACTGGGCGCTGTTCGTCGGCGGCTTCGTGCCCGCGCTGGTCTTCGGCGTGGCGGTCGGCAACGTGTTGCAGGGCGTGCCCTTTTACCTGACCGAGGATCTGATGCCGATGTACGAGGGCAATCTCTTCGGCCTGCTGAACCCCTACGCGCTGCTGGCCGGTCTGGTGTCGCTGTCGATGCTGGTGATGCATGGTGCGGCCTGGCTGGTGCTCAAGACCGAGGGCATCGTCGCCCACCGGGCCCGCATCTTCGGCGGCTATGCTGCGGTATCGACGATCGTGCTGTTCGTCCTTGCCGGGTTCTGGCTGGCGGCGGGCATCGACGGCTACGCCTTTGCCGGCGAGGTCGTGACCGACGGCCCCTCGAACCCGCTGATGAGCGAGGTCGAAAAGGGCGGGTCCTGGATGACGGCCTATGGCGCCCGGCCCTGGATCGCGGTTGCGCCGGTTCTGGGCATTTTGGGGGCGGGGCTGGCCTTGCTCGGCTTCAAGGCCGGCAAGGAAGGCTGGACGATGATCGCCTCGAAACTCTCGATCTTGGGCGTCATCTCCACGGTCGGGCTGACGATGTTCCCGTTCATCCTGCCCTCCAGCATCGAGCCGAACTCGTCGCTGACGGTCTGGGACAGCTCGTCCTCGCAGCTGACGCTCTTCGTGATGCTGGTCTCGGCGGTGATCTTCGTGCCGATCATCCTGGCCTATACCGCCTGGGTCTACAAAGTGCTGTGGGGCAAGGTCACGTCCGAGGACGTGTTGGACAACAGCGATTCCGTTTACTGAGAAAGGAGCGACCGGATGTGGTATTTTGCTTGGATGCTCGGCCTTCCGCTGGCGGCGCTCTTCGCCGTTGTGAACGCCATGTGGCTGGAGATGAACTGCGACAGCGAATACGAAAGCGGCCGGCGCAAGCCTGAATGAAGCTGCTTGGGCGGGGCTGGACACGGCCCCGCCCACCTTGCCAGGCGCCGTTGCGGCCCGGGCCCGAAAAATCCCCTTACGGTAAAAGATGAGTCTTTGACATAAGTCATGGAATCTGTATACCGACATATGCAAATATACGAATGTTTAAGGAGGAGACGCATGACCGACCCCCTTCACCTTGGCGCCTCGCGCCGCGCCTTTCTTGGGCTCGCGGCCGGTGGGCTGGCGTTGGCCGGCGGCAGCGCGCCCGCCCGGGCCGAGAAGGTCAAGACGCAAGCGCGGATCGTGATCCTGGGTGCCGGTGCCGCGGGCACCGCGATGGCCAACCGCCTGGTTGACCGCCTGGACGGCGCCAAGATCACCATCATCGACGGGCGCAAGCAGCATCTCTACCAGCCCGGCTTCACCCTGATCGCCTCGGGCCTGAAACCGGCCGATTACTCGGTCTCGTCCACTGGCGAATGGCTGCCCCGCGGGGTGGACTGGATCGACGAGGCCGCGGCCGAGATCGACCCCGAGGCCAAGAAGATCGTCACCGCCGGCGGCAAGACCGTCGCCTATGATTACCTGATCCTCGCCGCTGGCCTGACGCTCGACTGGGGCGCCATCGAGGGCTTCTCGCTCGATATGGTGGGCACCAATGGCATCGGCGCCGTCTATGCCGGCCCCGAATATGCCGCGCGCACCTGGGGCGCGATGGACCGCTTCACCGACGAAGGGGACGTGGCGCTTTTCACCCGTCCGGCGACGGAAATGAAATGCGCCGGCGCGCCGCTGAAATACACCTTCCTCACCGACGATTACGCGCGCCGCAAGGGCAGTCGCGGCCGGGTGCGGATCGACTATGCCGCCCATGGCGGCAGCCTGTTCTCGGTGCCGATCGTGAACGAAAAGGTGCGGATGCTGTTCGACGACCGCGGCGTGAACGTCACCTACAACCGGGTGATGAAGGCCATCGACCCGGCCAAGAAGATCGCCACCTTCAGCTCGCCCGAGGGCGACGTCGAGATGGAATACGATTTCACCAACGTCATCCCGCCGATGGTCGCGCCCGAGGTGATCCGCAATTCGCCGCTGCCCTGGCAGTCGGGCAAGTGGGTGAACGAGGGCTGGGCCGAGGTCGACCCGCAGACCCTGCGCCACGCGCGCTACCCCGAGGTCTTCGCCGTGGGCGACATCGCCGGCGTGCCGAAGGGCAAGACCGCGGCCTCGGTGAAATGGCAGGTGCCGGTGGCCGAGGATCATCTGGTGGCCGATATCGCCGGCAAGATGAGCCCGGCAATCTACAACGGCTACACCTCCTGCCCGCTGATCACCCGGGTGGGCCGGGCGATGCTGGTGGAGTTCGACTACAAGAACAACCTGACCCCGTCCTTCCCCGGCATGATCGCGCCTCTGGAAGAGCTGTGGATCTCGTGGCTGATGAAAGAGGTGGCGCTGAAAGCCACCTACAACGCGATGCTGCGCGGCAAGGCGTAAGGAGAAAAACCGATGAAAGACCTTACTCTCGAAACTTTGATCGCTGTTTTCGAAGAGATCTTCGGAACTGCGCTCTTTTGGACGATGGTTGCGGTGGCGGTAATTATTACTCTCGCATTCATCTTTGTTCTGATTCGTGACCGCAGCCTCGAAGCGCGCTACCTGGCGCGCGCCGAACTGTCGGCGCCGATCGGGGCGATCGCGGCGATCCTGTTCGTGCAATACATGACGAATTCGGGCTTTTCCGATATCGGCGGGCCGGTCGATTTGATCGTGCTGATGCTGACGGGGATCGCGGGGGCAGGCGGCCTGATCTTTCTGGCCTATGTGGTGCAGGCGCTGCTCGGACGAGACGAGGAAGAGAGCTACTGAGCTGAGGAGTTTCCAAAAGATATGAGCACATCCGCCGATATCGAGCCGCAGGCGCAGGAAAGCCGCCTGGCACATTACCCGATCACCTTCTTCGCGACGGTCATGGGCATGCTGGGCCTTACCCTGGCGCTGCATGCCGGGGAACAGGCCTTTTCGGTGGGTGTGCATTATTCGCACTATGCGCTGCTGGTCTCGGCCGCGCTGCTGATCGTCGTGGCCGCTGGCTACGGGCTTAAGATCCTGACCCATTTCAAGATGGCGGCCTGGGAATGGCACCACCCGGTGCGGCTGGCCTTCTTCCCGACCATCTCGGTCTCGTTGATCCTGATGTCGATCGCGACCCTGGGCGAATACCCGGCCATCGCACAGCCGCTCTGGATCGTCGGCACGGCGCTGCAGGGGGTGCTGTCGCTTTTGGTGATCTCCGACTGGATCGGCCATCGCGACTTCAAGCCGGGGCACCTGAGCGCGGCCTGGTTCATCCCGCCGGTGGGCAACATCCTGGTGCCGATCGCCGGCGCCCAGCTGGGCTATACCGACATTTCCTGGTTGTTCTTCTCGGGCGGGTTGCTGTTCTGGATCGTGCTGCTGACCCTGGTGATGAACCGGCTGACCTTCCACGACCCGCTGCCCAGCCGGTTGCAACCCACGCTGGTGATCCTGATCGCGCCGCCCGCGGTGGGCTTCATCTCGTGGATGAAGCTGAATGGCCAGCTGGACCTTCTGGCAATGTTCCTGCTGAACTCGGCCTATGTGTTCGCGCTGATCGTGGCGACGCAATTGCCCAAGATCCTGAGGCTGCCCTTCGCGCTGTCCTTCTGGGCGCTGTCCTTCCCGCTGGCGGCGCTGACCATCGCCACGTTCCTCTATGCCGGCGAGACGCAGTCGGAGATGCACAAATACCTGGGCGGCGGGCTGCTGGCGCTGCTGGTGGTGGTCATCGCCCTTCTGCTGGCGCGCACGGCGGTGGCGATTGCCAAGCACGAGATCTGCCAGCCCGAGTGAGGCCGGTCCTATTGCGTGACAGGGGGGCGGGCCAGTGGGGCGCCGCCCCTTTCCTTTTTGCGGGGCGGAGAGGGAGACAGGGGGCGCTGCCCCCGGCGCCCGATTCCGGGCGCCTCCCCCGGGATATTTCGGGCCAGAAGAAGTGGGGGATCAACGCAGGCGGGGCAGGACGAGGCTGGCGGCGAAGATCAGGCTGGCGGCAACGACGATCGAGGGCCCCGCCGGCGTGTCGAAGACGAGCGAGCCCCAGAGCCCGGCCAGCGCCGAGGCGGCGCCGATGGCGAGCGCGCCCAGCGCCATCGCCTCGGGCGAGCGGGCCAGCGCGCGCGCCGCGGCGGGCGGCACGATGAGCATGGCCACGATCAGCAGCGCGCCCACAACCTGCAGGGCCACGGCGACCACGAGCGCAAGCGCCAATGTTAGGATCGCCCGTTCGCGCGCGGGGTTGAGCCCGGCCGCGCGGGCGAGGTCCTCGCTCACGGTGACGGTGAGCAGCGCCGACCAGCGCCAGGCCAGCAGCCCCGCCACGATGAGCGCGCCGGCCCAGATCGTGGCGAGCTCGGCCCGGCCGACGGCAAGGATGTCACCGAAGAGATAGGCGGTGAGATCGACCCGCACCCCGCGCAGGAAGGAGACCGCCACCAGCCCGAACGCCAAGGCGCCATGGGCCAGCACACCCAGCGCGGTGTCGGCGGCAAGCCCCCGGCCGGTGAGCCCGCCCAGGGTCAGCGCCATGGCCAGCGCCGCGGCGAGCGTGCCAAGGAAAATCGAGGTCGAGAAGGCAAGCGCCAGCGCAACGCCCAGGATCGCCGCGTGAGAGGTGGCCTCGCCGAAATAGGCCATCCGCCGCCAGACCACGAAACAGCCCAGCGGCCCTGCGGCCAGCGCGACGGCCAGCCCGGCGAGCGCCGCGCGGACCAGGAAATCATCGAGCATGGGCGGGTTTTTCCTCGTGGGTGCAGGCGTCGTGCGCGTGGTCGTGCGCATGCTGGTAGAGCGCCATGGTGCCGTGGGTGCCGTGGCCGAAAAGCGCGCGGTATTCGGGTGCGGCGGTCACCACGCGGGGGTGCCCCTCGCAGCAGACATGGCCGTTGAGGCAGATCACGCGGTCGGACGCGCTCATCACCACGTGTAAATCGTGGCTGACCATCAGGATGGCCGCGCCGGTCTCGCGCCGAATGTCCTCGATCAATGCGTAAAAGGCGGCGGTGCCCGGCTGATCCAGGCCCTGGGTGGCCTCGTCGAGGATCAACAGGTCCGGCGCGGCGAGCAGCGCGCGCGCCAGCAGCACCCGCTGGAACTGGCCGCCCGAGAGCGCGGTGATCTGGCGGTGCTCCAGCCCCGGCACGCCGGTGCGGGCGAGCATCGCGGCGACCTCGGGTTCGGGCCGGCGGTTGGGCAGCGACAGGAAGCGGCCCACGCTGAGCGGCATCCGCGCGTCGACGGCGAGCTTTTGCGGCACGTAGCCGATCTTGAGCCCCGGAGCGCGAGTGATGCGGCCGGCGGCAGGGCGCACCGCGCCCAGGAGCGCGCGCACCAGGCTGGACTTGCCCGAGCCGTTGGGGCCGATCAGGGTGACGATCTCGCCCTTGGCGATGGCGATGTTCACGTTCGACAAGGCGGCGACGGGGCCATATCGCAGGCTGAGCCCCTCGGTGGCGATCAGGCTCATCGCGCACCCTCGCGGCAGGCGGGGCACAGGCCCGTGGCCTCGATGCTCATCCGGTCGATGTCAAATCCGGCGCTGGCCGCGGCGGCCTGCATGGCGCGGGCCACGTCGTCGCCCGGCGCCTCGGCCAGCGCGTCGCAGCCTTCGCAGATCAGGAAGGCGGGCACATGGGCGGTGCCCGGGTGCATGCAGGCGCAAAAGGCGTTCAGCCGGCGGATGCGGTGCGCGAGACCGTGGTCGACGAGAAAGTCGAGCGCCCTATAGGCCACCGGGGGCTGGCGGGCAAAGCCGTCCCCGGCCAGCCGGTCCAGCACCTCGTAGGCGCCCAGCGCCTTGTGGCTTTCCAGCAGGATTTCCAGCGTGCGCCGGCGCACGGGTGTCAGGCGCAGGCCGTTGCCTGCGGCCATCGCCTCGGCGCGCGCCAGAACATTGCCGGTGCAGGCGCTGTGGTCGTGGCGGGCAAAGGCGAGCGGCGGGTCGGTTGGACGGGTTGTCATGATTACCCCTTGACACGTTACGCTATAACATATCGATATCTGCCCGTCCGCTACAACCCCGCTTGATCTTCGGGAGGTCGCCCATGCGCCGCATCGCCGCTATTCTGTCGCTCGCCCTTGTCGCCATGCCGGCGCGTGCCGAGGTGCCGCGCGTCGTGACCGACATTCCCCCCGTGCATGCCCTGGCCGCGGCGGTGATGGGCGATCTGGGGGCGCCGGACATCCTGCTCGACAAGGGGGCCGACCCGCACCATTTCCAGTTGCGCCCGTCGCAGGCGCGGGCGCTGGAGGGCGCCGATCTGGTGGTCTGGGTGGGTCCGCGGCTGACGCCGTGGCTGGACCGCGCAATCGACGGTGTGGGGCTGAGCGGCGCCTCGATCGAATTGATTTCGGCCGAGGGCATGGTGCGGCGCGACCTCGGCGAAGACAATCATGACCACGATCACGACCACGATCACGACCAGGCCGAGGCGGGGCATGACGAGCCCGCGCATGACGGCACCGACCCCCACGCCTGGCTGGACCCCGGCAACGCCCGCCGCTGGGTCGAGGTGATCGCCGCGGCGCTGACCGCGCTCGACCCCGACAACGCGGCGGCCTATGCGGCCAATGCCGACGCGGCCCGTGCCGCCATCGAGGCGGCCGAGGCCGAGGCGCGGGGCATCCTCGCCCCCGTGGCGGACGCGCCGGTCATGGTGTTTCACGATGCCTATGGCTATTTTGCCGATCATTTCGGGGTGAACGTTGTCGGCGCCATCGCCCTGGGCGATGCGGCCCGCCCCGGTGCGGGCCGGCTGCGCGCCCTGCGCGACACGCTTCAGGCGGCCGGGGCCGTCTGCATCTTCCCCGAGGCCCAGCACGACCCGGCCTACGTGGCCGCGCTGGTCGACGGGACCGGGGTGAGGGTGGGCGCGCCGCTCGACCCATCGGGCAGCACGCTGGATTATGGGCCCGCGCTTTACGGCGCGCTGCTGGTCGGGATGGCCGGCGCCATCGCCGACTGCGTGACAGGGACGGAGTGATCTAGTTTTCCGGCCGCTCGACAGGCAGACCGCTGGGCACCTCGTCGGGCACCCCGAGGCGTCCGGCAAGGCTGGCCCGATCGGTGAGGCTGCCTAAAAAGGCGATGAGCTGGGCGATTTCGCTGTCGCTCAGCTCTTGCAGGGCCAGTTCGTTGGCCGCGGCGATCGCGGCCAGATCCTCGGGCGTGTCCATCACCGTGAAATCGGGCGCCGCGCCGGGCAGGGGGGGCAGCACGGCCTGCGCCCGCTCATAGGCGGAAAGCGATGCCACCGGATCGAGATGGTGGCGAATGACCGCCATGAGCGTGTCATAGGCGCCGGCATGGCCATAGGGCGGGGTCGCGGTGACATTGCGCAAGGACGGCGTGCGAAACCTGTAGGCGTCTTCGGCGCGGCCGGTCACGCGCATCCGGCCGACATCGCGCTGGTGGCTCTCGAAGCGTTCCACCTTGCCGGGGCCGATCTGCGGCATCGCGATGGCGTGAAAGTCGTGATCGGTCTGGAACCGGCCCGAATGGCAATCGGCGCAGCCCGCCTTGCCGTAAAACAGCGCCATCCCGGCGGCGGCGTCCTCTGGCAGCGGCGTGCCCTTGCGCAGGTAGCGGTCGAACGGGCTGTCATCGGCACGCCATTCCCAGGCGATGAAGGCGGCCAGCGCGTTGGAGATGTCGGTAAAGCGGATCGGCGTCTCGGCCCCGATCACCCGGTCGAACGCGGCGCGGTAGGCAGGGATCGCCGCCACGCGTTTGGCCACGATGTCCCACGCGCCGCCCTCGCCGGTCAGCATTCCACGGCGCACCGCGACCGACACGTCGCTTTCGCCGTAATGCCCGGCCATCTCGTCGGGCGAGAGCACGGGGAACATGTTCTGCGCGGAAAGCGCACCGGAAAAGCCCTGCACCATCTCGTCTTCCAGCGGCGTGCGCAGGCCCGAGGGGCGCGCCGGGTCGACCTCGAGCCGTCCGTCATGGAACAGGTGGGTGAACTCGGCGGCGCCGAGGTTGAACAGCGCCTGCGAATTGCGCGGGATGCGCTGCTCGGGCATGTTTTCGGGGTCCGGTCGGCGGTCGGGGCCGAGGCCACGCGCCCCGTCGCCGAGCCCCAGCGACAGCGCGTCGGAGGTGCCGAAGGCGGGGTGATGGCACGAGGCGCAGGACACCTGCCGACTGCCCGACAGGATAGGGTCGTAGAACAGCAACCGGCCTAGACGGACTTGCTCGGGGTTCTGCGCCGGGAAAAAGGGCGCGTTGCCGGGCAAAGGCAGATCGCCATGCGCGGGCAGGGCGAAAAGGATCAACAGGCACGCGGCGCGGATCATGAAACCTCGACCTCCAGACGCTGGGCGTAGGGCGCCTCGGGGCTGCACAAGATGGGCGGGAAGCCGGGCTTGTTCAGCGCATCGGGAAAGCCCTGGGGCTCCAGGCAGAGGCCGGCGAAGGGGCCGATGGTTTGGCCCTCATGGCCGCCGTCCACGGCGCCGAGGCCGCCGGCTGTATAGAATTGCAGCCCCGGCCGGTCGGTCGTCAGCCGAAGCGTCAGCCCGTTGGGCGCGCGCACCGTCGCGGCGGGCTGGCCGCCGTCCAGAACATAGTTGAGGTCATAGCCCTGCCGGTCGGGGTCGGCCTCTGCCAGCCGCCGGGCGCTGGTGAAATCGAATCGGGTGCCCGCGACCGGGGCGATCTCGCCGGTGGGCAACAGCGTCGCGTCGGCGGGGGTATAGCGCTGCGCGGCGATCTCGACCGCGTGGCCGTAGACATCGCCGCCGCCCATCAGGTTGTAATAGTTGTGCTGGGCCAGGTTCACCGGGGTCTCGCGGTCTGGGGTCGCCTCGAATTCGTAAGTAAGCCGCGGCGCTTTCAGCGTGATCGTGACGGTAAACGCCACCCGCCCCGGATAGCCGTCTTCGCCGTCGGGCGAGGTGTAGCTCAGCCGCACGGCCCCGGCGCCGCTGTCGGCCTCCATCGACCAGAGCTTCGTTCCGAGGCTGCCATGCAGGTGATGGGGGGGCATGTTGACGGGCAAGGCGTACTCCTGCCCCCCGAGCGTGAACCGCCCGAACCCGGTGCGGTTGGCCACCCGCCCCACCACGGCGCCCAGAAAGCCGCTGCTGCCCGCATAGGCCATCGGGTCGGCATGGCCCAGCACCACGGGCACATCCCGGCCCCGTTGCGCCACCCGCCAATCCTGGGTGATGCAGCCGAGGTTGAGGATCGCCACGCGCATCGCGCCGCTGTCCAGCACCGCCCGCATCAGGGGCGCGCCGTTCAGGGTACCGACCTGGCGGGGCGGTTCCATGCGATCAGACGAAGCGGTTGACGAGGTTTTCGAGATATTCCTGGCGGCCCGATTGGGGCTGCGGGTCCAGCCCCTCGGCCTCGACATGGGCGGCGATCTCGGCCAGGCTCATCTCGCCCGACAGCATCCGGCGTCCGGTCTCGCCCTGCCAGCCCGCATAGCGGTTTTCGACAAAGCCCGCGAGACTGCCCTCTTCCAGCATCGCCGCCGCGGCCTTGAGCCCGCGCGCGCAGACATCCATGCCGCCGATATGGGCATAAAGCAGGTCCTCGGGGTCGAACGACTGGCGCCGCAGCTTGGCGTCGAAATTGGTGCCGCCGGTGGTGAAGCCTCCGCCCTTGAGGATGTGGTAATAGGCCAACGCCACCTCCGGCACGTTGTTCGGAAACTGATCCGTATCCCAGCCCGACTGATAGTCGTTCCGGTTCATGTCGATCGAGCCGAAGATGCCCAGGGCGGTGGCGAGCGCCAGCTCATGCTCGAAGCTGTGGCCCGCCAGGATCGCGTGGCCCTGTTCGATATTCACCTTGATCTCGTTTTCCAGCCCGTGCCGCTTGAGAAATCCATAGACCGTGGCGACATCGTAATCGTACTGGTGCTTGGTCGGCTCCTGCGGCTTGGGCTCGATCAGGATCGTGCCCTTGAATCCGATCTTGTGCTTGTGCTCGACCACGAGGTTCATGAAACGGCCCAGCTGGGCGTCCTCGTGCCCGATATTGGTGTTGAGCAGCGTCTCGTACCCCTCGCGCCCGCCCCAAAGCACGTAATTGGCCCCGCCCAGCCGGTGCGTGGCCTCCATGCAGCATTTCACCGTGCCGGCGGCGTAGGCAAAGACGTCAGGGTCGGGGTTGGTCGCGGCGCCCGCCATGTAGCGGCGGTTGGAAAACAGGTTCGCCGTGCCCCAGAGCAGGCCGACCCCGGTGGCCTCCATCTTCTGCCCGAAATAATCGGCCATCTCGTCCAGCCGCGCGCGGCTTTCGGCAAAGCTGTCGCCCTCGGGGCGCACATCGTGGTCGTGGAAGCAGAAGAACGGCGCGCCCAGCAGCGAAAACATCTCGAAGGCGACATCGGCCTTCAGTTTCGCCAGCTCCATCGTGTCGGCGGGAAACCACGGGCGCTGGAATGTGTCGCCGCCGAACGGGTCGGTCCCGGTCCAGACGAAGCTGTGCCAGTAGCAGACGGCAAAACGCAGATGATCGGCCATCCGCTTGCCCAGCACCGTCTCGTCGGCGTTGTAGTGGCGAAAGGCCAGGGGGTTTGTGCTGTCCGGCCCCTCGTAGGGGATGGGGGCGGAAAGGGGAAAGAAATCGGTGCTCATGTCACGGCCTTCAATGCGGGGTAAAGGGCGCGGAAGCCTTGGTAGGCCTCGCGGTAGGCGGGGGTCAGGTCCGCCCGGGGCGCGACGGTACGGGCGACCGGCGGGGGGGTCATGACCTCGGCGGGCTTGGCGCCGGTGACGGCCACCATCGCCAGCCTCGCCGCGCCCAGCGCGGCGCCGTAATCGCCCTGGGCGGGCAGGTCGATGGGCAGTCCGAAGACCGTCGCCAGCAGCTCGACCCAATAAGGCGATTTCGAACCGCCGCCGATGGCCAGCAGCCGGTCGAGCCGCGCGCCGGTGGCTTTGAGCGCCTCAAGGCTGTCGGTCAGGGCAAAGGCGACGCCTTCCATCACGGCGCGGGTCATGTCGGCACGCTCGGTCGCGATGTCGAGCCCGGCAAAGGCGCCGCGGATGGCGCTGTCGTTATGCGGCGTCCGTTCGCCCGAGAGATAGGGAAGAAAGCGCAGGGAACCTGGTGCGCCGATGGCCGTACCCAGCTCGGCCGACAGCGCGGCCGGCTTGTGCCCGGTGATCCGGGCATGCCAGTTCAGGCTGTCTGTCGCGGCCAGGATCACCCCCATCTGGTACCAGGTTTCGGGCACCGCGTGGCAAAAGGTGTGCAACGCGGTTTCGGGGGCGGGAGCATAGCGGTCGCGCGCGGCCAGCAATACACCCGACGTGCCCAGCGAAACGAAGCCCGCGCCCTCGGCCAACGCGCCCACGCCGCAGGCCGCCGCCGCGTTGTCGCCGCCGCCCCCGGCCACCGCGACCGAACCGGCAAGCCCCAACTCGGCGGCGAGATCGGCGCGCAGCCGCCCGCTGACCGCCGAGCCCTCGACCAGGTCGGGCATCTGTTCGGCCCGCATCTGCCCGGCCTCCAGCAACGTGCCGGACCAGGCCCGCGCCCCGGTGTCCATCCACGAGGTGCCGGCGGCGTCCGACATCTCGGACACATGCGTGCCGGTCAGCCAGAGGCGCAGGTAATCCTTGGGCAGCAAAACCTTGGCGACGGCGGAAAAGACATCGGGCTCGTGCGCCGCCACCCACAGCAGCTTTGGCGCGGTGAAGCCCGGAAAGACGATGTTGCCCGACAGCCGCCGGACATCGGGCAGCGCGTCCAGCGCTGCGGCCTCGTCATGAGCGCGGGTGTCGTTCCACAGAATGCAGGGACGCAGCACCTTGTCGTCCGCGCCCAGCAGCGTGGCGCCATGCATCTGCCCCGACAGCCCGATCCCCCTGAGCGCGGCAAAGGCCTTGGGCTGAGTCCGGCGCAGCGCGGCCATCGTGCCCTGACAGGCGGCGATCCAGTCGGCGGGGTCCTGTTCGCTCCAGCCCGAATGGGGGTGGGCGACGGGGTAGCTGGCCTCGGTCGTGTCAACGATGCGACCTGCCTCGTCGACGAGGCTGGCGCGCAGGCCCGAGGTTCCCAGATCAAGGCCCAGAAACATCGCTCCCCCCTTGGTTGCGGAGGAAGGGTTTCACGGCCCGCCCCCGCCTGTCAAAGCAAAAAAGGCGCCGCGCTGCGGCGTGGCATGCCGGGCGCGACGGCCCGTTCTCTGCCCACTTCTTGGGCATGTGCCCCTTAAATCGCCCCGGGAGCGCGGCGACCCTTGCCATTGCCGCGCCGCCGCGCAAGGGTTTGCCGAAGCACCCCAAGCCCGCGCCAGAATGACAGAACCTTCCCAGACCCTCCGCGTAAAGCTGTCCGAACTTGTCGGGCGCATCTACCCCGACCGCGACCGGGCCGAGCTGGTCAATGCGCTCGTCGCTGCCTTCTGGCCCGAGGGCAGCCACCCGCGCAAGCGCGCGCGCACCCCGTCGAACCGGCTTTGGTCGCCGCATGACGCGATGGTCATCACCTATGGCAACACGCTGATCGACGGCGCGCACAAGCCGCTCGACCTCTTGAACGATTTCCTGCGCCGATACCTGAGAGGGACGGTCAGCAGCGTGCATATCCTGCCGTTCTTTCCCTTCACCTCGGATGACGGGTTCGCGGTGACCGACTACCGGGCGGTCAACAGCCATCTGGGCGACTGGGCCGACATCCGCCGCATCGCCGATGAATTCACGCTGATGTCCGACCTGGTGCTGAACCACGTCTCAAGCCAGTCGAACTGGTTCAGCGAATATCTTCAGGGGCACGCGCCGTTCGACCGGTTCTTTTTCGAGGCCAGCCCCGATGACGATCTCTCGCCCGTGGTACGCCCGCGTACCAACCCGCTGCTGCGCGAGGTCGAAACGGCGAACGGCACGCGATATGTGTGGTGCACCTTCAGCCACGACCAGATCGACCTTGATTTCCGCAATCCCGAGGTGCTGCTGGAATTCCTGCGGATCATGCGACTGCACGTGGAAAACGGCATCCGTATCATCCGCCTCGATGCGGTTGCCTTCATCTGGAAGGAGGCGGGCACGCCCTCGATCCACCTGCCGCAGACCCATGCCATCGTGCAGCTCATGCGCGTGCTGTGCGATTTCGCGGTCGAGCCGCTGATCCTGCTGACCGAGACCAATGTGCCGAACATCGAGAACCTGTCCTATTTCGGCAACCGCAACGAGGCGCACGCGGTCTACAATTTCTCGCTGCCGCCGCTGATCCTTCACGCGCTCTTGTCGGGCAGCGCCGAGTATCTGCACCTTTGGCAGATGGGCATGCCGCCGGCGCAGCTGGGCTGTGCCTATCTCAATTTCACCGCCTCCCATGACGGCATCGGGATGCGCCCGGTCGAGGGGCTGTTGCCCCATGACGAGATCGCCCGCGTCATCGAGGCGGTGCGCAGCTTTGGCGGCGAGGTGTCGATGCGCACGCTCAACGGCGGCGGCGAGGCGCCTTACGAGCTGAACATCACCTGGTTCGACGCGATGACCGGCACGCTGGAGGGCCCCGACGACTGGAAGGTGGAACGCTTTCTCTGCAGCCAGTCCATCGTGATGGCGCTGGAAGGGGTGCCGGCCTTTTACATCCATTCGCTGCTGGCCACGCCGAACGACCATGCCGGCGTGGAAAAGACCGGGGTCAAGCGGGCGATCAACCGCCACCGCTGGGATTATCCCACGCTTCTGGAACGGCTCGACGACCCGTCCAGCCCGCAGTCGCAGGTGCTGCGCCGGATGAAGCGGCGCATCGGCATTCGCTGCCGCCAACCGGCCTTCCATCCCAACGCCACGCAATTCACCCTGCATCTCGACACGCGCATTTTCGGGCTCTGGCGGCAGAGCCTCGACCGCGACCAGTCGATCTTTGCGCTGCATAACGTCAGCGGCGACACGGTGTCGGTCTCGCCGCTGTCGATCAACCTGATCGGCAGCGAGAACTGGACCGACCTTTTGTCGGGCGAGACGATTTCACCCTCGGGCACCGATATCCCGTTCAAGCCCTACCAGTGCCGCTGGATCACCAACCGGGCATAAGGGCCCGACCGGACGATCAGGCCAGAAGGTCGAACACCTCGCCGCCGATCTCGATGTTGAGGCTGTCCTGCCCGGCCCCGTCGACCAGTGCCCAGACGATGAGGCCCTCCGGACGGTAGACCACGAACGCCTCTTGAACGTCGTCGTCGCCAGAGCGCCCGGTTGCGGGCGAGGATGTGTGCGTAAAGCGCACATTGAAGTCGTCGACCGATGCCGTGGCGTCGCTGAAGAGCAGCACGTCGCCCTCGGCGGCATCGTAATCCTGCACCCAGTCCGAGCCGTGGTTGGCGATGCCGAGATGGTAGAAATCGTCGGCGCCCGCGCCGCCGTTGATCCGGTCGAAGCCGAACCCGCCGTTGACGAAGTCGTTGCCATCGCCGCCGAAGACGAGATCGGACAGCGCCCCGCCGGTGATAACGTCATTGCCGGCCTGGCCGCGCAGGTCGTCGGCGCCAAATCCGCCGGAAATCCGGTCGTCGCCGTTCATCCCGAAGACGAGATCGTTGCCGTAGCCCGCGTCGATATCGTCATTTCCGTCGCCGCCATAGATCTCATCGCGCCGGTCGGCAGAGGTCGCGCCGCCCAGCACGACGTCGTCGCCCGCCTCGGCGTTGACCGTGTCGGGGCCGTCGCCCGCCTCGATCCGGTCGTCGCCTGCGGTGCCGGTCAGGCTGTCGGCGCCGGGCGTGCCGAAGATGGTGCTGCCCCCCGCACCCTCGAAAAGTTCGCCGCCCGACAGGACGTAGACCTTTCCGTCGTCGTCGAGCGCGACCAGATCGCCGGGCGCCCCGATCAGCAGTTCGGGCGTCCCGTCGCCGTCGAGGTCGCCGCTGGCAAGGGCGTAGCCGGCCGAGTCGGCCGTAGCCCCGTCAAGCCGCAGCATTCCCGCCGTGTCGGGGTCGTCTGACACCATGCCGAGCGACGCGAACGGTGTGAGGCTGCCCTCGCCATCGCGGCCGAGCACGACATAGACCGCCCCTTTCCCGTCGCCGGCGTTCAGAAACCCGATCCCGAAATCGCCGATACCGTCGCCGTTGACATCGCCGAGGGCCGAAAGGCCAGAGGTCAGGCCGCCGGTGTCTTCGTCGACCTCTCCGTCCTCCGAAAGCAGGTCGAAGGCGGGGTCGGCCGCATCGCCTTCGGCGTTGCCCAGCAGGCGCACATCGCCGTCGCCCGCCAGCGTGCCGCGCCGCGGCAGGCCGCCATCGAACAGCCCCTCGTCGCCCAGGATTGCGTAGACCGCCCCGACATTGGTCGCCGGGCTCACGCCGGTCCGGTCCAGCAGCGGGGCCAGCACCCCGATATCCGACACCCCGTCGCCGTCGATATCGCCGAGATCGGAGGGCGAGAAACCGGCCGCCGTGATTTCACCCGTTACCTCGCCCTGCAGGAAATACTGGTCGCGCAGGGTGACCTCGGCGCCGGGGCTCACGCCGTCCTCGAAATGCAGCAAGAACAGGCCGCCGCTGGTGTATTGCGAGTCCTCGGGCCCGTCCTGCAGCGCGCCGCCGAAGGGGGCGCCGACCATCAACTCCGACAGGCCGTCGCCGTCGAGGTCGGCCATCCCGAGCGTATCGAACATCCCGATCAGCCCCGAGAAGACCGGCCGCGAGCCACCGTCGCCGTCGTCTTCGCTCTCGACATAGCCTGCGGTGTAAAATCCCTGGCTGCCGTCGCCCTCGACGATGTCCGCACCCAGGCTGATTACCGCGGGCATCTCTTCATCGCCGAAAATCCCGTAGACGCGGCCCAGCGCCGAGGAAGGCGACGGAATTCCGGGGAAGCTGGGGATCTCCAGCGGCGATCCGTCGGGCTCGTAAAAAATCCCATCGGCTTGAAACGTCCCCAGCGCCAGGTCGGCAAAGCCGTCGCCGTTCAAGTCGCCCCCGCCGGTCATCGACAGCCCCAGGCGCAGGCCCTCCGCCTCGCCCTCGATGATGGTGATGGCGGGCGAGCCGTCGCTCATGGCCGGCATGTCGGCCAAGTCGATCAGCCCGGTGCCGGCCTCGGCCAGCGCCTCGGCCGAGGGCCCGCCATAGAGGATATAGGCCGTGCCGGGGCGGTGGTCGTAGGTCGTGCCGAAGGGGCCGCCGTCGACCTCGACAAAGCTCGGGGCGGCCAGCAGCGCGTCGGCGTATCCGTCGTTGTTGACGTCGCCCGCGGCCGTGCCGGTCAAGTCGTCGAATTCCAGCGCGCCCTGCACATAAAGGCCGTTGCCGGCCAGGTCGCTCGACGACAGCGTCAGGTCGAACACCCCGTCGGTTACGTCAGAGGCGAGCGCGGAGCCGCCGTAAATGATGAACGCGCCGCCGGCGTCCTCTCGGGTGCTGCCGATTTCGCTTTTGTCCAGGCCCGGCGCCCCGACGATGAAATCGTCGATTCCGTCGCCGTTGAAATCGCCAAGCACCGATACGGCGCTGCCGACACCCGACGGGTAGCCGGATATGTTCAGATTGCCTTCGACGGAAAAGCCGAAGGCGGCGTCGTCAATTGCTTCCGGAATCTGGATTGCCATTCTTAATCCCCTACGAGTGCGACAATACGTCCACACTAATCAACCCGTTCGCGGCTTGCCAAGGGGAAAAACCCATTTCGGATATATGGATAGACCGGCCGCGCCCGCCGCCTCGGGCTGCTCGGGTCACGTGAGGTCTTTCGTACACTGAAGCAGTTCAGGGCTCTGGCGGGCCCTTTGACGCCTGCTAACCGAATTCGGCGATATCGTCGGCCACGGCGCGCAGCATGTCGGTCATCAGCGCGGTGTCGGCGGCATGAACACGGTTCCACGTCGGGATGAACGGCGTCTCGGAGGGGTTGTCGAGAAAGACCTGCCCGGCCTGCCAGATGTTCGCGGCGAAAAGCTCGATGATCCGCTCTTCGCGGTGCCGGTCGAGGTGCAGCCCGTTCATGCGCGCGTCGCTGTAATAGCATTCCAGAAGGTCGAGCGCCGAGCGGTAATAGGTGGCCTTGAGGGTGCGGAAGATTTCCTCGGTGAACACCGTGCCGTCCGCGGCGAGCTTGCGGAAGATCGACTTGCAGATGTCGATCGACATCCGCGACAGACCCGTCGTGGAATCCTCTTGCGAGACGGGCTGGTGCTTGTGGTCGTAGGCGTCGGCGATTTCCACCTGGCACACCGATTGCGGCGCGAGGTTGCGCCACGCCTCCGACAGCACGCCGATTTCCAGCCCCCAGTCCGAGGGGATGCGCAAATCGGGCAGGGGCGCGGTGCGCATGGCGAACTCGCCCGACAGCGGGTAGCGGAAAGAGCGCAGGTAATCGAGGTAGTCGCGGTCGCCGATCACCTTTTTCAGCGCCAGCAGCACCGGGCTGACCAGCAGGCGCGAGGCGCGCCCGTTCAGCTTGCCCTCACCGATGCGCGGGTAATAGCCCTTGGCCAGCTGGTAAGAGAAAGTGGGGTTGGCCACCGGATAGACCAGCCGCGACAGCATCTCGCGGCTATAGGTCAGGATATCGCAATCGTGCAGCGCCACCACGGCGCTGTCCTTGCAGGCCATCATGTAGCCGAGGCAAAACCACACGTTGCGCCCCTTGCCGGGCTCACCGGGGTCCAGCCCCAACGCTTCGAGCCTTGCGTGGATGGCCTTCATCCGCGGGCTGTCGTTCCAGATCACCACGTGGTCCTGCGGCAGCCGCGAAAAGAATTTCAGCGCGTGGGCGTATTGCTCGGCATCGGCGCGGTCCAGCCCGATGACGACGCGATGCAGGTAAGGCACCTCGGCCAGTTCGTCGAGGATCTTGGGCAGCGCCTCGCCCTCCAGCTCGGAAAACAGCGAGGGCAGGATCAGGCTGATCTTGCGGGTCTGGGAAAAGGTGGTCAGTTCGCGGCTGAGCGTCTCGGCATCGCTGGAGCGCAGGTTGTGCAGGGTCGCCACGTTGCCGTTTTGATGAAAATCAGCCATCCGTCCCGCCTCCTGCGCGTTACAGCCCGCGCTCTGTGATAACCCGTTCAATGGCGTCGTTCCAACCCTTCGGGCCGGGCGCGTCAATGCGCCGGACATGGCCCTCGGCCTCGCCTTTCAGCGGCGGCAGAGGCGCGCGGTGCGGGTTGGCCACGACGATCCCCAGGTCGGCGGCTTCCAGCATCTCGATATCGTTGGGCGCGTCCCCCAGTGCCACGCGATAGGGATGGTCGTAGCGCGCGGCGATTTCGTCCATCCGGCCCGCCTTGGTGCCGCCGAAACTGAGCGTCAGAAACCGCCCGCCTTCGCGCGCGGTCACGCCCTGTTCGGCAAGAAGTGCAAGAAACGCGATGCGGTCGGTGTCGCTGCCGGCCCAGAGGCCGGGTTCCGAAAACCGGCGCCGGGCGGCCAAGGTTGCGGCGGCGGGCGACAGGCCGGTTGCCTGCGCGATGCCCCCAGCGCCCATATCGCCGAATCCGGTGAAGAGCGCGCGCAGATCGTCGGGCAGGGCGTCCAGCGCGGCGCGCAGCAGGGCGTAATCGCCCCCCGCGGCGGGCGCATCGGCCCCGCCCTCCAGCACGCCCGCCCCGTTTTCCACGATGGCCGGCACATCGGCAAAGCCCAGCTCGGCACGCAGCGGCGCGATTTCGGCGGCGGTCTTCGACGACGCCAGCACGACCGGAACCCCGGCGGCCTTCAGCCGGGCCAGCGCGGGGTCGGCCTCGGCATGGCTGTAGGTGTCGTGATCCAGAAGCGTGCCGTCGAGATCGGTGAATACGATGAGGGGCGCGGGCGGCATGGGCGGTCTTTGTCCGGCGGTGGGTCGCGCGCACCTTAGGCCGGACCGCGCGCAGCCGGAAGGCCCCCCTTGAACCCGCCGGCCCTTGCATGCCTTATGAAGGTGGAGGAAGCCCGATGGCATGGCCAATCTTTCGAACCGAGGGCGTGACAAAGGTCTACGACACAGGCGAGGTGCAGGTTCACGCGCTGGCCGGTGTCGACCTGACGCTTTTCGCGGGCGAGTTGGCCGTCCTGCTCGGCCCGTCGGGGTCGGGCAAGTCGACGCTTCTGAACATCCTTGGCGGGCTCGACCGGGCAAGTTCGGGGCACGTGTGGTTCCGCGATACCGATCTGACCGCCCTGCGCGAACGGGGACTGACCCGTTTCCGGCGCGACCACGTGGGGTTCGTCTTTCAGTTCTACAACCTCGTGCCCAGTCTCAGCGCGCGGGAAAACGTGCAGCTCGTGACCGACGTGGCGCGCGAACCGATGCCGCCGGAAGAGGCGCTCGGCCTTGTGGGACTGTCCCACCGGATGGACCATTTCCCGGCCGAGATGTCTGGCGGCGAGCAACAGCGGGTGGCGATCGCGCGGGCGATCGCCAAGCGGCCCGAGGTGTTGCTGTGCGACGAGCCCACCGGCGCGCTCGACAGCAAGACAGGCATCCAGGTGCTGGAGGCGCTGAAGGACATCAACGACCGGTTCGGCACGACCACGGTCGTCATCACCCATAACGCGGCGATCCGGAAGATGGCGCATCGCGTGGTGCGGTTTCAGGACGGGCGGATCACCGAGGTGGAGGTCAACGAAACCCGCCTCGCGCCGCACGAGATCGTGTGGTGAGCCGGATGGAGGCGATCGACATCAAGCTCTTGCGCGATTTTCGCCGGCTCTGGGCGCAGGCGCTGGCGATCGCGCTGGTGCTGGGCTGCGGGGTGGCGATTTTCCTGACCTCCTTCGGCATGTTCCGCGCGCTGGAGGACACCCGCGCGGCCTATTACGAGCGCAACCGCTTTGCCGACGTGTTCGTCACGGCGCGGCGGGTGCCCGGCCACATGGTCGAGGCCATCGCGGCGATCCCGGGCGTGTCCACCGTCGAGACCCGGGTCACGGGCTCGGTCGTGCTCGACATCCCCGGGCGCGAGGAGACGGCAGTGGGCCTGGTTATCTCGCTGCCCAACGGGGGCCTGTCGCAGCTCAACCGACCGGTGATCCGCTCGGGCAGGCTGCCCGACCCCGATGCGGCCGACCGGGTGATGGTCAACGCGCCCTTCGCCCTCGCGCATGGCTTTGGTGCGGGCGATGTTTTCTCGGCCAATCTCAACGGGCGGAAACGGCCGCTGACGATCACCGGCACGGTGCTTTCGCCGGAATACATCTATACCCTGGGCCCCGGCGCGCTGATGCCCGACAACGAGGGCTTCGGCATCATCTGGATGCCCGAGCGCGCGGCGGCGGCGGCCTTCGACATGACCGGGGCGTTCAACTCGGTCAGCATGAGCCTGACCCGCGGCGCCGACGAGGCAGAGGTGATCGACCGGCTGGACGACCTGCTGGAACCCTATGGCGGCATGGGCGCCTACGGGCGCGAGCAGCAGGTGTCCAACAGCTTCATCGATGCCGAGATCGCCTCGCTGAGAAGCACCGCGCTGATCCTGCCCCCGGTCTTCTTCGGGATCACCGCCTTCCTGGTGAACATGGTGCTGGGCCGGATCATCGCGCTGGAGCGCAGCCAGATCGGGCTGCTCAAGGCGGTGGGGTATTCCAACTGGGAGGTTTGCCTGCACTACCTGCTGCTCGCCGGGCTGGTGGCGGTGGCGGGCATCGTTCTGGGCTGGGCGGTGGGCGGCTGGCTGGCCCATGCGCTGGCGGAACTCTACGCCGATTTCTTCGACTTTCCCTTCCTGATCTACCGCGTTTCCTACGACGTCTACGCCATTTCGGCGGCCATCGCGCTGGCCTCTGCCGGCCTGGGCGCGGCGCGGGCGGCGCTGTCGGCCGCGCGTCTTTCGCCGGCGGTGGCCATGGCGCCACCCGCGCCGCCGCGCTATTCGCGCAACCTCTTCGACAGGATGCTGGCCGCGCTGCGGCTGTCGCAACCGGCGATGATGATCCTGCGCGCGATATTGCGCTGGCCGGTCCGGTCGGGGCTGACGGTGCTGGGGCTGGCGCTGGCGGTGGCGGTGATGGTCGCCGCCACCTTCACCGAGGATTCGCTGGACAAGATCGTCGATGCCGCCTTCTTCCAGTCGAACCGGCAGGACGCGATCCTCTATTTCACCGAGGACAAGCCCATCAGCGTGCTGGAGGAAATCCGCCGGCTGCCCGGCGTAATGGCGGTGGAGGGCCAATATTACCTCAGCGCCGAGCTGCGCCACGGCCACCGCGAAAAGCAGATCGCGCTGGAGGCCCGGCCCGAAGGCAGCGACCTGGCGCGGGTGGTCGATGAGCGGGGCCATGTGGTGGTGGTGCCCGAAAACGCCTTGGTCCTGACCCGCCGGCTGGCCACACATCTCGACGCGCGGCCCGGCGACGTGATCGAGGTGGAGTTCCAGGGCGACAAGCGCCAGACCAACGAGCTGCCGGTCGCGGCGCTGGTCACCCAGTATTTCGGCCTCGGCGCCTTCATCGACTACGACACCGCCAACCGGCTGTTCCGGCAGGCGCCGCAGATCACCATGGCCAACATCCTGATAGACCCGAGGCACGAGGCAGACCTGCACGCGCGGCTGAAGGACATGCCGGGGCTGGCGGGCACCGTGATGCTGACCGACACCAGGCGGTCGTTCCAGGAGACCATCGCGGAAAACGTGCTGATCATGAACACGATCTACGTCACCATCGCGGTGTTGATCACCGTGGGGGTGGCCTATAACGGGGCGCGGGTGCAGCTTTCGGAACGGGCGCGGGAACTGGCCAGCCTGCGTATCCTGGGCTTCACCCGTGGCGAGGTCTCGGCCATCCTGATGGGCGAGACGGTCGTTTTGGCGCTGGCGGCGCAGCCGGTGGGCTGGCTTTTGGGCTGGGGCATCTCCTGGGCGATGACCGAGGGCTTCACCTCGGACCTCTACGCGGTGCCGCTGGTGCTGCGCCCGGCGACCTTCGCCCAGGCCAGCATCGTGGTGCTGGTGGCCTGCCTGGGTGCCGTTCTGCTGGTGCGGCGGCGGCTCGACCGGATGGATCTGGTCGCGGTGATGAAGACGCGGGAGTGATGCGATGAAGGTCTCGGCGCGAAACGTTATCTTGGCCGGTCTCGGCGCAGCGCTGGTGGGCGGACTGGTCTACACCGCCGTTCGCACCGATCCGGTGCCGGTGGACCTGCACGAGGTGGGCCTTGGGCCGATGCAGGTCACGGTGAATGCCGATGGCGAAACCCGCATCCGCGACATCTACGAGGTGGCCGCGCCGATTGCCGGCACCGCGCGGCGCTCGCCCGTCGAGGTGGGCGATGCGGTGGCAAAGGGCGAGACGGTCGTCGCCGTTGTGGAACCGGTTGCGCCCAGCCTGCTGGACACGCGCAGCCGCGTGCAGGCCGAGGCCGCGGTCCGCGAGGCCGAGGCGGCGCTGCACCTCGCCGAAAGCGAGCTTGCCCAGGCGGTCGAAGACCTCGTCTACGCCCAGAGCCAGCACAACCGCATCCAGACGCTCGCCCAGCGCGGCGTCGCCTCCTTTACCCAGCTCGAGGACGTGACCCAGCAACTGGCGATCAAGCGCGCCGCGCGGGATGCCGCCGAGGCCGGGGTGGCGCGCGCCGAAAGCGCGCTGGAACGCGCCCGCGCCGCGCTCATCCCGCCCGAAGAGCAGGCGGGCTCGGTCAATGGCGAATGCTGCATTGAACTGCACGCGCCGATCGACGGTACGGTGCTGGATATCGACGTGATTTCCGAACGCCCGGTCAGCGTGGGCACAAGGCTGCTCAGCATAGGGCGGCCCGACGATCTTGAGATCGTGGCCGACCTTCTGTCCACCGATGTGGTGCGGCTGGCCCCCGGTGCGCGCGCCATCGTCGATCGCTGGGGCGGGTCCGATCCGCTGGAGGCGCGGCTGAGGACGGTCGAGCCGGTCGCGCGCACCAAGGTTTCGGCCCTGGGCATCGAGGAACAGCGCGTGGACGCGCTGTTCGATCTCGTCAGCCCGCCGGCGGCAAGGCCCGGCCTGGGCGATGGCTTTTCGGTGTTCCTGCGCATCGTGGAATGGGAGACGGACGAGGCGCTGAGCGTGCCGCTGAGCGCGCTTTTCCGCCGCGACGGGGGATGGGCGGTGTTCACGGTCGCTGACGGGCAGGCCAGCCTGCGCCCGGTCGAGATCGGGCGGCGCAACGCGACCCATGCGCAGGTGCTCGACGGGCTCGCCCCCGGCGAGCGGGTCATCACCCACCCAAGCGACGCGGTGGCGGACGGGGCGACGGTGATCGACCGCGCCGCGCTCTGAGGGCGAAATCGCGCAACTTTCAGGTTGACACATGCCCTGCTATGCCGCCACTCCCCTAGACGTGCGTCGCCACCGGGGCGGCGGCCAGACCAGTGCATACCCAGCATTTGGCCATGCGGCCTTGCCCCGCCGACGGCAGTATTAGGCGCCGCTGAGCCAGAGTTAGCGAGGAACGACAGAACCCGTGTCCCGGCCCCAGCCTTCCAGAAGCGACCTGATCCGTATCGGCCAGAAAGAGATGCGCGAAGCGCGGTCCAAGGGCACGACGCTCTTGGGCTATTCGTTCCTGTTCAGCATCTTCGTCAACCTCTTGATGCTGACCGGCCCGCTCTTCATGCTGCAAATCTACGACCGCGTGCTCGGCTCGCGCTCGGAAGAGACGCTGACCGCGCTGTTTTTGCTGGTGGCGGGCCTCTACGCGCTGATGGCGATCCTGGACTTCGCCCGCGGGCGGGTGCTGGCGCGCTTCGGCGCGCGTTTTCAGTCGACCCTCGACCAGCGGGTGTTCGACGCCACGCTTCGCCGCGCGGTGGTGCCCTCGGAACGCGCCGCGCCGGCGACCGCCCAGCGCGATCTCGAATCGATCCAGACGCTGTTTTCCTCGACGGCGCTGCTGGCGCTGCTCGACATGCCCTGGACGCCCGTGTTCATCGGGGCGATCTTCATTTTCCACCCGCTGCTGGGCTGGCTCGCGGTGGCCGGCGGGCTTTTCCTGGTTTCGCTGACTGTGCTCAACCAGCTGCTCACGCGGCGCCGGCTGAACGAGGCGCAGACGGCCTCGCAAGGGGCCTATGGTTTTGCCGAGCAGGCGCGCATGGCCAGCGAGATCGTGCGCGCCCAGGGTATGCGGGGCGCGATCACCGAACGCTGGCTGAACCGCCGCGTCGATGCGCTGAAACAGACGCTGGGGGCCAGCGACTGGACCGGCAGCTTTACCTCGTTCACCAAGGCGGTGCGGCTGTTTTTGCAATCGGCGATGCTGGCGCTGGGCGCGTGGCTGGTGCTGCAGGGCGAGATGACCGCGGGCGCGATGATCGCGGCTTCGATCCTCCTGGGCCGGGCGCTGGCGCCGGTGGAACAGGCGCTGGGCCAGTGGCAGGTGATCCAGCGCGCGCGTGCGGGCTGGACGTCGCTCTCGGCGTTTCTCGGCGCCACCCCGAAAGAGCCCGTGCGCACCGCCCTGCCGCGCCCCAAGGCGGAGCTCGTCGTCAAGGGCCTGAGCGTGGTGCCGCCCGGCGGCAGCACGCCGACGCTGAAAAACGTGAGCTTCAAGCTGGAGCCGGGCCACGCCCTTGGCGTGATCGGCAAGAGCGGGGCGGGAAAGTCGACGCTGGCGCGCGCGCTGTTGGGGCTGTGGTCGCCTGTGGCCGGCGAGATGCGCCTCGACGGCGCTACGCTGGATCAGTACGACGTCGACAGCCTGGGCCGGCATATCGGCTATCTGCCGCAAAGCGTGACGCTTTTCACGGGCACCGTCACCGAGAACATCGCCCGCATGTCGCTGGACCCCGACGAGGCCGCGGTGATCGACGCCGCCAGGCGCGCCAATGCCCATGACCTGATCACCAGCCTGCCCAAGGGCTATGACACGGTGATCGAGGGCAACGACAGCCAGCTTTCGGGCGGCCAGCGTCAGCGCATCGCGCTGGCGCGCGCGCTTTACGGCGACCCGGTGCTGCTGATCCTCGACGAGCCCAACTCGGCGCTGGACGCCGACGGTTCCGAGGCGCTGAACAAGGCCGTGCGCTCCTTCAAGGCGGACGGCAAGTCGGTGATTATCATGACCCACCGCCCGGCGGCGATCTCGGAATGCGATATCCTTTTGGTGCTCGACAACGGCCAGGCCACCGCGCTGGGGCCACGCGACGAGGTGCTGAAATCGATGCTGCGTAACGCCGACGATGTGCAGAAAACGCTGAAACGGGGGGCTGGCGCATGAGTGACGCCGACCAAAAACCCCCGGCGCCTGCGCCGCAAACCCAGCCCGAGGCCAAGACCGAGGGCCTGCCGGCCGCAACCGCCGCCGCGACCGCGCTGGCACGCCCGGCCGCAAGCCAATCGGGGACCGGCGGCGCGCAGCCGCCGCGCTGGCGCGCCACCTTTCCCATCGTGGTCGGGCTGCTGGCGCTGGTCGTTCTGCTTGGCGGGATCGGGCTGTGGAGCGTGCAGGCCCGCATCGCCGGGGCCATCGTGTCGTCGGGCATGATCCAGGTGGAATCGAACCGCCAGGTGATCCAGCATCCCGACGGCGGCGTCGTGGGCGCGATCCTGGCCAAGGACGGCGACGTGGTCGAGGCCGGCGATGTGCTGATCCGTTTCGACGACACCTTGCTGCGCTCGGAACTGGCGATCGTCGAGGGCCAGCTCGACGAGATCCTCGCGCGTCGTGCCCGCTTCGAGGCCGAGCGCGACGGCCGTGACGAGGTGGACTTTCCCGAAGAGCTGATCTCGCGCGCCTCGGTGATGCCCGATATCACCTCGCAGATCGAGGGCCAGCAGCGGCTGTTCGAGGCCCGCATCGAGTCGATGGCGCGCGAGTCAGAGCAACTGGACGAGCAAGTTGAGCAGATCGAGAACCAGATCCGCGGGGCGCAATCGCAGATCGACGCGCTGTCGATCCAGCTCGGCCTGATTTCGACCGAACTGCGCGACCAGCAGCAACTGCTCGACAAGGGCCTGACCCAGGCCTCGCGCGTGTCGACGCTGCGCCGCGAAGAGGCGCAGCTGAAGGGCGAGATCGGCAAGCTTGAATCCGACATCGCGCGCGCGCGCGGTCAAATCGCGGCGATCCGCATCGAGCAGCTCAAGCTGGTGACCCGGCGGCGCGAAGACGCGATCACGACCCTGCGCGATCTGCAATTCCGCGAAATCGAGATGCGCGAAAAGCGCCTGTCGCTGCTGGAAACGCTGTCGCGGATGGAGGTGCGTGCGCCGGTCGGCGGCGTGATCTACGGCACCCAGGTCTTCGCGATCCAGTCGGTGGTGCAGCCGGCGCAGCCGATCATGTACATCATCCCGCAGGACCGGCCGCTGATCGTCTCGTCGCGGATCGAGTCGATCCATATCGATCAGGTTTTCGTCGGTCAGCCCGCCACCCTGCGTTTTACCGCCTTCGACCAGCGCCGCACGCCCGAGATCGAAGGCCATGTCACCAAGCTGTCGGCGGACGTGTTCACCGACGAGGCGACCGGGATCAGCTTTTACCAGGCCGAACTGGTGCCCGACGATGGCGAACTGTCAAAGCTTGAGGGGCAGGAGCTGTTGCCGGGGATGCCGGTGGAGGCCTTTATCAAGACCGGCGACCGCAGCCCGCTGACCTATCTCGTCAAGCCGTTGTCCGACTATTTCAACCGCGCCTTCCGCGAGTAGGCGAGCGTGGCGGAAAAGCGTCATTATCCGGGCGATCTTCTGGTTTTCTGCGCCGCAGCGTTGCGGCGGCGGGGATTTTCCCGGATAGTCGGGGCGCTGCGGGCAGCGCATGGCAGCGTAAGAAAACGGGGGACTGGATGACCGACGCATCCAACGACAATACAAAGCGTCAGGGTCAACAGGTCGAGCAGAACGGATCTTGGATCGGCCGGAAATTGTTGCGGCTGGTGGTGAGCCTGGGGCCACGGCGCAAGACGGCCGTGTTCCTGCTGGTCGACATGTTGACGGTGCCCGTTTGTTTCGTACTGGCGCTGGGCCTGCAAACCACCCATTTCTGGCCCTCCGAACTGGCCGACCGCGGGCATTACCTGGTGATCGTGCTCATGGGGGTGGCCGCGCTGGTGTCGATGGTGCTTGGCCTGCCGCGGATCAAGCTCAAGGCGTTCGAGACGCGCGGAATCTACGCGACGGCGATCTTCGCCTCGCTGGTGGCGCTTTCCGGGATCGCGCTCAACCGGCTGGCCGGCGGGCCGGTGCCGGTGACGACCTTCATCACCTTCGGTATGCTGACCTTCCTTTGCGGGGCAGGCTGGCGGCTGGTGGGGCTGCAGGCGCTGTTGTGGGTCTACCGCCAGGGCCAGCCGCGCTGCCGCGTGCTGATCTACGGGGCCGGGCGCACCGGCATCCAGCTCGCCACGGCGCTGCACAAGGACGAACAGATCGAGCCGGTGGCCTTCGCCGATGACAACCGCGCGCTACAGGGCATGAACGTCGCGGGCCTGCCGGTGCATCCGCCGGCGCGCATCCCCGAACTCGTTGCCGAAAAGGGCATCGGCCGCGTGTTGCTGGCGATGCCCAGCGTCTCGCGTCCGCGGCAACTGCGCATCGTGCGGCGGCTGGAGAAGATGGGGCTGGACGTGCACGCGCTGCCGTCTTTCGCGCAGTTGGCCGGTGAGGGCGGGCTGGTCGAAAAGCTGGCGCCGATCTCGCCCACCGACCTGCTGGGCCGCTTCATGCTGGACCAGGAACTGCCGCAGGTCTCGGAATATTACGAGGGCCGCAACATCATGGTCACCGGCGCCGGCGGGTCGATCGGGTCGGAACTGTGCCGCCAGATCCTCGCCTGCAAACCGGCCTGCCTGGTGCTCTACGACATCTCCGAGGTGTCGCTTTACACCATCGACATGGAACTGCGCGTGCTGGCCGACGATGCCGGCGTGCGCCTCGTCTCGGTGCTGGGCTCGGTCGGCGACCGGCCACGCGTATCGCGAGCACTCAAGCTCTACGACATCGACGTGGTGCTGCATGCCGCGGCCTACAAGCACGTCCCGATCGTGGAAGAAAACGAGACCGCGGGTCTGTCGAACAACGTGCTGGGCACCCGCGTGCTGGGCGAAGCCGCGGCCGAGGCCGGGGTGTCGAGCTTCGTTCTGATCTCGTCGGACAAGGCCGTCCGGCCGTCCAACATCATGGGCGCCTCCAAACGCCTCGCCGAGCTTGTCTTGCAGGACCTGATGGCGCGCAATGCGGGCACGCTGTTTTCAATCGTCCGTTTCGGCAACGTCCTGGGCTCTTCGGGCTCGGTGATCCCGCTGTTTCAGGACCAGATCTCGCGCGGCGGCCCGCTGACCGTTACCCACCAGGACGTCACGCGTTATTTCATGACCATCCCCGAGGCGACGCGCCTGGTGCTGCTGGCCGGCTCTTTCGCGCGGGGCGGAGATGTCTTCGTTCTGGACATGGGCGAGCCGGTGCCGATCCGCCGCCTTGCGCGGCAGATGATCGAGGCGGCGGGCTATACCGTGCGCGACGAGAGCAACCCGGACGGCGATATCGAGATCATCTTCACCGGTCTGCGCAAGGGCGAGAAGATGCACGAGGAAATCCTCACCGGGGCCGATCTCTTGACCACGCCGCATCCGCGTATCCTGCGCACCCAGGAAGAATCGCTCTCGCGTCTCGAGGTGGCCTCGATGCTGCGCGACCTCAGCGCCGCGGTCAGCCGCGCCGATCCCGACTCTGCGCGGGAGGTGGTGCAGCGCTGGGTGCGCGATTATTGCCCCGATCCGGACGCGCTGCCCGCGCCTCAGGCCTTGACGCTGCGCCCCGCGCCGCAGGAAAAGGCGCAATAGCGCAGGCGAGCCCGCCGCACCTGACGGGCGACACCGGAACGAAGGTCTGACACATGGGACGCATTAGGCGAGATCGCAACATACCGGCCCGGGGCCTCGGCGTATCTGCCCTCGCTCTGTGGCTGGCCGCAGGCCCGGCCCTGGCCCAAAGCCAGGACACGGCGTGGAATACGCCCTCGCTGAACTTCAACGGCGTGACCGGGTTGATCGACATGCCCTCGGGCGAGGCCCAGCCCGATGGGCAGGTTTCGTTGACCTTCGGGTATTTCGGCGGCATGAGCCGCACCACCCTGCATTTCCAGTTGGCGCCGCGCCTGTCGGGCGCCTTTCGCTATTCCGGCACGCGCGACTGGGGCGATGTCGTCGATAGCAATTTCGACACCTATTTCGACCGTAGCTTCGACATGCGGCTGCTGCTCTTGAAAGAGCGGCGCTACGTGCCCGCCGTGACGCTGGGCTTTCAGGATTTCGTCGGCACGGGCCTTTTTTCGGGCGAATACATCGCGGCCACCAAAGAACTGCTGCCGGGGCTGAAGGTGACCGGCGGTCTCGGCTGGGGGCGGCTGGGGAGCTATAACGATATCGGCACGCCGTTCGGCGACCGACCGGAGATCGACATCGGCGAGGGCGGCAACGTCAACAACACCCAGTGGTTCCGCGGCCCGGCGGCGCCCTTCGGCGGCATAGAGTGGCAAATCAACGAGCGTTTCACATTGAAGGCCGAGTATTCCTCGGACGCCTATGTTGAGGAGGCCGGTCGGCGCGAGGTCTTCGAGCGGGAAAGCCCGTTCAATTTCGGTGTCGACTACAAGGTGAACGAGTCGCTGCGCGTCGGCGCCTATTCGCTTTACGGCAGCGAGTTGGGGGTGATGGCGTCGATCACGCTGAACCCGAAGCGCCCGCCGAACCGGGGTATCTTCGGACCTGCGCCGACCCCGGTCGAGCGGCGTCCGGCCCTCAGCGCCGACCCCGAAGCCTGGTCGGAAGAATGGATCACCCAGGACGGCGTGACCGAGATCTTGCGGCGCAACATGCGCAAGCAGCTTGAGGCAGACAGCCTGGAGCTTGAATCGATTGCGCTATCGGGCGATGCGGTCGAGCTGCGTTTCCGCAACTTGCGCTACGATTCCTCGGCCCAGGCCATCGGTCGGGTGGCGCGGGCGCTGACCCGGGTGATGCCCGCCTCGGTCGAAACCTTCCGCATCGTGCCGGTGGTCGACGGTGTGCCCGCCGCCGCCGTCACCCTGCGCCGCACCGATGTCGAGCAACTGGAACACGCCCCGAACGGCGCGGCGGCCATTCGCAGCCTGGCCGGGCTTGGCGATGCCGGCCCGATGCGGCGCGGCAGCTATGCCGAGGGGCTTTACCCCAAATTCGACTGGGCGCTCGGGCCCTATCTTCGCACCAGCTATTTCGACCCGGACGAACCCGTGCGGGCCGATCTCGGGCTGCGTCTGCAGGGCAGCTACGAAATGTCGCCGGGGGTGGTCCTGTCGGGCTCGGTCAGCGGACGGCTGGTCGGCAATCTCGGCGACAGCGACCAGGAATCGAACTCGGAGCTGCCGAAGGTGCGCTCGAACGCGGCCGAGTACAACCGCCAGACCGATGTCGGCCTCGACCGTCTCACGGCCGCCTATTATTTCAAACCGGGCCGCGATCTCTACGGGCGCGTCACCGCTGGCTATCTCGAACGTATGTTCGGCGGGATTTCGGGCGAGGTGCTTTGGCGGCCGGTCGACAGCCGCCTGGGCCTGGGCGCCGAAGTCAACTATGCAAAGCAGCGCGATTTCGACGGCGGGTTCGGTTTTCAGGATTACGACGTCTTCACCGGGCATGTTTCGGCCTATTACGACCTCGGCAGCGACTATCAGGTGCAGATCGACATGGGCCGCTACCTGGCCGGCGACTACGGCGCGACATTCACGGTGGACCGCGAATTCGACAATGGCTGGCGCATCGGCGCATTCGCGACCTTCACCGATGTGTCGGCGGAAGAGTTCGGCGAGGGCTCGTTCGACAAGGGGATACGGTTGCAGATCCCGCTGGCCTGGTTCACCGGGACCCCGACGCGCGAGCGGTACTCGACGGTCGTGCGGCCGCTGTCGCGCGATGGCGGGGCGCGTCTGCGGGTGGATGGCCGCCTGAACGAAAAGATCCGGGATTACCACCGCGACCGGCTGGACGCGCAATGGGGGAGGTTCTGGCGGTGAAACGGATCAAAGGGTTGCTGTTGGCGCTTGCCGGCAGCGTCGCGCTGAGCTCTTGCGGCGCTTCGGACACCTCTTACGAGGTTTACGGCCAGTTTCGTGAGCGGCTCAAGACACTGGGGCGCGGCAACGAGGCGGCCGAGCCCGGCGCCGAACCCAGCCGCGCCAGCATCGCCGCGTTCACCGATCCGCTGATCCTGGCGCGGGTGGACCGGACTGGCGGCATGTCCTTTATCGTGCGCACCAGGAAATACGGGGCGACCGAGGTCTGGCAGTCGACCGATGACGTGTCGATCACGCTGATCGGCGGAATTTTGCGCGCCACCCGCGGCCTCGGCGACGACCTGATGTCCTCGGACGTGATGCCGCTGGGCATGCAGGCGGATTCCGGCCGTGAGCACTATTATTTCGGCGGAGATGCGCGCACCCGGCTCGTGACCTTCGCCTGTACCCGGCAGACGCTGGGCACTGAGCGGATAATCGTGCTGGAGCGGGCCTATTCCGCCCGCCATATTGCCGAGACCTGCCAGGCCGGCGAAACGAGATTCACCAATGAATACTGGGTGGATAGCCGCGGCGTGATGCGTCAGTCGCGGCAATGGGTCAGCAGGGGTGTCGGATACGTCACACTTAAGCGGGTTGTCGATTAAAATCGTGACATCTGCCTTTTGACAGACCCAGACGGATGATATACGCATGCTAGTGGCACTCGCACCTTTTGGAGTTTCGACATGAAAAAAATCACTACCCTCGCTCTGGGCACTGCCCTGACCCTGTCCATGGCTTCGACCGCTTTTGCTGGCGGCCCGGTTGTGGTTGAAGAAGAGCCCGAGCCGATCATGGCTCCGGCGACCGGCAGCAGCGCCGGCATCGGCGCGCTTCCCCTGCTCGGCGGCGTTGCCGCTGCGGTGGTCGTGGCTGCCGTGGCCTCGGGCGGCGACGACGACGATTCGTCGGCCACCACCGAGTAAGCCAAGCACCGGCTTTCGCTTCGAAAGTTGCGAAATGATTAGAGGGCCCGCACGGATGTGCGGGTCCTTTTCCGTTTCGGGCGCCCTGCATGGCGGGATTTCTCTTGTGCCGCGGGGCGGCCTGTCGCAGGACGGCAGCCACGAACGGATGTTAGGTACGCCACGGAATTACAGCTCTATCAACAGGCGCACGCTATGACCGAATGGCCCCCCGGCGGCTCGGACGACCTGATCGAGACGCTGCAAGACCGCTACCTTCCTGATCTCGGCCATGTCGACATGCCCGGCCTCCTGCTCGACCGGCGGCTGGGGCAGGTCGCACTGGTCTCTTCCTTCGGGACAGAGAGCGCCGCGCTTTTGCATTACGTGATGACGATCAGGCCCGGGCTGCCGGTTGTCTTCATCGACACGGGCCGGCATTTTCCCGAAACGCTGGCCTATCGTGACCTGCTGGCCGAGCGGCTGCGATTGAACCTGGTGACGGTCGGGCCGGACAGCGCGCTGCTGGCAGCAGAGGACAAGGACGGCGACCTCAACGAATCCGACCCCAACATGTGCTGCACCCTGCGCAAGACCTTTCCCTTGCAGGACGCGCTGGCCTCCTTCGACACCTGGATTTCCGGGCGCAAACGCTATCAGGCCGACACCCGCGCCGCGCTGCCCGCGATCGAGCGCGATGGCGCGCATCTCAAGATCAACCCGTTCGTGTTCTGGCAGAAAGACGACATCGCGGCCTATTTCGAGGCCCACGGCCTGCCGCGCCACCCGCTGGAGGGGCGCGGATACCTCTCGATCGGCTGCGAGCCCTGCACCCGGCCCGTGTGCCCGGGAGAGGACGCGCGCGCCGGACGGTGGGCGGAAAACCCCGACAAGACCGAATGCGGCATCCATCTGGGCCCAGACGGCCGCTTTGCGCGGGCCGGGCGCCGGAGCTGAGGCTCAGGCCTTCTGCGAAAACGGGTCGGCCGGGGTGTGCAGGCGCACATGCCGGATAAAGGCGCGCGCGATTCGGGGCAGGGGGCGCTGGTCGGAGACCGCGAAATAGCTGCGATAGGTCATCGGCGCGTCGAAGCGGCGGAATTCCATATCCTCGCTGCGGAAATGGATCACCGGGAACGGGTTGACCACCGCCAGCCCCAACCCCTCTTTCGCCAGGTCGATGGCCGCAAACGAGGTCGAGACCTCGGCCACCACGTGGGCCCGGGCGCCAGCCTGGGAGAGCAGCTTGTCGAGCTGGGCGCGGCGCGCATGGCGATGGGTCAGCGCGATCAGCGCCTCGCCGTCCAGATCGGTGGGCGCGACGGTGGCCTTTTCGGCCAGAGGATGGCCGCGGGCCATGGCGCAGACCGCCGAAGAGGTGCGGTAGGGGATCATCCTCAGCCCCGCCCGCGACAGCTCTACCCCGATCACGCCGAGGTCGAACCGGTCGTCCAGCAGCCCGCGCACCACCTCGTCGGAGGTGTTGACCTCGAGGCTGACGAAGAAATGCGGGTTGGCCTTGAGAAAGCCGGTGACGAAGGAAACGAGAAAGCGGTGCGCGTAGGTGGGCGGCGCGATCAGTCGCAGGGTCTCGCGCACGGGCTCGGCCGGGGCGTCGATCCGGTCGAGCGCGGCAAAGAGCGGGTCGAGCCGGCGGTTGAGGCGCACCGCCTCGGCCGTGGGGCGCAGCCGGCCCGAATCGCGTTCGAAGAGCGTGCGGCCTGTGCGGGTCTCCAAACTGCCGATCGCCCGGCTGATGGCCGATTGCGACAGGCCCAGCCGGCGCGCGGCGGCGGTGGCGGTGCCAGCCTCCATCATCGCGCGCAGCGCTTGGTATTCCGACAGGCTGTGGCCATCCCGACGCGCCATAGGGCCCCCGCGTTTTGCTCATGGGTTAATGAGGTTTTATCATGCTGTTTTCCTGCGTCCATGAGGAAAAATCAGATAAGCTTGGGCAGGTCAGAGGGGCTGACCCGTTTAAACTTGGGATTTCCGTGTCCGGACCGATCCAACCCGCCGTCCTGGACGGCCACAACGACGTTTTGTTGAAGCTGTACCGCGCCGGGGGGCTGGCCGCGGCCGAGACCTTCATCACCGGGCGCGACGGCCATATCGATCTGCCGCGCGCCACTGAAGGCGGGTTTGGCGGCGGGTTCTTCGCTGTTTTCATTCCCTCGGCCATCGATCTCGACGAAAAGACCGAGCAGATGCAGCGGCCCTCCTACGACCTGCCGCTGCCCGAGCCAATCGACTGGGAAGACGCGCTGCCCGTCGCGCTGACCGAGGCCGCGATCCTGTTCCGGCTGGAAGAGTTGGGTGCGCTCACCGTCTGCCGCAGCGCCGCCGACATGCGGGCCTGCCTCGCCGGGGGCCGCATGGCCGCGATCCTGCACATGGAGGGGGCCGAGGCGATCGACCCCGACCTGCACGCGCTGGATGTGCTCTACCGCGCCGGGCTGCGCTCGCTCGGCCCGGTCTGGAGCCGCCCGACGATCTTTGGCCACGGCGTACCGTTCCGCTATCCCAGCGACGGCGATATCGGGCCAGGGCTGACCGATCACGGGCTCAGGCTGGTGAAGCGCTGCAACGAACTGCGCATCATGATCGATCTGTCGCACATGAACATGGCCGGTTTCTGGGATGTCGCGCGCCAGTCGGACGCGCCGCTGGTGGCCACCCATTCCAACGCCCATGCGGTTTGCGCGCACGCCCGCAACCTGACCGACGATCAGCTTGCCGCGATTCGCGACAGCGATGGTATGGTAGGGCTCAATTTCGCGGTCGCCTTTCTGCGCGAAGATGGCCGGATGGTCGACACCGGGCTTGACCAGATGCTGCGGCATCTGGACCATCTGATAGATCGTCTCGGTGAGACGCGGGTCGGCCTCGGCTCGGATTTCGACGGTGCGGTCGTTCCGTCCGAGATCGGCTCGGCCGCGGGGCTGCCGGCCCTGCGCGAGGCGATGAGGGCGCATGGCTATGACGAGGGCCTGATGAAAAAGCTCTGCCAGGAAAACTGGCTGCGCGTTCTGGAAAAGACTTGGGGCGGCTGAACCGACCCCGGAGATACGCCCAAACCAACAGAGAGGACCGAAAAGATGAACGCATTTTCCAAGTTGATGTCCGGGGCCGCGCTTGGCGTGGCCATCGCGGTCACCGCGCTGCCCGCGGGTGCCGAGACGCCGGCCAACATGCTGGTGATCGCCAACCGCATCGACGACATCACCACCCTGGACCCCGCCGAATCCTTCGAATTCGCAGGCTCCGACGTCAGCCGGCAGGTCTATAACAAGCTGGTCAACTTCGACCCGATGAACCTCGATGCCGGCTACCAGCCCGACCTCGCCGAAAGCTGGGAGGTCTCCGAGGACGGCAAGACGCTGACCTTCACCATGCGCGAAGGGGTCATGTTCCATTCCGGCAACCCGGTCACCGCCGAGGACGCCGAGTTTTCGCTGCGCCGCGCGGTGATCCTGAACAAGACGCCTTCTTTCATCCTGACCCAGTTCGGCTTCACCCCCGACAACGTCGAGGAAACGATCCGCGCCGAGGGCAACAAGCTGATCATCACCACCGACAAGCCCTACGCGACGTCGTTCGTGCTGAACTGCCTGACCTCGACCATCGGCGGCATCGTCGACAAGCAGGTGGTGATGGAGCACGACCAGGACGGCGACCTTGGCAACCTGTGGCTCAAGACCAACTCGGCCGGCTCTGGCCCCTACAAGCTGGTTGGCTGGAAGCCCAATGAATCGGTCACGCTGGAGGCCAATGCCGACTATTACGGCGGCGCGCCCAACCTCGACCGCGTGATCGTGCGCCACATCCAGGAAAGCGCGACCCAGCGCCTGCTGCTGGAACGCGGCGACATCGACATCGCGCGCAACCTCAACCCCGAGGACATCGCGGGCGTGATGGAAGCCGACGGCGTCAAGGTGCAGGACGAGCTCAAGGGCCGGCTGATGTACGCCTCGTTGAACCAAACGCATCCGGAGCTGTCGAAGCCCGAAGTGCGTCAGGCGATCAAGTACCTGATCGACTACGAGGGCATGGTGAACAGCTTCCTCAAGGGGCAGTACACCATTCATCAGAACTTCCTGCCGCTGACCTATCTCGGCTCGGTTCGGGAAAACCCGTTCTCGCTCGACGTGGAAAAGGCCAAGGCGCTGCTCGAAGAGGCGGGCGTCGACGGGCTTGAGCTGAACGTGGGCGTGCGCGAGGCGCAGGAGCGTCTGGAAATCGCCCAGTCGCTGCAGAACACCCTAGCCCAGGCCGGCATCACGCTGAACCTGACGGTGGGCACCGGCAAGCAGATCCTCGGCATGTACCGGGCGCGTGAACTGGACGTCTATATCGGCGCCTGGGGCCCGGACTACCCGGACCCGCACACCAATGCCTCGACCTTCGCCTACAACCCCGACAATTCCGCAGACGCGGGGCTGACGGGCATTCTTGCCTGGCGCAACGGCTGGGACACCGGCGGGCTGAGCGAGAAGACCGACGCCGCCGTTGTCGAGAACGACCGCGACATGCGCGCCAAGATGTACCAGGACATCCAGGCCGAGTTCCGCGAGACCTCGCCCTTTGCCATCATGTTCCAGCAGATCGAACAATCGGCGATGCGCGAAAACATCACCGATTTCTCGACGGGGCAGGCGATCACCGCCGCGTCCTACTGGCAGGTCACCAAGTAAGTGGCCCTGACAGAGCAGAAAAACGGAGGGCGCCCACGGGCGCTCTTCCCCGGCTGGCTGACCGCGACCGGCGTCACGGTGGGCTCGGTCGCGGTCACCATGCTGGGCCTGTTGTTCGTGACCTTCATCATCGGCCGGGTGATGCCGATCGACCCGGTGCTGGCCGTGGTGGGCGAACGCGCGACGCCCGAGACCTATCAACAGGTCTATGAGGAGATGGGTCTCGACAGGCCGCTGATCGTGCAGTTCGGCTTTTACCTGTGGGACGTGGTGCAGGGCGATTTCGGAATGTCGCTGCTGAACGGGCGCCCGGTCTCCGAAGATATCGCCCGCGTCTTTCCGGCGACGCTGGAACTGGCCACGCTCGGCACGCTTTTCGGCGTCCTGATCGGCGTGCCGCTGGGCGTACTCGCCGCGGTCAAGCAAGGCAGCTGGATCGACCAGGTCGCCCGCGTGGTCGCGCTGGTCGGCTATTCGATGCCGATCTTCTGGCTGGGCCTGATGGGCCTTTTGATCTTTTACGGAATCCTCGGCTGGGTCGGCGGACCCGGACGGGTGGGCATCTTTTATGTCGACGTGGTGCCGTCGGTGACGGGCATGATCCTGATCGACAGCGTGCTCGACCGAAACTGGACGGTGCTGAAGGATGCCTTCAGCCACATCATCCTGCCAGCCTCGCTGCTGGGCTATTACAGCCTCGCCTATATCAGCCGGATGACGCGGTCGTTCATGCTCGAACAGCTATCGGCCGAATACGTCACCACCGCCCGCGTCAAGGGTCTGTCCGAGCGCGCGGTGATCTGGCGCCACGCCTTCCGCAACATCCGCGTCCAGCTGATCACCGTGATCGCACTGAGCTATGCGGGCCTCCTGGAGGGCTCGGTGCTGACCGAGATCATCTTTGCGTGGCCCGGCATCGGCTCTTACATCACCACGGCGCTGTTGTCGGCCGACATGAACGCTGTCCTTGGCGGCACGGTGGTGGTGGGCCTCGTCTTCGTTCTGCTGAACGTGGGCTCCGACCTTCTGTACCGCTTTCTCGACCCGAGGGCCAAATGAGCGAAACCCTGACCGGATGGCGCGACTGGCTGTTGACCGACACGCCGCATTCGCGCAGCCAGGCACGCCTGTCCGCCCTCTACCAGGGGTGGCTGGCGTTCCGGCGCAATTCGCTGGCGATGCTCGGTCTGGCGATCCTGCTGTTCCTGCTCTTCGTCGCCGCCTTCGCGCCCTGGCTGGCACCCAGCGACCCCTTTGCGCAAGACCTGGCCAACCGTCTGCAGCCCATCGGCGCCGAGGGTCACCCGCTGGGCACGGATTCGCTGGGCCGCGATATCCTCTCACGGCTGATCCACGGCTCGCGGATCACGCTTTACATCGTCACGCTGGTGGCGCTGATCGCGCCCATCGCGGGGCTGATCGTGGGCACGATCGCGGGCTATGCGGGCGGCATCATAGACATGGGCCTGATGCGCATCACCGACATCTTCCTCGCCTTTCCGCGGCTGGTCCTTGCGCTGGCCTTCGTCGCCGCGCTGGGCGCGGGCATCGAGAACGCGGTGCTGGCGATCTCGCTGACCGCCTGGCCGCCCTATGCCCGGATCGCCCGGGCCGAGACGCTGACGATCCGCAATTCGGACTATATCAGCGCGGTGCGCCTGCAAGGCGCCGGGCCGATCCGGATCATTACCAAGCATATCTGGCCGCTCTGCATCTCGTCGCTGATCGTGCGGGTGACGCTGGACATGGCCGGCATCATCCTGGCCGCCGCGGGGCTGGGCTTTCTCGGCCTCGGCGCGCAGCCGCCCAGCCCCGAATGGGGCGCCATGATTTCCGAGGGCCGGCGCTTCATCCTCGACCATTGGTGGGTGGCCACCATGCCGGGGCTGGCCATCTTTACCGTGTCGCTTGCCTTCAACCTGCTGGGTGACGGGCTGCGCGACGTGCTTGACCCAAAGAGCGAGAAATGACCGATCTTCTGGACGTAGAGGACCTCTGGGTCCGCTTTCCCACCCGCACCGGCATGTTCGACGCCGTGCGCGGCGTGTCGTTCCGACTGGGGCGCGAGCGGCTGGGCATCGTGGGCGAAAGCGGCTCGGGCAAGTCGATGACGGGCCGGGCGATCCTGCGCCTGATCCGCCCGCCGGGGCAGGTGGACGCCACCCATATCAAGCTCGATGGAGAGAACCTGCTGGACAAGTCCGAGGTCGAGATGCGCGCGGTACGCGGCAACCGTATCTCGATGGTCATGCAGGACCCGAAATTTTCGCTCAACCCGGTGATGACCGTCGGCGAGCAATTGATCGAGGCGTATCAGCTGCACGCCCGCGGCGGGCAGGCCGAGGCGCGCAAACGCGCCATCGAGATGCTCGAGGCCGTGTCGATCCGCGATGCCGAGCGGGTGATGCGTGCCCACCCGCACGAGATGTCGGGCGGCATGGGCCAGCGCATCATGATCGCCATGATGCTGATCCCCGACCCAGAGCTGCTGATCGCGGACGAGCCGACATCGGCGCTCGATGTCTCGGTGCAGGGGCAGGTGCTGCAGATCATGGACAAGCTGGTGCAGGACCGGGGCATGGGCCTGATCTTCATCAGCCACGACCTCAACCTCGTGGCGCAGTTCTGCGACCGGGTGCTGATCATGTATGCCGGCCGCGTCGTGGAAACCTGTGACGCGCACAAGCTGCACGAGGCGCAGCACCCCTATACGCGGGGGCTGTTGAACTCGCTGCCGCGCTTCGACGCGCCGCAAAAGCGGCTGGAGGTGCTCAAGCGCGACCCGGCCTGGGCCGAGGTCCCCAGCGTGGGGCCGCGGGCATGAGCGCGCTCAGCTTTCAGGGGCTGAACGTCTGGTTCGGCGAAGGGCGCGACAGGGTCGATGCGGTCAAGGACGCCAGCTTCGAGGTGGCGCCGGGCGAAAGCTTTGGCCTCGTCGGCGAGTCGGGCTCGGGCAAGTCCACCATCATGCGTGCGCTCACCGGGCTCGCGCCGCACTGGTCGGGGCATATGTCGGTCAACGACCGCCCGGTGGGGCGCCGGCGCGACCGGACCTTTTACAAGACCGTGCAGATGGTGTTTCAGGACCCCTATGCCTCGCTGCACCCGCGCTTGTCGGTCGACCAGGTGCTGTCCGAGGTTTTGTGGCTGCACGGGTTCGGGGATATCGAGCCGCGCATCGAGCGGCTGTTGGACGATGTCGGGCTGGGCCCGTCGTTCCGCTTCCGCTACCCGCACCAACTGTCGGGCGGGCAGCGCCAGCGGGTGGCGATCGCCCGCGCGCTGGCGCCCGAGCCGTCGATCCTGCTCTTGGACGAACCCACCTCGGCGCTGGACGTGTCGGTGCAGGCCGAGATCCTGAACCTGCTGGCCGACCTTCGGACCGAGCACAACCTGACCTTCCTGATGGTGTCGCATGACCTCGCCGTGGTGGCGCATATGTGCGAACGCATCGCGGTGATGCAGGCCGGCGAGATCGTCGAAGTTCTGGGGGTCGAAGAGATGCGCGCGATGAAACCCCAACACCCCTACACGCTGAGCCTGCTGGAAGCCTCGCTGGGCTACCGTCGGGAGAGCGCCTAGGGGTCGGCCCGCGTCCCGCCCGGCATATCGAATCGGATCTTTTCCCGATGGATGTGGTATAAGTGCTTGTGGGCCTTTGGTGCCTGACAACGCCGATTGGCCTGCTTCAATAAGGGAGGGGACCAATCATGAACTGGGCTTTGCCTGTGGTGGCAACGCTTGTCGCGGGTATTGCGACGGTATCTGCCGCATCTTCAGACCAGTACGATCTCGACGCGCTGAGGATGGCCGCCGAGAAATACAAGGACGTGAACGTGGCGCTTGCCGAGGGCTACATTCCCGACCCGTCCGGCCATTGCGTGACGGCCGCCGACGAGGGCAAGCCGGCCGACATGGGGGCGATGGGGATTCACTACCTGAATCCGGCAGTGCTGAAGATCACGGCGACCGAACCGCGGGTCGACGGCGGCAGCATCCACACCGATTTCAGGGCGCCGGCGATCCTGCTTTACGAGCCGCAGGCCGATGGATCGCTGGAACTCGTGGGGATCGAGAATCTCGTCTTCGAAGCCGCCTGGCGCGGGGCCGGCAATGATGGACCGCCGCATATGAACGGCCGGTCGTGGGACCACATGGTGGACAACGCGGAAACGGCGCTGGACGAGGCGCACGGCTTCATGCCCCATTTCGATCAGCATGTCTGGCTTTTCCGCGAAAACCCGATGGGCAATCTGGAGCCGTTCAACCCGAACGTTACCTGCAATCATCACGCAAGCTAGGCATTTGCGTGCTGCGCCGGGGCCGCCGGGCCCCGGCGCCCTTTAACGGGAACGGCGCGCCTAGACCCCCAGGTACCGGTCGGCCAACTCCTGTGTCAGCGCGCCCATGGCGTCGGCCCAGACCACGCGCCCCTTTTCCAGGATCACCGCCCGGTCGGCTGCGCGGGACATTTCCTTCAGCGACTTGTCGACCACGAGGATGGCCAGCCCCGTCTCGGCCTTGAGCCGACGGATCACGCCCCAGATCTCCTGCCGGATAAGCGGCGCCAGACCCTCGGTCGCCTCGTCGAGAATGAGCAGGCGCGGGTTGGTCATCAGCGCCCGGCCGATCACCAGCATCTGCTGCTCGCCCCCGGAAAGCGACCGCGCGTCCTGCCCGCGCCGCTCCTCCAGACGGGGGAAAAGCGCGTAGATCTCGCGCAGGCCCCAGGCGCCGGAGCGCGCGGCTGCGACGAGGTTTTCCTCGACCGACAGCCCGGCGAAGGCGCGGCGCCCCTCGGGCACCAGCCCCAGCCCCAGCCGCGCAGCGCGGTGCGGGGCGAGCCCGCCCAGCGGCTGGCCGGCAAAGCGGATGGCGCCCGCGCGGTGCGGCACGAGGCGCATCACGCTGTGGATCGTGGTCGTCTTGCCCATCCCGTTACGGCCCATCAACGCCACCACCTCACCCTCGGCCACCTCCAGGTCGACGCCGAAAAGCGCTTGGGAATGGCCGTAGAACGCGGTCACGCCGCTGATTTCCAGCAACGCGCTCATGGCAGGGTCTCATCGCCCAGATAGGCGCGCTGCACTTCCGGGTTGGCGCGGATCTCGGCCACGCCGCCAGAGGCGACGACGCGGCCATAGACCAGCACGCTGATGCGGTCGGCCAGCCGGAACACCGCGTCCATGTCATGCTCGACCAGGAGGATCGGCGCCTCGTGCCGCAATTCGTCCAGAATCTGGGTGAACTCCCGCGCGCCGTCGGGGCCGAGCCCGGCCATCGGTTCGTCCAGCAGGAACGCCTTGGGGTGCTGGGCCAGCGCCATGGCGACCTCGAGCCGCCGCCGCTCGCCATGGGCGAGATCCCCCGCCGGCACCGCCACGCGGTTCAACAGCCCGACCCGCGCGATGTGCTGCGCGGCGCGGTCGGTCAGCGACCTGTCCGAGAGCGCGGGCATGAAGAACCCGTAGGCCCGGCCCTGGGCCCCCTCGACCGCCAGGGTAACGTTTTGAAGCACGGTGAAATCCGGCGCCACCGACGAGACCTGGAAACTGCGCGCCAGCCCCATCCGCGCGCGGGCCGCGGTGTCGCGGCGGGTGATGTCGCGGCCCAGAAAGGTGATGCGCCCCGAAGCCGGGCGCAGCCCCCCGGCGATCAGCCCGATCAGGGTCGATTTGCCCGCGCCGTTCGGTCCGATCAGCGCGTGGATCTCGCCGGGGCGCAGATCGAGCGACACCCTGTCGACCGCCTTGAGCGCGCCGAAGGCGACCGAGAGGTCGTGCACCGCCAGCACCGGGTCAGTCATGGGCCACCTGCCGCCCGGCCAGCGCGCCGATCATCCCGCCCCGGGCGAACAGCACGATGGCCAGCAGGATGAGCCCGAGAAAGAGCTTCCAGTAGTCGCTGACGCCGCCCAGCCAGTGTTCCAGCAGGATGAACAGCGCCGCCCCCGCCACCGGGCCGAAGAGCCGCCCGACGCCGCCGAGGATCACGAAGACCATGATCTCGCCCGAGGTCTGCCAGCTGAGCATGGCGGGCGAGACGAAGCGATTGAGATCGGCGAAAAGCGCGCCGGCCAGCGCCGTGATCGCGCCCGAGATGACGAACGCCGTCAGCCGCAGCGTGTAGGGCCTGATGCCCAGCGCGGCCACGCGGGCGGGGTTTTGCCGCGCGCCCTGCAGCGCGAGGCCGAAACGCGACCGGGCCAGCAGATGCGCGAACAACAGCGCCAGCGCCAGCAGGCCGAAGGCCAGCGCGAAGAACTGGATCGGGTCGAGCGTGTTCAGCCCCGGAAAGCCGTTCCTCACGTAGATCGACAGGCCGTCCTCGCCGCCATAGGCGGGCCAGGAGATTGCGAAATAGAATAGCATCTGGCCGAAGGCCAGCGTGATCATGATGAAATAGACCCCCGCCGTGCGCAGCGAAAGCGCGCCGATCGCCAACGCGGCCAGCGCGCCTGCGGCCATGGCCGCGGCCCAGATGACCGGCATCGACTTGGTGCCCGGCACCTCGATCGGCCATGTCATCAAGGGCTCGTAGGCCTGCACCGGGGCGGCAAGGATGCCCATCGCGTAGCCGCCGATGCCGAAAAAGGCCGCATGGCCCAGCGACACCATCCCGCCCAATCCCAGCGCGACGTTCAACCCCACGCCCGCCAGCGCCAGGATCGCCACCTTGGTTGCCAGCGTGATGACGAAAGGTTCGCCCATCGCCTGCGCGATCAGCGGCACGGCCAGGAGGCCCAGCATCAATAGCGTGTTTAACAGCCCCTCGCGGATCACGTCATGCCCGCCCGTATAGCCCGCCGGGGCGTACCACCAGCACGCCGGCCATCAGGATGTAGATCAGCATCGAGGCCAGCGCCGCGCCGACCGAGGTGGCGCTGGACGGGTCCATGATGTGCCCGAAGGCTGCCGGCAGCAGGAACCGGCCCAGCGTGTCGGTCATGCCGACCAGCAGCGCGCCGACGAACGCGCCCTTGATCGAGCCGATGCCGCCGATCACGATCACCACGAAGGCGAGGATCAGAACCGGCTCGCCCATGCCCACCTGCACCGATTGCAGCGCGCCCACCAGCGCGCCCGCCAGCCCCGCCAGCGCCGCGCCCAGGGCGAATACGGCGGTATAAAGGCGCGAGATATCGACCCCCAGCGCCGCGATCATCTCGCGGTCGGCCTCGCCCGCGCGGATGCGGATGCCCAGCCGCGTGTGCCCGATCAGCCAGAACAGGCCGCCGGCGATGGCCAGCCCGATGCCGATCAGCACCAGCCGGTAGAGCGGGTAGTCCAGCCCGCCTGGCAACGTGACCGGGCCGGACAGCCCCGCCGGGATGTCGAGATAGAGCGGGAAAGAGCCGAAGAGCCATCTTGTCCCTTCCGAGAAGACGAGGATCAGCGCGAAGGTGGCCAGCACCTGGTCGAGATGATCGCGCGCGTAGAGGCGGCGGATGACGGTGAGTTCCACCAATGCGCCCGCCGCTGCCGCGGCGGCCAGGCTCGCCGCCAGCCCCAGCCAGAAGCTGCCCGTGGCCGCGGCGACGGCGGCGCAGGCGAACGCGCCCACCATGTAAAGCGATCCGTGCGCGAGGTTGATCAGCCCCATCACGCCGAAGACCAGCGTCAGCCCCGCCGCCATCACGAACAGCATCACGCCGTATTGCAGGCCGTTGAGGGCCTGTTCGATCAGTAGCAATGCCGACAAGGCGGGCTCCTTCGGGGCCGCGGCGGGCGGGTCAGCCCGCCGCGGAGGTCGCGCTTACATCTCGCACTCGCCCTCGTAGGCGTTGCCGCGGTCCTCCATGGCGGTGCCGACGATGCGGTTGGTCAGGATGTCGCCCATCCGTACCACCTCGCGCACGTAAAGGTCCTGCACCGGGTGGTTGGTCGGGCCGAAGGCGAAATCGCCGCGCACCGATGCGAAATCGGCCTCTTTCAGCGCGGCGCGGAAGGCGTCGGCGTCCTTTACGTCGGCCTTGCCCATCGCCGACAGCAGCAGGTTTGCGGTGTCGTAGCCGTAGGATGCGTAGACCGAGGGCAGGCGGCCGTATTCCTCCTGGAAGGACGTGACGAAGGTCTGGTTGGCGTCGTTGCCCAGGTCGGGCGACCAGTTGGCGCCGTTCAGCACGCCCAGCGCCGCGTCGCCCATCGCCTGGATGATCGACTGTTCGAACGAAAAGGCCGGGCCGATCAGCGGCAGGCCCACGCCCGAGTCGGCGTATTGCTTGACGAAGGAAATCCCCATGCCGCCGGGCAGGAAGATGAACACGCCGTCGGCGCCCGAGGCGCGGATCTGCGCGATTTCGCCTGCATAATCGGTCTGGCCGAGCTGGGTATAGACCTCGCCCACGACTTCACCCTCGTAAAACCGCTTGAAGCCTGCCAGCGAATCCTGCCCCGCCGGATAGTTCGGCGCCATGATGAACGCCTTGCTGATGCCCGCCTTGGCGGCATAGGCGCCGGCGGCCTCGTGCAGGTTGTCGTTCTGGTAGGAGACCGAGAAGTAGTTGGGGTTGCAGCCCTTGCCGGCCAGCGCCGAGGGCGCGGCGTTGGTCGAGAGGTAGAACTTGCCCTGGGCGGTGGCGGCGGGCACCACGGCCATGGCGAGGTTCGACCAGACGATCCCGGTCAGCACGTCGACCTTTTCCGACTGGATCATCTTGTCGGCCAGCTGCACCGCGATGTCCGGTTTGCGCTGGTCGTCCTCGATGACGACCTCCAGATCGGGGTTGCCCGCCTGCTTGACCGCCAGCATGAACCCGTCGCGGGTATCGATGCCAAGGCTCGCGCCGCCGCCCGAAAGCGTGGTGATCATGCCCACCTTAAGCGGCTCGGCCTGGGCGGCCGTGGCCAGCGCCAGCGCGCAGAGGCCCGCCGCGAGTGTCTTGAATCCGGCCATTCGTCCCTCCTGTTGGTGCCGCCGCGGCACCCGCCGCAGCCCTTGTTTTCCGGGCGCCATGCTATGCAGAAGGGGGCAGGGGCCGCAAGCGGCGAATGGGCTCAGGAGGGGGCGGCCATTTCGGCGTCGACGGCGGCGATCTGGCCTTCCTCGTCGCGGCAGGCCCGCGCGGCAGTGACGAGCGCGCGAAAGAGCGCGCGCTGGCGGCGGGCATAAAACAGATGCTCGGGGTGCCATTGCACGCCCAGCGCGAACGGGTCGGTGAGCCGCTCGACCGACTGGATCATGCCGCCCTCGTCATGGGCGGCGACGCGCAACCCGGTGCCCAGATCCTTTACCGCCTGACTGTGCAGCGCGTTCACTCGCATCGGCCCGTCGCCCGCGATCTCGTCCAGCCGTGTGCCGTCGCAGACGGTGACGGTCTTCTTCGGCAGCACGGTCCAGACCTTTCTGGAGGCGGTGTAGGTGCCGTAGGCGTCTTGATCCAGCGTGCCGCCAAGGGCCACGTTGATCATCTGCGCGCCGCGGCAAATGCCCAGCACCGGCTTGCCGCGCGCCATCGCGCCCTCGACCAGCCGCCGTTCCATCGCGTCGCGCGCCGTGTCCAGCCTTGCCGAGGCGATCAACTGCCCGCCATAGAGGTCGGGCGAGATGTCGTCGCCGCCGCCGATGATCAGCCCGTCCACATCGTCGAGATCGGCCGGCCGCCCGGCAACCCAGCGCACGCCCTTGCCGCCGGCAATCCAAAGGTTGAAGGCCACCAGCGGGAAGATGCGCCAGCCCGACCGGGCCGAGGTGGTGACGCCGATCAGCGGGCGGGTCATGCGGCCTCCCAAAGGTTCAGCTCGTCCAGCCGCGCCTCGACATGGGCCAGCCAGTCGGGCCGTGTCGTCGTCCAGGCCTCGCGATACTCCAGCCAGTCCCGCGCCAGCCGTTCCAGCGCGTCGGGGCGGTTTGCCAGCCGTTCAACCATGACCCAGCGGTTCCACTCATAGGCGAGCGTCCACTCCGGGTCGTCCAGACGGCTGTCGGGCAGGCGGTAGTGATAGGCCGGCCGCGCGCTGACCGCGCTGGCATCGTCCAAGCCCGCCAGCACCCGCGCCTCGTCGAGATGGCGAAACACCGGCAACATGTCGAGCCCGCGGTTGCGCGTCGGCGTTTCCTCCAGGTAGGCGTCGATCAGCGCGCCCAGCGACCAGTCCGGCGCCCCGGCCAGCCGGTCGACAAAGCTCCGCGGATAAGGGTCGACAAAGGGCAGGAGGCGGCGCGACGGATCGATCGGGTCGGCCTTCCTCAGCCAGTCCTCCAACAGCGCGTAGGCGCGCACGACGGGCAGGATATGGCCCACCTCCGGCCCCTCGATCTCTGGGTTGAGATGCACGCCAAACCCCAAGAACAGCCCGCCGCCGCTGCCCTGGGCGCCGCCAGCGCGCAGCCGTTTGCGCAAGTCTTCCAGGTGCGGCAGGTCGTCGGGGGTCAAGGGCGCGGTGACGATCTCTACCGGCACCACGGCGCGGCCCAGCTCAAGCCCCAGATCGGCCAGCGCCGTGCCCGCCTTGTCGCGCAGCGCGGTGTCGAGGCAGACCTCGACATCGCCCAGCGTCGTGCCATCGACGACAAACTCGTGCGGCGTGTCCTCGACCACGCGCCCGCCCAGCACCGCCTGCACCAGCGCGGCCGTTTCCATTTCGGTGAGCCCGCCGAACTCGATCTCGACGCCCACCCGCCGCGGACGGCCTTCGGCCGTATCGGGGCGGGGCAGGGGCAGGAATGCCGCGCGTTCGATGCGGTCAGTGACAAATTCCATGGGCTCTCCTTATCGCGGCGCTGTCCGGCGGCTCGACACGCCGCCCTGGAGACCCAACTGGTATGTGGAAGAATTGTTTCAAGACGAGGCAGGCAAATGGCCGTCAATACGATGAAAGTCTCCGCAGGAGACGCTTACGAGGTGCTAAAGGCCGGATGGGAGGCGCAGAGATCGGGCGCGATGCAGGTCTCCTACATGCTGCATGGGCGTCCCGGCGTGGGCAAGACACAGGTGGTCGCGCAACTGGCCGACGCGATCGGCGCGCGGCTTTTCGATCTGCGGCTGACCACGATCGAGCCGCAGGACCTGCGCGGCCTGCCCTATTACGACCATGACGCGCAAAAGACCATCTGGTACCGCCCCGAGGATCTGCCCGACGACATCGACGCGCCGTCGATCCTTTTTCTCGACGAGCTGACCGCGGCATCGCCCTACCTGCAACCCACCGTCTACGGCCTGCTGCAAGAACGCCGGGTCGGCCGGCACCGGCTGCCCGACAGCGTCTTCGTCGTGGCCGCGGGCAACACTGTCGAGGACGGCGCCATCGCCTACGAGATGAACACCGCCCTCTCCGACCGTTTGATCCACCTGCACGTGCAGGCCGTGGCCTCCGACTGGCTGGACAATTACGCGGTGCCCAGGGGCCTGCATCCCGCCGTGATCGCCTTCATCAAGACCCGCGCGGACCTCTTGGAGACCACCGAGCGCGCGCTCGACCAGGGCCACATGATCGCCAGCACGCCGCGCAGCTGGGAACGGGTCAGCCAGATCATGCAGGCGGTGCCCGACCGGCGTGTGCGCAACGTGCTGATCGCCGGCACCGTGGGCGACGCGGCGGCCGCCGATTTCGCGCTGATCGCCGACGACATCGCCGCCACCGTTCAGGTCACCGAGATGCTCGAGGCCGACCGTAAGGACCGCATCGCCCTTTACCCCGCCACGATGCATGGGCTCAACGCGCTGATCTACGGGCTGATCGGGATCCTCGACCGCCGCAACGCCGAGGACGCCATCGACATCATGGCCGATATCCGCCAGCTCTCGCGCCTGCGCGAAGACCCCGAGTTCAAGCGCATGCCCTTGGGCGAGCTCTGCACCTACGGTTTCGAAGGGCTGATCCGCCGCGGCCTCGAGCTCGGCATCGGCGAGGCCTTCCTCGCCACGCCCGCCTACCGTGCCTATGCCGACGAGCGCAAGGCGGCGGGGCTCGACTAACCCATGGCCGAGCGGCACTCGACCCGCGCCACCCGCGCGCTGCAAAAGCTCTCCGAGGTCGATCCGGCCTTCGCCTCGCTGTCGCTGTGGTGCAACCACCGCGATGCCGAGGCGGGCGAGGGACCGGCCTGGACCGACGGGCGCACCATCTTCTACCGGCCCCCGTTCGAGGCGCTGTCGCTCGACGAACAGATCGGGCTGGCCGCCCACCACATCCTGCACGTTGCCTTTCGCCACGTGCCGCGCGCACGCGCCATGTTCGCCCGCTTCGGCGACCGCTACGACGAGAAGATGTTCAACCTCGCCACGGACGCCATCGTCAACCAGACGCTGCTGCTGTCGGGCTATATCCTGCCGCGCCCCTGCGTGGAATTGACGGGGGTGCTGAAAGGCGCGCTGGACGAGGACATGCCGGCCGAGCGCGCCATCGGCCGCTACGACGCCGAAACCCTCTATGTCGCGCTGATGCAGGGCCGGCAGGGCAAGCCCGGCGGCCGCGAGGGCGCCCGGGGCCAGGCCGGGGGCACGGGCAAGGGCAAGGGCCGCGGCGGCGGAAACGAGGGGCAAGAGAGCGAGGGCGCCGCCGCCCGCGCCGCCGATTACGCCGAGCGTCAGGGCTTTGCCCCCGACCTCGACGCCTCCGACGCCGAGGCCGGGCAGGGTGGGGCCGCCGAGGACGCCGAATGGCGCCAGCGCCTCGCCCGGGCCATGGCCGAAGGGCGGCTCGCCGGCACCGGCATCGGCATGCTCGGCCACCGGATCGCCGACATCCCCGAACCCCACACCCCCTGGGAGGTCGTCCTGCGCGGCCTGCTGGCCCGCGCCGTCCAGCACGACCCGCGCCGCACCTACCAGCGCCCCACGCGCCGCTGGATCGCGCTCGAAGGCGCGGCGCGCGCCGCCGGCGGGGCTGTGCCGGTCTACGAGCCAGGTACCGTGCACCGCCGCGACGCGCCAAAAATCGCCGTGGGCATCGACAGCTCCGCCTCGATCGACAAGGCCCGGCTGGCGCTTTTTGCAGCCCAGGTGGCGGGTATCGGCCGGCGCACCGGGGCCGAGGTGCATGTGCTGGTCTTCGACACCATCGTGCACGCGCACGAACTGATGACCGGCGCCGACTGGGAATCGCGCATCCTCGACATCGCGTTCTCCCGCGAAGGCGGCACCTCCTTTGTCGAGGTCATCGACCACGCCGCGCGCCTCGCCCCCTCCGCGATCGTCATCCTGACCGATCTCGAAGGCGTCTTCGGCCCCAAACCGGGCCGCGTTCCGGTGATCTGGGCCGTGCCCGGCGAGGTGCCGAGCGCGCCGCCGTTCGGCCGGGTGCTTGCGCTGGACCGGTAGGCGCGGCCCTGCTTCTTCTTGGTCAAAATACCCGAATCTGCGAACGCGACCGCCTGCGTTCCGGCCAGGTCAACGCGCCTCAGCCCGCCATCGCGGCCAGCCGCGCATGGGCCGAAACCGATTTCGGGTCCAGCTCCACGCTGCGCATATATTTGTTCTCGGAAATGTTCACCCGGTGCAGAAAGCGCTCGTCCAGCTCCTTGTCGAAGAGCGTGTCCTCGATCAGCTTTTCCTCCTCGGGGCTGAGTTGCAGCACCTCGACCCCGTCATTTTCGTATTGCACCGACACCATGGTCAGCGGCACGACGCGGGCCAGCCCCGATTGCTCCACGACCAGGTGCAGGGTGCCTGCCTGCAACTTGCGCCCTGCGGCGATCTGGGTCAGCACCTTGCGCGAACGGACCTGCACCAGATCCAGCGCACGCGCCCGTTCGGTCTCGTCGGCCAGCGCCTTGCGCTTTTCGGGGTTGCCGTAGCTCAGGTAATGGTACTCCACCATGTAGATCGCGAGAAACAGCAGCGCAGGCGCCTGGGCCAGGGGCAGTGCGAAGTCCGGGAAGGCCAACAGCAGGATCGGGAACGGCGCCAGCGCCAGCAGGTAGCGCGGGAACGAGAACTCCAGGAAAATACGCCAGAACATCCCCGACAGGGGCATCCCGCGCGGCAAGAGGCCCAGGCCCTTCTCGATCAGCTTGCGGGGCGCTTTCCTGATTTTCAGCACGCCGGGGTTGGCGATGCGGCCGGGTGTGAGGATATAAAGCATCTGCGCGTTGTCCTCCTTGTCACTTTTACACTAGGCTTTGACAGACCCAAGTCCAGCGCGCCGCGTCCCCCGACGGGATACCCGGTTGCGGCTCCTTGGGCCTCGCAGACCCGCCATTGGCCGCGCGGGGGCGCTGCGCCAAAGCGCGGCTTTCCCTTGTCCGGGCCAGGGCATAGGCTGCGCGCCGAGACCCCGACGAACGAGGTGCCCATGCCCGCTGCAACCCCGAAGCCCGCCGCCACCAAAGCCGAGACTGCCAGCGCGGCGGCGGCCCGGCCCGCCGCCGCGCCGGTGCCGGCCTCCGCGGCCGCCCGCGCCCCGACCCATAGCCACGAAACGCTCGACCGCGCCGTGCGTGCTATGAGCGCGCGGATGACGCGGGGCGTCTCGCCCCATGCCGCCGCGTCGGCCTGGGCCGACTGGGCAATGCATCTGGCCCGCGCCCCGGGACGGCAACTGGAGTTGGCCGAGCGCGCCCAGCTCAATTTCTGGAAGGCCGCGACCGATGCGATGGGCATGTCGCCCGGCGGCGCGCCGGCGTTTACGCCCGCCGCCGACGATCACAGGTTCGACCACCCGGCCTGGGACAAGCCGCCCTTCCGGATGTGGAAGACGGGGTTTCTGGCCATGCAGGACTGGTGGGATTGCGCCACGGCCGACATGCGCGGCGCGCGCCCCCACAGCACCGACCGGGTGCATTTCATGGCGCGCCAGATGCTGGATATGGCCGCGCCGTCGAACGTGCCGCCGCTGAATCCCGAGATCGTGGAACGCACGGTCCAGTCGGGCGGCCGCAACCTGGCCGAGGGCGCGCGCAATTTCGTCGACGACGCGGTGCGTCAGCTCGTCGATGGCGGACCCGAGCCTTCGGACAGCTACGAGGTGGGCCGCAATCTCGCCTGTACGCCGGGCGAGGTGGTTTATCGCAACGACCTGTTCGAGCTGATCCAGTACGCGCCGCAGACCGACAAGGTAGAGGCCGAGCCGGTGCTGATCGTCCCGGCCTGGATCATGAAATACTACATCCTCGACCTCAGCCCGCACAATTCGCTGATCAAATACCTTGTGGGGCAGGGCTTTACCGTCTTTGCGATCTCCTGGTGCAACCCCACCGCGGCGCAGCGCGACCTGTCGCTGGACGATTACCGCCGCCGCGGCGTGATGCAGGCAATCGACGCGGTCACCACCATCGTGCCCGACCAGAAGGTTCATGCCTGCGGCTATTGCCTCGGCGGTACGATCCTGTCGATCGCCGCGGCCACGATGGCGCGCGACGGCGACGATCGGCTGGCCTCGATCACGCTTCTTGCCGCGCAGACAGATTTCACCGAGGCCGGCGAGCTGATGCTTTTCGTCGACGAAAGCCAGATCGCCTATCTCGAAGACATGATGTGGGATCAGGGCTACCTGTCGCAGGACCAGATGTCGGGCGCCTTCCGGGCGCTGCGCGCCAACGATCTGGTCTGGTCGCGGGCGATCCGGCGGTATTTCCTGGGGGTCGAAGAGCAGGAGTTCGACATTTCGGTCTGGGTCGACGACGCCACGCGCATGCCCTACCGGATGCATTCGCAATACCTGCGCGGCCTCTTCCTGGAAAACCGGCTGAGCGCGGGGCGATTTGCCGTCGACGGGCGCGTGATCGCCCTGAAGGACATCACCGCTCCATTCTTCGTGCTGGGCACCGAGAAAGACCATATCGCGCCCTGGCGCTCGGTCTACAAGACGACGCTGTTCACCGATACCGACCTGACCTTCGTGCTGACCAAGGGCGGCCATAACGGCGGCATCCTCAGCGAGCCGGGGCATCGCGGCCGGCATTTCCGCATCGGCCACCGCACGCCCGAGGCGCACTATCTCGACCCCGACACCTGGGCCGAGCGGCACGCGCCGCAAGAGGGATCGTGGTGGGTTGAATGGCGCGACTGGCTGGCCCGCCAGAGCAGCGGCAAGACCGCCCCGCCGGCGATGGGCGCGCCCGCGCGCGGCTACCCGACGGTCTGCGCCGCGCCCGGCACCTACGTGCTGCAGACCTGAGCCTGCATCAGACCTCGACCCAGATCGTCACCGGCCCGTCATTGACGAGCGACACCTTCATGTCGGCGCCGAAACGCCCGGTGGCGACGGGCACGCCCTGGGCGGCCATCCGCCCCGCGAAATACTCGTAAAGCCGCTCGCCCTCGCCGGGTGGTGCGGCAGAGGAAAAGCCGGGGCGGTTGCCGCGCGAGGTATCGGCGGCCAGCGTGAACTGGCTGACCACCAGCGCCCCGCCGCCGATCTCGGCCAGCGCGCGGTTCATCTTGCCGTCCGCGTCGGTGAAAATGCGCAGCTTGGCGATCTTGGCGGCCAGCTTGTCGGCCTCGGCCTCGGTGTCGCCCTGCATCGCGCAGACGAGGATCAGAAGGCCCGGGCCGATCTCGCCCAATACGGCCCCCTCGACGCGCACCGCCGCCTCGCTGACCCGCTGGACCAGCGCCCTCATGCGATTTCCCTGGCCCAGGGCGGGTTGGCGCCGGGCCGCGATACGGTGATCGCGGCGGCCTTGATGCCCAGCGCCAGCGCCCGCGACAGGGCCTCGCCGCCAAGCCCGGCCAGCGCGGTGCGGTTGAGCTTGCCCTCGGACTGCAGCGCGGCCAGCACGCCGGCGTTGAACGTGTCGCCCGCGCCCACGGTATCGGCCACCTCGACCGGCGGGGCGGGCAGGGCGATTTCGTCGGTCCGGGTCAGCGCCAGCGCGCCTTCGCCGCCATGGGTCAGAAAGACGATCTGCGGGCCCTTGGCCAGTATCCCGCGGGCCAGCGCGCGCGGCTCGCCCGGACCCTCCAGCCAGGCGAGGTCCTCGTCCGACAGTTTCACGATATCGGCCAACGCCAGCATCCGCGCCAGCCGGTCGCGGTAGGCGGTCTCGTCAGCGATGAAACCGGGCCGGATATTGGGGTCGAGCATGGTCACGCGCGAGGCCGCCTCGCGGGCCATCAGCGTCTCGTAAGCGGTGCCGCAGGGTTCGACCATCAGGGAAATGCCGCCGAAAAACAGTGCCTCGACAGCGTCGGGCAGGGCCGGCAGCGCGTCGGGCGACAGCATCCGCCCCGCGCTGCCCTCGTCGTAAAAGCTGTAGCGCGCCTGACCGTCGCTCAGCATCACCACCGCCAGCGTGGTGGGCCGGTCGGCGCGCAGGGCGAGGCCGGACTCGACGCCGGCGGCCTCGAGCGCGGCGGCAAGCTGATCGCCGAAGACGTCGGTCGACAGCCCGGTGAACATTCCCGCCTGCGCGCCCAGACGGCCCAGAGCTATGGCGGTGTTGAACACCGCGCCGCCCGCATGGGGCACATAGGCGGCCTCACCCTCGGCGGTGCGCCGCGGCAGCATGTCGATCAGGGCCTCCCCGCAACACAGGATCATCGCGGCATCCTTTCCCTCTGGCTCGGTTCTCCAGCCATAGTCGCAGGGGCGGCGGGGTGCAAACCAAGCGCAGTGTTGATGCACGTCATGGCAGCCGGGCGCCGCAGGCGCGACACTTGGCGCGCAATGGTTCTCTTGACGAAGAGGAGATTTGAGATGGTCGAGAAAACCCACACCACAGGCTTCTGGCCCTCGCTTTACGAACCGCTCCGCGGGTTGGGCGAACGGGTGGCCGACTGGTTCGCCCCCGCGTCCGAGGCGTCGGTGGGCGATGACGGCTACCGCATCAAGATGGAGTTGCCCGGGGTCGAGGAGAAAGACATCGAGGTCAATCTCGACGACGGGGTCGTCACCGTGAAGGGCGAGAAGACCTCGGAGCGCAAGGAAGAGGGCGAGACCTGGTATTTCAGCGAACGCCAATACGGATCGTTCTCGCGCAGCTTCCGCCTGCCGCCGGACGCCGATCCGGCAAGGGTAAGCGCCGATCTGAAGGATGGCGTTCTGACCGTCAGCGTCGGCAAGAAGGCACAGGCAGAGATGCCGGGAGGCACGCAAATCCCGGTCACGAAGGGCTGAGAAACCCGGGGAGAGGACAGCAGCCGGGGCCGTTCAGGCGGCCCCGCCTCAGCCTTGGTTGAGCGCGGCGAAATAGCCGATCAGCCCGGCCAGCGCGAGACCGAGCAGGGTGGCGAGCGCGATCTTCCAGGCCGACCAGGGCCGTTCGCCGCGCACGCGCCCCGTCTGGCCGTTGACGACGAAGCGGTAGGTCTTGCCCCGGTATTTGTAGGCCGCCAGCCATACCGGCAGCAGAACATGCTTGAAGGTGACATCCGAGAGCCGCGTTTCGAGCGTCTCGATCCGCTGGCGGTCGCCGCCGATATCGAACGCCACGTCGCGCCGGATGATCCGTTCCATGATCGCCTGGGCTTCCTGAAACCCGTCGGTGGGGACCACGGTGTAGCCCTCGGCGCGAAAGCCGGCCAGGAAATCGGGCCGGTAGGGGAGCAGCCCTGACAGGTCCCACGGCTCCAGCGCGTCGGTGAAGCGTTTCGGCAGGCTGCGGCTGGCCAGCACCAGCACGTCGTCGAAAAACCGCGCGACCCGCCCCGAGACCGGTGTCCAGCGCACCTTTTGCACCTGCACCCTCCGGCGCTCGCCGTTGCGGATGACGGTGCGGGTTTCGTAATAGACGGTGCCGCGCGCGCCGGTATAGCGGCTGGCGGTATCGGCGTCGAAGGTCCAGTAGGGCACGTAGATGCCCTGCATCTTGCGGCCCTTGCGGGCGTATTGCTTCAGCCCGTTCGGCGCGAACCAGAGCCGCCCCAGCCAGTCGGCCATCGCCTTGTGTGCGTCGCGCTCGGTCAGGGCGAAGGGCAGCAGGCCGCGCGGCTTGATATGGCGGTGGGTGCCGGTGTCGGTGACCACGGGGGTGGCGCAGAACGGGCATTCGGCGGCATGGGTATCGGCGTCGAATTCGACCTGCGCGCCGCAATTGGGGCAGGACAGGACGCGGGTTTCCTCGATCTCCTGCGTCGGAAGGCTGGCCTCGACGGCGATTCGGAAATCGAGTTCGCGGATCGGGTGCGCCGGCGGCTGGGCCTGCTCGACCGGTTCGCTATACCCGCAATGGTCGCAGACCAGCCGCCCCTTGCCCGGCTCGAAGCGCAGATCGGCGCCGCATTGCGTGCAGGGAAAGCGGTGTGCCTCCTGCGGCGCGGGCGGATGGGGCGCGGCCATGATGTCGATGCCTCCGGCGGGGGTATTTGGGCCAAGAAGAAGCGGGGGCCTCAGGCCTCGGGCGGCGGCGGCGGCAGCACGGTGAAAAGCTGCGCCAGTTCGGCCACGTCCTCGGCATGCATCCAGCCGTCCTGGCCCGGGGTCCAGACATGGGTTGTGCGCTTGAGTGCGCCCTCGCCGGCCATCCGCCCCATGTCGGCCTTGGAGAACGGGCCGCGCGTTTCGCCTTTTTCAGCGATGTGCCAGACATGCTCGACCGGCGGCGGCGGGGGCGGTACGGGCTGGGCGGACTGGTCGCGCGCGCCCCAGGGCCTCATGGCGTGGCCCATGGCCATACCCATGCCGGCACCCAGCCCCGCAGCCATCGCGCCGCCCGCCGCGCCCTCGGGCGCGCCCAGCGCCTCGGCGGCGGAAAACTGGGTATAGCGGTCGAGATCTTGCACAAGCCCCATCGACGTGCGCTTGTCGAGCGCGGCCTCCACCGCGGGGGGCAACGAGATATTCTCGATGTAAAGCTCAGGCAGACTGAGCCCGTAGGCGGCGATGGTCTCGGAGATGGCGCCGGCCACCAGCTTGCCCAGCTCGGCGGTGTTGGCGGCCATGTCGAGCACCGGGATGCCTGCGCCCGCGACCGCCCGCGAGAATTCCTGCACGATGATGTTGCGGATCTGGAAGCCGATCTCGTCCATCGTGAACTCGCCGTCGGTGCCGACGATCTCGACCAGGAATTTCGCCGGGTCGGTCACACGGACCGTGTAGGTGCCGTAGGCGCGGATACGGGTGGGGCCGAATTCGGGGTCGCGCAGCATGATCGGGTTTTTCGTGCCCCATTTGAGGTCGGTGAAGCGCGTGGTGTTGACGAAATAGATTTCCGACTTGAAGGGCGATTTGAACCCGTGGTCCCAATGCTGGAGCGTGGTCAGCACCGGCATGTTGTTGGTTTCCAGCATGTAGAGGCCGGGGGTGAACACGTCGGCGATCTGGCCCTCGTGGACGAAGACGGCGGCCTGCCCCTCGCGCACGGTCAGCTTGGCGCCGTACTTGATCTCGTGGCCCTCGCGCTCGAACCGCCAGACCATGGTGTCGCGGGTGTCGTCGACCCAGTGGATGACGTCGATGAACTCGCCGGAAAGGAAGTCGAAAATACCCATGCTCTAGGTCCTCCAGTAGGGTGCCGGGCGCCACGGCGCTGCGGTCTCAGCTCTCTCCGCCCAACAGCTCGTCCACGATCTGCTCGACGATGGGGCGGGCGTCACGTTCGGTCATGCCAGGCCTCAGACGGCGGTCGTAGAGGATACGCAGCAGCAGCTCGTCATGGCCGGTCAGCAGCCCGAACTCTTCGTCGTCGTTGAAGATCGAGGGGCGCGCGGCGGGGCTGTCATTGGCCAGCCCCATGCCCTGGGCCAGCTCCTCGTGCAGGCACGACAGGCGCAGCAGGTCGGGGTGTTCGGCGCGGATCACCGCCACCGCGCGGGAATAGCTGCTGGAATTGCCCTTGGAAAAGGCGAAGACGAGGCAGAAGGTCGAGCGAGGCATGCCGGTGATGGTCAGCTCGGCGGTGCGGTCGATGCCCGGCACAAGCCGGCGCAGGTCGGGCCCGAAGGCGCGGCGCTCGTCCTCGTTGAGGATCAGAATGTGGAAATTCGCGTCTTCCGGCGCGGTCATGCGGATCGGCAATCCGGTCAGCCGGGACAGCCGGCGCGCATAGCCGACGATATTGGCCCGGTCCTCGCGGCGCTGGGCGGCGGGAACGGCGGCGCCGAACACCATCCCCATGCGGATCGGCTGTTCCCAGCGGCGCAGACGGCTTTCGGTCTGTTCGGCGACGAGCATTCCCGAATGGGCAACGTATTCGTCGTAAAGGGCGATACGGACAAAGTTTTCCACCAGGTTGCGCCGCGATACCGGGGTGTCGGCGCCGCCGCCGTCTGTGCGCAGCAGGCCGCGCTCGCGCAGCTCCGCCTCGACCCGGCCGAAATGCGCGGCCATGGCCCGGCTTTCCGCCGAGGGCATTGCCGGGACGGTCTCGGGGCGCGCGCGCGGCGGGGTGGAGTCGACCGGCGCCTCGGGCATGTCGCAAGAGGCCAGCCCCAACAGGGCCAGCCCCGCCAGGGCCGATGCGCGCCAGGGACGCCTCACGTCGCGCTCAGGACCCGGGAACCGATCCGCCGGCCTGGGCCCGCGACTTGGCCGCGGCCAGCGTGTTGCGCAGCTCGGCCTCCATCTTCTTGAGCTCTTCCTCGGCGGCGGCGCGACGGGCCTTGCCCTCGTCGGCGATCTGCAGGCTTTCCTGGATCGTCGCGATCAGTTCTGCATTGGCCTGCTTGACGGCTTCGATATCGAAAACGCCGCGCTCCATCTCCTCGCGGACCGTCTTGTTGGCAGCGCGCAGGTTCTTGGCGTTCGCGGTCAGCAACTCGTTGGTCAGGTCGGTGGCGCCGCGCACCGCCTCGGCCGCCTCTTTCGACCGCTGGATCGTCACCGCCTGGGCGAGCTGGGTTTCCCAAAGCGGCACGGTGTTGACCAGCGTCGAGTTGATCTTGGTGACCAGCGACTTGTCGTTTTCCTGCACCAGCCGGATCGAGGGCAGCGATTGCATCGTCACCTGGCGGGTCAGCTTGAGGTCGTGCACGCGCCGCTCCAGGTCGTCGCGGGCGGCGCGCAGGTCGCGCAGCTCCTGCGCCTTGATCACCTGGTCGCCTTCGGGCGCTTCGTTCACCTCGGTCTCTTTCGCAGGGATGGTCTGGGTGTCGAGTTCCTTCAGCTTTTCCTCGCCCGCGGCGATGTAAAGCGCCAGCTCGTTGTAAAAGGTCAGCGTCTTTTCATAAAGCATGTCGAGCGACTTGATGTCCTTGAGCAGCTTGTGCTCATGGCCCAGCAGGCTGTCGGTGATCTTGTCGATCTGGGCCTGCACGTTTTCGAAGCGTGCCAGGAACTGGGCGAAGGGCGCGGTGCGGCCCAAGAGCCTTTCCCACCAGCTGCGTTCGCGGCGCACGTCCAGCTCGGAGACCGAGAAGCCGCGGATCGTGGTGACGATCTCGCGCAAGCTGTCGCCGGCCGGGCCCACGTCCTTGTTGCGCACATCGGCCAGCATGGATTGCGAGATTTCCTGCAGCTCGGCCTGCGCGCCCGAGCCGAAGGCGATGATCGAGTTGGTGTTGCCCATGTCGATCTCGGCCATGCGCGAGCGGATCGCGTCGGCCGCCGGCGGCTCGGCCGCATCGAGCGGCACGATCTCGTCCATCGGTTCGGGCAGGATGGCGGCGGTCACCTTTTCGACCTCGGCCAGAGCCTCGGCGGCCTTTTCGCGAACGTTTTCCGACATGACTTTCACTCTCCGTTATGCGGCATCGCCTCTTCGGGGCGTACGCCCTCGCGCTGCAGCCTTTCGCGCAGCACTTCAATCTCGATATCTAGGTCGGCCCGGTCGTCCAGCAGCAGTTTGGCGGTGCGGGCGGCGAAGTTCTGTTCGAGGTCGTTCAGGAACGCCTCGTAATCGGTGCGCGCCCCGCTGTCGCGGGTGCGTGAATAGAGATCGGAAAACTTGATCGTCGCGTCCCGCGCGCCCAGCAGGTAGACGACAAGGTAGCGCCGCGCCGCTGTCAGGTCACGGGGGTCTTCCTCGACGGTGCGGAACATCTCGCGCGCGGTGGTCTGAAACTGCTCGACCCGCGCCTCCAGCCCGCGGTCGCCGGCACGGCGGATCGCGTCGGTCATCGCGGCCAGGTGCTTTTCGGCCTCGTCGATGACGCGCGCCACGCGGTCCTGCTGAAAGGTGTCTATGCCGTCCATCCCCTTGTCGCTCAGCGGGTCGGGCCCGAAGGCAAGAAAGTGCAGCCCCGCGCCGAGGATGGCGAAGACGACGGCCTCGGCCGGCCCGTGAGCGGTCATGCCCGCCAGCCCCAGCCCCGCCCCGGTCAACACCGAGCCGATGATCTTGCGCGGCAGCGCCGGGCGGCGCGCGACCTTGCGCGCCTCGTAGGCCATCTGCGCCTTCAGCCCCTCGCGCGTCAGCCAGGCGGCGAGGATCAAGAGGCCGAACGCGGCGAGAAACGCGGCCAGCCGCACGGGTTCGGCGAAAAACGCGCGGACAGCCAGCGGCAGCGGCGCAAGAAACAGCGCGTTGACCCGCCCGCCCATCTGCGTGGCGCGTTTTCCGTGGAACGGGTGGCGCGGTGGCACCGCGTCCTTGGGCGCCGATTTGGGGCTGAATTCTCCGCCAAAGCGCCGGGCCATCAGGCACCCCCCGTCAGCGAGACGTAGAGGATGAGCCCGAAGAGCAAGAAGTAAGCGAGTTTTTGCAGCCCCGTACCGGACATCCCTGGCCCCTTATCGGCGTCGCCTGACCTTTTTATGTATATGGGATGCAACGCCATCGTGAAAGACACGTCGCCGAAAGATACGGTTTTCCCGACCTGGCGTTCAGCGCCGCTTGCGGGGCGCCCGCCGTGGGCGGGGGGCGGTTTGCGGCTTGAACTCGGCGTCGAGGCCCAGCTGGTCGCGCAGAACGCGCGCGCGCACCTCCTCGACCGCGCCGGGCTTCAGATCGCCCAGGCGGAACGGCCCGTAGCCGACGCGGATCAGACGGTTGACGCTCAGGCCCACGGTCTCCATCGCGCGGCGGATCTCGCGGTTGCGGCCCTCGCGCAGGCCGACGGTCAGCCAGGCATTGGCGCCCTGCTGCCGATCAAGGCTCACCTCCATCGGCTGAAACCGCTCGCCCGCGACCGTCACGCCCGCGCGCAGGGGGGCCAGCGTCTTGTCGTCGGGCGCGCCCTTGACCCGCACCCTGTACTTGCGCAGCCAGCCGGTCGAGGGCAACTCCAGCCGCCGCTTGATCTCGCCATCGTTGGTCAGCAGCAACAGCCCCTCGGAATTGAGGTCGAGTCGGCCGACCGACACCACCCGCGGCATGTCTTCGGGCAGTGCGTCAAAGACGGTCGGGCGCCCCTTTTCGTCGCGCTCGGTGGTCACGAGGCCGGCGGGCTTGTGGTAGAGCCACAGCCGCGGCGGCTCAGGTGCGGCCAGCGGCTGGCCGTCGACGGCGATCTTGTCATCGGGCGTGACGTTCAGCGCCGGGCTGTCGATGCGCTTGCCGTTCACCGTGACCCGGCCCGCCGCGATGATCGCCTCGGCGGAACGGCGCGAGGCCACGCCGGCGCGCGCCAGCACCTTGGCGATGCGCTCGCCCTTTGGAAGCTCTGTGCTCATGGCGTTCCTTTACGCCCGAATGGCGGGTTGGGAAAGCGGCTTGCGTTCAACGGCGCAGGCGCGGCAAGACGGGGCGATGAGCCCGTTTCGCAGCCATATGGACGCCGCCCTGGCCGAGGCAAGCGCCGCCGCCGCCCGCGGCGAGGTGCCTGTGGGCGCCGTCGTGGTCTCGCCCCGGGGCGAGATCGTGGCGCGCGCCGGCAACCGCACGCGGGAGCTTTGCGACCCCACCGCCCATGCGGAGATCCTGGCGCTCAGGGCGGCCTGCGCTGCAGCGGGGTCCGAGCGGCTGCCGGGCCACGACCTCTACGTGACGCTGGAACCCTGCGCGATGTGCGCCTCGGCCATCGCCCAGGCCCGCATCGCGCGGCTTTACTACGGGGCGGCCGACCCGAAATCGGGCGGCGTGGCGCATGGGGCAAAGGTGTTCGAGCATCCGCAATCCCACCACGTGCCCCAGGTCTATGACGGCATCGCCTCGGCGGCGGCCGAGGCACTTCTCAAGGCGTTCTTCGCGGAGAAACGGTAACCCCGGCGGGCGACGCCGAGCGCCGGGGGCAAGAGTTTTGCCGGCTCAGATTTCGACCGTCTCCAGCACCTCCGGCGTTAGTACATCCACGCCCGGCAGCCCCGCCTTCAATGCCTCGGCCGACTGTTCCAGCAACGGGAAGGTCTTGTAGTGGCAGGGGATCACCGTCTTGAACTCGAAGAAGGTCTTCGCCGCGTAGGCCGCGCGCGCCATGTCCATGGTGAAATGCCCGCCGGCGCAGAGGATGCCGATATCGGGCGCGTGCAGGTCGTTGAAGACCTTCATGTCGGCCATCACGTCGGTATCGCCGGTGACGTAGATCGTGTGGCCCTCGCCGGAAATCATGAACCCCGATTCGGTGCCGGTATAGACGGGCCCGTCGCTGCCGCCCATCGAGGCGGAATGCACCGCGTTGACCATCGTCACCGCAACATCGCCCAACATCACGGTGCCGCCCTTGTTGAAGCCCACGACGGCGATTTTTTCCTTCTCTTCCCACCAGCTCATCAAATCGAAAATGCCCACGCAGGGGAGCGACAGCTCGCGGCAGATATCGACCGCGTCGGCGATATGGTCGAAATGGCCGTGAGTCACCAATACATGCGTCGCCCCCGCGATCGCCTCTGCGCGGCGGTCCTCGGGAAAGACCGGGTTGCCGGTGACCCAGGGGTCCACCAGCAGAACCTGGTCCGCGATCTCGATGCGAAAACCGGAATGGCCGAGCCACGTGATCTTCATTGCGCTCTCCCAATATGGTTGAATGAATACCCAAGACAGGCTTTACGACAACAGCCTATCAGCAAAACGGCTTGGCGTTCCATGGATTGGACAAGGCAGATCGACGCCTATTGCGAACGCACCGACCCGGGCCTCTGGGCCGAGCCGGTCAATGCGCTCACCAACGTGGCCTTCGTGCTCGCGGCCATCGTGATGTGGCGGCGCGGCGCCGACCTGCCCCTGGCGCGCGCGCTGGCGCTGGTGCTGGGTGCCATCGGGGTGGGCAGCTTTCTCTTTCACACCCGGGCGACGGTCTGGGCCTCGCTGGCCGACGTGCTGCCGATCGTCGCCTTCATCCTGCTCTACATCTACGCCGCGAACCGGGCCTTCTGGCGGTTGGGGCGGATTCCGGCGCTGTTGATTGCGGCGCTGTTTCTGCCCTTTGCCGCGGCCACCGCGCCGCTTTTCGGGCAGATCCCGGGGCTTGGCAGTTCGTCCGCCTATGCGCCGGTGCCTGTGCTCATCGGGGTCTACGCGCTGCTGTTGCGCCGCCGCGCGCCGGCCACCGCCGGGGGGCTGGCGCTCGGCGCGGCGCTCTTGATTCTCTCGTTGACCTTTCGCACGCTCGACGGCCCGCTCTGCGCTGTCACCCAATTCGGCACCCACTTCCTGTGGCACCTGTTGAACGGCGTAATGCTGGCCTGGATGATCGAGGTCTATTGCCGGCACGAACGCGCGGCGCGCTGAGCCGCCCTTGCCCGGCGGCGCGAGGGGGCCGACAGCTGGTGCCGTGGGTATTTGGACCAAGAAGAAGGCCATGCCGCTTCTTCTTGGCAGAAATACCCATTCTCCCGGGCCTCCGCCCCGCACGGCGGTCGGGCGCGGGCGCGCCGGGTTCAGCCCTGGCTGAACACGATGGTCTTGTGGCCGTTCGGCAGCACCCGACGCTGCAGGTGAAGCCGCACCGCGCGGGCCAGCACGCGGCTTTCGATATCGCGGCCGACGGCGACGTAGTCTTCGGCGGTCAGGGCGTGGTTCACCCGCTCGGTCTCCTGTTCGATGATCGGGCCCTCGTCGAGATCGGCGGTCACGTAATGGGCGGTCGCGCCAATGAGTTTCACCCCGCGCTCGAAGGCCTGGTGATAGGGCTTGGCGCCCTTGAACGACGGCAGGAAGGAATGGTGGATGTTGATCACCCGGCCGGCCAGGGCGCGCGAAAGATCGTCGGACAGCACTTGCATGTAGCGCGCCAGCACCACCAGGTCGGCCCCGGTCTCTTCGACCAGCGCCAGCACCCGGGCCTCCTGCTCTGGCTTGGTGTCTTTCGTGACGGGCAGGTGGTGATAGGCGATGCCTTCAGCCTCGGCGGTGGGGCGGCTGGTCTCGTGGTTCGACACGATCGCCGCGACTTCGGCCTCGAGCCAGCCCACGCGGATCTGGTAGAGCAGGTGCAAAAGCGCATGGTCGAATTTCGACACCATCAGGATGATCTTGGGCCGGCGTTCGGCGTCGACCAGATGGGCGTCCATGCCGAAGGCGGTGAAGATCGGCGCGAGCCGCGCCTCGAGCGCCTCGACGGTCGCGGGCTCTTCGGTATGGAACGCGATGCGCATGAAAAACCGGTTCCGCTGAGTGTCGCGGAACTGGTTGCTTTCCTGGATGTTGCCGCCCAGCGCCGAGAGGGCGTTGGAGACCGCGGCGACGATGCCGCGCTGGTCGGCGCAGGTGAGGGTTAGGATGAAGCTGGTCGAGGGCATGGTTGATCCGGGCTGTGGCGTGGCGGGGCGTGTCTGACCCTCACCGGCGCGCGATGCAAGCGCCAAACCGTCGCCGCCGCTTTCCCGCGCGTTCGCGACATCGGCCCAACTCTTGCGGCCCGACGCCTGCGGCGATAAACGCAAGGCCCGAACGAGACAGAAAAAGGCGCCCGCCCCATGTCCATCGACACCGATACCGCGCGCCGCGTCGCGCATCTGGCCCGGATCGCCGTGAAGGAAGACGACCTGCCCGAGCTGGCGCAGGAGCTTTCGGGCATCCTGACCTTCATGGAGCAGCTTGGCGAGGTCGATGTCGAGGGGGTAGAGCCGATGACCGGCGTCACGCCGATGCGGCTCAAGCGCCGCCAGGACGTGGTGACCGATGGCGGGATGCAGGACAAGATCCTGTCGAACGCGCCCGACGCGCGCGAGGGATTCTTCGCCGTGCCCAAGGTGGTGGAGTAAAGCGCGATGAGCGAGCTGACCAAGCTGACCCTGGCAGAGGCGCGCGATGCGCTGCGCGGGGGCGAAACAACCTCGGTCGCGCTGACCGAGGCCTGCCTCGCGGCGATAGAGGGGGCGGGGGCGCTGAACGCCTTTGTCCACCATACCCCCGAGATCGCGCTGGAGCAGGCCAAGGCCGCCGATGCCCGCATCGCCGCGGGGGAGGCGCCGGCGATGTGCGGCATGCCGCTGGGCATCAAGGATCTGTTCTGCACCAAGGGCGTGCCCAGCCAGGCGGCCTCGCGGATTCTCGAGGATTTCCGCCCCGAGTACGAATCGACCGTCACCCAGAACCTGTGGGATGCGGGCGCAGTGATGCTGGGCAAGCTGAACATGGACGAGTTCGCCATGGGCAGCAGCAACGAGACCAGCACCTACGGCAACGCGGTGAACCCTTGGCGGCGCGGCAAAGACGAGGCGCAGCTGACGCCCGGCGGCAGCTCGGGCGGCTCGGCGGCGGCGGTGGCGGCGGACCTGTGCCTGGCCGCGACGGGGACAGATACCGGCGGCTCGATCCGCCAGCCGGCGGCCTTTACCGGCATCGTCGGTCTGAAACCCACCTACGGGCGCTGCTCGCGCTGGGGGGTCGTGGCCTTTGCCTCGTCGCTCGACCAGGCCGGGCCGATGACCAAGACGGTGCGGGACGCGGCGATCATGCTGGGTGCGATGGCCGGCCACGACATGAAGGACTCGACCTCGGCCGACCTGCCCGTGCCCGATTTCGAGGCGATGCTCACCGGCGATATCCGCGGCAAAAAGATCGGCATTCCGTCGGAATACCGAATGGATGGCATGCCCGACGAGATCGAGACGCTGTGGCACAAGGGCGCCGAGATGCTGAAGGACGCCGGGGCCCAGATCGTCGACATCTCGCTGCCTCACACGAAATACGCGCTGCCCGCCTATTACGTGATCGCCCCGGCCGAGGCCTCGTCGAACCTGGCGCGCTACGATGGCGTGCGCTACGGCCACCGGGCCAAGCTGGCCGAGGGCGACGGCATCGTGGAAATGTACGAAAAGACCCGCGCCGAGGGATTCGGGGCGGAGGTCCAGCGCCGGGTGATGATCGGCACCTATGTGCTGTCGGCGGGCTTTTACGACGCCTATTACAACCGGGCCCGCAAGGTGCGCGCGCTGATCAAGCGCGATTTCGACGCGGTCTTTGCCCAAGGGGTCGATGCGATCCTGACGCCGGCAACGCCGTCCGCCGCCTTCGGGCTGGGCGAGATGGCCGATGCCGACCCGGTGCAGATGTATCTCAACGACGTCTTCACCGTGACGGTGAACCTTGCCGGTCTGCCGGGGGTATCGGTGCCCGCGGGGCTGGACAAGCAGGGGCTGCCGCTGGGGCTGCAGTTGATCGGCCGGCCCTGGGAAGAGGGCGAGTTGCTGAATGCCGCCGAGGCGCTGGAGCGCGCCGCCGGTTTTGTTTCCAAGCCGTCGAAATGGTGGTAAAACAGGTCAAAATGGCAACGGGCAGGGCAAAGATGAGACAGCTAGTGGTGCCGCTGGCCGCGCTTGTGGCGTTGGCCGGGTGCGAGCCCGAGGTTCCCGATTCCGCCGCCGGCGTGGGCTTTGCCGACTACGCCAGCTACCAGACCGCGCGCGAAAGCAGGCTGCAGGGGCAGGCGTCGGTACTGCCGCCGGTCACGACCGCCGCGATCAGCGAAGAGATGCCGAACCCACGGTTCTCGGCCGCGCCGGCCCCCGCCGCAACCGTTTCGCCGCAGGCGACCGCGCTGGCGCCGGTGAACGCGCCCGTCGGTGCGCCACTCAGCGCGCTCTCGGCGGATCGTGTGGCCGCCGCACCGGTCGCGGCATCGCCGCTGCCCGCCGCGCCGGCCCCGGCGATGCCTGCAGGCCAGAATAACGGCCCCGCCCCCATTCTCCAGGACGAGACCTACCAGCCGCCCACCGGCGCCCCGGTCGTGCGCGAGCCGGCGCCGGGCACCGCGGCGGGCCAGACGGCCGTGGCGATCGAGCCCGCGCCGGTGCCCCAGCGCAGCGGCACCTCGGCCCCGAACATCGTCGCCTACGCGATCAACACCACCAACCGCGTGGGCCAGCCGCGCTATCGCCGGTCGAACCCGCTGCGGTTTTCTTCGTTCGAGCGCAATTGCGGCCGCTACCCTTCCGACGACCTGGCGCAAGAGGCGTTCCTCGGCGCCGGCGGGCCCGAGCGCGACCGGCTGAACCTCGATCCGGACGGCGACGGATTTGCCTGCCGCTGGGACCCGGCGCCGTTCCGCCAGGCGGTCAACTGAGGCGGGCTTGGGCGCGCTCGATGTGCCGTCGCCCAATTTCGGGCCCCGCCGCCAGGGCGCCCGGCCCGACCTGATCGTCCTCCACTACACGGCCATGGCCAGCGCCGAGGCCGCGCTGGCCCGGCTGACCGACCCCGAGGCCGAGGTGTCGTGCCATTACCTGATCGACAGGCGCGGCCGGCTGTTCCGGCTGGTCGAAGAGAAGATGCGCGCCTGGCATGCCGGCGCCGGCCAGTGGGGTGCGGCGACCGATATCAATTCGCGCTCGATCGGGATCGAGCTCGACAATGGCGGCCGCGCCCCTTTCCCGGCGCCGCAGATGGCCGCGCTCGAGGCGCTGCTGGGCGATCTCATGGCGCGCCGGGTGATCCCGCCGCAGCGCGTCGTCGGCCATTCCGACGTGGCGCCCTTGCGCAAATCCGACCCCGGGCCGCGCTTCGACTGGCGGCGGCTGGCGCTGGGCGGGATGGCGGTCTGGCCCGGGCCCGGCCGGGCGCGCTTTGACGAGGCCGGCTTTCGCGCGGCGACGACGCTCTTCGGCTACGCGCCCGGCTGGCCCACCGAGGCGGTGCTGGCGGCCCTGCGCCTGCGCTTTCGGCCCTGGGCCGCGGGCCCGGCCGATGACCGCGACATGGGCATCGCCCTCGACCTCGCCGCGCGCTTCCCCATTGACCGGCGGCGCGCCGATCCCTAGATGCAGTCCGGCGCGGATGGCCGGATGGCCGCGGTGCCGGATCCCATCCGGTATCGAGGAAAGTCCGGACTCCACGAGGCAACGGTGCCGGGTAACGCCCGGCCGGGGAAACCCGAGGGAAAGCGCCACAGAGAACAAACCGCCCCTGTCCGCAGGGGTAAGGGTGAAACGGTGGGGTAAGAGCCCACCGCGGGCCTGGCAACAGGGCCGGCACGGCAAGCCCCACCGGGAGCAATGCCGAATAGGGACCCCGCGCTCCGGAGCTGATCCGGGGCAGGGCGGCTTCGGCCCAGGGGTCCGGGTTGGCAGCTGGAGCGCACCGGTAACGGTGCGCGCAGAGGAATGGTCATCCAGCCCCGGATCTTCGGTCCGGGGTGGACAGAATCCGGCTTACAGGCCGTCCGCGCGTTTTGCCCCGGGGCAGGCTTCGCCCCGAAATCCGCTCTGAACCGTCGTTGCGCGGGCGAAAACGCTGTAGGCTTGGCCCATGGCGGTAGTCCGCTTGGGTTCGGATCAGGGAGGACCAGCATGAGTTTCGTCAAGACCATGGCAACCCTCGCCGCGGGCTTTGCCGCGGCCAAGGGCGTCGAGCACTACCGGAAGATCGGCGGCATGGCCGGTCTGCAGGAAAAGCTGAAATCGAACGAGCAGGTGTCGGAGATGACCGCCCAGCTGGCCGGCATGATGGAGAAGATGGGCCTGCCGGGCGGCGCGAAAGGGGTGCAGGACATGTTTTCGCGCATGGGCGAGCCCACGGCGCGTGCGGGCGAAAGCGCGACGGCGGGGCTGGCCGGGCTGATGGCCGCGCTGGGCGGCGCGGCGGCGGCCGGCACCAGCCAGGCCGGCGAGATGGCCAACGCGCTGACGGGCCACAAGATGACAACCGAAACGATGGAGGAAAATGCCAAGCTCATGATTCGCGCCATGATCCAGGCCGCCAAGGCCGATGGCGAGATCGACGCCGAGGAACGCGCGCGCATCTTCGAGCATCTGGGCGACGTGTCCGAGCAAGAGCGCGCCTTCGTGGAAGACCAGATCGCCGCGCCCGTCGACCCCGCCGCGCTGGCCGCCGACACCTCGGATGCGATGCGCGCGCAGGTCTACGCGACAGCGGCCATGGCCGTGCGTGTCGACAACGCCGCCGAGGCGGCCTATCTCGACAACCTTGCCGCCGCGCTGGGGCTGAGCGACGAGACGGTGTCCCATATTCACGCTGCGATGGGGGCCTCCGTCTAGCGCCCGCCCCCGAGCGCGGGATTTGGGTATTTGGACCAAGAAGAAGCGGCAGGGCGCGCCTCGGTGGTTTCTTCTTGGCGAAAATACCCCTAACGGGTCATGTTCGCGGCTGCGCCGGGCGCAGGGCGAGAACGCGCTTGACTCGGGCCCACGGATCGGTAGAACCGCGACTTCAAGGATTTTCTGGGGCGGCCCGGCCGCCTGCGCGACGGAGAGAGACCATGGCGAAACCGACGACCATCAAGATCCGCCTGAACTCGACCGCGGGCACCGGCCATTTCTACGTGACCAAGAAGAACGCCCGCACCATGACCGAGAAGATGGTGATCAAGAAATACGATCCCGTGGTACGCAAGCACGTGGATTACAAGGAAGGCAAGATCAAGTAAGATCGCTGCCTTGCCGTTTCTGAAGGCCGCCCCCGCGGGAGCGGCCTTTTTCTTTTGCCCGGCCGTTGTCGTGCAAGGGTGCCGTCACGCGGAGCGCGCCGCGCAACCGAAGCCGCATCGCCGCGACACGGGGCCTTTGCCCTGTGCCGCGCCGCCCGCCGTGGCCCAGGCCCGCGCACCGGGGGCCGCCAAAGGAAAGGGGCCGGCGTTTCCGCCGGCCCCCGCATGGGCAGTCATGGTCTGGTCAGCTTACTCGCGGTTGCCGAGGAACTGCAGCAGGAACATGAACAGGTTGATGAAGTCGAGATAGAGGTTCAGCGCCCCCATGATCGCCGACTTGCCCAGCCATTCGCTGTCCATCGCGTGGGCGTGCTGGAGGTAATCGTTCTTGATCTTTTGGGTGTCGTAGGCGGTGAGGCCTGCGAAGATCAGAACGCCCAGCGCGGAGATCGCGAACATGACCGCGGGCGATCCGAGGAAGATGTTGACGATCGACGCGATCACGAGGCCGATCACGCCCATGATCAGGAACGAGCCCCAGCCCGAGATGTCTTTCTTGGTGGTGTAGCCCCACAGAGACAGCCCGGCAAAGGCCGCCGCGGTCACGAGGAAGGTCTGGGCGATCGAGTAGCCGGTGAAGACCAGGAAGATGGAGCTGATCGACAGGCCCATCAGCATGGCGAAGCCGTAGAAGTAAAGCTGCGCCGCGGCCGCCGTCAGGCGGTTGATCACCGCGCCGAAGGCGAAGACCATGATCAGCGGGGCGAACATGATCAGCCATTTCAGAGGCGAAGCGTAGATCGCCGCGCCGAAGCTGGTGAGGTACTCGTTCGCCCCGATCTGATATTCGGTCGGCACGCTCGATACCGCCAGGCCCGAAATCGACCAGGCGGCCAGAGCCGTGATCAGCATGCCCACGGACATGGTGCCGTAGACCTTGTTCATGTGGGCGCGAAGGCCCGCGTCAATCTGCGCGGTGCGAACGCCGGCCTGACCGGCCTGACCCGCGCGGATCGTGTTGTAGTCAGCCATGGACTGTCTCCTGTTGCTCCCTGACACGTAGAGGCAGGCCAAAAGCCCGCCTTTGCTGTCAAATATCGGCAAGGACGGGGCTCATTTCAAGGATACAAAGTGCGAAAAGCGCGCTATCGCAGCCAGCTTTGCGGAACGTCCCAGACCGGGCGGCGCGCTTCGCTCAGCGCATCCTGCCGGGTGAGCCCGATATCGCGCAGCAGCGCATCGTCGAGTTCGGCCAGCCTGCGGCGCTGACGGGCGGCGCCGAGGCCGAGAAACAGCCGAGACAGAAAGCCCGGGCCGCGGCGGTTGAGCGGGGCGGCGGAGCGGGAAAGTGCGGTCATGGACATCGCGGTAAACCTTTCGGTTTGGTGAACCCAGAAGCGAGTTGCATAAGGTGTCTTGATGTATATCGCGCGATGTGGTGTATTTTTCAAACGAATGCTTTTGATGGAATGAATCAGGGTTTGTGATATGACGCGCAATCTCGACCTGACCGCGCTGCGCTCGTTCGTGGCGGTGTCAGAGGCGGGCGGGGTGACCCGCGCCGCGGGCTTTCTCAACCTCACGCAATCGGCGGTGTCGATGCAGGTCAAGCGGCTGGAAGAGGCGCTGGACCAGACGCTTCTGGACCGCTCGGCGCGCACGGTCTCGCTGACCGCGGCGGGCGAGCAGCTGTTGGGCTATGCCAAGCGGATGCTGGCGCTCAACGACGAGGTCTATGCCCGGATGACCGCCAAGGAATACGAGGGAGAGATCGTGCTCGGCGTGCCGCACGATATCGTCTACCCGGCGATTCCGCAGGTGCTGAACCGGTTCAACACGGAATATCCGCGGGTCAAGGTGCAGCTTATGTCGTCTTACACCACGCGGCTGCGCACCCTGTTTGCCCGCGGAAAGGTCGATATCATCCTGACCACCGAGGACCGCTGCGGCCCCGGCGGCGAGACATTGACCGAGCTGCCGCTGGTCTGGGTCGGCGCCATTGGCGGCAGCTCGTGGAAGCAGCGCCCGCTGAAGCTGGCCTACGAACATGCCTGCATCTTTCGCAAGGGCGTGCAGGCGGCGCTCGATGCAGAGGGGATTGCCTGGGAAATGGCGGTTGAAAGCGAATCGATCCGCACGGTCGAGGCCAGCGTCAGCGCCGATCTGGCGGTGCATACGGTGATCGAGGGCGCGCTGCCGCCCTATGTCGAGCGTATCCAGCACGGCGGCGCCCTGCCGGAGCTGACCAGCACGCAGATCAACCTCTATGTCTCGGACGTGGCGCAGGCGCCCGCGCTCGACGAGTTGGCCGCGTTGATCCGGCGGGCCTATGCCCTGGGCTGATCGCCCATCGTCACCACCACCTTGCCCGTGGATTTCCGCGTCTTGAGCAGATCCAGCGCATCGGCCGCCCGGTCGAGCGGCAGGCAGTGGCTGATATGCGGCCGCAGCTTGCCCGCTTCATACCATGAGAAAAGCCGCGCCAGGCTTTCGGTCAGCACCTCGGGGCGCAAGCTCAGGTAGCCGCCCCAATAGAGCCCCAGAACCGAAAGGTTCTTGACCAGCAGGTGGTTGGCCGGAATCTGCGGCACCTCGCCGGAGGCAAAGCCGATGACCACGATCCGCCCGCCGGGCCGGCAGGCGCGCATGGCAGCGGTGAACTGGTCGCCGCCCACCGGGTCGTAGACCACGTCGGCGCCGCCCAGCGCCTTGACCGCCGCGCGCAGGTCGTCGTCATCGCTGTCGATCAGGTGGTCCGCGCCGGCCGCGGCGGCGACCTTGAGCTTTTCGGGGCCGCGGGCGCAGGCGATCACCCGCGCGCCCATCAGCTTGCCGATCTCGACGGCGGTCATCCCGACGCCGCCAGCCGCGCCCAGAACCAGCAGGGTCTCTCCGGGGCCAAGCCGCGCCTTGTGGTTGAGCGCCACGTCAGAGGTGCCGTAGGCCACCTGGAAGGCGGCGGCGTCGGCAAAGGGCATCGTGTCAGGCAGGGTCACGCAGCGCGCCGCGGGAAACACGCCGTATTCGGCCAGCCCCCCGGACCCGGCGAAAACCGCCACCCGCCTTCCGATCAATGCAGGGTCGGCGCCGGGTCCCGCGGCCTCGACGGTGCCGGCCAGTTCCATGCCCGGGGTAAGCGGTAGCGGCGGGCGTTCCTGGTAGCGCCCCGCGATCATCAGCAGATCGGCAAAATTCAGACCGCAGGCCGCGATACGCACCAGCACCTCGTCGCGGCCGGGGTCCGGGCGATCCGTTTCTTCGAGCTTGGGTATTTCGCCTATTGCGTGTATCCTGTAGTTTAGCACGCGTGTATCCCTCGTTTACCGGTTTGCGTGACCGTAGCGGGGTGGTGGGAGGTTGGCCAGACTGCCGCTTTTTGCAAAATGCAAAAATCCCGGCAGCGAGGTGCATTTTGCAAACCAAAATGAAAAGTATTCGCAATAATCAACCTTAGGATAATGCGAAGATGAAAGATATTCTGCCTATAAGGGAAATTCGGCCCCAGAGTTCTAAAAATTCTTACGTGATTTCAGGTATATGCAAAGTAATCGGAATTTCGTTGCGAGACCGGGCCATGTTGGCACGATTCTTGCATCATTTGGGGTAAAGAGGAGTACATCCATGAAACACCCCGTCGACGTGCATGTGGGAAAACGGATCCGGCACCGCCGTTGGATGGTGGGCATGACCCAGCAGCAACTGGCCGAGCATGTCGGAATCAAGTTCCAGCAGATTCAGAAATACGAAACCGGGATGAACCGCGTCAGTGCGTCGCGCCTGTGGGACATCGCTGACGCTCTGGAAGTGCCGGTGAGTTTCTTCTTCGAGGGGATCGACCAGCGCAAGCAGGAACACACCACCGGAATGCCCGAGGACATCCTCACCGACAAGGAGGCGCTGGAACTGGTGCGCTCGTACTACGCCATCCCCGAGAACCAGCGCCGGCGCCTGTTCGAACTGGCCCGCGTGCTGAGCGACGCCGCCTGAGCTTGACCCCGCGTCCCGGCGGCGCTAGCGCCATGGCGCGGCCCGTTGAGGGGGCCGCGTGCCGCAACCGGGGACGGGGATGCCACCTGAAGACCGCGACAGCCTGATTGCCACCGCCCATGCGCTGGCAGACGCCGCGCGCGCGGCAACGCTTCCCCATTTCCGCGACTCCGCGCTGTCGGTCGACAGCAAGGGGCAGGGAGATTTCGACCCGGTGACCGAGGCCGACCGCGGCGCCGAGGCGGCGATGCGGGCGGTGCTGGCCGAGCGTCGGCCCGAGGACGGTATCCTCGGTGAAGAGCTGGGGCAGTGCGACGGGCAAAGCGGCCTGACCTGGGTGCTGGACCCGATCGACGGCACCCGCGGCTTTCTGGCCGGCACGCCGACCTGGGGCGTGCTGGTGGCCGTCTCCGATGCAAACGGGCCGGTCTACGGCATCATCGACCAGCCCTATATCGGCGAACGTTTCTGCGGCGGGCTGGGCGAGGCGCATCTCGACGGTCCGCACGGGCGACGGGCGCTGCGGTCCCGCGCGGCACGGCCGCTGGACGAGGCGATCCTCTTCACAACCTTCCCCGAGGTCGGCACTGCCGATGAGGAACGGGCCTTCCGGCGCTTGTCGGGCAAGGCGCGCCTGACCCGGTACGGGATGGATTGCTACGCCTACGCGCTGGTGGCGCTGGGGCAGGTGGACCTGGTGGTCGAGGCCGGGCTGCACCCCTACGACATTCACGCGCCCATCGCGGTGATCGAGGCCGCGGGCGGCCTCGTCACCGACTGGCAGGGCCGGCCGGTCCATGGCGGCGGACAGGTGATCGCGGCGGCGAATGCGCAGGTACACGCCGCCGCGCTGGCGCTGCTGGCGGGCTGAGCCATGGCGCACTGGCTGATCCGCGGGGCCGATCTGATCGTCACCATGGATGACGACCGGCGGGAGCTCGCGGGCGCGGATATCCGGCTCAGGGGCGGGGTGGTCGCCGAGATCGGCGACGGGCTGTCCCCCGGCGGCGCCGAAATCGTCGAGGCCCGTGGCTGCCTGGTGACGCCGGGGCTGGTGAACACCCACCACCACCTCTACCAGTCGCTCACCCGCGCGGTGCCCGGCGCGCAGGATGCGCTGCTCTTTGGCTGGCTGAAAACGCTTTACCCGATCTGGGCGCGGTTCGGCCCCGAAGAGATGCACCTCTCGGCGCTGACGGGGCTGGCGGAGCTGGCGCTTTCGGGCTGCACGCTGACCTCGGACCACCTTTATATCTACCCGAACGGCGCGCGGCTGGACGACACCATCGCCGCCGCGGCCGAGATCGGGCTGCGCTTTCACCCCACCCGCGGCGCGATGAGCATCGGCGAAAGCGCGGGCGGGCTGCCGCCGGATACGCTGGTCGAGCGCGAGGCCGATATCCTGAAGGACGCCATCCGCCTCGTCGACGCGTTCCACGACCCCGCCGAAGGGGCGATGGTGCGGGTCGGCGTCGCGCCCTGTTCGCCGTTTTCGGTCAGCCGCGATCTGATGCGCGACGCCGCGCTGCTGGCCTGTGACAAGGGGGTGATGCTGCACACCCACCTGGCCGAGAACGACGAGGACATCGCCTATTCCGAGGCGCATTTCGGCTGCCGTCCCGGGCAATACGCCGAGGATCTCGGCTGGACCGGGCCGGACGTCTGGCACGCCCATTGCGTCAAGCTGGATGCCGCCGAGATCGGGCTTTTTTCGCGCACCGGCACGGGTGTCGCGCATTGCCCCTGCTCGAACTGCCGGCTGGGCTCTGGCATCGCGCCGGTGCGCGCGATGCGCGATGCCGGGGTGCGGGTGGGGCTGGGCGTGGACGGGTCGGCCAGCAACGACGCGGGCAACCTGATCGCCGAGGCCCGGCAGGCGCTGCTGCTTCAACGCGTTGCGCGGGGGGCCGACGCGATGAGCGCGCGCGAGGCGCTGGAGATCGCCACCCGTGGCGGGGCCGACGTGCTGGGCCGGCCCGATTGCGGGCGGCTGGCGGTCGGCAAGCGCGCGGATCTGGCGCTTTGGGACATGTCCGGCATCGAGGCCGCGGGCAGCTGGGACAGGGCCGCGATCCTGCTGGCCGGGCCCGGACGGGTGCGCGACCTGTTCGTAGACGGGCGGCAGGTGGTGCGCGGCGGGCATCTGGCGACACTGGATCTGCCCCGTGTGATCGAGGCGCAGACACGGCTGGCCCGGCGGTTGGCGGAGGGGCACTGAACAAAGAAGGGCTTGGCCACCCTAAAGCGCGCCGTTCCCGCGTCGGTGCACCATCCCACGGGGCGGTCGCTGACCCGGCTTTCGTTCCGCTCTTGATCCTTGTTGATCGACTGCGCAGTTCATCAACAAGGGCCTGCGGAACGCCCCAGGGTGTTTCCCGGCAAGGCACCCGAACGCTTCCGGCTCCGGCGTTTTACGCTGCGCCCTGCCGCACCCCGTTCACCCAGACCCCCGCGATCGCCCGGTCGTCGCCCATCATGATCGTCGGGAACAGCGCCTCCCAGATGTCGCCGGCCCGCGCGGCGCGCTGGGCGATGGCCGGTGTCGAGGCGAGGTCGAGTGCGATCAGGTCGGCCTCCAGCCCCTTGGCCAGATTGCCGATCTGCCGCTCCATCCGCAGCGCGCGGGCCGCGCCCACGGTGGCCAGCCAGTAAAGCTGCGCCGGGTGGGGGGCGAAGCCGCGCAGCTGGGCGATCTCGTAGGCCGCCGCCATGGTGCGCAGCATGGAAAAGGACGAGCCACCGCCGGTATCGGTGGCCAGCCCAACCCGCTGGCCCTCGGCGATCAGCCCTTCCAGGTCGAACAGGCCCGACCCGATAAAGCTGTTCGAGGTCGGGCAATGGGCGATGGCCGCGCCGCTCTCTTTCAGCCTAAGCCGTTCGCGCCCGGCCAGGTGGATCGCGTGACCGAACACCGCGCCGGGGCCCAGGAGGCCCGCGCGCTCGTAGGTGTCGAGGTAGTCGCGCGCCTCGGGGTAGAGGTCGTGCACCCATTCGACCTCGTCCTCCTGCTCGCTCAGGTGGGTCTGCACCAGGCAGGTGGGGTGCTCGGCCCAGAGCGCGCCCAGCGCGTCGAGCTGTTCCGGCGTCGAGGTGGGCGCAAACCGCGGCGAGATGGCATAGACCGCGCGGCCCCGCCCGTGCCACCGCGCGATCAGCGCGGCGCTTTCGTCATGGGCGCGCTGCGCGGTGTCACAGAGTGCCTCGGGCGCGTTGCGGTCCATGCAGGTCTTGCCGCCTGCAACGCGCATGCCGCGCGCCACGGCGGCCTCGAAGAAGGCATCGACGCTTTCGGGGTGGCTGGTGCAAAAGCTGGCCACCGTGGTGGTGCCATGGCCGATCAGCAGATCCAGGTACCGCCCGGCCGCCCCGGCCGCATAAGCGGCGTCGCCGAAGCGGGCCTCTTCGGGGAAGGTATAGCCGTTCAGCCAGTCGATCAGCCGCTTGCCCCAGCTCGCGATGATGCCGGTCTGGGGGTAATGCGCGTGGGCGTCGATGAAGCCTGCCGTCAACAGCGCTTCGCCCATCTCGGTGACCCGCGCCGCCGGGTGCGCGGCGCGCAACGCGTCGGCCGGGCCGGTCGCGGCGATGCGCCCGCCCTCGACCAGCACCGCGCCGCGGCGCTCGTACCTGGCCGCGGCGGGCCCCTTTGTGAAAGGGTCGCCGGCAAAGGCCAGTGTCTGCCCGAGGATCAGTTCTGCCGCGCCCATGTCCTGCCCCTGTAGCTGCCGCCGGTCGAGCCTAGGTGGCGCATTGCGCAAGGTAAATCGCGCATGGGCCTGTCGCTCTATTTTACCATTCGCTATGGTGCGCTCGATGCCGGCGCGAGGGGAGCGATGAGCGAAGAGGGCACCGAGACGCTCGAACGCGAGGACGAGGGATATGCCCTCGACGCCCGCACCGTTGCGGCCATCCGCCTGGCGGTCGCTGCGGGCGACAGCGCGCGGCTGGGCGAGCTGCTGGAGCCGCTGCACCCCGCCGACGTCGCCGACCTTCTGGAACAGGTCGATAGTGCCCATCGCCGCGAAATCCTGCTGTTGGGCGCCAGTTTTCTGACCGGCGACATTTTGTCGGAAATCGACGAGAGCATCCGAGAGGAGGTCATCGAGTTCCTGCCCCAGGACGTGCTGGCCGACGCCGTGCGCGACCTGGAATCGGACGACGTGGTCGACCTGCTGGAAGACCTCGATCCGCCGCAGCAGGAATTCATCCTCGACGCGCTGGAAGATGCCGACCGCGTCGCCGTCGAACGCGCGCTGAGCTATCCCGAGTTCTCGGCCGGCCGCCTGATGCAGCGCGAGGTCGTGATGGCGCCCGAGCACTGGACGGTGGGCGAGACCATCGACCACTTGCGCGCCAACAAGAAGACGCTGCCCGACCAGTTCTACCACGTGATCGTGGTCGATCCGCGGCTCCGGCCTGTGGCCTATGTCACCCTTGGCAAGATCCTGTCGACCAAGCGGTCGGTCAAGCTGGCCAGGATCCAGGAGGACAGCTTCCGCACCATTCCCGTGGACCAGGCCGAATCCGAGGTCGCCTACGCGTTCAACCAGTACCACCTGATCTCTGCCCCGGTGGTTGACGACGACGGCCGGCTGGTGGGTGTGATCACGATCGACGACGCCATGACCGTGCTGGACGAAGAGCACGAAGAGGACATCCTGCGTCTGGCCGGCGTCGGCGAGGGCAGCCTCTCGGACCGCGTGGTCGAGACCACGCGCCAGCGGTTTCCGTGGCTTTTCGTCAATCTGATCACGGCGATCATCGCGTCTGTCGTCATCGCCCAGTTCGAAGCGGCGATCACGCAGGTCGTGGCGCTGGCGGTGCTGATGCCGATCATCGCCTCGATGGGGGGCAATGCGGGCACCCAGTCGCTGACAGTGGCGGTGCGGGCGCTGGCGACGAAAGACCTGACCGGGTCGAACGTCTGGCGCGTTGTCCGCCGCGAGGTGACCGTCGGGCTGATAAACGGCGCAATCTTTGCGCTGGTGATGGGCGCGGTGGGCCTGGTCTGGTTCGGATCGATCGATCTCGGCCTTGTCATCGCGGTGGCGATGGTCCTGAACCTCGCCGTGGCGGCGCTGGCGGGCATCCTGATCCCGGTGACGCTCGACAAGCTGGGGGTGGACCCCGCGCTGGCCTCGGGCACATTCGTGACAACGGTGACCGATGTGGTGGGCTTTTTCGCCTTCCTCGGTCTGGCCAGTGCGGTCCTGCTTTAGGAGACAGCCATGGACGAGCAAACCGCCCTTCGTGACCTGAGCGAACAGAAGGCCGCCATCCGCAAGGTGGTCTGCGCGCGCCGCCGTGAGGCCCATCAACAGAGGCTCGACGCGATGGCCGCGGCGCATCTGCTGGAGATGCTGCGCGCCCATGCCGGCAAGATCCTCGCCGGCTACATGCCGATCCGCAGCGAGACCGACCCGCGCGCGGCGCTGCGCGCGATGGCCGCGCGCGGGCCGGTCGTGGTGCCGGTGATCCAGGGCGACGGGCTGCCGCTGATCTTTCGGCAATGGTCGCCGGGCTGCGAAATGATCGACGGGCCCTTCGGTGCGCTGGTGCCCGCCGAGGGGGATTTCCTTGAGCCGCAGGTGCTGGTGGTGCCGCTGGTGGCCTTTGACCGGCGCGGCAACCGTCTGGGCTATGGCGGCGGCTTTTACGACCGGACGCTTGCCGCGTTGCGGTCACGCAAGCCGGTCAAGGCCATCGGCTTTGCCTATGCCGCGCAGGAGGAAGAGACCCTGCCCGAAGAGCCCACCGACCAGAAGCTCGACCTGATCGTCACCGAAGAGGGCGTGATCGACCCCGCCGCGGGCGCGTGAGGCCGCCCTTGCCCTCGGGCCCGGGCTTGCCTAAGGGCTGGGCCCCATGAAGCTGATGTTCCTCGGAGACGTGATGGGCCGCGCCGGGCGCGCCGCCATCGCCGACACCCTGCCGCGGCTGAAGGCCGAGTGGCGGCTCGATTTCGTCGTGGTCAACGGCGAGAACGCGACCTCGGGTGCGGGGCTGTCGCCCGAGCACGCCAAGGGGTTGCTCGACGCGGGGGCCGATTGCGTGACGCTGGGCGATCATGCCTTCGACCGGAAAGAGATGCTCTCGTTCATCGAGACCGAGCCGCGCATCCTGCGGCCGCTCAATTTCGCCAAGGGTGCGCCGGGGCACGGCGCGCGGCTGTTCAACGCGCCGGGCGGGCGCAAGGTGCTGGTGGCGCAGGTGCTGGGCCAGGTGTTCATGAAGCGGCCCTTCGACGACCCGTTTTCCGCCGTCGAACCGGTGCTGAAGGCCCACCCGCTGGGCGGGCTGGCGCAGGCCGCGGTGATCGACATGCATTGCGAGGCGACGTCGGAAAAGATGGCGATGGGCCACTATTGCGACGGCCGCGCGTCGGTGGTCGTGGGCACCCACACCCACGTGCCCACCGGCGACGCGCAGATCCTGCCCGGCGGCACCGGGTACCTGTCCGATGCGGGCATGTGCGGCGACTACAACTCGATCATCGGCATGGACAAGGCCGAGCCGATGCGCCGCTTCATCACCGGCATGGCCAAGGGCCGCTTTACCCCCGCAGAGGGCGAGGCCACGCTTTCGGGCCTTTATGTCGAAACCGACGACCGCACCGGGCGCGCCACCCGCGTGGCGATGGTGCGCCAGGGCGGCCGGCTGGAGCAGGCCGGGCCGTGACGCCGCCGCGTCTGATGCTCTTTGCGCTGCTGGCGGCCGCCCGGCTGACGGGGCTTGCGCCGGTGCATCCGCGACATCAATCGACGCTTGTGCCGGCGGACGTCGCCGCTAAAGTGGCCGGCGGACCGGGAAACAGGCCACATTCATGATCGCTCTGTCCTTGCCGCCGACCGCCGCCGCCCTTGTCGCGCTGACCGTGGTCATTGTGATGTTCGTGCTGTTCATAAAGGAAATTTACCCGACCGAGGTGATCGCCATCGCCGGTGCGGTGCTGATGCTCGTGCTGGGCATCCTGCCCTATGACGTGGCGCTGGGCGTTTTGTCGAACCCCGCGCCCTGGACCATCGCGGCGATGTTTCTGGTGATGGGCGCATTGGTGCGGACCGGCGCGCTCGACTGGTTTACCTCGGCGGCCGAGCGCAACGTGCGCCGCAAGCCGCGCCGGTCCATCGTGTCGATGTTCGCCTTCGTCGTAGGTGCCTCGGCGGTGGTGTCGAACACGCCGGTCGTGGTGGTGATGATCCCGGTCTTCGTGCAGCTTGCGCGGGTGATGGATATCTCGGCATCCAAGCTTTTGATCCCGCTGTCCTATGCGGCGATCATGGGGGGAACCCTGACGCTGATCGGCACCTCGACCAACCTTTTGGTCGATGGCGTGGCACGGGCCCACGGCATGACGCCGTTCTCCATCTTCGAGGTCACGCCGCTGGCCGCGATCCTGATCGCCTGGGGCATGGTCTATCTGCGTTTCGTCGCGCCGCGGCTGCTGCCCGACCGCGACAGCATGGCGAACCTCTTGTCCGACAAGTCGAAGATGAAGTTCTTCACCGAGGCGGTGATCCCCCCCGACAGCAACCTGATCGGGCGCGAGGTCACCGGCGTGCAACTCTTCAAGCGCGAGGGCGTGCGGCTGATCGACGTGATCCGCGGCGATGAATCGCTCAGGCGCAACCTAAAGGGGGTCGAACTGCAGGTGGGCGATCGGGTGATCCTGCGTACCGCGGTGACCGAGCTTTTGTCGCTGCAGCGCAACAAGAGCCTGCGCCGGGTCGACCAGCTGTCGGCGGTGGAAACCTCGACGGTGGAGGTGCTGATCTCGCCCGGATGCCGGATGATCGGCCGCTCGCTGGGCTCGATGCGGCTGAGGCGGCGCTACGGCGTTTATGTGCTGGGGGTGCACCGCCGCAACCAGAATATCGGCCGTCAGATCGACGAACTGGTGGTGCGCGTGGGCGACACGCTGCTTCTGGAGGGGGCGGCCCCGGACATCAAGCGGCTGGCCGACGACATGGGGCTGGTCGACATCTCGCACCCCTCGGGCCGGGCCTACCGGCGGACCAAGGCGCCGGTGGCCATCGGCGCGCTTTTCGGCATCGTGGGGCTGGCCGCGCTGGGCGTGGCGCCGATCCTGCTGCTGGCGCTAGCGGCGGTGGCCGTGGTGCTGCTGGCCCGCTGCATCGACGCGGAAGAGGCGTTTTCCTTCGTCGACGGGCGGCTTTTGGCGCTGATCTTCTCGATGCTGGCGGTGGGCGCCGCGCTGGAGGCCTCGGGCGCGGTCCGCCTGCTGGTCGACGCGGTGTCGCCCGCGCTGATGAACCTGCCGCCGTTCATGATCGTCTGGGCGATCTACCTCTTGACCTCGGTGCTGACCGAACTGGTGTCGAACAACGCGGTGGCCGTGGTCGTCACGCCCATCGCCATCGGGCTGGCGGGCGCGCTGGGGGTCGATGCGCGGCCGCTGGTGGTGGCGGTGATGATTGCCGCATCGGCAAGCTTTGCCACGCCCATCGGGTACCAGACCAACATGATGGTCTACGGCCCCGGCGGCTATCGCTTTACCGACTTTCTGCGCGTGGGCATTCCGCTGAACCTCAGCATGGGGCTGTTGTCCTCGGCGCTGATCCCGCTGCTCTGGCCCCTTTAGGCCGCGCGCCGGCCCGGGCGCGGCGCGGATTGTGCCGTCGTGCCATTGGGTATTTGGACCAAGAAGAAGGGCAGGCAGGCGCCCTTGCCCCGATTGCCGGGCGCAAGGAGGCGCGCTGCGCGGCGCGCGCCTGTCACAGCGGCCAGACCACCAGGATCGTCGGGATCGACACGGCAAGGACCAGCAACTCCAGCGGCAGGCCCATGCGCCAGTAATCGCCGAAGCGATAGCCGCCGGGACCGAGGATCAGCGTGTTGTTCTTGTGCCCGATGGGCGTGAGGAACGCGCAGGACGCGGCAACCGCGACGGCCATCAGGAACGGGTCGGGATTGACCCCGAGCCGGTTGGCCATCTCGATGCCCACCGGCGCGGCGACAACGGTGGTGGCGGTGTTGTTGAGCACGTCCGACAGGGTCATCGTCACCGCCATCAGCGCGGCGAGGATCGCCCAGGGCGGCAGGCCCTCGGTCACACCCACCAGCGCGCCGGCGATGAGCGCGGTGCCGCCGGCCTCATGCAGCGCGGTGCCGAGCGGGATCATCGCGCCCAGCAGCACCACGACGGGCCATTCGACGTGGTCGTAGATCTCGGCCAGCGGCAGGATGCGGGACAGGACGTAGCCGACGACCACCACGCCCAGCGCGATGGGCAGGTCGATCATCCCGATGCTGGCGGCCAGCACCGCGCCCGCGAAGACCGCGATGGCAAGCCATGTCTTGCGGTGGTTGGTGACGGCAAGCCCGCGGTCGGCCAGCGTCAGCCCGCCCAGCCAGTCGGCCACGTCCTGGGACGTGTCCTGCGGCGCGAGCAGCAGCAGGATGTCGCCCGGCCGCACGGTGGTCTTGCGGATCTGGCTGCGGATCGGCCGGCCCTGACGCGAGATGCCCAAGAGGACGGTTCCGCGCCGCCAGGCGAGCCCGACCGAGCGCGCGCTCTTGCCGGCGATGCGCGCACCCTCGGGCACGACGATTTCGACGAGGTTAAGCCCGGCGCCCGCGGCGCTCAGCGCCTCTTGCCGCGGGCTTTCGGCAAAATCGAGCCCCAGCGAGGTGCGCAGCGCGTCGAGCGCCGCAGGCGTGGCATCGAGCACCAGCGCGTCGCCGGCGGCGAGGGCGGTGGCGCGCTGGGTGCCGTAGCGGCGCCTGCCGTCGCGCACCAGCCCGAGGATGGCGACGTCGTTCTCCTCGGCCTGGGGCCACAGATCGCCCAGCCGCTGCCCGATGAGCGGCGATTCTTCGGGCACCGTCAGTTCGGCGATATAGGGCGAGAAGGCGGCGAGCGTGCCGTCCGTGGCAGACGCGTCGGGCCGCGGGATAAGCCGCCAGCCGATCAGCGCGACGAAAGCGAGCCCGGCAAGCGCGGTCACCGCGCCCACCGGGGCGAAATCGAACATTCTGAACGGCTCTCCCAGGCTGTCGGCGCGGATCGTGGCGATGATGATGTTGGGGGGCGTGCCGATCAGCGTGGCCATGCCGCCGAGGATCGTGGCAAACGACAGCGCCATGAGGCTGAGGCCCGGCGCCCGGCCCGCCTTGCGCGCGGTGGCGATGTCGACGGGCATCAGGAGCGCCAGCGCGGCAACGTTGTTCATGAAGGCCGAGAGCGCCGCGCCGACAGCGCCCATGATCGCGATATGGGCGCCGATGGGCCGCGCACTGTCGATCATCGTGCGGGTGATCAACTGCACCGCGCCCGACCGCACGAGGCCCGCCGAGACGATCAGCACCAGCGCCACGACCATCGTGGCCGGGTGGCCGAACCCGGCGAAGGCCTCGTCTGTCGGCACGACGCCGGCGAGCACCGCGACCAGCAGCGCGCAGAACGCCACCAGGTCGTAGCGCCAGCGCCCCCAGAGCAGACCCGCGAAGACCGCGGCGAAAATTGCAAACAGGATGATCTGGTCCTGGGTCATGGCCGGCCCTCCGCCCCGCCAGCCAAGCCTATCGGGGCCGGCTTTGCAACGGGGGCGCGGGCTTGCGAGGCGGGCCGGGGCTGACATATAGAGACGCAAACTTGCACTCAGACGCCGCAAAGAGGGTTCCATGGCAGGCCATTCCAAATGGGCGAACATCCAGCACCGCAAGAACCGCCAGGACTCGGCGCGCTCCAAACTGTTCTCGAAGCTTTCCAAGGAGATCACCGTCGCCGCCAAGATGGGCGACCCCGACCCCGAGAAAAACCCGCGCCTGCGGCTGGCCGTGAAGGAGGCCAAGTCGAGCTCGGTGCCCAAGGACGTGATCGAGCGCGCCATCAAGAAGGCCACCGGCGGCGAGAGCGAGGATTACGAGGAAATCCGCTATGAGGGCTACGGGCCGGGCGGCGTGGCCGTCATCGTCGAGGCGATGACCGACAATCGCAACCGCACCGCGTCGAACGTGCGGTCGACCTTTACCAAGAGCGGCGGAAACCTGGGCGAGACAGGATCGGTCGGGTTCATGTTCGAGCGCAAGGGCGAGGTGACCTATCCCGCCGAGGTGGGCGATGCCGACACGGTGATGATGGCCGCGATCGAGGCCGGGGCGGAAGATGCGGAAAGCACCGAGGACGGGCACGTCATCATCTGCGCCGATACCGACCTCAACGAGGTGGCCACGGCGCTGGAGGCGGAACTGGGCGAGAGCGAGTCGACCAAGCTGATCTGGAAGCCAACGACCACGACCGAGCTGGACCTCGAAGGGATGCAGAAGCTGATGAAGCTGGTGGACGCGCTCGAAGACGACGACGACGTGCAGCGCGTGACGACAAATTTCGAGGCCACCGACGAGGTCTTGGCCCAACTCTGAGCCGGGGCGAAAAATTCCTGAGGTGAGGTGATTTTGGCCGTGAATGTTCGAATTTTCCCGGACCTTGCCGGGGGCCGCGGCACGCAACCTGCGGCAGCCCTACTTCTTGGGGGGGCGCGCGCTAGGTTGATGCCGGCAGTCGCGGGGAGACGCCGCCATGGCCGAGAGTGACAGCCTGAGCATCGGGCGCTTCGACAAGTCGTTCCTGATCCACATGATCAAGGACTTCTTTCTCGTCTTGCTCGCCGTCACGGTGCTGGAATTCGCCCTCAAGGCCTCGCTCGTCTATTATAATTTCCGGGTCAATGGCGAGGATGACGCGCGTGTCGTGGCCGAGGACCTGGCCGAGAACGTGCGTGCGATCATGCGCAACGAGGGCGGGCCGGTGGCGGCGCGCACGATGTACCCGATCCTCAAGCAGAACTGGGACGAACTGGGGTACAAGGTCGAGATCGCCCCGGCCGACGTGACCGTGCGCTCGATCGAGGCGGGTTTTGGCTTTACCCCCCAGGGGCTGTCGGTCGAGGCCTGGCCCGAGGGGCGGTACAAGGCGGCCGAGGTGCAGGTGGCGGCCGAAAGCTTTTGTCTGAATTGCCACACCGAGGCGCAGGTGGGCGACGTTCTGGGCACGGTCAACGTGCGCAACTACCTGTCGCGCGATTTCGCGCTCTGGTTCGAGGACGTCAAGCTGACCGCGGGTCTGGCGGTGGGCAAGATCGTGCTGCATTCGGTGCTGTTGTTCCTGATCCTGCGGGCCCGGATGGAGCCGCTTTTGGGCCTGCGGTCCACCGTGGGGCGGCTGGCGCGGGCCTATGGCGATCTCAACCACAGGGCCGATGTGCGCACCGCCGACGAGTTCGGGGCGCTGGCCCACGATCTCAACCTCTTTCTCGACCGGATCAACCGGCTGGTCGGAGAGCTCGACCAGGTGCTCAAGAAGGTGGTCGCGGTAAACGACGACATCGTGTCGGTGCAGGGCGCGCTGCGCGGGCGGATCGACCGGGTGGTTTCGGGGGCGCGGCGGCTGGAACGCGACGCGATGCTGGGGGCAAAGCGCGAGCCGTTGCTGTCGCAGGCGTGGTTCGACGCGATCGAGGGCGCGGTGGCGGATCTCGACGCGCGGCTGGAAAAGGCGGGCGACGACCCGCGCGGGGCGGCGCTGGTCGAGGATCTGCGCGCGGTGATCGGCAATGCCGAGGCCCAGATCGCGGCCAGCCAGACGCTGTTCGAGGGGCTTGCGGCCTTTGGCGACGACACGGAAGGGCTGAAGGGCGCGATGGCCGAGATGACCCGGCTGGAAGAGCGGATGAAGACGATCATGGAGACCGGAGACGTGCTGGTGCAGCGTTTGCGGCCCGATCTGGGCCAGGGCGTCGCGCAGGCGGTATGAGGCGCGCCGGGGGCCCTGCCCCCGGACCCCCGGGGTATTTCGACCAAGAAGAAGAGGGGGCGGGGCGGCGTCTGGGCCGGGGCGGTCTAGCCGTCCTGGTCGTCGCCGTAGAATGCCTCGATCTGCGCCACGATAACGGCGTTCTCGGCCAGGGCGCGGGCCATCAGCGCGGACTCTTCGGTACCGATCTCGTGCCCGGCGGCACGGCGTTCGTCGGCGGTGCCGTGGCCGGTGACGTCGAGCGGCGCCAGCCCGGCCTGTTTCAGCACCGCCACGGTTTCGCGCACGGCCTCGGCCTCGTCGACGCCGGAGGCATAGCAGACCAGCCCCGCACCGGTGGCGCCCTCGGGCAGACCGTCATCGGGTTTGCGGCCGACCTGCACGACCAGGGTGTAGACGTGGTGGGGCTTTTTAGGCTTGTCAGTCACGCAAAAGCTCGTTGATGCCGGTTTTCGACCGGGTCTGTTCGTCCACCCGCTTCACGATCACCGCGCAGTAGAGGTTGACGCCGCCCTTCGACGGCATCGAGCCGGATACCACGACCGAATAGGGTGGCACCTCGCCATACATCACCTCGCCGGTCTCGCGGTCGACGATCTTGGTGGACTGGCCGATATAGACGCCCATGCCCAGCACCGAGCCCTCGCGCACGATGCAGCCCTCGACCACCTCGGAGCGCGCGCCGATGAAGCAGTTGTCCTCGATGATGGTGGGGCCGGCCTGCATCGGCTCCAGCACGCCGCCGATGCCCACGCCGCCCGACAGGTGCACGCCCTTGCCGATCTGCGCGCAGGAGCCGACGGTCGCCCAGGTGTCGACCATCGTGCCCTCGTCCACGTAGGCACCGAGGTTCACGAAAGAGGGCATCAAGACCACGCCGGGCGCGATGAAGGCCGATCTGCGCACGATGCAGTTGGGCACGGCGCGGAAGCCCGCCGCCTTCCACTCGTTGTCGCCCCAGCCCTTGAACTTGCTGTCGACCTTGTCCCACCAGTGGCCGCCCTGGGGGCCGCCGTCCTGCTGTTCCATGTCCTTCAGCCGGAACCCCAGCAGGACCGCCTTCTTGGCCCACTGGTTGACGTGCCAGTCGCCACCCTCCTGCCGTTCGGCGACGCGCAGGTCGCCCCGGTCGAGCGCGTTGAGCGTGTCCTCGATGGCCTCGCGGGTCTCGCCGCCGGTCGAGGGCGTGATCGTTTCGCGCGCCTCCCAGGCGGCTTCGATGGCGGCTTCGAGCTGGGCGTTGGACATGGGGGTCTCCCTGAAAACGTGGCTGGCGTCGCTGGGCGTCAGGCTATAGTGGCAGAAGAACCCGCGCGCAATCGCAGGCGAGGCAGAAGCGATGAAAGAAGACAGAAAACACCCTCTGCGCGATGCCCACCAGGACATCGAAACCGCGCGCGAGATCCCCGATACGCCGCAGACGCGCTCGGCCTCCTACCGGCTGGCCTATGCCGACCCGGAATTCCTGTGCCGCGACGAGCTGCGCCCGGTGCGGCTGCAGCTGGAGCTTCTGAAACCCGAACTGGTGATGAGCGAATACGGCGTGGAGTCGACCATCGTGCTGTTCGGCGGCGCGCGCATCCCCGAGCCCGCGAAAAAGCACGAGGCCGGGACCGCGGCGCTGGCCGAACTGACCCGGTACTACGACGAGGCGCGCCGCTTTGCCCGGCTCATGACCGAGAAGAGCCAGGGCCATGAGGGCAGACGGTTCGTCATCGTCACCGGCGGCGGGCCGGGCGTGATGGAGGCCGGCAACCGCGGCGCGGCCGATGCCGGCGGCGTGTCGATCGGGCTGAACATCGTGCTGCCGCACGAGCAGGCCCCGAACGAATACGTCACGCCCGAGCTTTGCTTCAACTTTCATTATTTCGGCATCCGCAAGATGCATTTCCTGCTGCGCGCCGCGGCCATCGCCATCTTTCCCGGCGGCTTCGGCACACTCGACGAGATGTTCGAGGCGCTGACGCTGATCCAGACCAGGCGGATGGAACCGGTGCCCTTCCTTCTGTTCGGCCGGGAGTTCTGGGAGAAGGTGATCAACCTCGAGGCGCTGGCCGAGGTCGGCACCATCGCGCGCGAGGATCTCGACCTCTTCAGCTACGTGGAGACTGCCGAAGAGGCGGTGCGGACCATCGAGGAATGGGTGCCGCGGCGGTAGGCGGTGAAGGGGCCGCCCTTGCTGCGCTGGTGCTTTGGGGCCGGGCCTGCCGGCCGCGTGCATCGGCGCAGCCCCAAGGCCGCGCGCCTCAGGGGTGTATGTCCCGTGGGCAGCGCGACATGAAATAGATCGCCAGCCAGTCGAACCCCGATGCGATGCCGCGTTCGGCGAGCCAGCGGTCCTGCAGCTTGTAGGCCTCCCACTCGGGCGCCTGCAGGCACTCCCAATCGCGGTTGAGCAGCTGCACGTGGTGCACCAGTTCGTGCAGCAGGACAGAGACGTCGCGCGGCGCGTCCGCGTGCCATGGCCGCACGATCAGCACCCGACGTCGGGGCCAGTCGTAGACCGCGCGCAGTTGGTCGTCGACCAGTACCCGGGCGTCTTCGTAATCGACCCACTCGCCTTTGCTGCAAAAGTCGATCTCGGGCGGTCGGGCCAGGCTCTCGGCCACGTCATAGCCGGTGGCCCGGCCGATCCAGACCAGCAACTCCTGGACCAGCGCGCCGGGCACCTCGGGCTCGGCCGCGGGCGCGGGGCAGTCGGCCGGCGGCACCTCGGCGCCCAGCACATGGGCCGCGGCCGGCGAAAGCGCCAGCGCGGCCAGCAGCGCGAGAGGTGTCAGGGCTGAGAGGTGGGGCACATGCGCTCCGTTCGTCGGGCGGGGCGCGCGGCGCCCCTTGCCGAGGGTTGCGCGATGCTATCAAGTCGGCGCCATGGCGGACAAGGGTGACACTCCGGATGCGCATCGACCTGTCGCCGGTATCCTGTGGATGCTGGCTACGGGGCTCAATTTCGTCGGCGTTACCGCGGTGGTCAAACATGTGGGCGGCGACATGCCCGCGGCCGAGGCGGCGTTTTTGCGTTACTTCCTGGGGCTGATATTTCTGATCCCGATGCTCGGGCCGCTGTTTCGTTCGGCGATGACCCGGTCGGACCTGAAGCTATACGCCTGGCGCGGCGCGGCGCACACGGCCGGCGTGATCTGCTGGTTCTACGCGATGACGAAGATCCCGATCGCCGAGGTCACGGCGATGAACTATCTCAACCCGGTCTATGTCACGATCGGCGCGGCGCTGATCTTTGGTGAGCAGCTGGCGACGCGGCGCATCGCGGCCATCGCGGTGGCGTTCGTCGGGGTTCTGATCATCCTGCGTCCGGGGTTTCGCGAGGTGTCGCCGGGCCATGTGGCGATGCTGTTCACCGCGCTCTTTTTCGCCGCCTCCTACCTTTTGGCCAGCCGCCTCAGCGGCAAGGGCGCGGCGGCGGTGGTGGCGATGCTGTCGATCACAGTCACGATCGGGCTGGCCCCTTTCGCCGCGGCGGTCTGGGTCACGCCGACGCTGAGCCAGCTGTTCTGGCTGTTATTGGTCGCGGCCTTCGCCACGGCGGGGCATTTTTCCATGACCATGGCGTTTCGCGCCGCGCCGCTGGCAGTGACCCAGCCGGTGTCCTTCCTGCAACTGGTCTGGGCCACGGCGCTGGGGTGGTTTGCCTTCGGCGAAGCGGTGGACGGCTGGGTGGTGCTGGGCGGTGCGTTGATCGTCGGGGCGGTCAGCTTCATCACCTGGCGCGAGGCCGTGCTGAAGCGGCAGGCGACCCCGCCGACCGACGCCGCCAAGCTGTGATCAGGGCCTGCTTGCCCGGCCACGGCGGGCCGCTATGTGCAGCAGCATGAAAGACACGATGACCCTCGACCGACGCTCCGGCCTGCCCGACGCCCTGAAGGTGCTGCTTGACGAGCATCCCCGCGATTTGTGGGAGAGTGACGCCAATTTCGACGGGCTGACCCGGTTCTGGCTGAGCCGGCACATGCTGTTTCGCGACCTGCTGGCGCGGATGACCGAGGATGCCGCGGCGCTGGCCGACCAACGCACCGAAGCGGCGCCGCGCAATCTGGGCTTTGTCGGGCGGCTGGGGCAGGCGCTGGTGACCGAGCTGCACGGCCATCACAGGATCGAGGATCTGCATTATTTCCCGCGCCTCGCGGGGCTTGAGCCGCGGCTGGAGCGGGGCTTTGACATCCTCGATGCCGACCATCAGGCGCTCGACGGGCAGCTGCATGAACTGGCGACGGCGACCAACCGGGTGCTCAGGGCCGAGCCCATCGCGCTGGCGGGCAAGGCCGCGGCGCTGCACGACAACCTGACCGGATTCGCGGGCTTTCTAGACCGGCACCTGATCGACGAAGAAGACCTCGTCGTGCCGGTGATCCTGACGCATGGGGCGGCGCTGGAGGGCGGGCCGGTTTGATCGGGGTCAAGGTGGCCCGCCGTCGAGCGGTCTAGGCTCGTCCGGCAATTCCGGGAGAAGGACACCGCAATGACGAACACGCCGCACGAACTGGCCGAGGATTTCCCCGACAAGGCAGAGGCGATCCACGATCTCAAGGCGCGCGACGCGCATTTCGCCAAGCTTGTCGAAGACTATCACGAGATCAATGGCCAGGTGCACCGGGCCGAGACCGATATCGAGCCCACCGACGATTTGCACCTCACCGAGATGCGCAAGCAGCGCATGGTGTTAAAGGACGAGATCGCCCGGATGCTGGCCGCCGCTGCGGTGAACTGAGCGCCTCAGCCCGCCCGGGTGCTGCCGGCCGCGTCGTCGGTGTCCTCGGGCGGGCCCTCGACCATTTCCTGAAAGCGGTCGAAGAACTGATCGGCCAGCCGTCGGGCCGTGCCATGGATCAGCCGCGAGCCGAGCTGCGCCAGCTTGCCGCCCACCTCGGCATGGACGTCGTAGCTCAGCTCGGTGCCCTCCTCGACATCCGCCAGCCGCACGTCGGCCCGCCCCTTGGCAAAGCCCGCGACGCCCCCCTTGCCCTCGCCGGCGATCCGGTAGCTTTCGGTTTCGACGATGTCGGAGATCGTGACCCCGCCTTTGAACGTGGCCCTGACCGGGCCGACCTTCTGCTTGACCACCGCCGTGAACCCGTCCTCCAGGCTGCCCTCCAGTTCCTGGCAGCCGGGGATCGCCTCGCGCAGCGTGTCCGGGTCGGTGAGGTGGGACCAGACCGTCGCCCGGTCCGCCGCGATCACGCGGGTTCCGTTCAGTTCCATTGCTGCGTTCCCTCCCTTTTCGGTGAAGGGTAGGGCGCAAGTCGGCTTTGCGTCAAAACTATTCCGCGATCTCGTAGGGCAGCACGCCGCGCCGGTCGGCATCGACGCTGAGCCGCCGTTCCAGCGGCGGCACCGACCGCTGGTGGCACTCGCGCCGTTCGCAGATGCGGCAGGAAATGCCGATCGGTTCGAAGGCGGCCGATTTGGTCAGGTCGAGGTCGTCGGCATAGACCAGGTTCGCGGCATGGCTTATCTCGCAGCCCAGCGCGATGGCGAAGCGGCGCACCGGCGCGCCCCATGCGCCGCCGGGCTTGGACACGTCACGGGCGATGTTGAGGTAGCGTACACCGTCAGGCGTCTCGGCCAGCTGCCGCAGGAAGCGGCCGGGCGTCTCGAACGCGCGGTGCACGTTCCAAAGCGGGCAGGCGCCGCCGAAACGCGCGAATTGCAGCCGCGTGGCCGAGTGGCGCTTGGTGATCGTGCCGGCCTGATCGACCCGGACGAAAAAGAACGGCACGCCCTTGGCGCCGGGGCGTTGCAGGGTCGACAGCCGGTGGGCGACCTGTTCGACCGAGGCGCCGAACCGGTCCGACAGCAATTCCAGGTCGTGACGGGTCTCGCGGGCGGCGTCCAGAATGGCGCCGTAGGGCAGCAGGGCGGCCCCCGCGAAATAGTTGGCCAGCCCGATCCGGGCGATGGCGCGCGCCTCGTCGGACTGGAACCGGGCAAGGTCGAGCGTGGCCTGCAAAAGCTTGTCGCGGGTCAGCAGCGCCACCTGGTGGAGCATCTGAAAGCGCTGGGTGGCCGGCGCGCTGCGGGCGTTGAGCGTCAGCAGGCGCGCCCTGGCATCATAGGCCCTGAGCCCCGGCCCGTCGCGGTATTCCACGCCGACGCCGACCTCGGCCAGGGCTGCGCGGGCGCGCTCTACCGGGTCGGCGCGCACCCCGCCGGGGCAGGCGAAGCGTTCGGCGGCGCGGTCGACCGCGTCGATGTAGTTGTCGCAATAGTGGAAGAAGTCGCGCACCTCCTCCCACGGCGAGGGGCTGAGCGCGGCATCCTCGCGCCCCAGCGCCTCGTCGAGCGAGGCGAGGCGTTCGTGGCTTTGCCGGTAGGCGCGGTGAAGATCGAGAAAGGCGCGCGCGAGTGCCGGCGCGTTCGATGCGGCGAGCCGCAGATCGGCCAGCGGCGGGGCGGAGTCGGCGAAGACCGGATCGGCCAGCGCCTCGCGCATATCCGAGACCAGCCGTTCGGCATCGCCGGTGGACAGTTCGGTGACATCGAAGCCGAATTCCTGCGCCAGCGCCAGCACCACGCCGGTCGAGACCGGGCGGTGGTTGTTTTCCATCTGGTTGAGGTAGGGCAGCGAGACGCCCAGCCGCGCGGCGAAATCCTTTTGCGTGAGCCCCAGCCGCGTGCGGGTCTCGCGCAGCTTGACGCCGGCATAGAGTTTCTGGGTCGCCATGTCGGGGCCTTTGCAGATTTGCTTTGTGAGGGGATAGCCTTTGCAAACCTCGCGCACAAGCCGGGGCGCAACGCCCGTGGCACCGGCGCGCCGTGGGTATTTTGGCCAAGAAGAAGCCCCTGGGTCAGGCGCGGGGCGGGCGGGCCCTGGGCGGCGGTGTGGTGTCGATGGGCCCGGCGATACGGTTGATGTGCAGCACGTAGAGCGTGGCCAGGATCGAGGCCAACGAGGTCGCCAGCATGATCAGGAGCAGCGGGTAAGGGCCGCGCCCGGGCACCAGCAGCGCGCCCGCCAGCGCCGAAAGCCCGGCGCCGCCGCCGATCATGATCGCGCCGCCCAGCCCGCTGGCGGTGCCGGCCAGCCGCGGGCGCACCGACAGCATGCCGGCGGTGGCGTTGGGCAGGACCATGCCGTTGCCCAGGCCCATCGCGGCCATGAACCCGAAGAAGGCCAGCGGGTGGGTGGCGCCCAGCAAGAACAGAAGGATCGACAGCAAAATCCCGGCGGTGACCGTCAGCGTGCCGGTCAGGATCATCCGGTTGACGCCGAGGCGCACCGAAAAGCGGCCCGAGACGAAATTGCCCGCCATGTAGCCGAGCGCGGTGAGCGCGAAATAAAGGCCCAGCGCCGAGGGCGAGAGGCCGAAGACCTCGCTGCCCACGAAGGGCGCGCCGCCGAGATAGGCGAAGAACGCGCCCGAGGCGAAGGCGGCGGCCAGCGCATAGCCCCAGAACCGGCGCGACCCGAAAAGCTCGGGGTATTCGCGGAACTGGGCGACAAGGCTCGTGCTGCCGCCGCGCGCGGTTTCGCCCATGTCGGCCCAGGCCAGCGCGAGGATCGCTGCGCCCGCCGCGAACAGCATCGTGAAATTGGCCTTCCAGCCGAACGCCTCGTCAAGAAAACCGCCCAGCGCCGGGCCCAGCATCGGCACCAGCGCCATGCCCATCGTGACATAGCCGATCATCGAGGCGGCCTGGGCGTCGGGCACCATGTCGCGCACCACCGCGCGGCTGAGCACCATGCCCGTGACGACGATCGCCTGGGCCATGCGGAACAGCAGGAAGATCTCGACGCTGGGCGCCAGCAGGCAGCCCAGCGTGGCCAGGAGAAAGAGCGCGATCGAGCCCAGCATGACCGGGCGGCGGCCGTAGCGGTCGGAGATCGGGCCGATCAGGATCTGCAGCACCGCGTTCACCGCGAGGTAGAGCGCCACCGAGAGCTGCATCAGCCGGTAATCGGTGCCGAAATATTCGGTCATGTTGGGCAGTGACGGCAGGAAGATGTTCATCGACAGTGCCGAGATGCCGGCCAGCAGCACCAGTGTGACGATATGCGGAGGGGTCGTGCGGTCGAAAAGCCGCACGTCTGGCCGGGCGCTCATAAGCGTCAGTTAGAACCAAGCGGGCGGCTTGTCCATTGGACAGTGCCCGGGCCGCAATTTTGCTGATTTGCAATTCGCCAAGGGCGGCCTGTCAAAAATTTGCAAATTTACCGAATTCTCCTTTGAGCCCGCGCTCTGCACCGATAGGGTGCCGCAAACTTGAACGGGGCGAACCACATGAAAGATATCCTGCAAGAGCTGGAACGGCGCCGCGAGAACGCGCGCATGGGCGGCGGCGAGCGGCGGATCGAAAGCCAGCACGCCAAGGGCAAGCTGACCGCGCGCGAACGCATCGACCTGTTGCTGGACGAAGGGTCGTTCGAGGAATTCGACATGTTCGTCGCCCATCGCTGCACCGATTTCGGGATGGAAGAGAGCCGCCCCTATGGCGACGGGGTGGTCACCGGATGGGGCACGATCAACGGCCGCATGGTTTACGTGTTCAGCCAGGATTTCACCGTTTTCGGCGGGTCGCTCAGCGAGACCCACGCCCAGAAGATCTGCAAGATCATGGACATGGCGGTGCAGAACGGGGCACCGGTGATCGGGCTGAACGACTCGGGCGGCGCGCGGATCCAGGAAGGCGTGGCCTCGCTGGCCGGCTACGCCGAGGTGTTCCAGCGCAATATCGAGGCGTCGGGCGTGATCCCGCAGATTTCCGTGATCATGGGGCCCTGCGCGGGCGGCGCGGTCTATTCGCCGGCGATGACCGACTTCATCTTCATGGTGCGCGACAGCTCTTACATGTTCGTGACCGGCCCCGACGTGGTCAAGACCGTGACCAACGAGGTCGTGACCGCCGAGCAATTGGGCGGCGCGTCGACCCACACCAGGAAAAGCTCGGTCGCCGATGGCGCCTTCGACAACGATGTCGAGGCCTTGTACGAGGTGCGCCGGCTGGTCGACCTGCTGCCGCTCAACAACCGCGAAAAGCCGCCCGTCCGGCCGTTCTTCGATGACCCCGAGCGGGTCGAGATCAGCCTCGATACCCTGATCCCGGACAACCCGAACATGCCCTACGACATGAAGGAGCTGATCCTGAAGGTCGCGGACGAAGGCGATTTCTACGAGATCCAGGAGGATTTCGCCAAGAACATCATCACCGGCTTCATCCGTCTGGAAGGCCGCACGGTGGGCGTGGTGGCGAACCAGCCGATGGTGCTGGCCGGGTGTCTCGACATCGACAGCTCGCGCAAGGCGGCGCGTTTCGTGCGGTTCTGCGACTGTTTCGAGATCCCGATCCTGACCTTCGTGGACGTGCCCGGTTTCCTGCCGGGGACGGGCCAGGAATACGGCGGCGTCATCAAGCACGGTGCCAAGCTGCTTTATGCCTTTGGCGAGGCGACGGTACCGAAGGTGACCGTGATCACACGCAAGGCCTATGGCGGGGCCTATGACGTGATGTCGTCCAAGCATTTGCGCGGCGATTTCAACTATGCCTGGCCGACCGCGCAGATCGCGGTCATGGGGGCCAAGGGGGCGGCCGAGATCCTCTACCGATCGGAGCTGGGCGACCCCGCAAGGATCGCCATGCGCACAAAGGAATACGAGGACCGCTTTGCCAACCCGTTCGTGGCGGCCGAGCGCGGCTTTATCGACGAGGTGATCCAGCCGCGGTCGACCCGGCGGCGGGTCAGCCGGGCCTTTGCGGCGTTGCGCAACAAGAAGCTGCAGAAGCCGTGGAAAAAGCACGACAACATCCCGCTCTGACCATGGCGCAGGGGGGCTGGCATATCCTGCGCGAGGAGGGTGCGCTGACGCTGGCGCGGCACCTGCCGGCGCGGTTCGACCTGTCGGTTCGGGCCGGGTTTCCGGCCGCGCGCAAGCGGCGGCTGGCGCAGCAGATACGCCAGGACCTGTGGCGAGAGTTGCAGCAGATCCGGGGGTTTTCCCCCGTCATACGGGTGGAGGCGGAGGGCGCCGGGCTTGTCGTGACCGCAGGCGGTCGCGCGGCCCGGCCGTTTCCCAAGGCCCGGGCCGAGACGCGCATCGCGGCGTTGTTGGCCAGCCCCGCCCATCGCGCGCGCTGGCTGGCCCACGCGCAGGAAAGGCAGCCCGCATGAGCCCGGTTTTCCACATGATCGCCGGCGGCCCGCGGCCCGTCGCACCGTTTTCCCACGCGGTCGAGGCCGATGGCTGGGTGATGCTGACAGGCCAGATGCCGACCGACCCGGACGCCCCCGACGCGCCGCTGCCCGAGGGCATCGCGGCGCAGACGCGCCGGGTGATGGAAAACCTCGACATCGTGCTCAGGGGCGTGGGCCTCGATCTGTCCCATGTCGTGCAGTGCCGCTGTTACCTGACGGATTTCGAGCGTGACTACGCGGCGTTCAACGACACCTACCAGTCGTTCTTCCCGCCCGCCCGGCGCCCGGCGCGCACGACCATCGGCGTGACCGCGCTGGCGGTCGGCGCTTTGGTCGAGATCGACTGTCTCGCGCGGCGTCCGGAGGGCTAGGACGGTGGTGCGCGCGGTCCTTCTCGGTGTGGCGGTTGCCGCCGGCCCGGTCCTCGGGCAGGCGACGATCGACGTGCCGTCGGGCCAGCCCGTCAGCCTGATCGAAACCGTTTGGGGGGAACCCGGGCCCACAGGGCTGACCCTGCGCTTTCGCTTTCTGGCACCCGAGATCGCACGCGACGGCGGCGCGGTGGATTTCGAGACAGCCGCCGAAGACATGGCTTATCTGTGCGAGGCTTACGCGCTGCCGCGGCTCAGCGAGTTGGGTGCCCGCCCGTCCCAGATCGTGATCTCGCTGTCGGACCGGCCGTTGCCCTTCGGCACCGCAGATCCAGAGGCCACCCAGTTTTTCGAGGCCTACAGCCCCGAGGGCGACCGCTGCATCTGGGAGGGCTTCTGAGCATGCCGACCTTGGCGATCGTTTCCTTGACGGCGGCGCATTGCGTGCCTGCGTCTTTGCCATGTGCAAGCGCGCGTCGATGGTCTATGCTCGACACGGGCCGCCTGCGGGCGGGCTCGAGTGGAAAAGAGGCAGGCTTCGCAGGGCATTGCGAGTTGCCGGCCTTGTCAAACAACAGGAGACCCGGATGTCCAAGAGCATTAAGACCCTTCTCGCCATTTCGCTGGTGGCCTTCGTCGCGGCCTGCGCACAGCAGGAAGAAGAGGTCGTCTATGTCGAGCCTGTCGCTACCGTCGAGCCGGAGCCGACCTACAACAAATACTGATCGCAAGCCGGCACGGGCGATCGCGCCCGCGCCGGCACCTCGCGCCCACGGCCGGGGGAGGGCGCGATGCTGAAACACCGGGGCTTTCCCAGCCGCCTGCCCGGCACAGATTTCCAGTTCACCATCCGCCGCGGAAACAAGAAGGGCGCCACGCCTCTTGTTGCGCGTGAACGCTATGCTGATCGGCGCCCGGCGGATCGTCGCGCCGATGCCGGCTTTCTCCTGGCGCTGTGGGACCATTTCGGCGAGGCGCCGTTCGAACGCGGCAATCTCGATGCCGGGCGCTTGTCATGGTTCTTCGGCCGCGAGGTGGTGCCCGCGGAAGAGCCCTTTGACCCGGAAAGCTACGAAGCGCTCCTCAGGATCGACCTCGACTGCGCCAGGTCGAGTTTTCCCGATCTGTTCGACGGGGAGGTTTCGGCATGATCTCGCTTGCAGGGGCGCGGATCTGGCGGGAAACGGCCCATGTCGGGCCGCGCCGCACGGCGGGCTTTGACCGGCGGGCGGAATCGGTCACGGTTTTCATGGCTTCGGCGGGTCTTCCCCCAAGTCCCGATCCGGATCCAAGGCGTTACCCTTCCCCATTTCTTCGGCCTCGCCCACGCGTGGGCAGGCCGAATTTTTTGCGTTCGCCGGGCCGGCGATCTGCCGCCGGTGCCGGGGCCGGCCCCTGTTGCGTGCCGCGTGCTGCGCGTAGGTTTGCGCCATGTGCAATACGGAGGGGTCCGACATGGACAAGGCGATTTTCGCGGCACTTGCCGCCGCTCTTCTCACGGGCTGCGGCCTGTCGAATGACCGCGACCGGGCGATTGCCGGCGCGGCGACCGGGGCCATCGTGGCCGACCTGCTGGACGAAAACGTGGCCGCCGGTGCGGCCGGCGGCGCGGCCGCCGGTGCGCTGTGCGACGACGCAGGCCTCTGCTACTGACATCACGCTTGTCCGGGGCGTCTCGTCGCCCCACCGACATCACGCGACACCCACCGCCGCGCGGCCCGCGGCCGGTGGGTGTTTTTCTATGGCGGCCGGCGCCAAGGCGACCCGGCCCAAGGCTGGAAGGGACAGAAATGTTTAACAAGATCCTGATCGCGAACCGGGGCGAGATCGCCTGCCGAGTCATCAAGACCGCCCGCAAGATGGGGATTGCCACGGTCGCCGTCTATTCGGACGCGGACCGCAACGCGCTGCATGTGGAAATGGCCGACGAGGCGATCCATATCGGCCCGCCGCCGGCCAATCAGTCCTATATCGTGATCGACAAGGTCATGGAGGCGATCAAGGCAAGCGGTGCCGAGGCGGTGCATCCGGGCTATGGTTTCCTGTCCGAAAACAAGCGTTTTGCCGAGGCGCTGGAAAAAGCCGGCGTCGCGTTCATCGGCCCGCCCGCGAATGCCATCGAGGCGATGGGCGACAAGATCACCTCTAAAAAGATCGCCCAGGAGGCCGGAGTGTCGACCGTGCCCGGCTACATGGGCCTGATCGAGGACGCCGACGAGGCGGTCAAGATTTCCAAGGAAATCGGCTATCCGGTGATGATCAAGGCGTCCGCGGGCGGCGGCGGCAAGGGGATGCGCATCGCCTGGACCGACGAAGAGGCGCGCGAGGGCTTTCAGTCGTCCAAGAACGAGGCGGCCAGTTCCTTCGGCGACGACCGCATCTTCATCGAGAAATTCGTCACCCAGCCGCGCCATATCGAGATCCAGGTGCTGGCCGACACGCACGGCAACTGCATCTACCTGGGCGAACGGGAATGTTCGATCCAGCGCCGCAACCAGAAGGTCATCGAAGAGGCGCCCTCGCCCTTCCTCGACCCCGCGACGCGCAAGGCGATGGGCGAACAGGCGGTCGCGCTGGCCCAGGCGGTGGGCTATGCCAGCGCCGGCACGGTGGAATTCATCGTCGACGGCGACAAGAACTTCTACTTCCTGGAAATGAACACCCGCCTCCAGGTGGAGCACCCGGTCACAGAGCTGATCACCGGCATCGACCTGGTCGAGCAGATGATCCGCGTTGCGGCCGGTGAAAAGCTGAAGATCGCGCAGAAGGACGTCAAGCTGCACGGCTGGGCCATGGAAAGCCGGCTTTACGCCGAAGATCCGTATCGCGGTTTCCTGCCCTCTATCGGGCGGCTGACGCGCTACCGCCCGCCCGCCGAATCCTCCCACGACTCGGCCGTCGTGCGCAACGACACCGGCGTCTACGAGGGTGGCGAGATCTCGATGTATTATGACCCGATGATCGCCAAGCTTTGCACCTGGGGGCCGACCCGCGACCAGGCCATCGAGGAGATGCGCACCGCGCTCGATGCGTTCGAGGTCGAGGGCATCGGCCACAACCTGCCGTTTCTTGCGGCGGTGATGGAGCATCCGCGATTCTGCTCGGGCGATATCACAACCGCCTTCATCGCCGAGGAGTATCCCGAGGGGTTCGAGGGCGTAGACCTGCCCGCGCCGGAACTGCGCAAGGTTGCGGCGGCCGCGGCGGCGATGTTCCGCGTCGCCGAGATCCGACGCGCCCGTATCTCCGGGACGATGGACAATCACGAACGCCATGTGGGTGACAACTGGGTGGTCTGCGCCCAGGGCGTCTGGTTCGCGGTCAGGATCGAGGCCGATCACGAGGGCTCGACCGTGCATTTCGACGAGGGCGATCACCATCGCGTCACCTCCGCCTGGACGCCGGGCCAGCCGCTGGCGCGGCTCACTATCGACGGCGAACCGTTGGTGCTGAAGGTCGGCAAGGCACCGAACGGGTTCCGCGTCCGCCATCGCGGCGCGGATATGCGGGTGTCGGTCTACACGCCGCGCCAGGCGGAACTCGCCGCGCTGATGCCCGAAAAGCTTCCGCCCGACACCTCCAAGATGCTGCTCTGCCCGATGCCGGGGCTGATCGTGAAGGTCGACGTGGAAGAGGGCCAAGAAGTGCAGGAAGGCCAGGCGCTCTGCACCGTCGAGGCGATGAAGATGGAAAACATCCTGCGCGCCGAGCGCAAGGCCATCGTGACCAAGATCAATGCCGGTGCGGGCGACAGCCTGGCGGTGGATGACGTGATCATGGAGTTCGAATGAGCGATACGGCACAACCTGCAACGCCAGACCGCGCCACGTGGCGCCCGGCGCTGCCGCTTTGGGCGGCGCTGGCGGGGCTGGTGCATTACATCGTCCTTCAGGTGCTGGCCCTGATCCAGACCGGCGGGGTGTTCGAATACCCGCTGGACGACGTCTATATCCACCTCGAAATGGCCCGCTCGATCGCCGGCGGCGGCTATGGGGTGAATCCGGGCGAGTTCGCCTCGGCCGATTCATCGGTTCTCTACCCGCTGTTGCTGACACCGATGGCGGGGACGGAGGTGCAGCGCTACCTGCCCGCGCTCGTCAACATGCTTGCGCTACTGGGCTGCGGCTGGGCCTGGGGCAAGCTGATCGCATGGTCGGAATTCGGCCGCTTTCCCGGCATGGCCCTGGCGCTGGCCGCGATCGGGCCGGTCGCGCTGAACATGGCCGGCGTGGCCTTTCTGGGGATGGAGCACAGCCTGCATGCGCTGGTCAGCCTTATGGTCCTGCTGGGCCTCATCGTGCTGGCACGTGACAATCGGGTGGGCTGGCTCTTGTCGCTGGGGATCGTGCTGGGCCCGCTGCTGCGGCCCGAGGGGCTGGCGATCTCGCTGACGGTCTGTGCCTACCTGCTGCTGTCGGGGGCGCGCCGGGCGGGGCTGTTGCTGACGGCGGGCGCGGTGCTGCCCTTTGCCGGGTTCGTGGCGTTTCTCACCGCGCTTGGCATCGGGCCCTTGCCCAGTTCGGTGATGGCCAAGCTTTCGTCGATGGAGTTTCCGGGCGTCTCTGGCATGCAGGCCATGGTGTACAGGGTTCTGATCAACCTGTTCGGCCCCATGGGGGTGGCGACGGTTCTGATCGTGCTGGCCGTGGGGCTGGGCCTGTTATTCGCGCGCCCGCTGACGCGCAAGCGCACCGCCCCCATCGTGCTGATCGCCATGGTGGTGGCGCCGGCGCATCTGATCCTCGGCAAGATGGGCTGGAGCTATCGCTACGAGCATTACATGCTGGTCTTCCTGATCGGCGCGGCGGTCTACGCCTTCGGCTATTGGGCGCTGGCCGGGCGCGACCGGATGCCGGCCCTCGCGCCGGTGATGCCGGCCATCGTCCTGGCGCTGCCGCTGTCGACCTACCTGCCGCTTGTGCTGGCCGAGGGGCCGGCCTCGGCGCGCGCGGTCTACCTCCAGCAGCGCCAGTTGGGCCGGATCGCGAAAGAGGTGATCGCGGCGCCGGTGGCGGTCAACGACATCGGCTGGGTGGCCTACCGCAACCCCGATTACGTGGTCGACCTGTGGGGCTTGGCCTCGTCCGAGGCGCTGGCGGCGCGGCAGGCCGGCATGGGGCCCGGCTGGGCCGACGGGCTGCCCCAGCGGCACGGCGCCGACCTGGCGATGGTCTACGAGCGGTGGCTGGGCCCGGGCGCCGGGCCGGACTGGGTGCGCCTGGGCGAACTCGAACTGACCGGTCCGCAGGGCTTTGTCGCGGCGCCGGTCGTGATCTTCTACGCCACCCGGCCCGAGGCGGCGGCGGGGCTGCGCGACAAGCTGGCGGGGTTCGTGCCCAGCCTGCCCGAGGGCGCGCGCTTCAGCTTTGCGGAGGGTCTGGAGTGACCCTTTACCCGCCCCCCCCGGCCCGGTCGCGGATCTCCTGCTGGCGCAGGGGCGTCTTGTCGATCGAGCGGGTGATCTCGCGTACGTCCCAGGGGAAGGGCTTGCGCAGCTTGACGCCGCCATCCTTGCCGATCAGCACCAGCATGAAGCCGCGCGGGCGCAACTTCTGGCGCAGCGGTGAACGCGCCTGGGGGTCGGTATCGGTGATTATGACCACGTCGCGGTCCGCCAGTTCGTCCAGCCGCGCGGTCAGCAATTGCATCTGCTCGCGGTATCGCGGGTCGGCCGGGCTGTCGGCGAACACGACCACCGGCCGGGCGAGCCAATGGAACGCCTCGATCTCCAGGTCATCGGCCTCCAGCACCAAGGACGGGTCAGCCTGCCAGCGCGCAAGCGCGCCGGGGTCTTCGGCGGCGATGGCTGCCGCGGGCAACATGGCAACAAGGCCGAGGACGAGACGGATTTTCATACAACCTCCTGTCCCGCCTCATATAGGCGCGCTGGACAGGAAAGCGAAGAACGAACCCGCGACTGAGCGGGGCTGAGGAAAGGACTCTGCCGATGACCGACAAGAAAGAGACCTGGGCCAGGCTGGCCGAGAAGGAAATGAAGGGCCGCAACCCCGACGAGCTGACCTGGCAAACGCCCGAGGGCATCGCGGTCAAGCCGCTTTATACAGAGGACGATACCGAAGGGCTGGCCCATATGGGCGCGGTTCCCGGCGAGGCGCCGTTCACCCGCGGCCCGAAGGCCACCATGTATGCCGGCCGGCCCTGGACGATCCGGCAATATGCGGGTTTTTCCACCGCCGAGGAATCGAACGCCTTCTACCGCAAGGCGCTGGCCGCGGGGCAGCAGGGCGTGTCGGTCGCCTTCGACCTGGCCACCCATCGCGGCTATGACAGCGACCACCCGCGCGTCGTGGGCGACGTGGGCAAGGCGGGCGTGGCCATCGACAGCGTCGAGGACATGAAGGTGTTGTTCGACGGCATCCCGCTGGGCGATATCTCGGTCTCGATGACGATGAACGGCGCGGTGATCCCGATCCTCGCCAATTTCATCGTCGCGGGCGAGGAACAGGGGGTCGACCGGGCGCAGCTGTCGGGCACCATCCAGAACGACATCCTCAAAGAGTTCATGGTGCGCAACACCTATATCTACCCGCCCGAGCCCTCGATGCGCATCATCTCGGACATCATCGAGTTCACCTCGACCGACATGCCGCGGTTCAACTCGATCTCGATCTCCGGCTACCACATGCAGGAGGCCGGCGCGAACCTGGTGCAGGAGCTGGCCTTTACGCTGGCCGACGGCAAGGAATACGTCAAAGCGGCGCTCGACCGCGGGCTGGACGTCGACGCCTTTGCCGGGCGGCTGTCGTTCTTCTTTGCCATCGGCACCAACTTCTTCATGGAAATCGCCAAGCTGCGCGCCGCGCGGTTCCTGTGGCACCGTATCATGAGCGAGTTCGAGCCGAAGAACCCGAAATCGCTGATGCTGCGCACCCACTGCCAGACCTCGGGCGTTTCGCTGGCCGAACAAGACCCCTACAACAACATCGTCCGCACCGCCTACGAGGCGATGAGCGCGGTCCTCGGCGGCACGCAATCGCTGCACACCAACGCTTTTGACGAGGCCATCGCGCTGCCCACCGAATTCTCGGCCCGGATCGCGCGCAACACCCAGCTGATCCTGCAGAACGAGACCAAGGTGACCAAGGTCGTCGATCCGCTGGCGGGATCGTACTACGTCGAGAAGCTGACCGCCGATCTGGCCGACGCGGCCTGGAAGATCATCGAGGAAATCGACGAGATGGGCGGCATGACCAAGGCGGTGGCCTCCGGCATGCCCAAGCTCAGGATCGAAGAGGCCGCCGCGCGCTGGCAGGCGCGCGTCGACCGCGGCGACGAGGTGATCGTCGGCGTCAACAAGTGGCGGCTCGACGAGGAACAGGAGATCGACATCCTCGATGTGGACAACGTCAGGGTCCGCGATAGCCAGGTCGCGCATCTTAAGAAACTGCGCGCGGGCCGCGACCAGGCCGCCTGCGACGCGGCCCTGGCCGATCTGGAGCAGGCCGCGCAGAGCGGTGAGGGCAATCTCTTGCGCCTGGCGGTCGAGGCCGCCCGCGCGCGCGCCACGGTGGGAGAGATCAGCATGGCGATGGAAAAGGCATTCGGGCGGCACCGGGCGGAGGTCAAGACACTGGCCGGCGTCTACGGCGCGGCCTACGAGGGCGACGAGGGGTTCGCCGCGATCCAGAAATCGGTCGAGGCGTTTGCCGAGGACGAGGGGCGGCGGCCGCGGATGCTGGTGGTCAAGATGGGCCAGGACGGGCATGACCGCGGCGCCAAGGTGATCGCCACGGCCTTTGCCGATATCGGTTTCGACGTCGATGTCGGTCCGCTGTTCCAGACCCCCGAAGAGGCGGCGCAGGATGCCGTCGACAACGACGTGCACGTGGTCGGCATCTCGTCGCAGGCGGCCGGGCACAAGACGCTTGCGCCCAAGCTGATCGAGGCGCTCAAGGCGCAGGGCGCCGAGGATATCATCGTGATTTGCGGCGGTGTGATCCCGCACCAGGATTACGATTTTCTGAAAAAGGCGGGGGTCAAGGCGATCTTCGGGCCGGGCACCAACATTCCCGCGGCGGCGCAGGATATCCTGAGCCTGATCCGCGCGGCGCGCACGGCCTGAGAGGGCGTCACGGGGGGCTGTCTGCCCCCCGCCGCGCCCGGGCCGGGGCCCGGGCACGCCCCCCGAGGATATTTCCCGCCAGAAGAACCGGAAAGGGCATCCGGGACCGTTCGGCCGGGCGGCGGCGGCGCGACCATGCGCAGCAGAGCCTTTCATTCAGGGAGGTTGAAAAACCGTCCTGGGCGCGCGAGAGCATGGAGGGGCCTGGCGGCCGGTCCTGCCGGGAGGACGGCGACAGGCAATGCATGGGCGTCGACGCATGCGCCCGGCGGGCAGGTGCGGGAGCGAGGGAAAGGACAAGGCGATGGTGCGTCTCGATCATCTGGCGGTTGCCGCAGAGAACCTGGAGGCGGGCGTGGCGGCCGTCGAGGCCGCTCTGGGCGTCGGCCTGGCGCCCGGCGGGGCGCATGCGGCGATGGGCACCCATAACCGGCTGCTGCACCTTGGCCCGGGGCTGTATCTGGAGGTGATCGCCATCGACCCGGCGGCGCCCGCGCCGGGGCGCGCGCGCTGGTTCGACCTCGATCGGTTCGCGGGCCCGCCGCGGCTGAGCAACTGGATCGCGCGCTGCGAGGAGAATGGCCTGGAGGCCGCGCTGGCGGCGGCACCGGCGGGGACGGGCCGGCCGATGGCGCTGAGCCGGGGAGAGCTGAACTGGCGCATGGCCGTGCCCGAAGATGGGCGGCTGCCCTTTGACGGCGCGTTTCCGGCGTTTATCGAATGGCAGGGCGTGGCGCATCCGGCGGCGCGCCTGCCCGATGCGGGCTGTCGGCTGGTGGCGCTCGACATCCACCACCCCGAGGCCGTGGCGCTGGGCGAGGCGCTGAGGGGCGTGATCGACGAGCCGATGGTGGCGTTGCACGAAGGGCCGGAAAAGGCGCTGAGGGCGGTGATCGACACGCCCTCGGGCCGGCGCGTGCTGGAATGAGGGTGCGGGCAGCCGGCCCCGGCGATGCTGCCGCCGTGGCGGCGATCTGGAACCAGGTCATCCGCGACACGCTGATCACCTTCAATTCTGTGGAAAAGCACGTGGCCGAGGTGGCCGGGCTGATCGCGGCGCGCCAGGCGGCGGGGCAGGGATTTTTCGTGGGAGAGCGTGAGGGCGCCGTGGCGGGGTTTGCCACCTACGGACAGTTTCGCGCCGGCGCGGGCTATGTCCATGCGATGGAGCACACGGTGCTGCTGGCGCCGGCGGCGCGGGGGCGGGGGCTGGGCCGGGCGCTGATGGCCGCGCTCGAGGCCCATGCCGCGGCGGCCGGCGCGCATGTGATGGTTGCCGGCATCAGCGCCGCCAATCCCGGCGCCGTCGCCTTTCACGCCGCGCTGGGCTATGCCGAGGCAGGGCGGATGGCCGAGGTCGGGCGCAAGGCCGGGCGGTGGCTGGACCTGGTGCTGATGCAGAAGGTGCTGCAAACCCCACCTGACACAGCGCGCGTGCAGGTCTAGGCTCGCGCCCATGTCGATCTGGACACGCATCGCCACGGCCCTGGCCGCCCTGTCACAGGGCGAGGCGTTGTCGCGCGTCTTCGACCGGTTGCGCACCCCGCCAGAGCGCAGCGTGGCCTTCACCATCGCGGTGATCGCGCTGGGGGCGAAGATGGCCAAGGCCGACGGGCGGGTGACCCGCGACGAGGTGACGGCGTTCCGCGAGGTGTTCACCATCCCGCCGGGCGAAGAGGCCAACGCGGCGCGCGTCTTCGACCTTGCCCGGCAGGACGTGGCCGGGTTCGAGGATTACGCGACGCGAATACGGCGGATGTTCGACGAGGGGGCCGACACGCTGTGCGACCTGATGGAGGGGCTGTTCTTCATCGCCGTGGCGGATGGGGCCTATCACCCCCACGAAGACGCGTTTCTGACGCGGGTGGCCGAGATATTTGGCATGAGCGACCGTCAGTTCCGCACCCTGCGCGCGCGGTTCGTGCCCGATGCCGTGCCGGACCCCTACGCGGTGCTGGGCGTCGAGCCCGACGACGACCTGCAAACGATCCGCCGGGTCTGGCGCAACGAGGTGCGCGAGGCCCATCCCGACCGGATGCTCGCGCGCGGTGTGCCGCAAGAGGCGGTCAAGCTTGCCGAGCGGCGGCTGGTCGCCATCAACAGGGCATGGGAGACGATCCGGCAGGAGCGCGGCGCATGAGGATCGCCACCTACAACGTGGAGTGGTTCGATCAGCTTTTCGACGATGACGGGCGCTTGCTGGACGATCAGGCCTGGTCGGGGCGGCACGACGTGCGCCGCGCCGACCAGATCGCGGCGCTGGGCATCGTGTTCACCGCGATGGATGCCGACGCGGTGATGATCATCGAGGCGCCCGACCATAACGGGCGCCGCGCCACGGTGCCCGCGCTGGAAGGGTTCGCCGCGGCGATGGATCTGCGGGCGTGCCGCGCGATCACCGGGTTCGAAAACGACACCCAGCAGGAAATCGCGCTGCTTTACGACCCCGACACCCTGTCGGTACGCCACGATCCGCAAGGCGCGCCCACCGGCAAGAAGGGGTCGGCCGATGCGCCGCGGTTCGACGGGGTGTTTCGCCGGGATGTGGATGTCGACGCCGAGCCCGAGCTGATCCGGTTTTCAAAGCCGCCGCTGGAACTGGCGGTAGAGACCGCCAGCGGCACCGCGTTCCGCATGATCGGGGTTCATGCCAAATCGAAGGCTCCGCATGGCGCGCGCACACCCGAAGAGGTGACGCGCCTCTCGATAGAGAACCGGCGCAAGCAACTGGCCCAATGCATCTGGCTGCGCCAGCGGGTGGTGGGACATCTGAGCGCCGGCGACCCGCTGGTGGTGCTCGGCGATTTCAACGACGGTCCGGGCCTCGACGAATACGAAAAGCTTTTCGGCCGCTCCGGGGTCGAGATCGTGCTCGGCAACGAAGAGCGGCCCGGTCTGCGCCTCTTCGACCCCCATGCCAGGCAGGCATTGCAGGGACGTCTGGCCGCACAGCCCATCACCGCGCGGTTCTTTATTGCCAGCGAGGGGCGCTATCTCTCGGCGCTGCTGGACTACATCATGGTCTCGCCCGACCTGCGCGCCCGCGCGCGGCGCTGGCGCATCTGGCACCCGTTCGACGACCCGGCGCTTTACCGCGTGCCCGAACTGCGCGACGCGCTGCTGACGGCGTCGGACCATTTCCCGGTGACGCTCGATCTTGATCTCTGAGGCTTCTCCTGCTGGGTGTACTCGCCTATATTCCATGACATGAGACTGCCTGCCGCCCTCACGCTTGCCGCTTTCGTATCGCTCGGCCCGGCCGCCGCGCAGGAGACACCGGCGCCGAGGGACGACATGCGCGAAGGGCTTGAGCTGTTGGAGCGCGGCATGCGCCAGTTCTTCGAGGGGTTGGGCGACGAGATGGAGCCCGCCCTGCGCGAACTCGCCGAGAACATGGAGCCGGCACTGCGCGAGTTGCTGGGGCTTATCGAGGATTTCGACGCCTACCACATGCCCGAGATGCTGCCCAACGGCGACATCATCATCCGCCGCAAGACCCCGCTGGTGCCCGAAGAGGCCCCCCAGGGCGAGATCGAGATTTGAACGCGGCTCAACCGTCCGCCGTTTTTACCTCGGTCTCCACCCCCAGCGATTTCGCCAGCGACGCAAAGCGTGATTCTGCGACCTCGCCAAAAAGCGGCGCTGCCCCGTGGGCGAGGATGAGGTCCAGCTTGTTCTTCTTGGCCGAATAGCGCAGCTCGGCCGCGCGGTCGGGGGCTTGCGACTCGAACATCGAGCCAAAGCGCATGGCCTTGCCCAGCACCTCGGCCGCGGTGATCTCTTCTTCGCTCAACAGCTCGAACAGCGGTTCGAACCGGCTGCCCGAGCGGTTGTTCTTGTAGCGGTGCAAGAGGGCGAGACCCAAGAACACGCGGCCCGGATGGTCGAGCCCGCCCAGGTTGGCACGGGTGGCGTTGTCGAAGCAGACCTCGTGCCGGTAATCGGGATGGGCGCGCCAGGCGGTGTCGTGCAGGAGGCAGGCGGCCTTGACGAGGCGCCGCCGCTCGGGGTCGGCGCCCTCGAAGAGCGGCTTGACGAAGCTGTAGAGCCGCCGGCCAAAGCCCGGGATGCGGGCGCTGCTGACCTCGGCGAAGCGGCACGCCTCGATCATCGGGTCGGTCTCGCGCAGCGATTGGGGCATATGCTCGTAAAGCAGCCCCTCGCGGATGCCGTAGCTGGAAATCGCGATCTCGCTGGGTTTGAACGTGGAAACCAGCTGTCGCAGCACCTCCGAGGCGAGCGGCACCAGCGACATCCGGTCCGACGAGGTGCCGGTCATCGAGCGCAGCTCGTCCGGGTCGTTCTCGGCGATCCATTTCAGCGTCGCGGTCAGCGATTTGCGCGTCATCCGGTACTCGTGCAGCACCTTCATGGGATAGTCGCGCCGGGCCATGTCGAGCTTGGCGATCGCCCGCCACGAGCCGCCGACCAGGTAAAGCCGTTCATGATCGGTGCCCATGTCGGTGGCCAGCCGGTCGATGTGATCGGAGATATAACCGGCGAGCGCCTTTTTATCCTTGGCGATGTCGCGCAGCTTCAGGGGGCCCAGCGGAGAGGTCGCGCATTTTCCCACGCTACCGGCCTTGAGCTCGGCCAGTTCCATCGACGAGCCGCCGATATCCGACACGATCCCCTCGGCCTCGGGCCAGCCCAGCAGCACGCCCTGCGCCGACAGGCGCGCCTCTTCGGTGCCGTCGACGACCCAGAGCTTGAGCCCGGTCTCGCGCTCGATGATCTCCTGAAACTCGGGGCCGTCCTCGGCTTCGCGCATCGCTGCGGTGGCCACCGCGGTCAGCGGCGTGGCGTCCATCCCCTCGGCCAGAAGGGCAAATCGTTTCAGCGCGGACAGCGCCCGGCGGCGCCCGTCGGGCGACAGGCGCCCGGTTTCGCTCATCCCGGCGCCGAGGCCGCACATGACCTTTTCGTTGAAGAAATAGGCGGGGCTGCGGGCGGCGCCGTCGAACACGACAAGGCGCACCGAGTTCGAGCCTATATCGACGACGCCGACGCGGCTGAGCGCCCGCGCCTCGGGGTCGTTGAACAAAGGCCGTCCGAATGGCCCCCAGTCGTCCGAGGGCTGATCCGAGATGCCATCCATGCCTAAGCTCCCCAAAGCCTTGTACGACAGTGCCAAACCCGACCGGGCGGCGTCAATCTTTCGGCGTCGCCAGTTTCGGCACATCCGCCGCGCCGGCGGTGCCGCGGCCCGAGAGCGAGGGATATTTCATGAAGAAGTCGTGGCAGTTGAACGCATCCTCGGCAAAAGGGAAACGGTCGAATCTGCCATCGGGCTGCATCACCCAGCTTCGCGTCTCGTCGGCCATGTTCGCGGCCATGATCTGGTCGACGATCTGCGCCTTGACGGTGTCGTTGGTAATCTCCACCAGCGTCTCGACCCGCCGGTTGAGGTTGCGCCCCATCCAGTCGGCCGACGAGATATAGACCCGCGCGGACCTCGACGGCAGGCCCTGGCCGTTGCCGAAACAGGCGATGCGCGAATGTTCGAGAAACCGGCCGACGATGGATTTCACCCGGATGTTCTCGCTCAGGTCCTTGATGCCGGGGCGCAGCCCGCAGATGCCGCGCACCACCAGGCTGATCTTTACCCCGGCCTGGCTGGCGGCGTAGAGCGCATCGATCACGTCGGGCTCGATCAGCGAGTTCATCTTGGCCCAAATCTCGGCCGGGCGGCCGGCCTTGGCGTGCTCGGCCTCTTCGGCGATGCGCTTCAAGAGCGTGGGCTTCAGCGTGATCGGCGAGATCGAGAGGTTTTCCATCTCTTCCGGCTCGGCATAGCCGCCGACGTAGTTGAACACCTTCGTCGCGTCGCGGCCCAGCGCCGGATTACAGGTAAAGAGGCTGAGGTCGGTGTATATCTTCGCCGTGATCGGGTGATAGTTGCCCGTGCCGTAATGGGTATAGGTCACCAGTTGGTCGCCCTCGCGCCGGACCACGGCGCTGATCTTGGCGTGTGTCTTGTAGTTGATGAAACCATAGATCACGTGCGCGCCGGAACGCTCCAGCCGGCGCGATTGCTGGATGTTGGCGGCCTCGTCGAAACGGGCCTTCAGCTCGACCAGCGCCGTGACCGACTTGCCGTCCTCGGCGGCCTCGCACAGCGCGCTGACGATGGGGCTGTCTTTCGAGGTGCGGTAGAGCGTCTGCTTGATCGCCAGAACGTTGGGGTCGCGCGCGGCCTGCTGCAGAAAGCGCACCACCATGTCGAACGTCTCGTAGGGGTGATGCAGCAGCATGTCTTTCTGGCGGATCGCCGAGAACATGTCGCCCTCGTGGTCCTGTACGCGCTCGGGGACGCGCGGCGTGAACGAGGGCCACAGCAGGTCGCGGCGGTCATCGACGACCAGTTCCTTGAGGTCGGCCACGCCGATCAGGCCGCGCACTTCGATGACCTCTTCCTCGCCGATTTGCAGCTCGCGCATGATCACGCTGCGCAGCTCTTCGGGCGCGCCGGCCGACAGTTTCATGCGCACCACCTCGCCGCGGCGGCGGCGCTTGAGCGCGGTCTCGAACTCGCGCACCAGGTCTTCGGCCTCTTCCTCGAGTTCCAGATCGCTGTCGCGCAGCACCCGGAAGGTGCAGCTTCCCACGGCGGTATAGCCCGGAAAGAGCGAGCCGAGATGGATCAGAAGCAATTCCTCCAGCGGCAGGAAGCGGTGCGCGCCCTCCTTCGAGGGCAGCGGAATGAACCGGTCGATCTGCGCGGGGATCGGCAAGAGCGCCTGCAGCGGCCGGCGGTCGGAATCGCGTTCAAGCTGAAGCGCGAGGCAGAAGCCCGTGTTGGGGATGAACGGGAACGGGTGCGCCGGGTCGATTGCCAGCGGCGAGAGCACCGGGAAGACCTTGTGCAGGAAATAGTGCTTCATTTCGGCCTTGTCCTCGGCGGCCAGCTTGGACCGCGTGAGGATATGGATACCCTCGTCCTCCATCTCGCGCTTGAGCTGGTTCCAGGCGGTCTGCTGCGATTGCAGCAGCTTGCGCGCGTCCTTGTCGATCAGCACCAGTTGCTCGGCCGGGGTCAGGCCGTCGGCGGCGGGCGTTGTGTTGCCCTCTTTCGCAAGTTCGCGCAGGCCCGCGACGCGTACCGTGTAGAATTCATCGAGATTGGTGGCCGAGATCGACACGAAGCGCAGCCGTTCCAGCAGGGGGACGCGTGGGTTTCTGGCCTCGTCGAGAACGCGCCAGTTGAAGCCCAGCCAACTGAGTTCGCGGTTGAAGAACCGCTTGGGGCCGGTGCGGTGGGTCTCGGGGATCTCCACCGGCTCGGGCAGCGTGGCGGTCAGGAAATTGGCTTCGGTCATGGGGGGCTTATGCGTATGCTCTGTGACAATTGGGTGACGTTATGGGGCCGGGCCCTGGGCCTTGTCCAGCACCTCGGCCGCCAGACGGATACCCGGCTTGCGGCCGGTGGCCAGCGCCTCGTGGTCAAGAGCCTCTACCAGCGCCTGCGCGGCGGCGAAAGAGCGGTCCATCCGGTCGACCAGATAGGCCACGAGCCCCGGATCGACGGCAAGCTGGCGGTCGGCGAAGAGCTTGACCAGCAGCGCCGCCAGCAACGCATCGTCGGGGCCCTGAAGATGGGCGGTGGCGGTGGCCTCCATCCGGCTTTTCAGATCGGGCAGCGTCAGCGGCCAGTCGCGCGGCGCGTGCCGCGCCGTCACCAAAAGCGCGCCGCCCTCGGCCAAAAGCAGGTTGTGCAGGTGGAAAAGCGCGCGCTCGGCCGCGGCATCGCCCGCCGCGCGGTCGGCATCCTCGACAGCGACCGCGCCCTCGGCGGCCAGTTCGGGCAGGCCGGTGCCGGCCAGCGCGCCGGCCGCGACGACACGCGCCCCGCTTTGCGCCGCCCAGACATGGGTCAGATGGGTCTTGCCGCTGCCCTCGGGGCCGACCAGCACGAGCTTTCCCTGCGGCCAGTCGCGCCAATCCTCGACCTGGGCCAGCGCGGTTTGGTTGGCGGGCGTGACAAAGAATGCCTCGCGCCCCCGCGCCGGGCGCACCGGCAGGTCGAAGGTCAGTTGGCGGGCCATGTTCACTCGCCGCCGGGCTCGCCATCGCGCCGTTCGGCGAGGCCGCGATAGAGCCGGCTGTCGAGATACTGCGCGATGCCGAAGCGCGCCAGCACCCCCAGCGCCGCGGCCACCGGCACCGCGACCAGAAGGCCGGCAAAACCGAACACCGCGCCGAAGGCCGACAGCGCGAAGATGACCCAGACAGGGTGCAATCCCACCGACGAGCCCACCAGCTTGGGCGTGAGGAAATTGCCCTCCAGCATCTGACCGCCGACATAAACGACGGCCACCAGCGCGATCATCAGCCACTCGCCCCAGAACTGGAAGACGGCCAGACCGATGGCAACCACACCGCCCAGGATCGAGCTGACAAAGGGGATAAAGGCCAACAGCCCCGACAGGATGCCGACGACCAGCCCGAATTGCAGGCCCACCGCCATTAGCGTGATGCCGTAAAACACCGCCATGATCAGGCAGACCGACCCCTGGCCGCGTACGAAAGAGGCCAGCGCGGTGTCGATCTCGCGCGCCAGACGGCGCACCACCGGGGCATGGTCGCGCGGCAACATCTTGTCGATCTCGGCGACGATCAAGTCCCAGTCGAGCAGCAGGTAAAAGGTGACCACCGGCACGATGAACAGCAACAGCAGCACGTTGATTACGCTCATCGCCGAGGTCAGGGCGCTGTTCAGCAACTCGCCGCCGCGCGCCTGCACCGCCTCGCTGATGCTTTGCAGCGATTTGCGCAGCACCGACTCGGAGTTCATCAGGTCGGGGTAACGCTCGGTCAGCCAGGTCGTGAGCTGGGTGAACATCGCCGGCGCGGTGCGCACCAGCTGGGTGCCCTGTTCCGCCACCAGTGGCACGATCAGCAGGACCAGCGCCGTACCGAACAGCACCAGCGAGAACATGATGATTACGGTCGCCAGCGTGCGGCTGGTGCCCAAGCGCTCCAGCCGGTCGGCCACGGGATCGAGGAAATAGGCGATAGCCGCGCCGATCAGGAAGGGCACGATCACGTCGCCCAGAAACCACAGAAGCGCAAAGAAGATCGCGGCCGCGATGCCCCAGTATTTCAGTTGTTTCCGAACCGGCAGCGCCATGGCGGCCCCCTTTTTGTCCTTGCTGTCATCGCCCAAGCCCGGCGCCGTTGCAAGGCCCAGCCGCGGCGCTTGTCTGGCCGCGCCTTATGGCCTAGATGGGGCCAGACGCGAAACCGAGAGGCCGAGGACCCATGCGCCTGTCCCGCTATTTTCTGCCCGTTCTCAAGGAAACCCCCGCCGAAGCGCAGATCGCCAGCCACCGGCTCATGCTGCGCGCGGGCATGATAAAGCAGGCCTCGGCCGGCATCTATTCCTGGCTGCCGCTGGGCTTTCGGGTGCTCAAGAAGATCGAGCAGATCGTCCACGAGGAACAGATCCGCGCGGGCCATATTCCGATGCTGATGCCGACGATCCAGCCCGCCGACCTCTGGCAGGAATCGGGCCGCTACAACGCCTACGGGCCGGAAATGCTGCGCATCCGCGACCGGCACGACCGCGACATGCTGTATGGGCCCACCAACGAGGAGATGATCACCGACATCTTCCGCACCCATGTGTCCAGCTACAAGGACCTGCCGCTGACGCTCTACCACATCCAGTGGAAGTTCCGCGACGAGATCCGCCCGCGCTTCGGGGTGATGCGGGGCCGCGAGTTCTACATGAAGGACGGCTACAACTTCGATCTCGATTACGACAGTGCGATCCACGCCTATAACCGGCACATGGTCAGCTACCTGCGCACCTACGAACGCATGGGGCTGCAGGCGATCCCGATGCGCGCCGACTCGGGGCCGATCGGCGGCGAGGACACGCACGAGTTTCTCGTGCTGGCGGAAACGGGCGAGTCCGAGGTGTTTTACGACAGCGCGATCACCGATCTGAAACTGGGCAGCCGCGACGTCGATTTCGACGACCGCGACGCCTGCGCCGAGATCGTGCGGGAATGGACCACGCCCTATGCCCGCACCGACGAGACCCACGACCCGCACCGCTTTGCCGAGGTGCCCGAAGAACGCCGGCGCACGAGCCGGGGCATCGAGGTCGGCCAGATCTTCTATTTCGGCACCAAGTATTCCGAGCCGATGGGTGCGATGGTCAACACCGCCGACGGCCAGCGGGTGCCGGTCCACATGGGCAGCCACGGCATCGGCGTGTCGCGCCTGCTGGGCGCGATCATCGAGGCCAGCCATGACGAGGCCGGCATCATCTGGCCCGAGGGAGTCACGCCCTTCCATTGCGGCATCGTCAACCTCAAGCAGGGCGACGGAGAGGCCGACGGGGCCTGCGCAAAGCTGTACCAGGCGCTCTGCGATCGCGGCCTCGATCCGCTTTACGATGACCGCGCGGAGCGGGCGGGGGCGAAATTCGCCACGATGGACCTGATCGGCCTGCCCTGGCGCCTCACCGTGGGCCCGCGGGGCCTGAAGAACGGGGTGGTCGAGCTGACCTCGCGCCGCACCGGCGAAAGCGAGGAACTGAGCCCCGAGGCCGCCATCGACCGGGTGGCCCAGATCTACGACCCCCACCTCAAGGCGGCCAACGTGCAGCATTGGGAACCCATGGCCCACCGGAGCTCTCACACCTGGCTGTGAGGGGGCAGGCGCCCGCCGCGGATAACCTGCGCGGCGCGTCCGGCTCTGCCTTTTGGATGCGCAGCGAATTCGCTGGACCGGGAAATCCGGTGCCTCGCCGCACGGCGCAAGTTTGCGCCCTGCACGATGCGCGCTAGGTTGACGCCAGGCTGCAGCAGCGAAAGGGCCTCTTGGACATGCGCATCTCGCTTCGTGTTCTTTGCTTCGCCTTGTCGTTCTGTGCGGCCGTGCCGGCCATTGCCGAACCCCCAGCCTTTTCGGCGACGTCGTTGCCCAAAGGGGTGGCGCCGACCGCCAGCGAGCGAAACGCCTGTTTCGCAAAGGGGGAAAAGGCGCTGATCGCCCGGACGATCGACCGCGACCGGATTGCGGTAACGGGCTGTGACACGGGCGTGGTCGCGCCTCGGAAAACGCTTTCGACCTACCCTGTCTACCTCAGTGGCAGCGGGCAGCGCGGCGACGTGTTCGACTGCCGAAAGGTCCGCCTGAACGAGCTTTCCAGCGGGTATCTCGACAGGTATCTGGAAGAGGTCGTCGCGGCCACCGATGCCGCTGGCGGCGATCCCGATGCGCGCGCGGCGCTTTGTGCTGCGAACATGCTCTACACCTGGGCCAAGCACGATGGCATGGAGGTGATCGGCGAGAATGGCTCGCGCAACCAGGCGCGGTCCGAGCGCAGTTGGACCTTGGGCTCCCTGTCGGCCGCCTACCTGAAAAGCCGCGGCACCCGCGCGCGCGCCGCCCGCATGCCGGTTGGCGCCACCAGCGACAAGAACGAGGTCATCCTCGACTGGTTCTCGACGCTCTCTTACGGGACGCTCGACTATATCGGCGACCGGCGCCGGCAGGGGCTCGACCACACCAACATCCAGTACTGGAACGGCTATGCCATGCTTCCGACCGCGATCCTGACCGGGGACGGAACGCTGTTTCGGGCCAGCGAGGCGATCTTCGAAAGCGCAATCGATCAGATCACCGAAGACCCGCGCCCAGAGCGGGACGGGTTCCTGCCGAGAGAGTTGATGCGCGGAAGCAAGGCGCAGGGCTATCACGTCTTCGCGCTCAAGCCCATTCTCGGCATGGCGATCCTGTCCACGGCGCATGATTGCGATTTCGTCGATACGGGCTGGGAAGCCGGGCAGATCGAGAGCCTCGCCCGAACGGTGTTCGAGGGGTATTTCTTCGAGGACAAGTTCGCCAGGGCGATCCCGCGATTCACAGACAACCCGCCGGTCAAGCAGAACGTGTGGAACCCTGCGGGTCTGGGCTATCTGGTCGCTCAACTCGATCCGCAGATGTATCTCGACCTGGAAAGGCACCTGCAAGAAATCCTGTCGCTCAGCGGTCCCGATGCAGCCGATCGCAAGGCGCGTTGGCTATTCAAGGACGGCGAGCATGGGGCCGACGAGGTCGACCTCAAGCTTGGGGGCAAGCGGCGCCAGATCGTGGAGGGCGTCAGCCAGTTGCGGGGCGAGTGCCCGTTCCCGCGTGAGGTGCGGTGATCCCGGGTGGACCGTGTCCACAGCGTTTGCGATTTGGGTCACCACCGAAGCTTTCGCCGCGCCTGAAAGGCACGATACCCAGGTCAACGTGGTACCTCGCGCCGGTGGCGTCCCTCGATTTCAGACCGGCCACGGACATCGCAAACCGCAGCTTTCAGATATGGCTTTGACCGGGCAACGCCCGCGTCGCCTTTACGACGCGGCGCGGGGACGGCGCTCGGTGCGGGCAAGGCGGGCCTCGCCCGTCTCCTCGCCGAAGCACATCTCGACATCGGTGCAGGCCGCGCAACTGGGCGCGGTGCACAGCACGAACCCCTCGGCCTCGCAGAGCTTGCGGTAGAAGAACCGCTTCCACTTCATGCCTTCGGTATTCTGCCGGGCGAGCGGCGCGAAATGCCGGTCGAGCAGGGACGAAAGCTCGTCGCGGTTGCGCAGCCCGAGGTCCTGCCACAGATGGTCGGGCTCCATCGCGCGCCGCGCGACCATCGCGGCGAAAAGCGGGGCGAGACGGCTGTCGGGGCTGGCGTTCAGGCTGAGAAGCTCGCGCAGCGCGGTTTGCTCGTCTGCGTATTCGTCGGCTGCGGGGCCCAAGGGCTGCGCTGCGAGATCGGCCCGCCGCGCCGGAAAAATCGCAGCGGCCAGCGCGTCGAGACCAGCGCGGCCCAGTCCGCAACGCGCGCCGGCCGATCCTCCGTCCGCCCATGCCTCGGCCATCGCCAGCGCCAGAATAGATGCGGCCGCGTGGCGGTCGGCGGGCGCGGTGCCCGCAGGGGCAGGGCCGCTTAGCAGCCAGTCATAGGTCTCTTCGGCGGTCATGGTCCGTTGTCGTCCTGCGGGTTACATCGGCACCGCGGGCAGTGGCGCCGCCCGTCTGCGTCGCGCCCGAAGTGTCAGCCCGACCAGCCGGCCTGGTCAATCCGGGTAACGGCGGCGTCGGTCCCCGGCCTGCGATTGCCCGGTTTTCGGGCAGGCACGGCGCGACATGCCTGCCGCTGCGGCGGCCGGGCACGCAGCCGGGGGCCGGGCGGGGTGCCGCCGTCCACGCCGTCTGCACATCCCCGGCATTGACGTGCCGCCCGGCCCGGGAACCGCTTGACGCCGCCCGCCGGCGCCCCCAAGGTCCGCCGCGCCCATGACTGACAGGACACGCCCCTTGGCCAACCGCACCGTTCCTTTCGCCGGTTTCGAATGGATGATCGCCTGGCGCTACCTGCGCGCGCGCCGCGCCGAGGGGGGCGTGAGCGTGATGACCTGGATCAGCCTGATCGGTATCACGCTGGCGGTCTTCGCGCTGATCGCCACGCTTTCGGTGCGGGCGGGGTTCCGCGCCGAGTTCGTCGATACGATCCTAGGGGCCAATGCCCATGTCACGGCCTATTCCTCGGTCTACGTGACCGATGCCGGCGTCACGACGCGGGCGATTGCCGATTACGCCGAGATGGCCGACCGCATCCGCACCGTGCCCGGCGTCACGCGGGTGGCGCCGCTGGTGCGCGGACAGGTGATGGCCTCGGCGAACGGGCGCAACGCAGGGGTCGAGATCTACGGCATCGCCAAGGACGATCTTTTGACCATCCCGCGCGTGGCCGACCCCGAAGAGGCGCGCGGCGACATCGACGGGTTCGGCCCCGGCCTCGCCATCGGCTCGGGCGTGGCGCGCGAATTGGGGGTGCGCGTGGGCGACAAGGTCAGGCTTATCTCGCCCGACGGTGTGAAAACCGCCTTCGGCACCTCCGTGCGGGTGAACGCCTACGAGGTGGCCTATATCTTCACCGCCGGACGCTACGACATCGACCGCACCCGCATCTACATGCCGTTTTCAGAGGCGCAGAGCTTTTTCGACCGCGAGGGCGCGGCGGACGAACTGGAAGTGATGGTAAGAGACCCCGAACGGGTGGACGCCCTCAAGCCCGCGCTGTTCGACGCCGGGGGCGAGCTGACGCTCTTGTGGACCTGGCGCGACGCCTCGGGGTCGTTCCTGCGCGCGCTCGACATCGAGGACAACGTGATGTTCGTCATCCTGTCGATCCTTGTGCTGATCGCCACGATGAACATCGTTTCCGGGCTGATCATGCTGGTCAAGAACAAGGGCCGCGACATCGGCATCCTGCGCACGATGGGGCTGAGCGAGGGCTCGGTGATGCGCGTCTTTTTCATCTGCGGCGCCTCTGTGGGCACGCTGGGCACGGTGCTGGGCGTGGCTCTGGGCTGTCTCTTCGCGGTCTATATCGACCCGATCTTTTCGTTCGTGAACTACGTCTCGGGCGGGGGCGTGTGGGACCCCTCGATCAGGGGCATCTACGCGCTGCCGGCCAAGCTGCAAACGGTCGACGTGGCCGCCGCGGTCGCGCTGTCTCTGGGGCTGAGCTTTGTCATCACGCTTTTCCCCGCGCGGCGCGCGGCGCGGATGAACCCGGTCGAGGCGCTGCGCTATGAGTGAGCCGGTGCTGGTGCTCGACGCGATCGAGAAGACCTACAACCGCGGCAAGCCGGGCGCGGTGGAGGTGCTGAAAGGTGCCGCACTCAGCCTTGCGCCGGGCGAGGTCGTGGCGCTGGTCGCGCCCTCGGGCGCGGGCAAGTCCACGCTCTTGCACATCGCGGGGCTGCTCGACACACCCGATGCGGGCACGGTGCGCATCGCCGGGCACGAGATGACGCGCCAGTCCGACCGGCGGCGCACCGCCGCGCGGCGCGCCGAGATTGGTTTCGTCTACCAGTTTCACCACCTGCTGCCCGAGTTCTCCGCCGTTGAAAACGTCGCGCTGCCGCAACTGGCCGCCGGCACGCCGAAAGTCGATGCACTGGCCCGGGCGCAGGATTTGCTTGCCCATGTGGGCATTGGCGACCGCGCCGATCACCGCCCCGCCGCGCTGTCCGGCGGCGAGCAGCAGCGCGTGGCCTTTTGCCGGGCGCTGGCCAACCGGCCGCGCCTGTTGCTCGCGGACGAGCCGACGGGCAATCTCGACCCCGCGACTGCCGGGACGGTATTCGACATGCTGATGGCGCTGGTGCGCGACACCGGGCTTTCGGCGCTGATCGCCACCCACAACCCCGAACTGGCCGCGCGGATGGACCGCGTGGTGCATCTCGACGGCGGGCGGTTGGTCTAGCGGGCGGCGAGGTAGCGCCCGGCCGCGGCCTGGATCTGGGGGCGTGACTCGGGATGGGCGCGTTCGTTCACCAGCCGGTCGATCAACTCGACGCCGATGAAAAAGGGCAATAGCGCCTCGGGCGTCATCGCCGCGGCCAACTCTGGCGTGCCCAGCAGCGCGGCGCGATCGGCCGTGGCCAGCCCGTCCTGCCAGGGGCCGTCCGGCGCGGGCGCTGTCATTTCTGCGCAGACCAGAAAACGCGCCACGTCCTTGGCCAGCGACAACCGGTGGCTGTTCTGGATGTCGAGCCCGTACAGCACCGCACCGTCGACATGCAGGTTGAGGGCGCAGAAATCGCCATGGCTGCGCGCCTTGACGACCGGACGGTGGTCGAGCGCGGGGGCCAGCGCCCGGAGCCGCGCCTCCAGCTGGCTGGCGGTGCGCCGCACGGCGCTGCCTGTCGAAAGCTGGTCGATCAGGCGCTGGCTGCGCGTCAGCCAGAAACCGGGGCGGAGCGGCGACGCGCCCCGGCGCGGGGCGGCGTAATGGGCCAGCCATCCACCGGCCTGGGCGATCAGCGCGGCCCGGCCCGCCGCGGGGGCCCCGGCCAGCGCCTTGTCCAGCCGCGTGCCAGGAACGACCGCCATGATCGCCACCCCCTCGCCGGGGTAAAAGGCCAGAGGCTCGGGCACGCGGAACTGCCCCTCGCGCATGCGCGGATACTGGTAGGTCAACTCGTCCCGCGCGGCGCGGGTGCGCGCCTTGGCCCCCCTGCCGAGGGCAAGTTTCAGCACCGCCGGGCGCCCCTCCAGGTGGCCGCGGAACAGCGCGTTCTGGGACCCGGCCTTGAGCGCCTCTTCGGGTTCGAAACGGGCAATGGCCGGGCGGCGGGCCTGGATCTCGGCCAGCCGTTCGGTGGCGTCCAGGAGTTGGCTGAGACCGGGGGCGCGACGGGGCATGGGCAAAGTGTCCGGCTGCCCCGACGACGGGTCAAGCGCGATCTCGCGCCTTGATCAACGTCAAGGTGGGCCGCGCCGCGCCGGCCTAGCCTTGGGCAATGAAGGGAGGGACGGCCATGAAACGTCTTCTTGCAGCCATTGCGGCCTTTGGCGCGGCACTTCCCGTGGCGGCCGAGCCGGTCTCGGGCGTCACGCTTTTCCGGCAGAATTGCGCCACCTGTCACGGGCTCGATGCGCGCGGCAACGGGCCGATGGCCGGGGTGTTGAGCGTGGCGGTGCCCGATCTCACCGGGCTGGCGGCGGCCGCCGGCGGCGCCTTTCCGATGGCCGAGGTCGTGGCGGTGATCGACGGGCGCCGGGCCTTTCCCGCCCATGGCGGCCCGATGCCGATTTTCGGGTTCACGCTGAGCGGCGAAATGGTGGTGCTGACGCCGCCCGCGGGTGGCGAGATCGCCACCTCGCAAGAAATTGCGGCGCTGGCGCAATGGCTGGAAAGCGTGCAGGAGTGACGCCCGCCGCGGCCCTGTTGCGCGGCCTCAATCCGCCACGGCCACCTTTTCGCCGGGCATCTGGCCGGAAATTTCGAGGATCAGCTTGCGCCGGACCGCGTCGGCAAAGCTTTCCTCGCTGTCGGCGGTCACCACGAAGGCGCCCATGCCGCCGATGATCCGCTCGCTGTAGAGCCGCTCCAGATCGGCGCCCGAGGGCCGGCCGTTGCAGAACCTGCAAAGGATCGGTAGCCCGTTGATGGTGATCCCCGCGGCCAGCACTTCGGCGCGGGCCTCTTCGATGGACGGCCCGTTCCAGTTGTTCGCGCTGTCGCCGGAAAAGTCGATCACCTTGCGCCAGCCCTCGATCTCGTTGCCCTCGATCAGCGCCTTGCCGGTCAGCAGGGCCGAACCGATGGCGTTGCGCCCGAAGGCCATGCGCGGCGGCGGGATCAGCGCCGCGGCAAAGGCCGCCGCGTCGGCCTCGCCCGCGATCACCGTCCAGGGCACCACGACGTCCTCTTCGCCGGCGCTGGCCCATTCGACATAGGTCACCGCGATCTTGCCGTAGGCGGTGTTTGCGATGGCCGCCAGCACCGCGGGGTCGGTGATCGCCTCGGCATAGCCCTCGCGCTGAAACCGGATCTCGTCCATGTCGATCGAGCCCGACGCATCGGCCAAGAGGACCAGCTCCAGTTCCACGTCCTGGGCGCAAAGCGGCGTTGCGGCCAGCAAAAGGGCCGCGAGAAGGCGCATCATCGGCGGGCTCCCATCCTTGTCGCTGCCATGGTAGATAGCGGGAACGGGCATCAGGGCCAGAGGGGGAGTGGAATGCAGCGTGTGACGATTCTGGCGGGGATGTTGGCATTGGCGGGCTGCGCCCCGCCCGAGCCCTCGGGGCGCGAGCTTTACATGCAGCTTTGCGCGGGCTGCCACGGCGCGACGGGCAAGGGCGACGGCCCGGCGGTGGCGACCATGGAATACGAGCCCGCCGACCTGACGACCATCCGCCAGCGCAACGGCGGGCGGTTCCCCTTCGTCGAGGTGATGGCCACCATCGACGGCTACGGCCGCGGCACGCGGGTCTATGGCCCGATGCCGGAATTCTGGCCGCTGCTGGAGGGCAAGATGGTGCTGGCCGAAACCGACCTCGGCGTCTACACGCCCACGCCCGCCCGGCTGGTGGCGCTGGCGGACTACGTGGAGAGCATTCAGGAGTAGGGTGGGGGAGAGCCCACCATTGGGCGTCGCGGGGGGTTGGCACTCACCCTACGGATGCCGGGCCGCCGGCGCCTCGGTCAGACCTAAACTCCTGCAACCAAACGAAAGAGGTCCATCCCGCCCGGGCCACTTGTGGCCAGGGCCGCGCCCTCTTGATCGAACGGGTCAGGCGCCTTAGTTTCAGGGCACGGCAGGGCCGCGGGAGACGAGCCCTCGGGGCGATTGGCGTACATCCCGGTAGTATGTGCGCCACCCTACCGCTTCGCGTAAGCCGACAATAGCCAAGTTTTCTCCGCGCCGTGGCTCTGTTGCACAAATCGTTTGATGGCCGGGCTTCCCCTTTCCCCGGACAGACCTACACCTACGGCCCCTGTGATAGGGATCCCGAGAGCGGTGTAGGAGGGTAGGGTGGGTGGCAACCCACCGTTGGCCGGGTGGTGGGTTGCCACCCACTCTACGCTTGCTTCCAAAGCAAAAATGCCTGCAGGGCAGTGGCTATGGCTATGACCAATGTCAGCAAGGAAACTCTTGAGTTTTGTTTTGTCTGGTCTCTGTGGCGTCGCCTGCTATCCTCATATCTCGAAAGCGTTTCCAAAGCTTTGGCTTCAAGGTGGTACCTACCGTCACGATAGCTCAATTCTCCAGAGGCAACCAGCGAGTCCAGAACAAATTTCAATTCTTCGAGATAAATGTGTCTATCATCAAGCCCCCAGGCCCTTATTGAATAGAGGAGTGAAAAGAAATCAAAGTGCGAAAAACGTCCTCTACTAAGCGATCCTTCCGCACCTTCCTTAAGCAGCTGCCTTCGCCAGTCAACTAGCTTCTCCAATATATCCATTCTTTCAGCGGAAAAGCGGAAGGATCGGTTAAAAACTCGCTGTGCGAGGCGCTCTTTCCAATACTCACGCTTATGCTTTAGGGTGGTTTCACCGAAAATATAAGATGCTAGTGTGTTGTATTTAATCTCGATGGGCCCATAAATTCGACGAATGTCATACTCTGGGTCGACTATGATTTTGAATGGGATTGATACGTTCACCCCTTTTGAAGCATCAGCGGGCCAGCCCAAGCCTGTGAGGCCCTCCTTTCTTGGCTTCTCAAGCAATAAGAAGCGGGAGTAATTCACGCCTTTTTCTTCAAAGCCGAGATAGGTAAAGTTATATTTTACTTCATATCCGGCGCTTAGCGAGTAGCGCTCCGGAATTGGTTTATTTGTTGCAAGCCAAGCAGAAAGTCTAAGTAAAGAAAGGTGAAATGAATTCATCACTCAAACATCCACCTCTTCAACAAACCTCGCATTCTCCTGGATATACTGGAACCGCAATTCCGGCTTCTTGCCCATCAGCCGTTCCACCAGGTCGCCGGTCTCGCCCGGTTCGTCCTCGTCGATGGTCACACGGATGAGTTTCCGCGACGCGGGGTCCATTGTCGTTTCCTTCAAATCCTTAGCGTCCATCTCGCCCAGGCCCTTGAAGCGCGAGACGTCGATCTTGCCCTTGCCGCCCAGCCCCTTGTCCAGCCACATCGCCTTTTCCGCCTCGTCCAGCGCGTAGACCCGTTTCGCCCCTTGGGTCAGGCGGAAGAGCGGCGGGCAGGCCAGGTAGAGGTGCCCCTGGTCGATCAGGGGCCGCATCTGGGTGAAGAAGAAGGTCATCAGGAGCGAGGCGATATGCGCGCCGTCCACGTCGGCGTCGGTCATGATGATGACCTTGTCATAGCGCAGATCGTCGATGTTGAACCGCGTGCCGAGGCCGCAACCCAGCGCCTGGGTCAGGTCGCTGATCTCGGCATTGCTGCCCAGTTTCGACGAGGCCGCCCCCAGCACGTTGAGGATCTTGCCCCTCAGCGGCAGCAAAGCCTGGGTTTTCCGCTCGCGCGCCATCTTGGCCGACCCGCCCGCCGAGTCGCCCTCGACGATGAAAAGCTCGGTGCCCTCGCGCGACGTGGCCGTGCAATCGACCAGCTTGCCCGGCAGGCGCAGCCGCTTGGTGGCCGATTTGCGCTGGGTTTCCTTTTCGGCGCGGCGGCGCAGCCGTTCCTCGGCCCGGAGCACGAGAAAATCGAGGATCGCACCGGCCGATTTGGTGTCTGACGCAAGCCAGTGGTCGAAATGGTCCCTGACCGCGCCCTCGACCATGCGGGCGGCCTCGGTCGTGGCGAGGCGATCCTTGGTCTGGCCGACGAATTCGGGCTCTCGGATGAAGGTCGACACCATGGCGCAACCTCCGGTGATCAGGTCGTCGCGGCTGATCTGCGCGGCCTTGCGGTTGTTCGACAGCTCGCCATAGGCGCGGATGCCCTTGAGGATCGCGGCCCAGAACCCGGCCTCGTGCGTGCCGCCCTCGGGCGTGGGCACGGTGTTGCAGTACGAGTTGATGAAGCCATCGCGCGCGGGCGTCCAGTTGATCGCCCATTCCACGCTGCCCGGCTGGCCGAACTTTTCCTGGAAACGCACCTTGCCGGCGAAGGGACGCTGGGCATAGGTGGCGGCATTGCCCAGGGTCTCGTTCAGGTAATCGGCAAGACCTCCGGGGAAGTGGAACACGGCCTCTTGCGGGGTATCGTCGTCCGCAATCGCCGATTTCCAGCGGATCTCGACGCCGGAAAAGAGATAGGCCTTCGACCGCGCCATTTTCAAAAGGCGCGCGGGCTTGAACCGGAGATGGCCGAAGATCTCGGCATCGGGGTGAAAGGTGACGGTGGTGCCGCGGCGGTTGGGGGCGGCGCCGACGGCCTGAATGGGGCCCTGCGGTATGCCGCGGGAAAATTCCTGCGCGAACAGTTCCCGGTTGCGGGCGACCTCGACGCGCAGATGGTCGGACAGCGCGTTGACCACCGAGACACCCACGCCGTGCAGGCCGCCCGATGTCTCGTAAGCCTTGCCCGAGAACTTGCCGCCCGCGTGCAACGTGCACAGGATCACCTCCAGCGCCGACTTGTCGGGAAATTTCGGGTGCGGGTCGATCGGGATGCCGCGGCCGTTGTCACGCACGGTGACGGAGTGATCCTCGTGCAACTCTACCTCGATGCGGGTGGCGTGCCCCGCGACGGCCTCGTCCATCGCGTTGTCCAGCACCTCGGCGACCAGGTGGTGCAGCGCGCGTTCGTCGGTGCCGCCGATATACATGCCGGGGCGCTTGCGCACGGGTTCCAGCCCCTCGAGCACCTCGATGGACGAGGCGTCATAGGCGTCGGGGCTGGCGGCCCCGGAAAGCAGATCGTCGGCTGGCATGTGCTGCTCGTTTCTTGGTGGTTGGTTTGCACGCATTAGAGCAGATATCGGTGGTCGGGGGCAATGGCCCACAAGGGTTGGGTTCTTGTCGGGGCCGCGCGACATGCGCCCGAGGTGCGTAAAACCGCCGGCCCGGTGGGCGGCCGGGCCGGGCAGCGGGCAGGGCCGGACCGCCGTCGGCCAGCATTTATGACGCTTTCTTGACATTCCTCAAGGCCGGTTCCCCGGAAATCATCTAGAATCCTTCCAATCTGAGCAAGGAGACCCGGATGGCCGAACCCACCCAAAGCGCCGAGTCCGTCACGCCCGCCACTGCCTCGCATGCACGCCCCAACGGCAAGGACACCGGGCCCGTCGCCTCGCCCGCGAATATCGCCCATGCCTTCGAAAGCGGCGAATACCCCTACGACACCAGGATTTCGCGGCGGTCCTACGAAAGCCAGAAGGCCAAGCTGCAGGCGGAGCTTCTCAAGGTGCAGATCTGGGCGCAGGAGACCGAGCAGAAATTCGTGATCCTGTTCGAAGGGCGCGACGCGGCTGGCAAGGGCGGCACGATCAAGCGATTCATGGAGCATCTCAACCCCCGCTCGGCCCGCGTCGTGGCGCTGAACAAGCCCACCTGGGAAGAGAAGGGCCAGTGGTTCTTCCAGCGGTACATCAAGGAATTGCCGACCGTCGGCGAGATGGTTTTCTACGACCGCTCCTGGTACAACCGCGCCGGCGTCGAGCGGGTGATGGGGTTTTGCACGCCCAACGACTATCTCGAATTCATGCGCCAGACGCCCGAGCTGGAGCGGATGCTGGTGAACTCGGGCATTCGGCTTTACAAATATTGGTTTTCGGTCACCCAGGACGAGCAGCGGAACCGTTTCAACGCGCGCGAGACCGACCCGCTGAAGCGCTGGAAGCTGTCGCCGATCGACAAGGCCAGCCTCGACAAGTGGGACGACTACACCGAGGCGAAGGAGGCGATGTTCTTTTACACCGACACCGCCGACGCACCCTGGACGATCATCAAGTCCAACGACAAGAAGCGCGCGCGGCTCAACTGCATGCGCCATTTCCTGCACTCGCTCGACTACCCGGGCAAGAACGAAAAAGTGGTGCGCGAGCCCGACCCGCTGATCGTGGGCCGCGCCGAGCACGTGATCCACAAGGCCGACCATATCCTCGGCACGTCGCTGCACCCCGACCTGCGGCGCGGGCGCGAGGCATAGGCGCTCCGCGCGGGCGCGGTTGTTGCGGGTGCCTGCCTACCTGCGCGTATGGGCCGTTCGGGGCGGTGCCACGCGATGTCCGCAGCTCTGCGGCCGACATGCGCCTTGTGCCCGTGATGCCGCGCGCCTAGCTCTCACGCCAGGAGGGCGCGCAGATGTGGAACGACCGTTTTGCCGGCGAAGACTATGTCTACGGCACCGAGCCGGCCGATTTCCTGAGGCGCGAGGCCGGGCGACTGGCCCCGGGCGCGCGGGTCTTGTCGGTGGCCGAGGGTGAGGGGCGCAACGCCGTGTGGCTGGCCGGGCAGGGGATGGACGTGACCGCGATCGACGCCGCGCCGAACGCGGTGGCAAAGGCGCGAAGGCTGGCCCGGGCGCGGGGGGTCGAGGTGACGTTCCACTTGGCGGACGTGACGGCCTGGGACTGGGAGGCCGGGGTTTTTGACGCCGTGCTAGGTATCTTCATCCAGTTCGCGCCGCCCGAGGTGCAGGCAGAGGTGATCGAGGGGATGAAGCGGTCAACCCGGCCGGGCGGGCTGGTGCTGCTGCATGGGTTCGCCGAGCGTCAGGCAGGCTATGGCAGCGGTGGGCCGCCTAACCCGGCACAGCTTTATACGCCCGATCTGTTGCGCGCCCGCTTTGACGGGTTCGACCTTCTGGTGCTGCGCGACTACGACGCCGAGATCGACGAGGGCCGTGGCCATTCGGGCCGGGCCGGCCTGGTCGATCTTGTGGCGCGCCGCCCCGCCTAGAGGGAGCCGCCGCCGGTTTTCCCCTCGATCACCTCGCGGTGCCTGAAAAGGCCGGTCGAGTCGATCAAGCGCAGATAGTCGTTCACCGCGCGCCAGCTTTGGCCGAAACAGGCATCGGCGTCCCTGTTCGACATGGCCGAGGGGACCAGGTAGTCGTTGCCCGGCTTCCAGTCGGAGGGCGTCGCAACATCGAGCACGTCGTGGTGCTGCAACGCGTCGAGGCTGCGGAGAAGTTCCGCCGTGTTGCGCCCGATCCGCGACGGGTATTCAAAGATCATGCGGATGCGCAGCCCGGGGTCGATGATGAATGTCTTGCGGATCGCCGTCAGGGTGCTTTCCTTCGGGTGCTGCATCCCGCAGAGATTGGTCAGGATGCCCGTCAGGTCCTCGATCAGCGGAAAGGCGATCGGCGTGTCGTAAAGGATCTCGACCTCGGCGCACCAAGCACTCTGGTCTTCGGTGCTGTCGCGTGTCAGCCCGATCAGCTTGGTGTTGCGCGCGGTGAATTCGGGCTCTGCCCGCGCCAGGCTTGCCAGTTCGGTAGTGCAGACCGGGGTGAAGGCCCCAGGCTGGCTGAACAGGACGGTCCAGCTGCCTTCGGCCCAGTCGTAGAAGCGGATCGGACCTTGCGTCGTGGTCGCGTCGAAATCGGGGAAGATGTCGCCGATATGCGGGATCCATCTGACGTTTTGCCTGTACGCCCTTGGGAGGCGAACGAATTCGCCATGCCGGCCAAGCCCGGGAAGAAAACGCCGCTGCTCCATCGTTGATATGCCTCTACCTTTTTGTTTTTCCCACTTGAAAAACGGTGACCTCGGCACATGCAGCGATCTTGGGGCAGTCTCCCATTAAGGTAAAGAACAATTTACAACACAACTATGACGACATTGCGGCCATGCGCTGGCCGCGTGGCTGGATGTTGGCCCGGCGCACATCGCCGGGCCCGGCGCGGCGACTGCGGTCTTGCCGCGTGACGGGCGGGGGTCTAAGCCCGCGCCATGACCGCCCCAGCCGCCCCCGCCGCCCCCTTGGGCTTTGCCACCCATCTGCGGGCCACGCTGGGGCTGGGCCTTCCGCTGATCGGCAGCCACCTGGCGCAATTCGCAATCAGCCTGACCGACGCGGCGATGCTGGGCTGGTACGACGTCGCGGCGCTGGCCGCCGAGGTGCTGGGCGGCTCGCTTTTTTTCGTGCTGTTCATCATGGGCTCGGGCTTTGCCTGGGCGGTGATGCCGATGGTGGCCACGGCCGCCGCCGCGGGCGAGGAAACCCAGGTGCGACGCGTCACCCGCATGGGGCTGTGGATCTCGGCGGGCTTCGCCTGCCTGTCGCTGCCGGTCTTCTTCATGGCGGAGCGGCTGTTTCTGGGCATCGGGCAGGCGCCAGAGGTCGCGCGCCTTGCCCAGCATTACCTGACGATCAATGGCCTGGCGATGCTGCCCGCCCTGATGGTCATGGTGCTAAAGAGCTATCTCGCCGCGCTCGAACGCACGCGTGTCGTGCTGTGGGTCACGCTGATCGCCGTCGCGCTCAACGCCTTGGGCAATTACCTGTTGATCTTCGGCGCCTGGGGCTTTCCCGAACTGGGCATTCGGGGCGCGGCGCTGTCGTCGATCCTGGTGCACCTGGCCTCGATGGCCGCGCTTGTCGTCTATGCCGCGCGGGCAACCCCGGAACACGCGCTCTTTCAAAGGCTCTGGCGCCCCGACTGGGAGGCGTTTTGGCGGGTCTTTCGCCTGGGCTGGCCGATCGGGCTGACCAACCTCGCCGAGGTGGGCCTGTTCGCCGCCTCCTCGGTGATGATGGGCTGGTTGGGCACGCTGCCGCTGGCCGCTCACGGGATCGCGCTGCAGATTGCCTCGGCCGTTTTCATGGTGCATCTGGGCCTGTCGAACGCCGCCACCATACGCGCCGGGCGGGCGATGGGCCGGCGCGACGCCGACGCGCTGCGCCAGGGTGCGTTGGCCGCGCTGGTGCTGTCGGGCGCGGCTGTGGCGGCCAGCGTCGTGCTGTTCCTGGCGCTGCCCGAGATGCTGATCGGCCTGTTCGTCGACCCCGCCTCGCCGGACCGCGATGCCCTGATCGCCATCGGCGTGCCGCTGCTGGCCGCGGCGGCGCTGTTCCAACTGGTCGACGCGGCACAGGTCATGGCGCTGGGGCTGCTCAGGGGCGTGCAGGATACGCGGGTGCCGATGGTGATGGCCGGGGTCAGCTATTGGGGCGTCGGGTTGCCAGTGGCCTACGGGCTGGGCTTTTCCCTGGGCTGGGGCGGCATCGGCATCTGGCTGGGGCTGGCCAGCGGGCTGGCGGTGGCTGCCGTTTTGATGATGGCGCGGTTCTGGCGCCGCGGCGTCACGATCTGACCGGCAAAGGAGAGCGAGAGCCATGACCGAACAGAGGCTGAACGACCGGGGCGAGACGGCGGCCACCCATATGGTCGCCTCGATCCCCGTCGCGCGCTACGACACGCCCGCCGCCGAGGTGATCGAGGCGTTGCGCGGGCAGGTCTTTGCCTGCGCCGACACCGTTTTCGTCACCGATGCCGAGCGCCGGCTGGAAGGCATCGTGCGGATCAACGACCTGTTCGCCAACGGTGCGGGCCGGATCGGCGAGATCATGGAGCCCGAGCACGAGGCGGTGCGCCCCGAGGCCGATCAGGAGGAAATCGCCACGCTGGCAATCCGGCTGAGCATGATCGCCGTGCCGGTGGTCGATGCCGATGGAAGGCTTGTCGGCGCGGTGCCGCCCGAGGCGCTGTTCCGTATCCTGCGCGACGAACATATGGAGGACTTGCAGCGCCTTGCCGGCATCGCGGCCCACGACCGGGGCCCCGGCGCGGCGCTCGACGCGCCGCTGCGCGACCGGTTTTCCCGGCGGCTGCCTTGGCTTGTCTTCGGACTCGCCGCGTCGTCGCTGGTAACGCTGGTGATGGTTGGCTTCGAAGACGCGCTGGCCGCCAACGTCACGGTGGCCTTCTTCGTGCCGGCGCTGGTCTATATCGCGGGCGCGATCGGCACGCAGGCGGTGTCGGTTTCGGTGCGGGCGCTGTCGATGCAGGATGTCTCGATCCTGCGGCTTTTGAAGGACGAGTTGGCGATCGGGCTGGCCATCGGCACCGCGTTGGGCGTGCTTTCGGCGCTGGGCGTGCTTGCGGTTTTCGGCGACGCGATGCTTGCGCTGGCCGTGGGGCTGGCGGTGCTCGCGGGCGGGGCGATCTCGGCCGTGGTAGGGTTCGCGCTGCCCTGGGTTTTCCACCGGATGGGCTCGGACCCGGCGATGGGCAGCGGGCCGGTCTGCACCGTGATCCAGGACGCGGCAAGCCTGGCGATCTATTTCGGCGTGGTCAGTGCATTGATCCTTTAGCGGGCCGAACGCCTCAGCCCTTGTCGTCCTTCATCAGGCGGTCGGCCTTCTTGCGCACCAGGACGCTGCGCAGATCGTGCATCGCCAACAGCAGCGCGTCGGTGACGGTTTCGAGGTCGTCGTCGCTGGCACGGCTTTGCGCCCATTGGCTGGTCAGGTTGAGGTGATCCACCGTGCGCAGGATGTCGTCGACCTCGCGCGCGGCCAACACCGCGCGGCGGTCCGCGATCCACTCCGCGATGACCTGGCGCTCATCCTCGGACAGGACGTGGCTGCCATGCGGCTTGATTTCGCCGTTCTTCACGTTGGCGACGGCGATCTGGTCCATCTCGATGCGGCGCTGGCGGTTTTCCGTGTCGAGGCGGAAGACCAGTGCGCCGTTCTCGCGGACGCGGAAATAGTATTCGGGCAGATCGCTGGCCATGGCCCGCGCCCTCAGCTCAGGCTCGCGCAGAAATCCTGGATGCGGGTGCAGGCCTGTTTCAGGTTGTCGTCCGAGGTGGCGTAGCTGACGCGGAAATTGGGCGACAGGCCAAAGGCCGCGCCGAACACGACAGCGACACCCTTTTCTTCCAGAAGGGCCGTGGCGAACGCCTCGTCGCTGTCGATCTTGACGCCACCGGGCGAGGTCTTGCCGATGCACCCCGCGATCGAGGGGTAGACGTAGAACGCCCCCTCGGGGACCGGGCACTCGATGCCCTCGGCCGCATTCAGCATCTCCACCACGATGTCGCGGCGGCGCTGGAAGGTGGCGTTGTTCTCGGGGATGAAATCCTGCGTGCCCGTAAGCGCCTCCAGCGCGGCCCATTGCGCGATGGAACAGGGGTTCGAGGTCGATTGCGACTGGATCTTGCCCATCGCCTTGATCAGCTCCGCCGGCCCCGCGGCATAGCCGATGCGCCAGCCGGTCATCGCGTAGGCCTTGGACACGCCGTTGCAGGTCAGCGTCCGGTCATAGAGGCCGGGCTCGACCTCGGCCGGCGTGCAGAACTGGAAATCGCCATAGGTCAGCTTTTCATACATGTCGTCGGACATGACGTGCACATGCGGATGCCGCATCAGCACGTCGGTGAGCGCCTTGAGCTGCTCGCGCGTATAGCCCGCGCCGGTCGGGTTCGAGGGCGAGTTGAAGATGAACCACTTGGTCTTGGGCGTGATCGCGGCCTCCAGCGCCTCGGGCGTCAGGCGGAACCCGGTTTCCATCCCGGCCTCGACGATCACCGGCTCGCCACCGGCCAGCAGCACCATGTCCGGGTAGCTGACCCAGTAGGGCGCGGGGATGATGACCTCGTCGCCGGGGTTCAGCGTCGCCATCAGCGCGTTGTAGAGGATCTGCTTGCCGCCCGTGCCCACGCTGACCTGCGCGGGCGTGTAGTCCAGCCCGTTGTCGGCCTTGAACTTCTCGCAGATGGCTTTCTTGAGTTCTGGCAACCCGTCCACGGCGGTGTATTTCGTCTCGCCCCGGTCGATGGCGGCCTTGGCGGCGGCCTTTACGTTATCGGGGGTGTCGAAATCGGGCTCGCCGGCGCCAAGGCCGATCACGTCCTTGCCCGCGGCCTTGAGTTCGCGCGCCTTGGTGGTCACCGCGATGGTCGGTGAGGGCTTTACGCGCGCGAGTGTCGCAGACAGAAAGGACATGGTCGCCTCCGGTTTGAAAGTGATCGCCCCATCTTCTAGGGTGCACGCGATAGCCGTTCAAGCGGCTTTGCCCGAAAGGTTCGACATGAGCACCGACAGCTCCGACGCGGCACAGTGGTATTCCGAAGATGCCGCCACCTTTGGCGACCGGGTGGCCGGTGCGCGCGAGGCACTGGGCATGACCCAGACCGAACTGGCCAAGCGCCTGGGGGTGAAGCTGAAGACCGTGCGCGGCTGGGAGGAAGACCTGTCCGAGCCCCGCGCCAACAAGCTGCAGACGCTGGCGGGCGTGCTGAACGTTTCGATCATGTGGCTGCTCAACGGACATGGCGACGGGCTGGAGGCGCCGCCCGAAGAGATCGTGCTGTCGGCCGATGTGCGCGCGTCGCTGACCGAGATCCGCCAGGTCAAGACCGAGATGGGGCTCTTGACCGAGCGCCTGGGCGTGCTGGAAAAGCGCCTGCGCCACGTGCTGAAGGAGCATGGCTGATGGACGAGACCACGCAGACCCGCCTGAAGCGTCTGCGCATGCGGGCCTGGCATCGCGGCACCAAGGAGATGGACATCATCCTCGGTCATTTCGCCGACGACCGGCTGGACGCGCTCTCGCCGGACGATGTGGAATTGTTCGACGCATTGCTGGCTGAAAACGATCACGACCTCTACCAGTGGGTCACGCGCCAGATGACGCCGCCCGCGCGCTACGCGGCGATGATCGACACCGTGGCCACCCATGCGCATGCACGGCTGGTCGCCGGGCCGAATCCCGCGATTTAACGGAAAATTCGCGACTCACCGCCTATCACCGCTGCAAGGCACATGCTTGCGGAGGACGCGATGAGCGTGGAACGTCCCATCCCCGACGGCCGGACCACCGGCTTTCTGATCGGCTATCTCGAGATGCTGGCCCTGGTGGAACGGCTGCACCGGTTGATGCTCGACGTCATCAAGGACGAGTTCGAGCGGATCGGCCTGCCCGAGCTCAACCCGGTGCAGGCGCTGCTGCTCTACAATATCGGCGACAACGAGGTGACGGCGGGCGAGCTGAAAACGCGGGGCTACTACCAGGGCTCGAACGTGTCCTACAACCTCAAGAAGCTCGTCGAATACGGCTACATGCACCATCAGCGCTGCGCCATCGACCGCCGCGCGGTGCGGGTGCGCCTGACGCCCCGCGGCCGGGCGGTGCGCGATACTCTCGCCGCGCTCTTTGCGCGCCACGCAGAGGGCCTCCAGTCCGGCGGGCTGCTGGAGCGCCTGGCGATGGAAGAAATCACCGGCGGCCTGCGCCGGGTGGAACGCTACTGGGGCGACCAGATCCGGTATATCTACTGACCGGCGGGCGCCCCGCCCCGAGCGGTGCAGAGCCTCGCACCGATGCCATCGCTCATACGGATGAACGTCCTGCCCGAACCGGCGTGCGGGCATCGTGCGCGGGCGGATGGGACGACATTGCGGCGTGCCGGACCAGATGGCATCATGAAATCTGCCTAGAGAGACCAGCGAAATCCCGCCATGCTCCGCCGCGACCTTTTGAAAGCCGCCACGGCCGCCATGCTTGCCGGTCCAGCATCCGCCCAAGTGCAGGACCGGCAGATCGCGGGGCCGGTCGCCGCCGTCTACCATGGCTTTGCCGAATTGAAAGCCGGCGTCGAGAAAGGGGAACTCGCCGCGCTTGCCGATGGTACCGCGGTGCGGGCGGGGATGTGCCTTTACCTTACGGACGCAGCGCGCACCGGCGCGGCGGCGATCGTCCCCGAGCTTCCGGGGCTGGTGCCGTGGCCAGGTGGCGAGATGGTCGAGCATTGGGGCGCCGTCGGTGACGCAGCAGCCGACGACAGCGCGCCGATCATCCGGGCGCTGGCCTGGTTCGCCGAGGCGGGCCGGCCCGTGGAATGGGGTGGCGGCACCTACCGGTGCGAAAAGAACCTCGACGGGTTCGCAAGGCTGGTCCATGCGGGCCGCGGGGTGATCCACCGCGGCGAAGACAGCTATACGATAAGCGATGTCCACGGTGCGAGAAACGTTATCCACTGTGCGCCGCCCGAGAGCGCGGGTGAGAATGACGGGCTGACGCGCGCGACGCCCACCGATTACGTCACCGCGTTCAATTTCGTCGAGGCCCACGCGGGTATCCGGCCAGCGCAAAGGTGGCGGGTCCAGTACATTTCGGGAGTCTACGCCTTCAAGGGCGCGCGCCGATTGGAAAATTTCCCGACGACCTTGTATCCGATCGAATTCATGGGACAGGCGGACGAATTCGGTACCCCGACCGTGATTTTCGATGGTGGGCCTCACGGCGTGCCGGCCTTCAAACGGTTGCGGGGCGGTGCGCCGGTCAACCTGCATTTCGAAAACCTGAAATGCGTGAATTTCGACCAGTCCCAGGGCGCATTTCAGATCTGGTACGATATCAACGTCACCGCGGTAAACCTGCATGCCGCGGATTGCAGGGGCATGGTCTACGCCTGGCGCAACGGGGTCGTGGAACAGCACAAGGGGGTTTTCGACAACTGCGAGGGTTGTATCAACTTTCAGGACGTCTACGGCGCTGCCGGCGATCTCAACGGCACGCCGGGCACGGATGAGATCGTGTTCAACGACTGCACGGGAATTGGCTGTGTGCACTATACCCGTGGTACCAAAGCGTACCTGCGCGGCTGCGAGTTCAACAATGTCGATGTCGGCATCTTGATATCGCGTCATGCGCGATGCCGCACACAGGGCAATCGTTTCAATTCATGGAAAGCCGCCGCGATCAAGGCCGAGATGTTCGCGATCTGGAACTACGACCGCTCCGACCTGGATCGGATGACCGGAGCGACGAACAAGAAGGCCACAGTGCTTTGCGAGCCATTTTGCGTCATCGACCGCGTGCACAAGGATACGTCGCGGCCCAACGGGCACATGTATTACTATGACACCCCGATAACGTGGAGCGGCACGTCGCGCACAGCGCTTTCCGAAAATCAATATGGCTCGGAAAACCTGACACCATTCAGAATGCCGGCATGGTGGCTCTATCACACCAAGGCGAAAGGCGAGGGCCGTGTCGAGATCACCGTGCCGAAGGGCGATACGTGCCTGATGGAGATCACCGGCGCCGGGAGCGGGGCGAAGAACGTGCTTTGCGATGTCACGCTGCCCGAGGGACATTGGTTGTGCGAGTTCGAGTTCACCGGAGAGCGGCCCGACAAGCCGACCAACCGCTTCTTCGTCCGGGCGTTTCGAAGCAACTCGTCGGATGTCGTGACCAATGCGGGCAGCATGGCCGCGATGAACAACCGGGCAAACGCCGACGCCTCCAATTCGGATATCGAGTTCAGGCTTTACGGCACGTTGCGTGTCGGCACCTCGGAGGCGTCGATCATTCGGATGGAGACCGATGTCATTCTGTGATCGCCTTGGGTCTTTGGATGCTTTGCATATCGGCCGTTCGGCCCGTTGCGTGATGCATTTCGGGACGCGTGTCCGGGAATATCGGGGCGGACGATAGCGGTGTTCCAATCCGCCCCCGGTTACACGCATCCTATGGTCTGCGCGCCGCGCGGGTTATCGTGCCAGGCCCAGCACCGGCACCTCGAGTTCTCGCAACAGCTTGCGCACCATCGCGGCCTCGAAATCGGCAAAGCCCATCGCCGTTTCCACAAAGGCGTCCGCCCCGCGGATCACCTCGGCGCGGAAATAGGCGGTGAGTTCGCCCAGCCCGACCTCGGCATGGTCGATGCGGTTGGCCGCATCCGTGCCGATCACCAGCGCGTTGACCGTGATCCCGGCGAGGGCGGGCGCAGCGCGTACGTCGCGGGGGCGGGGGCCCTCGTTCGACTTGCCGTCGCCGGTGACATCCAGCGTACGCTTCCAGCAGGCCGCCTGATCGCCCAGCATTCGCCCCCCGGCAATCAGCGCCGCGCCCAGCCCGGTGGTGTGCGTGGTCGCCCGGCGCCGGCTGTCGCGCAGGTGGCCGGCGGCGGCGGCCAGCGCCGCCGCGCTTTCGATCTCGGCCCAGGGCAGCAGGAGCCGCTGGTCGGTCTGGCCGGCCCATTCGAACACGGCCAGCCGCACCGGGGCGTTCGGCATCGCCAGCAGCGCCGCTGCGACCTCGGGGTGTTCCAGCGCCGCGGCCAGCCCATCGACCTGAAGCCGGTATTCCAGCGCGTCGACCGAGCCCGATACGTCGAGCCCAATGGCCAGCGCCTGCCGGCAGGCGGCTTCGGCGCCGGGGGCCAGCGCCGCCGCGACAAGCGCGGCGTTCATCAGGCGGCGCGCCTTCATCCGCCCGCGGCCGGGCGGGGCAGGGCGCCGATCACCCGGGCCTGCACCTCGCGGAACAGCTTGCGCCGCATCGCGCGGGCGAAATCGTCGAAATCCTTCGCTTCCTCGACAAAAGCACCGGGGCCGCGGATCACCTCGTCGCGGTAATAGGCAAACACCACGGCGTCGTTCTCTGTTGCTCCGCCGATGGCCAGCCCGTTCACGGTGATGCCGTCCAGCGGAAAGCTGGAATAGGCGCGGGCCGGGCCGAACCCGTCGTTGTTGATGCCGTCGCCGGAGATGTCGAGCGTGCGGAACAGGCACTCCGGCGCGCCGCGGAATACTCGGGCGGCGTAGCCGATGCCATAGCCCATGGCGGTGGGAAACTCGGCATAGCTGCGCTTGGAGCCGGCGATCTGCGCCGCCGCCCCGGCGATGGCCGCCGGGCTGTCGAGCATGCGCCAGTCGAGCAGCATGTCCTGCTGGTAGCGCCCGCTCCATTCGTAGACGGCCAGCGCGACGGGGGCCTCGGGCTGGGCCAGCAAGGCCTCGCGCACCTCGGGCGCGGTCAGCGCGGCGGCCAGGCCCGCGCGCTGCAGGCGGTCTTCTTCGGCATCGACCGACGAGGAGATGTCCAGCGCCAGCACCAGCGCCAGACGGCAGGCTGCCCCGGCCGGGGCGGCGGCCCCGACCGAGGCCGCCAAAGCCGCCAGAAACCTTACCAATGGCCCGTGTTTTCCATGCTCGCCCAGGGCTCGGCCTTGGGCAGCGGGTCGCCCATCTGCAAAAGCTCGACCGAGATGTTGTCCGGGCTGCGCACGAAAGCCATGCGGCCGTCGCGGGGCGGGCGGTTGATGGTCACGCCATTGTCCATAAGGTGCTGGCACATGTCGTAGATATTCTCGACCGCGTAGGCGAGGTGCCCGAAATGCCGGCTGTCCGAGGGCAGCCCCTCGTCGCCGTCCCAGTTATAGGTCAGCTCGACCGGGCATTCTGCCTGTCCCGGTGGCGCCATGAAGATCAGGGTGAAGCGCCCGCCTTCGTTTTCGCTGCGGCGCGTCTCTTCCAGCCCCAGCAACTCATAAAAAGCGATGGATTTTTCCAGATCCTTCACGCGGACCATGGTGTGCAGATAGCGAATTTGCATGTTTCCCTCCGTTTTGCGCCAGACATAGCACATGCACCCGTTGGTGCGAGGGGAGGATGTCAGAACGTCGAGCGGAATCCCACGGTCAGGCCGATCTCTTCGGATTCGTAAAGCGAGATGTTCGATCTGTTCGAGACCGCGTTCAGCCCGATCTCGGGGGCAAAGCCGTATTGCGCAAACTCGGGCAAGACAACGCTGACCGCGAGGCGGAACCGGTCGTCCTCTCGCGGGGCGCCGCCATAAAGCGGCTTGTCGTAGTCGCGCCGCTCATAGGCCAGCGACGCGCTGAAATAGGCCCCCGCGACGGGTTTGGCGCGGTCGTAGCTCAGCGTCAGGATCTGCGCGTCATGGGCCACGGCGGCGGCCTCCGACACAGTGTCGCGCAGGCCAAAGCCGAGGGTCACGCGGTCGCCGCCGTCCAGCCGCCGGCCGAATTCGGCAAGGCCCGTCACGACTGTGGAGTCAAAGATTGAATTGTCGTCGCGCCACTGGCCTTCGCTGGAAAGCGTCAGCTTGACTCCCATCCGCGGGGTCAGCGCAAAGGATTGCCCCAACTCCGCACGGACGATGTCGGCCAGCGGGTCGCCACCGTAAAACACCTTGCCGACGCCGAAATCGAAGCTCGTCACCCCGCGCCTACCTTCGCCTGGCCAGCGCACGCCGAAATTCAATTCTCCGCTCTGGTAGGCAAGGTCGCCCGCGTCGAGATCGGGCGCCTTCTCTTTGGCATCGGAGGACAGCCGGTAGGCGCGCCCATAGAGGTTGGCGCCCACATGCATCAGCGCGCCGTCGCCGGCGCGAAAGCGATAGCGGGTGGCCGCGCCATAGGAGAATTCCAGGCCCGACAGCGCCTGCGCCGATCCGCTGAGAAGGAAGGGCACGCCGCCGATAATGATCGTATCGGATTCCGCGCCATCGTTGATGTTGGACGACGGCGTTACCGCGAAATGCAGTTGGCTGGACCAAGGGTTGCGGCTGCGCACATAGCGGTAGTCGCGGGCGGCCATGGCCTCGCGCCGGTCGTCTGGCGCGGTCTGTGCGGCGCGGCGCAGCCAGATCTGGGCCCAGGTCCGCTGACCCGCCGACGACATCGCCTGCGCCGTGACCATGGCGGCGGCATAGCGGTCGGCATCGGTTTCGGCCACGCGCCAGGCGGCGCGGCCGGCGTCGATTGCGGTGTCGTAAAGCCCCAGGTTGCGCGCCGCGCGTGCCTTGACTGTCAACGCGTAACCGTCATCGGGGTCGCGCGCGAGGAGCGCCTCTGCCAGCCGTAATGCGATCTCGTCCTCGCCGCGGGCCACCGCCGCGGCGGCCGTGGCGCGCATTTCTTCGGGCGACAGGCGGGCCGGTTCGGCAAGACCGGCGCCCGCCGTGAGGGCGAGCGCCAGGCTGAGTGCGACCTGCCGCAGGACGGAGGGCAGGCGCATGGCGTTTACGGCCGGTAGAGGATGAAGCCGCCGGTTTCGCGCACGGTCACGCCCTCGGCGCGCGGGTCTTCGGCGGTGACGGCGATGATGCCCACCACCTCTTCGGCGTTGTCGCCGGAGAGCACCGCGTAGTAGTTGCCGTCTTCGTAGACTTCAGCCGAGCCGCTGTTGGTCTGCACGAAGCTGCGCACGCTGCCGGTCAGCTCGCCATTGGTGTCCAGCGCGTCGGGCGAGATCACGAAGCGGATGACCGGCAGGCCGGTGTAATCTAGGCCGTACTTGTCCTCCAGCGCGGTCACCACGTCGATGGTGATGTCGTTGCCTTCGTCGTCGAACACCCGACGATTGTAGACCTCGCCGCGCACGGCGTCGCCGGCGTCGAAATCTTCGAAATCGATCGCCATCGTCATGTCGCCGGTGGCGTATTCCAGGCCGCCCAGGTTGTTGAAGTCGCGCAGCGCCGCGTAGGCCCCGGTATACTGGGCCTGGCCGGTATCGGGCAGCGTCACGCCGCCGTTGCGCTGGTAGACATAGCCGCCAAAGCCGTATTCGATGTAAGAGCCGGTGCGCACGATGGCGAATTGCGTGGTCGGGTTGCCGTCCGCGTCGGTATTGGTGCTGACGCCGTAAAGCGCCTTGTGCGCGAACTGCGCGATCGGGGCGCCCGTGACCGGGTCGTCGAAGCTTTCGGAGTTTTCGTATACGGCGTAGGGGCCGAGGCTGCCCACGAGGTTGTCGCGCGTATAGACGTTGTCGCCGTCGAACCCGAGGTTGTCGACGAAAAACTCGTCGTTCTCCGCGTCATAGCTGATGGCGCGGGCATAGCCGCTGCCGGCGGTCTCGCCGTCGCCGAGCGGCTCGTAGCGGAACAGGCTGTTATCGGCGGCGGGGCTTTCGGTGCCCGGCGGCAGGCCGCGGTCGCCGCTGATCGGCTCGCCGTCTTCGGTGGTGCCGCCCGTATCCGTCGTGGTGTCGGTGTCGGTGCAGTTGTCGGTGCCGAGTGTCCCGCAGTTGATCGGGTTGCTGCCGTCGCCGCTGCCGCCACAAGCGACGAGCGGAACCAGCAATGCCAGCGCGAGGTATTTCTGTGCCATGAACCTGCTCGTGTGTTTCTGGTTTTGATTGGACTATGACGAAGCGCCGATCGAAAAGTCAACTTTTCCAAATCACGGCTTTTCAGGGGCATGGCGGGGCGTTGCGGATAGGCCGCACCCGTTTTTTGGAGCCCGCCACATCATGTCGCTGTTTTGCAGGGGCCAATCCCTAGATATAGTGTCGCGCGACTCACATGCGCCGCAACCCGGGGACAGCCATGCCATTGACCGAAGAGCACAAAGCCGAAATCGACGCCCAGCGGGGCCAGACGCAGCAAACCGCCCGCGCCACCGCGCCGGGGATGGAGGCGCGGCTTTACACCGCCCACGAGGTGCTCGACCACGGCTTCGTGCGCGTGATCGACTACATGGGCGACGACGCCGCCATCTGCCAGGCCGCGCGCGTGAGCTACGGCAAGGGCACCAAGTCGGTCAGCAATGACGAGGGGCTGATCCGCTACCTGATGCGCCACTGGCACTCGACGCCCTTCGAGATGTGCGAGGTCAAGTTCCACGTCAAGCTGCCGGTCTTTGTCGCGCGGCAGTGGATCCGCCACCGCACCGCCAACGTCAACGAATACTCCGCCCGCTACTCGATCCTCGACCGCGAATTCTACATCCCCGCGCCTGACGCGCTGGCCGCCCAGTCGACCGTCAACAACCAGGGCCGGGGCGAGTTGCTGGAAGGGGACGAGGCCGCCCGCGTGCTGGACATCCTGAAGACCGACGCCGCGCGGTGCTATGACAATTACGAGGCGATGCTCAGCCAGGAGGGGCAAAAGGGGCTGGCCCGGGAACTCGCGCGGATGAACCTGCCGGCCAACATCTATACCCAGTGGTACTGGAAGACCGACCTGCACAACCTCTTCCACTTCCTGCGCCTGCGCGCCGACGTGCACGCCCAATACGAAATCCGCGTCTATGCGCAGACGATCTGCGAGATCGTGGCCGACTGGGTGCCGCAGGCCTATGGGGCGTTCGAGGATTACCGGATGGGCGGCGTCACGCTCTCCACCAAGGCGATTGACTGCGTGCGACGTATGCTCAAGGGTGAGGCGGTGACGCAGGAAACCTCCGGCATGTCCAAGGGGGAATGGCGGGAGTTTGAGGGGGTGATAAGATAGCGATGGCGTATGATCCAATTGAAGCGTTAAGGGCGATGGAGCTTGGAAAGTCGGTCGCTGAACAAGATGACGAACTGGATCGGTACTTTATTGAAACAGAGGCGTTTAGGGCTCTTATCGAAGGGCGTGCCGATGTCATAGCTGGCGACAAGGGAACAGGGAAATCGGCAATCTATCGTATGCTTCAACAGAACTACCGGGAATATCCAGAGATCGCAGACCTCGAGGTAATCTCGGCCTTCAATCCAACGGGTAGCCCCGTATTTCAAAGGCTAGCGGCCGGTGAGGTTTATTCCGAGGCGGTTTATCGAACAATTTGGAAATCATATTTTTTATCTCTTGTTGGAAACTGGCTGATAGATATTTTTGGTTCAAGCTACTCCAGTGAGGTCCGACGGCTTGCAAGTATCCTTGAGGCGTTGGGGCTTGAAGACCAGAAAGTCGATCCGCGGGGGATGTTTTCTTTTATTTCTGATTTTTTCCGGAAAATTTCAAATCCAAAAATGGCTGAGGTTGAGTTTTCAATAACTGAGACGGGCATGCCCATTGTTAAGCCTTCAGTTTCCTTTGATGGAAAAATTGAAGGACAAGACGCGGTTTATTGTGATGACTTTTTGCAGGCGCTTGAGGACGCGTTGGCGTCTTGTGAGATCCGTATTTGGCTCTTGATCGACCGTCTTGATGAAGCTTTTGTAGGTTTCCCGGATGTTGAAACACCTGCTCTGCGCGCACTATTACGTGCATATCTCGACTTCGGCGGATTCAAAGCGCTAAAGTTGAAGCTATTTCTGCGACGTGATTTGTTTCGCAGGGTGACAGCGGGAGGATTTGTGAATCTATCTCATGTCAATGCGATGCGTGTTGATATTGAATGGAATGATGATGATCTAGTTGCAATGCTCGAGAAAAGGCTTGCGAATTCGGGAGCGTTTCTCGGGGTGATTGGTTGGGACTCATCTGCGGGCCAAAGCTTATTTTCAAGAATTTTCCCAGATCAAATTGATGTAGGTGATCGTAAGCCTAGTGCGCGAAACTGGATTATGACCAGAATTCAAGACGGGAAAGGTATTCGGCCACCACGGAACCTGCTTGATTTGGCGATAAAGGCGCGAGAAAATCAAATTCGACGGGAGCAACGAAAAACACGCGGCCCTATCGACTGCCGGACTCCTTTAATCGAGGCTGATTCGGTGAGGGATGGGCAGAAACAACTGTCTCAAATCCGTGTAGATGATACTCTGCTCGCAGAGGCTGGTCCACTCGCTGCGCATATTTCAAAGTTCAAGGATGGAAAGTCGGAGCATTCTCTGGAAACGGCTTTGGACGTCCTCGGTGTAGCAGAAGAAGACGGGAAAATTATCGTTGCGGCGCTAGTGGAGATGGGCTTTCTGGAAGAATTAAAAGAGACCTACAAGATACCAATGCTTTTTCGAGAGGGCTTGAATATTACGCAAGGTAAGGCATTCTCGTAGATTGCTCCGGTTGTTAGCAAGCGTAGGGTGGGTGCCAACCCACCACTCCCGCCCGACCGCCCCCGTCCAACCCGAATGACGCCCCACGGTTGATCCGCTATCCTCCCCCCATGCCCAACCTCACCCGCTTCCTCACCGCCCAGTCCACCACCTTCCCAACGGCGTTGGCCGAGCTTCAGGCGGGCCACAAGCAAACCCACTGGATGTGGTTCATCTTCCCGCAACTGGCCAGCCTCGGCCGCTCGCCCACGGCCAAACGCTATGGCATCGACACCCTCGCCGAGGCGCGCGATTACCTGGCCCACCCGGTGCTGGGCCCCCGCCTGACCCGTGCCGCGCAGGCCGTGCTGGCCCACGAGGGCATGACGGCGGAAGAGATCATGGGCCCCATCGACGCGCTCAAGCTGCGGTCCTCGGCCACGCTCTTTCGCGCCGCCGGGGGCGGCCCCGAATTCCAGGCGATCCTCGATGCGTTTTACGGCGGCCAGCCCTGCCCCCTGACCGAAGACGCCCTGCGGGTTTGACTTCGCGCCCGCGCCCGCCACCTTTCCCTTGAAAAGGGAGGGCCCATGCAGATCGTCACCGCCTATGTCATCACCGCCATCGTGTTCTTCGGGCTCGACCTGATCGGGCTGCGGCTGATCATCCGCCCCGTCTTTGCCCGGCACATCAACGAACTGCTGCTCGACGGCTACCGCGCCGTTCCGGCCATCATCTTCTACCTCTTCTACATCGCGGGGCTCATGGTCTTCGTCTCGGGCCCCGCGCTGAAGGCCGGCGCGCCGATGCAGGCGGCGCTGATGGGCGCGTTCTTCGGCGCGCTCGCCTATGGCACCTACGAGTTCACCAATTACGCCACGCTCAAGGCCTGGACGCCCAGCATGGTGGCGGTCGACGTGGTCTGGGGCACCTTCCTGACCGGGTTTTCCGCCTGGGCCGGCGTGGCGGCGACCCGCGCGATCTGGAGCGGCTGAGGCCACATTTTCGCCGCAATTGGTTTGACAGCGGCAGGGCAACGTGCAACCCTTTGAAATAAATATAATTTCGAGCAGCAAGACATTTGGTGGGGAAAGACATGATTGTTTCCAGACACGCGCTTGCGGGCGCCCTGTCGCTGCTCTGTGCCGGCCCGGCGCTGGCAGTCGACACGATACCGCATGATCCCAACAGCATCCCGGCGCCGTCCTATTCCGGCGCCGTCGCCTGCCCGGCGGGGCTGCACCCGGTGCAAACCTGCTGCGGCGTGGCCTGCGACGGGCCCGCGCCGGGGCGGTACTACGTGGTCGACGGCCTCGACCAGGTGCCGGCCGACTATTCGGGGCGGGTCTACGTGCTGACCCCCTATGACAGCGGCTACCAGGACCTCGGCTGGTAACGAGAATGCGCGGTGCGGGGTTATCCCCAAACCGTCATAAACCTGTTACATTGCGGTCATGTGCCGATTTGCCATGACCGTCTGTTTGCCCTGCGCCGCCGCCCTCTGGACCCCGGCCCAGGCGGCCTCGCCCATCGCCGAGATCGTCTGCGCCCCCCGCGCCGAGATGGAAACCCGGCTGAAACACCGCTTTGGCGCGGTGTTGCAGGGGGTGGGTCTGCGCGGACCCGACGAGGTGATGGAGCTATGGTCGAGCCCGCGCTCAGGCGACTGGACGCTGGTGATGCGCTACGCTGGCGGGCAAAGCTGCATCGTGGCGATGGGCGCCGACTGGGTGCCGCTGCTGCCCGACGGCCCGGCCTGACCGCCCCTCGTGATCGCGCCAGTTACCCGCCCGCGGTGCCCGGCTGGTCGTCATCTGCCGGCTGTTCGCCCGCCACGTCTTCGCGCCAGGCGTTCTCGAAGATCCAGCGCTCGCGCTCGATCATCTCGGGCCAGCGACGTATTTCTTCAATCGAGGCCTCGTGAAAGTCGCAGGCAGCCTCGTGCAGCGCCGCAAGCCTTTCGTCCGCCATCAGCCGCGCATATTCGGCCTTTGCCCGCGCCACCTGTGCGGGGTTGAAGCTGGACGTGGCGAACGCATGCTGGTTGCGCGTCCGCCAATATCGGTTCGACACGGACTTGTTGGCAACCACGACATCGCCGCGGCGGGCCTTCATCAGGTAGCTGCCCAGGGACCGCAGGGGATAGTGTTCGAGCACGACCCGATCATAGGCGTCGCGCGCATCCGCGCCGTTGGCCTCGTCATCGCGCTGCAACTCGGAAAGGTAACGCCCGGAACCGTCCAGCCAAAGCACCGGCCCGATCTGCGGCATGAAGTCGGGGCGGTGGTTGCGCAGCCGCGCCACGCGCGGAGAAAGCCGCACGATCGTCTTGACGCCGCGTTTCGCTTTGCGCTTGCCCGGCTTCGGGGTCTGGTGCGCCGGAAATTGCTCGGTGACCCAACCCCTCTCGAAATCGCGCCGCGCGTTCGAGCCGTGGTTCAACTCGCTCATCGAAATTGCGTCGAACGGCCCCACCTCGGCAAAAAGATCGGTCAACCGGCCCTCGCCGTCACGAATGTTGATGAACTCGTCCACATCCATCGAGATGAAGAAATCCGCATCACGCAGCGTCCGCAGGTAATGCGTGTAGCGCAGCGCCCGCGGCTGGAAATGGGCGTCGCCCTCGACGGCAAGGGCCGGGTTGGGCAGATGAGTCACCTCGCCCAGATCGTCCAACCGGTCCAGCAGTTCTGCCGACCCATCGCTACAGTCATTGGTAAAGACGACCAGGTCGGTCACGCCGACCGCCCGATGCCAAGCCAGCCATTCGAGAATGAACGGCCCTTCGTCCTTCATGCAGGTTGCGACCATGACGCGGGGCTCTTGCAGCGGCCAGGTGCGGTAGCGGCGCGTCGGCATCAGCGACCCTTCCAGCGGCTGTCGCACACCGTCCTGCGGGGCGAAGACCTGCACGGTTGAGCTGTTCCAGGTATCGGTCTGACGATAGAACCCGCGCGCCGCAAGCGTGCCGGTCAGCCGCGCCACGCCCTCTTCGCCATACACTTTGGGATGCAATTCGAGGATGAGCAGTCTGATGCCGGAAAGATCGACATCGGGGTCGGACAAAAGCGAAAGCTCCGCCCCCTCGATATCGCATTGCAAGACCGTCGGCCGCACCTCGTCTAGCAGGTCGTTCAACCCCAGCCGCGGCACCTCTACCACCTCGTGATAGGGGCGCGAGTCCGGCTCCATCGTGGAGGCCCAGAAATTGTGGCGCAGATAAAAGCGGCAGGACGGGCCCGAAGCGTGGTCCACCGCGCCAAAGCGCAGGTCCGCGCGTTCGGCCCCGTTAAGCCGCAGCGTCTCGCGTATTACCGGCATCAGCGCGGGGTTGGCCTCGACCGCGACGACCGCTTCCACCCCCTCGGACAATGCCGCGATCGACGCGCACAGCCCCATGCCGGCGCCAAGCTCCAGAACGCGGTCGCCGGGGCGAACAAGGGCGCGCAGGGTCTTTGCCTCGCCACCCTCGTAGCGATTGTTGCGCATTGCCTTTTCGATCTTCGGCGTGACGATATGAGGGATAAAGGGCATGGTGACGCCCTGACACTCGATCACCTCGTCATAGTCCGGGCAATCCTTTTTGGGCTCAGCAATCCGGTTCACGATGCGCCCCATATTTCTTTGGTCAAAAGACACCCCATCGCAAGAATTGCACCGCCCGAAGCCCGCCTGTTCGGCGGTGTGGCGCCTCGCCCCGGTCCAAACGGAAGTGCCGCGGCCAACGGAGCCGTCTCCGGCCGCGCGGCGGCATCTGTCGCCAATCGCGTCGCGGCGGCGGTCATGTGGTCTTCTCGACCAGTACGCGGCGCTTCTTGCGCGTCTCGTCCAGCACGCTGAGCGTCCCCAGCTCGGCCAGCCGCGCGGCCTGCGGCTCGTAGCTTTTCATCCTTACGTCCAGCAGGATGCGCCCGCCCTTGGCGACGTTTTCGCGGAAATAGGGCATGTAGACGTCGACCGGGAAGTGGAACCCGCAGGAAAGAAAGCTGACCGCGAGATCGACCGGCCTGGAGGTCAGAACGTCGGCTTCGCGCGGGTTCAGCGTTTCTATGGCCCCGTCGGCCACGCCGTTCGCGGTGAGGAACCTGCGGGCGCGGGCGAGGTCCGCATAGGCCGCGCCCTCGGATTTAAAGCCGAAATGACGGTGGTCGTTTTCCTCGATGTCGATCAGCAACAGATCGGAGCCATAGGCCCGCGCCGCGAAGAGGTCGAACAGCGCGTAGCCGCAGCCGATATCGGCGATCCGTCCGGGCGGGGCGCGGTCCAGCACCGGCCGCAGCTCCGAGAACTCGTCGCCGATCACCCTTGCCGCGTCGCGGGCGATGCGCGCGCCGCGCTCGGCCACGATGTGGTCGATGGCGGCGGTGTCGCCGGAGCTCCAGTCCTTGATGATCCGCCCCGAGTTCGGCACGTCGCTGACGATTTCGGATCGTTGGAGGACGAAGTTGACCATATCTGCGGGGCCGAACATCGAAAGGTCCAGCGTCGCGGGGTCGGTGGCCATCTGCATTCTGCCCTCCGTCGGTTTTGTCTCTGGCGCTGGCATCATGCCTCGTCTCGAAAGATCTTGGGCGCCGCGGCGATCAGCCGTTCTGCACAGTCCTTCACGAAGCGCGGCTCGACCAGGTATTTGCGCGACAGGCTCTCGGCCGAGGCATCGGCCCTGAGCGCCTCGAGCGCCAGCTTCGCCTGAAATTCCGGATCGTCGACCGGGGCCTTGTGCTGCACGATCTTGGCGGGGATCGGTGCGGCTGCGGGGTCGATACCGTGCTTTTTCAGCAGCCCGTGCATGAAGCTGCCGCGGCGGGGCGTGTTGTTTTCCTGCTCTTCCAGCCGCGGCTTCATCCGCCGCGCCCAGAAATGAACGCCCCGCGTCTCATCGGTGAAATCGTCGCGCTCGGGGTCGAAGCGGCTGATGATCAGGTGGTTCCGCTTTTTGAATCTGACCGGGTAAAAGGCGGCCTCGGGCAGGGCATGGGCGATCTCGCCGGTCTCGATCAGGAAATGGGTTACCGAGGCGGGTCCGGTAAAGCCCCAGTTTTGCTCCGTCATATGAACCGGGCGGCCGGCCTCGGCCTCGGCGCGCAACTCGTCCTGTTGCCAGTCCTTCAGCCACGGGGCGATGGCGTATTCGTCCTTGAAGAACTCCAAGAGCCCGTTCAGCGTCTCCGAATCCGGCGGCAGGCCCAGCACCGCGTTACACACCAGCCCGGGCTTTTCCCAGCCAAAGATATAGGGGCCGTCATAGGCGAACGGCCGGTAACAGTACATATCGGCATCGACCCAGACCTGGTCGGTTGTCTTGAGCAACTTCAGCCGGAAGAGGTCGGCATGCAGCGCCGGGCTGCCGGTGCGGGCGTGGCGATACATCGGCTCGGCGGGAAAGATATCGGCGGCGTCGGCGGTCTTGACGCCCTCGGGCACGTTCTCGATCGGGCCATAGCTGTAAAGCGTGGTCTCGTGCCCCGCGTCGGCAAAGGATTTCAGGCAGAGCTGTTCCAGCCACGACAGCCGCCCGCCGATCCACAGACTCGCAATTCTCGGAAGGTCTACCATCGCTCCCGCCCGTTTTGCCTCATCGGTTTTTAAACCGATCATCGCGTCAGGTCTCGGGCGCCGCAATGGTTTTCGGGGGGCGGGTGCAGTTTCGGCCCGCCCGTTGCATGTGGATGCGGTCGATCGCGGGCGCCGCCGGCAGCGGCGGTGCCCGATCGGTCAGATAGCCTTGAGGTCGCCCGCCGATTGGCGGCCGTCGCGGCCTTCGATCATTTCGTAGGAAACCTTCTGGTTATCGGCCAGCCCGGTCATCCCCGCGCGTTCGACCGCCGAGATGTGCACAAACACGTCCTTGCCGCCGTCGTCGGGTGCGATGAAGCCATAGCCCTTGGTGGTATTGAACCATTTCACGGTGCCCGTCGGCATGCCCGTTTCTCCTTCGCTCTGTCCCGCCCGCGGGATTGCGGCGGGCACGGTCACAGCCAGGTCTTCCACGTCTTCCGGCTGCCCCGAGCGAGGAGCGGTCGTCATAGTCGTCTTGCCGTCACGGTCAAAGATTGGGGTGCGAATCAGCTTGAAATCAAGTTTTGAGTTGGGTTAGCGGCGCTCAGAAGTTATCTGACCAAGGGGACGGGATGCGCATCTACGGCCTGAAAAGCTGCGATACTTGCCGCAAGGCGCTCAAGGCGCTGGAGGCGGCCGGCCATGCGCCCGCCTTTCACGACATCCGCGCCGCGCCGCTGCCGCCGGGCGAGATCACGCGCTTTCGCGATACCTTCGGCGACGCGCTGGTCAACCGCCGCTCGACCACCTGGCGCGGGCTGGATGAGGCCGACCGCGCCGCCGATCCGGCGGCGCTTCTGGCTGCGCATCCGGCGCTGATGAAACGCCCGGTGATCGAGGCGGACGGGGTCCTCTACCTTGGATGGGGGCCGGAGGTGCAAGTGGCCCTGCTTGGATAAACCCGGACCGCCCCTTATATCGCGAGGCGGAAAACACAGGAGGCGCAGATGCGCAACGCGGCCCTGACCTTGGGTGTAATCGCCGGCGTGATCGGGTTGATCGTGGGCTTTTTCGGCTACGGCTACACGGTCTTCATCGACAATTTCGGCGAATTCGGCGACCTGGCCCATCAGGTCGAAAACCCCGACCTTGTTCGCGCGGTCTCGCTTGTCTCGCCGATTCTCGCCATTGCCGGCGGGGCAATGGCACGCGCGCGCAACATCGCCGCGGGCCTCTTGATGCTGGTCTCCTGTGCCGGCATGTTCTGGGGCTTCGGTTTCAACGTCTTCACCATGTTCCCGATCGCGATGTGCGGTCTGGGCGGGCTTTTGGCGCTGGCCGCCCGTCAGCCCGACGAGGCCTGAGCCCGCCGCGCGATCACCCGGTCGAGCGAGAGCGGCCCGCCGCCCAGCAACAGCGGCACCGACAAAAGGGTGATCCAGATCAGGCGCTGGTCCAGGATCGGTGCCGTCGGCATCCGGTCGAACCACGCGCCCAGCGTTTCGGGCTGGGTCAGTGCCCCGTGGCCGATGAGGTCGGTCAGGGTCTGCACCACGACGAAGCCGATCATGCCCAGCGCCGCCAGCCGCGTGGCCAGCCCCAGCACCAGCAAGAGCGGCAGCACGAATTCCGCGGCGGTGCCCGCCACCACGACCGCCCGGTGCCAGGCGCCCAACTGGCTGACATCGTAGTTCGCCGCCTCCATGGCGCGCGGGAAGATCTGGGCGTAGGCGCCGAGCGAGGGCATGATCAGGCCGCCCAGGCCGTCGCCGAGCTTGGTATGGGCCGAGGCCCAGAAATAGACCAGCAGCGTAGCCGCAAAAGTGAAACGCGCAAGCGTCGGCAACACCGCCGGAGCCAGCCATGAGCTGAGCCAGGTTGAAATACGATTATTGTACGATATCAGCATATTCATGGCGCATCCTCGCCTGTCACATCAACCAGCGCGGCATGGTCCAGCAGGATTTGCAGGACCGCGGAAAGGTTGAAATCCTGACACTCCTCTTCCGCCGCCGCGACGGCCTCTCCCAGCGGGCGGCCGTGCATGAGGGCCGCGACAAATCCTCCGCCGCCGGGCGGCAGCGGCAGCGGCACCGGGTCATAGCCCGGCCGGACCACCAGCACGTCCTCGGGGCCGGCGGCGGGTTTGGGCGCCGCTGCCGCGGTGTTGGCTCGCCAGATGCCGAACACCGGCCAGCGTGACCGGATGAGGCGCAGCGCGGGCGCCAGGTGCAGCCGCGCGCCCATCAGCGCCTCGGGCGGCAGCGCGGCCAGCGCATCGGGGGCGATGGGGTCGCTGTCGGCGGCGTGATAGCTTTCGCGCAGCGCCATTTCCAGCCGCGCCACGTCCGGCAGGTATACCAGCCGCTGCGCCGGGCCGAACCCTTCGAGAAAGGCCGGAAACGTCTCGCCGTAAAGCGTCAGCCGGGGCGAACGCGGCGGGTGGGAGCGCAGGAAAACGCCCGCCATCGCCGTGAAAAAGTCGTCGCCCACCAGTTTGCGCACCACCGGAAAGCCGGTTTCCAGCGCCTTGGTCAGGCTGACCGCCACGTTGTTGCGGTAGACGGCAAAGCGCTTGCCTGCCGGGCGCCCGTCGGGGCCGGTCAGCCCCGGGGGCACCGCCGCGGACGGGTCGAGCAGCGCCTGGGTGAACTCGCCTTGCCGGACCATCAAGCATCCACCGGGGTCGAAAGCGCCGCGGCCCGACCCGCCTCGGCGGCCAGCACCGGCCAGTCGGGCACGTCGGTATCCCATTCGATCAGCGTCGGGCGGGGCCCGGCGCGATGCAGGGTGTGGGCGTAAAGCGCCCAGACCGGATCGACCACCTCGGCGCCGTGGCTGTCGATCAACAGGGGCGCGCCGTGATCGTCTTGCTGTTCGTCATGGCCGCCGAGGTGGATCTCGCCGACCTCGGCCATCGGGAACGCGTCGATATAGGCCACGGGGTCGGTCTGCTGGTTGGTGGCTGACACGAAGACGTTGTTGAGGTCGAGCAGCAGGCCGCAGCCCGTGCGCCGGGCGATCTCGGCCAGGAAATCGGTTTCGGGCATGTCGCTCTCGGCGAAGGCCAGGTAGGTCGAGGGGTTTTCCAGCAGCATCCGCCGGCCGATCGTCTCTTGCAGCTGGTCGATATGCGCGGCCACGCGGGTCAGCGTCGCTTCGGTGTAAGGCAGGGGCAGCAGGTCGTTGAGGAAATGGGTGTCGTGGGTCGACCAGGCCAGGTGCTCGGAAAAGCTGGTCGGATTCAGCCACCCGACGAGATGCTTGAGCCGGGCCAGATGATCTGCATCGAGCGGCCCCTCGCCGCCGATCGACAGGCCCACGCCGTGGACGGAGATCGGAAATCGTTCGGCCAGCGCGCGAAGCTGCGCCAGCGGTCGGCCACCGTCGCCCATGTAGTTTTCGGCATGCACCTCAAGCCAGGCGACGGGGCCGGGATCGGCCATGATCGCGTCGAAATGCTGGGGCTTGAAGCCGACGCCGGGGCGGGCGGGCAGGGTATCTGGGCGCGTGTCGAGCATGGGGTGTCTCCTGTGGTCGAAACGCCCCCGGCCGAACCGGCCGGGGACAGGGCGCGTCGCTTAGGAGGGGACGTCGCGGTCGAGCGGTTCGAGCGAGCCCATGCGGTCGTCGGGCAGTTCCATCGTCTCGCAGGTGCCGGCGGGCACCAGTTTCCAGGCGTTGCCCTGATAGTCGACGGACGAGGTGCCCGCGCAGGTGGTGCCGGGGCCGGCGGCGCAATCGTTCTCGCCGGCGAGCGAAACGCCGTAGCACTTCACCTGCTCCTGATCCTGTGCCTGAGCGGCGGTGCCATGGGCGCTGAGCGCGGCGGCAACGGCGCCGGCAACGGCGAGGGTTTTGACAGTCGTGGACATCGAATTTTCTCCCTAGGTTTTCCCAATAGTCGCGTTGGGCGACGTGGAGAAGGAAGCAGGCAGAGCCGTTCAACGTCCAGTCACAGGGCGGTGTTGCACGCCCGTGTGACGGTCTGAAATATACGCAAGGCCGACCTGCGCGCCGTGCAACGATAGCGCACAGGCGTGAAAAATCATTATATGTCGGTAGGTTGAGGCGGCCCAATGCGGCGTTTCCGGGGCGCTAGACCGGATGGGCCGTGTCGAACTCGCGCGACTGTTCTGCAATATCTCGACGGATCTGGGCCTTGGTCGGCACCCGCCACTTCCGCCCCGTGATCAGGCCGTGCGATTCCAGATCGGCCCCGAGGGCCGCGAAATCGACGAGGCTGAGTGCCCGCGCGGGCATGTTGGGGGCGTCGCGGCGCATGAACATGTGTGTCACATGGCTCTCGCCCAACAGCGGCAGACCGGCGAAACTGTCCAGCTGCCGGGCAAAGACCGGGTGCCGGCGCTTGCGCCGCCAGAGGTTGAACACCCGCTGCCCCGACCGCGCGGCCAGAACGTAGAGGTGAAAGGCCGAGCCTTCGGCGAAGATCAGGTCGTCGGCGTCGCGGTAAAGGCGCAACTGGTCGCGGATTGGCATGGTCTGGGGGTGGACGACCGTCCAGCCTTCGGCGGCGAGGTTGTCGTCGAACGCCTTTTCCAGCACGAAACGCGCCTGCTGATCCTCGCGCGGCAGGGCCGAGCGCGACAGGAACACGCGCTTGGGCTGCGGCGCCTCGGGCGGGCCCAGCGCATCGACGCGGTCGCGGAAAAACGCGCGATTGGGGCCCTCGCCCGAAAGATAGCCCTGGGGAAAGCGCATCGCGCGCGGTACGATCAAGCGTTCGACCCGGGTGCGGGCGTTGACGCGGTGCTGCGGCAGGCCGGGCGCCAGCCAGTCGGCGATCTGGGCGATATAGGGGCGCAGCGGCTGGTTGGGGTAGCGACCGATATAGATGACGCCGTCGATCCCCTCGGCCTTGTCCACCGCCCAGAAGCGCGACAGCGACTCGGAGACGAAATGGCCGAAATGGTGGGTCTGCAGCAGCCCCAGGTAAAGCCATGTACCCGGCAACTCGGTCTCGGCGCTGGCGGGCTCGATCTCTTCGGGGCCGACATTCTCGTGGCTCAGAAAGCAGTTGTCGCCGATCTCCTGGCGCCGGCCGGCGGCATCGTAGACGCCGCCATCGAAGCTGCCGGGGACGACCGATTTTTGCTTCAGGTCGACTTTGGGCGGGAAATACCGGAAGAGCGGCACGACGATGCCGTTCTCGACCATGTCGAGCCGGGGCATGTCGGGCGTGCCGCCCATGGCTCAGGCGGCCATGTCGGGCGGGGTGGCTTCGGCGGTCAACGCCGCCACCACCTCGTCCAGCGGCACGACGCGGGTCTGCTTTTCGCCCAGCCGGCGCAGGGTGACGGTGCGGTCCGCGACCTCTTTCTGGCCAATGGCCAGGATCACCGGCACCTTGCCCACCGAATGCTCGCGCACCTTGTAGTTGATCTTTTCGTTGCGCGTATCGGCCTCGGCGCGCAGGCCCGCCGCGATCAGCCGCTCGGTGACTTCCTCCACGAACGGGTCGGCGTCGGACACGATCGAGGCCACCACCACCTGCCGCGGCGCCAGCCAGAACGGCAGCTTGCCGGCATAGTTCTCGATCAGGATGCCGATGAACCGTTCGAAAGACCCCAGGATCGCGCGGTGCAGCATCACCGGACGGTGCTTTTCGCCGTCCATCCCGATGTAGGAGGCATCAAGCCGCTCGGGCAGCATGAAATCGGCCTGGAAGGTGCCGCATTGCCATTCGCGCCCGATGGCGTCGGTCAGCTTGAAATCCAGCTTTGGCCCGTAAAACGCGCCTTCGCCCGGATCGACCTCATAGTCGTTGCGCACGCTCAGGATGGCCTTTTCAAGGGCCTTTTCCGCCTTGTCCCACACCTCGTCGCTGCCGATACGCACCTCGGGCCGGGTCGAGAGCTTTATGTCGAAGCTGGAAAAGCCGGCATCGCGGTAGACATCCGACAAAAGCTGGATGAATCGCCCGCATTCCTCTTCGATCTGGTCCTCGGTGCAGAAGATATGCGCGTCGTCCTGGGTAAAGCCCCTGACCCGCATCAGCCCGTGCAGGGCGCCATGCGCCTCATACCGGTGGCACGAGCCGAACTCGGCCAGCCTTAGCGGCAGGTCGCGGTACGACTTGATCCCCTGGTTGAAGATCTGGACGTGGCACGGGCAGTTCATCGGTTTCAGCGCGTTGATGCGCTTTTCGTTGGCGTGCTCCTCGTCGATCTCGGTGATGTACATGTTCTCGCGGTACTTGTCCCAGTGACCGGAGGCTTCCCAAAGCTTGCGGTCGACGACCTGGGGCGTGTTGATCTCGCGATAGCCGGCGCGGGTCAGCTTGCGCCGCATGTAGTCCTGCATCTCGCGGTAGATGGTCCAGCCGTTGGGGTGCCAGAACACCATGCCCGGCGCTTCCTCCTGAAAGTGAAACAGCTCCATCTCGCGGCCCAGCCGCCGGTGGTCGCGCTTTTCCGCCTCTTCGAGGAAGGTCAGGTAATCCTTCAACTCCTGCCGGGTCTTGAAGGCCACGCCATAGATGCGCTGCAGCATCGGCCGGTCGCTGTCGCCGCGCCAATAGGCGCCGGCCACCTTCATCAGCTTGAAGGCATCCGCCGGCACCTGGCCGGTATGTTGCAGGTGCGGGCCGCGGCAGAGATCCTGCCAGTGGCCGTGCCAGTACATCCTGATCGGCTGATCCTCGGGGATCATGCCGACCAGTTCCACCTTGTAGGGCTCGTTGTTGGCCTCGTAGTACTTTACCGCGCGCTCGCGCTCCCAGACATCGGTCGTGACGGGATCGCGGCGGTTGATGATCTCTTTCATCTTCTTCTCGATCTCGCCCAGGTCTTCTGGGGTAAAGGGCTCGTCCCGGTCGAAATCGTAGTACCAGCCCTTTTCGATGACGGGGCCGATGGTGACCTTCACGTCCGGCCAGATCTCCTGCACCGCGCGGGCCATGATATGGGCCAGGTCGTGGCGGATCAGTTCCAGCGCCTGGTCGTCGTCCTTCATGGTGTGGATGGCGATCGCGGCATCCTCGGCGATGGGCCATTGCAGGTCCCAGTGCCTGTCGTTCACCGTGGCCGAGATGGCCTTCTTGGCGAGCGAGGTCGAGATATCGGCGGCCACCTCGGCGGCGGTGATGCCGGCCTCGTAGCTGCGCGCATTGCCATCGGGGAAGGTGAGGGAAATCTGGGCCATGTCGGCCTCCTCGTCGGTTCGGCGCCCACGGAACGCCCGGTTGCGGGTTGTGATGCGCCTTCTGTCGCCCGACGGGGGCGGGCTGTCAAGCAGGCCCTGCCTGCGACAAGGCGGCCCCGGCCGGGTGGCGGCCGGGGCGCGCCGGTCGCATCGCGCGCGGCCTTGCGGTGCCGATCACCGCGCCTCGTAGCTGGAAAACACCTCGGTGCTGCCGTCGTGGCGGATCAGATGCACGTCGTAGGCCTCGCGGCGGCTTTCGGGGCCCATGCCGGGCGAACCGAAGGGCATATCCGGCACCGACAGCCCGACGGCCTCGGGCCGCTCCGACAAGAGGCGCCGGATATCGGCCGCGGGGACGTGGCCCTCGATGACGTAGCCCTCGACGGTCGCCGTGTGGCACGACACCATTTCCGGCGGCACCCCCGCCGCCATCTTGCGCCGCACCAGAACGCCGCCGGGCATGTCCTCGCCGGTGGCGCGAAATCCGTTGGCGTCCAGATGCTTCATCCAGGACACGCAGCAGCCGCAGCCGCGGGTCTTCATCACGTGGATGGCGGTCTCTCCGGCAAGCGCCGGGGCCGCGACGGCGGTCAGCAGAAGCGCGGCGAGTGTCTGGCGTGATCTTTTCATGGGGTCCGTTCTCTATATTCCGGATTGGGGCTGGCTGCCCCGACGAGCCTTATCCTTGTAGAGCCTCCACCGACTGGAAGCTCAACGCCGGGCTGCGGCCGGGGCCGCGGTCTCTCGGCATCGTGAATTAGACCGCGCGGACCCGGCTCAATAGCCTTGGGCCCAGCGCGGATGATCGTCGTCGATGACGAACGTGTGGCTGTGGCGGCGCTCGCCGTCCAGATGCGGGTGGTCGAGCGGCAATTCGGGGTGCGTGTGTTCGACCTCGCGCGGGTCGTGTGGAGGCCAGAGATGCCGAGCGGCGGCGACCCCCAGCGCGGCCAGACCGGCGAGGGTGACCAGTGCCGCGCCCGCCCCCGCATGGGTCATCAGCAGGCCGGACAGGGGATAGGCGACCAGCCAGCACGCATGGCTGAGCGCGAACTGCGCGGCGAAAAGCGCCGGCCGGTCCTCGGGGCGGGCCGAGCGGCGCAAGAGCCGCCCCGACGGCGTCAGCACCGCCGAATAGCCCATGCCCACCGCCAGCCATGCCCCCAGCAGCGCCGGCCAGGACAGACCTGCAAGCGCCACGATCAGCGCCAGCGCCAGAAGGCTGGCCACCATCCCCGCCGCGCCGGTCAGCATTACCGGCCGGTCGGGCACCCGGTCCAGCAGGCGCGGCAGCGCCAGCGCGGACAGCATCGACCCGGCCCCGAAGGCGAGCATGGTCCACGCGACCGCGCTTTCGCCCAGCCCCAGCCCGCCGCGCACCAGCACCACGGTGTTGACCAGCACCATCGCCCCCGCCGCGGCGGCCGCGAGGTTCAGCGACAGCAACCCGCGCAGACGCGGGGTGGCCAGGTAGATGCGGATGCCGCGGGTGGTGCGGTCGTAGATGCCCCGCGGCGCCGACGGCTGCGGGCTGGGCAACAGCACCGAGACGACCAGCGCGGCCGACGCGACGAACCCGGCGACGGTGCCCAGAAACAGCGCATCGTAGGACAGCAGCGCCAGCAGCAGCGCGGCTAGCGTGGGGCTGGCGATGTTTTCCAGATCATAGGCCAGCCGTGACAGCGACAGCGCACGGGTATAGCGCGCCTCTTCGGGCAGAACGTCCGGGATCGTCGCCTGGAAGGTCGGCGTGAACGCCGCCGAGGCCGATTGCAGCACGAAGATCAGCGCGTAGACCTGCCAGATTTCGGTGACGAACGGCAGGCAAAGCGCGGCCATGGCACGTATGGCATCGAGCGCGACCAGCAGCGCGCGGCGCGGCACCCGGTCGGCGAAGGCGCCCGCGATGGGCGCGATGCAGACATAGGCCACCATCTTGATCGTAAAGACGGTGCCCAGCACCATGCCCGCCCCGTCGCCCGCCAGATCATACGCCAAGAGCCCCAGCGCGACCGTGGCCAGCCCCGTGCCCAAAAGCGCCACGACCTGCGCGGCGAAGAGGTGGCGGTAGGTGCGGTCGGCCAGGATCTCCAGCATGGGCGGCCTCACAGATAGCGGGCGATGGCCCTCAGTTCGTCGCGGTCCGCGGGCGAATGCTCTGCGTCGAGGCAATGGTCCATGTGATCGTGGATCAGCGCCCGCTTGGCGTTGCGGACCGCACTTTCCACCGCCTGCAATTGTTGCGCGACATCGGGGCAGGGCTTGCCGTCTTCGATCATGGAGATCACCGCACGCAAATGCCCCTCGGCCCGCAGGAGCCGGGCGATGACGGCAGGGTGGGTGGCGTGGGGTCGGGGTGGTGTCATGCGGCATTGATATCCCCCCCAGGGGGATGGATCAATACCGGATCCGCCTTGCTGACCGGGGCGCGATGGCAGGCCCGGAACGGCCGTGTCCGCGACCGGCGCCCGCTGTTTGACAGCAATGCCCGCCGGCGCGCGCGCATTTCGCCGCGCCCGGTTTTGTCCCCGCATCGCTGGCGTTTGCGACGCGTGGGCTTAAGTTGTACGCGCCACAGCAAGGAGCCCGTTTCGCCGATGCGCCTCTCCCAAAGCGGCCTGACCGATGCCGCCTTCGACCTGCTGGTGCAGGATAGCGACGCGCCTGCCCGGGACATTTCCGAAGGCGCGCGGGTTTCCGAGCCGCGCAATTTCCTGCGCCACGCCACCGCGCTCTCGATGACCAAGGTGGCCGACGGGCTGATCGACCCCAAGCTGGTGCTCAGCTGGCTGATGGGCGTGCTGGGCGCACCGGCGGCGCTGGTGGGCCTTCTCGTGCCGGTACGCGAGGCGGGGGCACTTCTGCCGCAGCTGTTCACCGCGCCGCGCATCCGCGCCATGGGCCGCCGCAAATGGGCCTGGGTGGCCGGCTCGGCGGGGCAGGGGGTGGCGGCGCTGGCGATCCTCGCGGCGGCGCTGACGTTGTCGGGCGCGGCGGCGGGCGCGCTGATCGTCGCGGCGCTGGCCGTGCTGGCGGTGGCCCGCTCGGTCGCATCGGTGTCTTACAAGGACGTGTTGGGCAAGACCGTGGACAAGGCGCGCCGGGGCACCGCGACCGGGCTGGCCGGCAGCGTGGCGGCGGCAGGCGTGCTGGTTTTCGCGGTCCTGCTGATGAGCGGCGCGGTAGACCGTCTGCTGCTGGTCTTCTTGGCCATCGGGCTGGCCGGGGCCCTGTGGCTGCTGGCCGCCGCGGTGTTCTCGACCATCGAGGAAGAGCACGACCCGGCAGAGCCCGGCGGCGGCGTGGGCCTGTCGCAGATCGCGTTGCTCTGGCGCGACCGGGGCCTGGGCCACTTCGTGATGGCGCGCATCCTGCTGCTGCCCACGGCGCTGGCGCCGCCCTACCTGGTGCTGCTGGCCGGGCAGGCGGGCGACGACCGGTTCGGCGCGCTGGGCGCGATGGTGCTGGCCTCGTCGCTGGCGGGGTTTGCGTCGTCCTTCGTCTGGGGGCGGCTGGCCGACCGGTCCAGCCGCTTGGTGCTGGCCTGTGCCGGCGCGGTGGCCGCGCTCTTTCTCGCGGGCGCCGTGGTGCTGGACGCGATGGGGACGATGGGCACGGTCTGGGCCGCGCCGGCAATGCTGTTCGGCCTTATGGTGGCCTACCAGGGCGTGCGGCTGGGCCGGTCGACCTACCTTGTGGACATGGCGCCGTCGGAAAACCGCGCGGTCTACACGGCGGTGGCCAATACCACGGTGGGCGTGGCGCTGTTGGCGGCCGGCGCCTTCGGCGCGCTTGCCTCCGTCGCCGGGCCGGCGGCCACGCTGGCGGTCTTTGCCGCGGTGGCGCTGGCGGGGGCCGCGCTGGCGCTGGCGCTGCGCGAGGTTTGAGGCGCGCGCGGACCAACCGGGCCGGCGGCGTGCCCGGTAGGGCTGCCCGGCCCGCGGGACGCTCGGCCAAGGCGCGGCGGGATGGCCCCGCCGGCGGGGCGTTCTGGCTGGCCCTCAGGCCAGCTCCGCCAGCCTTTCCAGCGCGGTGCGCAGCTTGGCGGCCTCGTCGGTCTTCGCGGCCGCGAGGTCGCGGGTTTCCTCGACCACCTCTTCGGGGGCGCTTTCCACGAATTTCGGGTTTTTCAGCCGCCCGGTGAGTCCGCCAAGCTCTTTCTCCAGCTTGGCCAGGGTCTTCTCCAGCCGGGCCTTTTCCTCGCCCACGTCGATGATGTCGGCCAAGGGCAGGGCAAAGGTGCCGCCCTCCACCGCGATGGTCACGCAGCCCTTGGGCAGCGTGTCGACCTCTGTCAGGCTCTCGACCCGCGCCAGCCGCTTGACCAGCGCCTCGTTGCGGGCCCAGGCATCGCGGCCGGCCGCGTCCAGCCCGGTCTGCAAAACCGGCACGTGCAGCCCCGCAGGCACGTGCATCTGCGCGCGGGCCGAGCGGATTTCCTCGATCAGGCCGATCACCCAGTTCATCTCGCGGTCGGCGGCCGGGTCCACCAACTCGGGCCCGTAGGTGGGCCAGTCGGCATGGACGAGCATCTTGGGCCGCGTGCCCAGCGTGCCCCAGAGTTCCTCGGTGATGAACGGCATCATCGGGTGCAGCAGGATCAGGCACTGGTCGATGACCCAGGCCATGGTGGCCCGCGTCTCGGCCCTTTCTGCCTCGGACCCGTCCAAGAGCAGCGGCTTGGAGAATTCCACGTACCAGTCGCAGACCTTGCCCCAGACGAAGGCGTAAAGCGCGTTCGCCGCGTCGTTGAAGCGATAGGCCGCCAGCGCCTCGTCGACGGTTTGCCGGACGCGGGCGGTTTCGCCGACGATCCATTTATTCACCGTCTCGGTCGGCTGCGGGACCGTGCCATCGCGGGCGTAGCCCTCGAACACGCCGTTCATCTCGGCAAAGCGCGCGGCGTTCCAAAGCTTGGTGCCGAAATTGCGGTAGCCGGCGATGCGCTGGGTCGACAGCTTCAGGTCGCGGCCCATCGCGGCCATGGACGTCAGCGTAAAGCGCACCGCGTCCGCCCCGTACTCCTCGATCAGTTCCAGCGGGTCAAGCACGTTGCCCAGCGACTTCGACATCTTCTTGCCCTTCTCGTCGCGGACGAGGGCGTGGACATAGACGGTGTGGAACGGGATCCGGTCGACCACGGCCAGCTGCATCATCATCATCCGGGCGACCCAGAAGAAGATGATGTCGAAGCCGGTGATCAGGACATCGGTGGGGAAGTATTTGTTGAGTTCGTCCGTCTGCTCGGGCCAGCCAAGCGTGCCGATGGGCCAGAGACCGGAGGAGAACCAGGTGTCGAGGACGTCGGGGTCGCGTTCCAAGTTGACGACATCGACCGACTGCGAGTTACCAGACTTATACCAACCACCGGACTGGCGATTTCCAAGACGGTAGCGTTGCTGCGTCGAAAGATCAGCAATATCGCTTCCACCCCAGTCAATTGTGACCGGACAGCCGTAGAATTTTTCCGCTTGCTTTTGGACTTCGTTCTCGCTGGACGCGCAGAATAAGATCGTTTCTTGTGTTTCCAACTGGCGTAGGACTTGGTCCAGTTCAGACCAGATTTCATCCTGTTTCGCCTTATCTTTCTCGATTTCCGCCGCATCCATTTGGGCAATAAGATCATACGACCTTTGGCTCAGCTCCTTGCTTGCGAGCGGCGGCCCGTACCAAACCGGAATCTGGTGCCCCCACCAGAGCTGGCGGCTGATGCACCAGGGCTCGATGTTTTCCAGCCAGTGGAAATAGACCTTTTCGTGCTGCTCGGGCAGGATTTTCGTCTCGCCCTTGCGGACGGCGTCCAGCGCGGGGCCGACGATCTTGGCGGTGTCCACGAACCACTGGTCGGTGAGGTAGGGTTCGATGGCGGTCTTGGACCGGTCGCCATGGGGGACCATGTGGCGGTCGCTGTCGATACCGTCGAGCCAGCCGTCATCGGTCGCCTCGTTGATGATCGCCTCGCGCGCCTCGTAGCGGTCGATGCCGTCGAGCCGCTCGATGGCCTTGGCCACCAGGTCGGGGTCGCAGCCCTCGGCGAACTCGGGGTTGTCCTTGAGGAACATCGCGGCGCGGGTGGTCATCACGTTGATGGCGCGCAGGTTGGTGCGTTGGCCAACTTCCCAGTCGTTGAAGTCATGGGCGGGGGTGATCTTGACCGCGCCGGTGCCCTTTTCCGGGTCGGCGTATTCGTCGGCCACGATGGGGATGGAGCGCCCGCAAAGCGGCAGGCGGACGGTCTTGCCGATCAGGTGCCTGTAGCGGGGGTCGTCGGGGTGCACGGCGACGCCGGTGTCGCCCAGCATGGTTTCGGGGCGCGTGGTGGCGACGACGAGGTAATCGCGCGTCTCATGGGCCGTTGGATTGCCGTCCTCATCCCACTCGACGGGGTGTTCGTAGGTCTCGCCGTTCTCCAGCGCATAGCGCAGGCGCCACATGTGGCCGTCGACCTCGACCTGTTCGACCTCGAGGTCCGAAATCGCGGTCTCGAAATGCGGGTCCCAGTTCACCAGCCGCTTGCCGCGGTAGATGTAGCCCTTGTCGTACATGTCCACGAAGACCTTGATGACGGCATCGTGGAAATTGCCCTCCTCGCCCGCGGGCGCGTTCGGGGCGCCGGACATGGTGAAGGCGTTGCGCGACCAGTCGCAGGAGGCGCCAAGGCGTTTGAGCTGGTTGATGATGGTGCCGCCGGACTGGCCCTTCCACTCCCAGACCTTGGCCAGGAACTCTTCGCGGGTGAAATCTCGGCGGGACTTGCCCTCTTTCGCCAGTTCACGCTCCACGACCATTTGCGTGGCGATCCCGGCGTGGTCCTGCCCCGGCTGCCACAGCGTGTCGAAACCCCGCATCCGGTGCCAGCGGACAAGGATGTCCTGCAGCGTGTTGTTGAACGCGTGGCCCATATGCAGGCTGCCCGTCACGTTGGGCGGCGGGATCATGATGCAAAAGGTTTCGGGGCGCGAGGCGTTGGCCCCGGCCTTGAAGCAGCCGGCCTTTTCCCAGGCGTCGTAGAGCCGCGCCTCGGCCTCGGCAGCGTTAAAGGTCTTTTCCATCGGCATCGGGGGCATCCTGCATCGTAAGGGCGTTGCCGGGTGATCTAGCGAAAGGGGGGGCCGAGGCCAACCCCCGGCGAGATTGAGCCACGGCGGCGATGGCCCCTTCTCTCGGGTTCCGGCGTCACTGTCCCGAGCGCCGGCAATTTGCGGGACGGACCGGCCTTATCGGCAGAGCGCACCGGTAGCCGCGTGGCGCCTGCCTGCGGCGAGGCGCTGCGCGGCGGCTTTGCATTGGTTGCGCGCGGGGTCAGTGCGCGGCCGCCGATGTCTACAAGGGGCTATCGCCAACCGTTGACCCTCTGCCACCGGCCCGGCGTCCCGTCCGCCGGTAGGGCAGGGCGCCCATGGGCGGCTGCCCGCACGCACCGAACGCCCCGGGGCTGGACAGCACGGCGCGGGCCGCTACCCTGCGCCGCAGGGAACCAAAGCGCGAGGGCGGCATGGACACGAAATTCGGGCAGAGCCAGACGGTGAAACGGTTCGAGGACGTGCGGCTGCTGACCGGGCACGGGCAGTTCGTGGACGACACCGCGCCCGAGGGCGCGCTTTTCGCCCACGTGCTGCGCTCGCCCGTGGCCCATGCCGAGATCACCGGGCTCGATGTGTCCGAGGCGCGGCAGATGCCCGGCGTGCATCTGGTGTTGATCGCGGCCGACCTGGAAGAGGCCGGCGTCGATCTGAACATGAAGGCCACCGTGGTCAAGAACCGCGACGGCAGCCGCGGTGCGGCGCCCGAACGCCCGCTTCTGGCGCGCGGCAGGGTGCGCTTCGTTGGTGAGCCGGTGGCGATGGTGGTGGCCGAAACGCTGGACCAGGCGCGCGACGCGGCCGAGGCGATCGGCTTTGATTTCGAGGAACTTGAGCCGCATCTGGACCTCGCCGAAGGAGGGTTCGAAATCCACCCCGAGGCGCCCGGCAACCTGGCCTACGACTGGGCGCTGGGCGACGAGGAGGCGGTGAACGCGGTCTTTGCCGCGGCCGCCCGCACCGTGCGGCTGGAGGTGCCCGACAACCGGATCATCGTCAATTCGATGGAACCCCGCGGCGCCTGGGCGGAATGGGATGGCGACCGGCTGCATCTTTGCGTCAACGGGCAGGGCGTTTGGGGGCAGAAGACCAAGCTTGCCGCGATGCTGCACCTGCCAGAAGAGGCGGTGCGCGTGACCACGCCGGATGTGGGCGGCGGTTTTGGCATGAAGGGGATGACCTACCCGGAATATTACGTCATCTCCCACGCCGCGCGGGTGCTGGACCGCCCGGTGCGCTGGATGTCGGAACGGACCGAGGCGATGCTGACCGACAATGCCGGGCGCGATCTGGTGTCGGTGGCCGAGCTTGCCTTTGACGCCGATCACAGGATCACCGGCTACCGCGTCACGACGCTGTCCAACCTCGGCGCCTACAATTCCGAGTTTGCCCAGCCGATCCAGTCGCAACTGTTCTCGCGGGTGCTGACCGGGCCCTACGACATCCGGGCGGCGTTCGTCGCCGCCAAGGGTATTTTCACCAACACCACCCAGGTCGATGCGTATCGCGGCGCGGGACGCCCCGAGGCGATCTACGTGCTGGAACGCGCCATGGACATGGCCGCGCGCGAGCTGGGGGTCGATGCCTGGGAGTTGCGCCGCAAGAACTTCATCGCGGCGGACGCCTTTCCCTACAAGACCCAGTCGGGCGAGCTCTACGACGTGGGCGATTTTCCCCGCGTCCTCGACCGGGTGCGCGAGGCGGCCGATATCGCGGGCTTTGCCGCGCGCCGCGACCAGAGCGAGGCGCAAGGCAGGCTGCGGGGCCTCGGCCTTTGCTATTACATCGAGTCGATCCTGGGCGATCCGACCGAGGGCGCCGAGGTCGAGTTCTGCGAGGACGGCACCGTCAACCTTTATGTCGGGACCCAGTCGAACGGGCAGGGGCACGAGACGGTCTATGCCCAGTTCCTGTCCGACCAGTCGGGCATTTCCGTCGACAAGATCCGCGTGATCCAGGGCGACAGCGACCTGATCGCCAAGGGCGGCGGTACCGGCGGGTCGCGTTCGGTCACGACCCAATCGAACGCGACTCTGGCCACGGTGGAAAAGATGGTGGCCGCCTTCACCCCCTTCGTGGCCGGCGAGATGGGCGTCGACGAGGGCGCCGTGGGCTTTGAGGACGGCACTTTCCGCGCGTCGGGCTCCAACCTGACGCCAACGCTGGCCGAGGCCGCCCAGATGGCCCGCGCCAAGGGCCGCGAGGAATTGCTCAGGCACAAGGGCGAATACACCCTGCCGGGCCGGTCCTTTCCCAACGGGGCCCACGTGGCCGAGGTGGAAATCGACCCCGAGACCGGCGTGACGCGGGTCGTCAGATACACCGTCACCGACGATTTCGGGAACCTGATGAACCCGATGCTGGCCGAGGGGCAGGTGCATGGCGGCGTCGCCCAGGGCATCGGCCAGGCGATCTGCGAACGCGTGGGCTATGACGAGTATGGCCAATTGCTCACGGCAACGTTCATGGACTACGCGATGCCTCGGGCGGACGATATTCCTATGGTAACGTTCACCACAGAGCCCGTGCCCTCGACCGCCAACCCGCTTGGCATGAAGGGCTGCGGCGAGGCCGGCACCGTGGGGGCGCTGGCCGCCGTGGGCAACGCGGTGCTCGACGCGCTGTGGGACCGGGGCATACGCCAGGCCGACATGCCGTTCACGCCCAACCGGGTGTGGGCGATGCTGAACGGGAGGGATATTGCGGCTGAATGAGCGGATCACTCACTGGCTGCGCCGCCCCAGCTCAGGGGCGGCACGGGCCAGGCGTGCCGGCCGCAAGGCGCTCAACCATGTGATCCTGCTCGACGGTACGCTCTCGTCGCTCGAACCCGGGAACGAAACCCATGTGGGCCGCACCTACAAGCTGTTATGCGACTTGCCCGCCGCCGCGCCGGTGTCGATCTATTACGAGCCGGGCATCCAGTGGCCCGATTGGCAACGCACCCATTACGTGGCCGCGGGCCGCGGGATCAACCGTCAGATCCGCCGCGCCTACGGCTATCTGGCCTCGCGCTACCGCCCCGGCGACCGCATCTTCCTGATCGGGTATTCGCGCGGCGGCTACGCGGTGCGCTCGCTCGCCGGCGTGATCGACCGGGTGGGCCTCTTGCGCGCCGAAGAGGCGACCGAGCGCAACGTGCTGACCGCCTATCGTCATTACGAATCCCAGGCGCAATCCCCTGCCGCAAAGGTCTTTTCCGAGCGTTACTGCCACCCGCTGGCCGAGGTCGAGATGCTGGGCGCCTGGGACACGGTCAAGGCGCTGGGCCTGCGGCTGCCGCTGTTGTGGATGCTCACCGAGGAACGCCACGCCTTTCACAACCATGAACTGTCGCCGGTCGTGCGCCATGGCTATCACGCGCTGGCGCTCAACGAGACGCGGGAGGTGTTCGAGCCGGTGCTCTGGCACTGCCCGCCGGGCTGGCAGGGCCATGTCCAACAGGTCTGGTTCCGCGGCTGCCACGGCGATGTGGGCGGGCATCTCGGCGGGCTGACCGAGGCACTGCCGCTGGCGCATATCCCGCTGGTCTGGATGCTGGAGCGGATGGAAGAGTGCGGTCTGCCGCTGCCCGAGGGCTGGCGCGACCGGTTCCCCTGCGATCCGAACGCGCCCTCGGTGGGCACCACCCGGGGCTGGGGCAAGCTTTTCCTGCTGCGCCGTCCCCGGGTGGTGGGGCAGGACCCGTCCGAGGCGCTGCACGAAACCGCGCTCGGGGCGCCGGGGGCCGATGGGTTGCCGCTTGCGGGGCAGGCGGCCGGGCCGCAGCCGCTCAGCCTGTCATGATCAGGCAGGTGGTCGAGCCGCCGGCGTAGAGCTTTCCGTCATTCGCCCCGCGCACCTCTGCCACGGCCACGCCGGTGCGCCGCCCGCCATGCTGCACGCGGCCCACCGCCTCGACCTCCAGCCCGGGGCGCGCCACGCGGGCGATGTTGATCTTGTATTCCAGCGTGGCGTGGTAGGCGCCGGCGGGCACCTCGGTCATCACCGCGCAGCCCATCGCCGCATCCAGCAGCGTGCCGTACCAGCCGCCATGGGTCGTCCCGGTGACGTTGCCGTGTTCGGGGCGCGGGCAGGCGCGAAAGGTCGCCTCGCCCGGTGCGACGCCGATCAGCGCGATGCCCATCAATCCCCAGATCGGCGGCGGCGCGATCTCGCCCCCCAGCATGGCGGTGAGGTATTCAAGCCCGCTGAGACGGATCAGCCGGTCGCGGTCGAAGCTTTCGGGTGTCTCGGTCATGCCTGCCGCCTATCGCGTGCGGCGGGGACAGTGCAAGCTCAGGCGACCTTTTCCAGATGCGCCTCGGGCTGCACGCCCAGCGCGTGGCAGATGTCGCGGGTCAGCCCCGGCTTGTTCAGCGTGTAGAAGTGGAAATCCTGCACGCCGCCGGCCATCAGCTCGGAGCATAGCTCTGTGGCGATCGCCGTGCCCAAGAGCGTCTCGCGTCCGTCGCGCTTGGCCTTTTCAAAGGCATCGTCCAGCCAGTCCGGGATATGCGCGCCGCAGCCCTCGGCAAAGCGGCGCACGCCGCCCCATTTCTCGATCGGCAGGACGCCGGGGATAATCCTGGAGCCGTCGATCCCCTCTTTCTCGCAGGCGTCCCGAAAGCGGAAGAACGTCTCGGCCTCGAAGAAGAACTGCGTAATGGCCGAATCGGCCCCGGCCTCGAACTTGCGCTTCAGCCAGCGGACATCGTCGCCCTTGGCCCGCGCCTCGGGGTGGGGGTCGGGATAGGCGCCCACGCGGATTTTGAACTTGCCGGTCTCGGCAAGGGCCTCGACCAGCTCGCAGGAATTGGAAAAGCCATCGGGATGGGGGGTGAAGCTGCCCTGCCCCTTGGGCGGGTCGCCGCGGAGCGCCACGATCTCGGTCACGCCGGCCTCGGCGTAGGACTTGACGATCTCCATCGTCTCGGCGCGGCTGGCATCGACGCAGGTCAGGTGCGCGGCGACGTTCAGCTTGTAATGCTTGTGGATCGTCTCGACCGCGTCATGGGTCAGCTTGCGGGTGGTGCCGCCCGCGCCGTAGGTGACCGACACGAACTCCGGTTTCAGCGCAGAAAGCGCCTGCACGGTCTCCCACAGGCGAAAGCTCGCCTCAAGCGATTGCGGCGGGAAGAATTCGAAGGACACGCGGGGGGCGGACATGGGGAATGCTCCGGGTTCTCGGGTTTCGCAGCTTGTCGCACAGGAGAACATGTGAAACAAACTCATAGTTCTCAACAAGAATATGAAGATCGCGACAATATGCATCTGGAACTGCGCCACTTGCGAACGATCAAGGCGATCCATGACACCGGCGGGCTGGCCCGCGCGGCCGAGCGGCTGCACATCACCCAGTCGGCGCTGTCACACCAGGTCAAGGGTCTGGAAGAACAGGTCGGGCTGGAGCTGTTCCTGCGCCGCACCAAGCCGCTGAAGCTGTCTCCGGCGGGCCAGAAACTGCTGCGCCTGGCCGAGCGGGTGCTGCCCGAAGTCGAGGCGATGCAGCAGGAATTCGAGGCGATGAAGGCCGGCAAGTCCGGGCGGCTGCATATCGCGCTGGAATGCCACGCCTGCTACGACTGGTTGTTGCCGGTGCTCGACGTCTTCCGCAAGGCCTGGCCAGAGATCGATGTCGACATCCGCGCGGGCCTGTCCTTCGACGCGCTGCCGGCACTGATGCGCGAAGAGGTCGACCTGGTAATCTCGTCCGACCCCGAAGAGATCGACGGCGTCAGCTTCGCGCCGCTTTTCGATTACGAGCCGGTCTTCGTCTGCGCGGCAACCCACCCGCTGGCGAAAAAACGCGTGATCGAGGCCGAGGACCTGGCCGACCAGACGCTCATCGCCTACCCGGTGGACCGCGCGCGGCTGGATGTCTTCAAGATGCTTCTCGACCCCGCCCGGGTCGAGCCGCGCGCGGTGCGGCCGGTCGAGCTGACCGCGGTGATCCTGATGCTGGTAGCCTCGGGCCGCGGCGTGACGGTGCTGCCCGACTGGGTGGTGCGCGAGGCCCGCGGCGATACCGACCTCGCGGTGCGGCCGCTGACCGAGGGCGGGCTGACCCGCCGGATGTACGCCGCCACCCGCGCCGAGGATGCCGGCAAGGCGTTCATGGCGCATTTCATCCGCCTGGCCCGCAGCGAACCGGTGAAGCTGCAAAGGGCTTGAGGGGAAAGGGCTTCTTCACGGATCGGCTATGTCCAGGATAGCTCCTTCAACATATTTCAGCGCTCCTTTCAGAAATTGATCGGGGCCGCTGGCCCGGGAAAAAGCCGAAGGCGCCGGGCCGGTGCCGGCCCGTCCCGCTGGGCTGGCGTTTTTGTTGGCGTTGGCGCAAAGCTGGGGTCGAAGAGGGTCTTGGCTGGTATCAGCTGTTCGGCGCCGGTGCTGCGGCGCCATTTCATGGGCCGGCGCTGACCCGCCCACCCCTTGCCCCTTGGCACCGCCCCCCGGCGCGTGTAAGGCCCGCCTCAAGCAAGGAGTCCCCCATGCAAGGCAGTGCCAATCTCAACATCATGATCAAGGCCGCGCGCAAGGCGGGCCGCAGCCTGGTCAAGGATTTCCGCGAGGTCGAGAACCTGCAGGTCTCGATGAAGGGGGCGGGCGATTTCGTCAGCCGTGCCGACACGGCCGCCGAGACGATCCTCAAGGACGAGTTGCGCGGCGCGCGGCCCAATTACGGCTGGCTGGGCGAAGAGACCGGCGGCGCGGACGGCGAAGACCCGACACGGCGCTGGATCGTCGATCCGCTGGACGGCACCACCAACTTCCTGCACGGCCTGCCCCATTGGGCGGTCTCCATCGGGCTGGAACACAAGGGCGAGATCGTTGCGGGCGTCGTCTTCGACGCGGCCAAGGACGAGATGTTCGTCGCCGAAAAGGGCGCGGGCGCCTGGATGAACGACACCCGCCTGCGCGTCTCGGGCCGGTCGAAGATGATCGAGGCGATCTTTGCCACTGGCGTGCCCTTCGGCGCCAAGAAGACCCTTCCGGCCACGTTGCACGATCTCGGGCGGCTGATGCCCCAATGCGCGGGCGTCCGGCGCTGGGGATCGGCCGCGCTCGATCTGGCCTATGTGGCCGCCGGGCGCTACGACGGCTACTGGGAACGCGAGCTCAACGCCTGGGACATCGCCGGCGGCCTGATCCTGGTGCGCGAGGCCGGCGGCCTTGTCGGCCCGGTCCGCGAAGGCCACGACCCGCTGGAACATGGCGACGTTCTGGTCGCCAACCCGGCCATCTACGACAATTTCGCGGCCGTGATCCGCGGCACGTAATCACCGCTTGCGCGTCGGGCAATCGCCACAATCTTCTGCAACTTTAACGATATGACACTGTTTGGTCATATCCGGGCGCCGTTTCGCGCCTTTCAGCACGACGAGAGCGGTGCGGCCGTCCTCGACTGGATCGTGCTGACCGCGGCCAGCGTCACGCTCGGCCTTGCGGCGATAACGTTCGTCCAGGGCGGCACGGCAGACCTGGCGCAGGATACCGCAGACACCATTGCGGCCATCGAGCCGGGTGCGCCCGCACCCGGTCGGGATGGGGACGGCAGCGGCGGCGGAAGCGGCGGTGGCGGTGGAAGCGGTGGCGGTGGAAGCGGCGGCGGTGGAAGCGGAAGCGGAAGCGGCAGCGGCAGTGGAAGCGGAAGCGGAAGCGGAAGCGGAAGCGGCGGCGGCAGCGGAAGCGGTGGCGGCGGCAGTGGCAGCGGTAGCGGCGGCGGTGGCGGCAGCGGCAGCGGCAGCGGAAGCGGCAGTGGCAGCGGAAGCGGCAGTGGCAGCGGAAGCGGTGGTGGCGATAGCCGGGGCCGCAGTGACGACGTCCGCGACAACAATGGCGACCGCGGTCGCCGCACCCGAGACCGTGACCCCTACGGCGCTCGGCGCCGCTAGGGCGGCCAAGCGCCAGGCCGCGTGCTGCCTTCGGATTTCATGACGGGTTCAGGGCCAGGGTGCCCCTAGCGCCGGCGCACCCGCGGAATCGGCGTGCGGCGATAGACGACCTCTGGATGCGGCGGGTGGCCGTGGTTGCGCGCCCAATAGGCCGGGCCGCCAAGCCTCAGCCAGACCGGCAGGATGAACAGCATCCCCGCGGCAAAGCCGCCCGCGTGGGCCCAATAGGCCACGCCCCCTTCCTGCGGGCCCGCGGCTGCGCCCAGCACGACCTGCAGCACGAACCAGACCCCCAGCATCAGCCAGGCGGGCACCGGGATCACCCGGAAGATGATCACGATGATCAACAGGATGTCGACCCGCGCCTTGGGAAAGAGCAGCAGGTAGCCGCCCATCACCCCTGCAATGGCCCCCGAGGCGCCGACCGTGGGCACCGCCGACATCGGCTCGGCCGCGAATTGCGCCAGCCCCGCCGCCAGGCCGCCGGCCAGGTAGAACAGCAAAAAGCCGGCATGGCCCAGCGCCTCTTCCAGGTTGTCGCCGAAGATCCATAAGAACAGCATGTTGCCGGCCAGGTGCATCAGCCCGCCATGCAGAAACATCGAGGTGAAGAGCCCGTGCACCATCTGGCCGTCCGAGACCGCCGCGGGGATCAGCGCCCAATCGTAGAAAAAGGCGTTCAGCCGCGCGGGGTCGGAGAACATCGGAAAATAGCTGGCGAAGATCAGCACGTTGGCAGCGATCAGCGCGAGCGTGACATAGGGCGTTTTGGACGAGGGGTTGTGATCGCGGATTGGAAACATGGGGTTAGGCTAGCCCCTCTGCCCCCCCGGTCAAGCGGAACCGACCTCGGCCAGGAGCGCCGCGTTGCCGCCCGAGGCGGTGGTGTCGATGCACAGGTGCCGCTCCAGCCGCACGCGGCCCGCGTCGGGCGCCTCGGTGATGAGCGGCAGGATCGGCCCGTCGCGGCGGGCGAGGGCCCGTTCGCAGGCGCGACCCGTTTCGGCGTCGCCCCACCATAGCGCGCCGCCAAGGCCGGTGAGCGTGCTCAGCGCCTCGGGGGGCAGGGCGCCGTGCACCGCCACGCCGCGCCCGCCCAGCGCCTCGACCGCCGCGCGCTGCCGGTCTGCCGCGTCGCGGCCGGGACCAAGGCACAGAAGCGGCGGGCGGGTAAACCGGCTGAGCCGGTTCGACTCGCCCGTGGGCCCCGGCAGGGGCAGCGCATCGAGCCGGACCTCGCCCGCCGCCGCGTCGAGCGCGGCCTGCACGGCGCTGGGCCGGGCCTGGCCCTCGGACGCGGCGTTGACCGTCTCGGGCGCCCCGGCGGTAAAGCGCGCCAGGTAATCGGGCCCGCCCGCCTTGGGCCCGGTGCCCGACAGCCCCTCGCCGCCGAAAGGCTGGCTGCCCACGATGGCCCCGATCTGGTTGCGGTTGACGTAGAGGTTGCCGACCTTGAGCCGCTCGGCGACGTGCTGTACCCGGTCGTCGATGCGGCTGTGCAGGCCGAAGGTCAGCCCATAGCCCTTGGCGTTGATCGCGTCGATCACGGTGTCCAGCGCCTCGGCGCGGTAGGTGGCGATGTGCAGGACGGGGCCGAACACCTCGCGGTCGAGATCCTCGATCCCGCCGACACGGACCGCGACGGGGGCCAGGAAATGCCCCGCGGCGGGCACCTCGCCCTGCCACAGCACGCGGCCTTCGCCGCGGGCCGCCTCGACATAAGCGGCGATCTGGGCCTTGGCGTCGGCGTCGATCAGCGGGCCGGTATCGGTTGAAAGCGACCACGGATCGCCCGGCGTCAGCTCGGCCATCGCGCCGAAAAGCATTTTTTGAAACCCCTCGGCGATGTCTTCCTGCACATAGAGACAGCGCAACGCCGAGCAACGTTGACCGGCGGACTGAAAGGCCGAGGCCAGGATGTCGCGCACTGCTTGCTCGGGCAGGGCGGTGCTGTCCACGATCATCGCGTTCAGGCCCCCGGTCTCGGCGATCAGCGGCGTCCCCGGCGCCATCGTATCGGCCATCGCCCGTCGGATCGCCTGGGCGGTGTCGGTCGAGCCGGTGAAGGCGACCCCGTCAATGCGGGCGTCCGAGGTCAGCGCGGCGCCCACCGTGGGCCCGTCGCCGGGCAGCAGTTGCAGCGCGCTGCGCGGCACCCCGGCGCGATGCAGCAGCCCGACCGCGAAATGCGCGATCAGCGGCGTCTGTTCGGCGGGTTTGGCCAGCACCCCGTTGCCCGCCGCCAGCGCCGCCGCGATCTGGCCGGTAAAGATCGCCAGCGGAAAGTTCCACGGCGAGATGCAGGCAAAGAGCCCGCGCGCGGGGCGGTCGGCGGCTTCGCCCTCGTCCGCGTAAAAGCGCAGGAAATCCACCGCCTCGCGCAGCTCGCCCACGGCGTCGGGCAGGGACTTGCCGGCCTCGCGGGCCACGATCGCGAAGATCGGGCCGAACGCGTCCTCGTAAAGATCGGCGGCGCGGCGCAGGGTTTCCGCCCGCTCGGCGGCCGGGGCCTCCCACCGGCGCGCGGCGGCCAGCGCGGCCTCGACATCGGCGGGCGAGGCGTGGGCGACATGGCCCACGATGTCGGACGGGTCGGCGGGGTTTTCCACCTCTTTCGCGGTCTCGGGCTGCGCCGTGCCGGCGATCAGCGGCGCGGCGTCGAACCGCGCCGCGCGATGCGGCGCGCGGGCGGCCTCGATCTCGTCCAGGTGGGGGCCGTGGGCCAGATCCCAGCCCCTGGAATTGCGCCGGCCGGGACCGAACAGTGCCGGCGCGCGGCGGATGGCGGGGTGTTCGGGCGCGCCAAGATGCGCCTCGATCTCGGCAAAGGGGTCGGCTGCGACCTCTTCGGGCGGCACCGCCTCGTCGACGATCTGGTTGACGAAAGAGCTGTTGGCGCCGTTTTCCAGCAGGCGCCGCACGAGGTAGGCCAAGAGGTCGCGATGGGCGCCGACCGGCGCGTAGATGCGGCAGCGGCTGCCGGTCTCGCGCCGCATCACCAGGTCGTGCAGCGTCTCGCCCATGCCGTGCAGGCGCTGGAACTCGAAGGCGTCGCGGTCCGCGCCCATCTGGAGGATCGCCGTGACGCTATGGGCGTTATGGGTGGCGAATTGCGGGTAGAGCCGGTCGGTCATGCCCAACAGCTTGCGCGCGTTGGCAAGATAGCTGACATCGGTCGCCGCCTTGCGGGTGAAAACCGGGAAGCCGTCGACGCCCTCGACCTGCGCGCGCTTGATCTCGGTGTCCCAGTAGGCGCCCTTCACGAGGCGCACCATGAAGCGGCGGTCTTCCTCTTCGGCGAGGCGGTAGAGCCAGTCGATCACCTGGCCCGCGCGCTGCCCATAGGCCTGCACCACCACGCCGAACCCGTCCCAGCCGGCGAGGCGGGGGTCGCGCACCACCCGGGCGATCACCTCCAGCGACAGGCTCAGCCGGTCGGCCTCTTCCGCGTCCACGTTCAGGCCCATGCCGGCCTCCTTGGCCTGAAGCGCAAGCACCAAAAGGCGTGGGGCCAACGCGTCCATCACCCGCCCGCGCTGGGCCACCTCGTAGCGCGGATGCAGCGCCGAGAGCTTGACCGAGATGCCCGGGTTCGACCGGACGTCGCCCGAGGTGGCGGCGGTGCCGATTTCCGCGATGGCGGCGCTGTAGGCGGCCATGTAACGGTCTGCGTCGGCCATGGTGCGCGCGGCCTCGCCCAGCATGTCGTAGGAATAGGTGTATCCCTTGGCCTCCATGCCGCTGGCGCGGTCCATCGCCGCCTGGATCGTCTCGCCAAGCACGAATTGCCGGCCCATCTCGCGCATCGCCCGGCCCACGGCGGTGCGGATCACCGGCTCGCCCAGCCGCTTGACCGCGCCGCGGAGCGTGGAGGCCAGCCCCGGCTCGGGCTTTTCCAGCACGCGCCCGGTCAGCATCAGCGCCCAGGTCGAGGCATTGACCAGCGGCGAGGCGGATTTGCCCAGGTGCCGCCCCCAGTCGCTGGGCGCGATCTTGTCCTCGATCAGCGCGTCCATCGTTTCGGCATCGGGCACGCGCAGCAGCGCCTCGGCCAGGCACATCAGCGCGATGCCCTCTTCGGTCGAGAGGCCGTATTCGGCCAGAAACACCTCCATCAGGCCGGGCTGGTCGGTCTCGCGGATGGCGCGCACCAGATCGGCGGCACCGACGGCGATGCGCGCGCGGGCCTCGGGGGCGAGCGCGGCGTCGTCGATCAGCCGGGCCAGCACCTGGCCCTCGTCGGCATAGGTTTCGTTCTCGATCGCGGCGAGCATCGTGTCGGGGGACATGGCGGGCCTCCTTGCGTTTGAGGCAGTATACAGATGTATTCGAAGTTGGTTTGATCCGATATGATCGATTTCGAAGCCGAAAAGCCCAAATCGGAAAGGTTTTATATGCCGAACGAACTTCCGGCCCTCGATCGCTTCGACCGCGCGATTCTGCATGTCCTCTCGACCGAGGGCCGGATCAGCATTGCCGAGCTCGCCCGGCGGATCGGGCTGTCGAAGACCCCAACCCAGGCGCGGCTGAGGCGGCTGGAGGCCGAGGGCGTCGTCGCCGGCTACCGCGCGCTGATCGACCCGGTGCGGCTGGGGCTCGACCACGTCGCCTTCGTCGAACTCAGGCTGAACGATACCCGCGAGGCGGCGCTTTCGGCATTCAACGCCGCGGTGCGCGCGATCCCTGAGGTCGAGGAATGCCACATGATCGCCGGCGGGTTCGATTACCTGCTGAAGGTGCGCACCGCAGACATGGCCCGCTACCGCGAGGTGATGGCCGAACGCATCTCGGCGCTGCCCCACGTCGCCAACAGCTCGACCTACGTGGCGATGGAGGCGGTCAAGGACAGCGCCGTCGCAAACGTGAATTGACCGGAGCCGCGGCTGTGGCAGGCTGGTGTCATGCGTCTGATCCTCGCCCTTTGCTGCCTCGCCGCGCCGGCCCTGGCCGAGACCTGCCCGCCAGCGCCCGACCATTCCGCGGAAGTCCAGGACCTCTTGGCGCAGGCACGCGCGGCGCCCGACGAGACCGCCGCCCGCCCGCTGACGGCGCGGATGTGGGAGCTGTGGACCGACGCGCCCGACACCTATGCGCAGGAATTGCTCGACGAGGGGATGGACCGCCGCGCGTCCTATGACTTTGCCGGCGCGATGAAGGCGCTCGACGCGCTGGTGGACTATTGCCCGGACTATGCCGAGGGCTACAACCAGCGCGCCTTCGTTCATTTCCTGCGCCAGGACCACGCACCCGCGCTCGACAACATCGAGCAGGCGCTCGACCGCAACCCGGACCATCTGGGCGCGCTGATCGGCCAGGCGCTGGTGTTGATGCATATGGGGCGGGTGGACGAGGGCCAGGCCGCCCTGCGCGAGGCGGTGCGCCGCCACCCCTGGATCCCCGAACGCGCGATGCTGCTGCCCGAGCCCGGGCAAAAGCTTTAGGCCCGCCGCGCCGCTTTCCTTCCCCGCCGCCCCCGGCTATCGTCCGCGCCGCGCCCGCGTGGTGGAAGTGGTAGACACAGGGGACTTAAAATCCCTAGGCATCGCGCCGTGCCGGTTCGAGTCCGGCCGCGGGCACGTTAATTTCCATTCGGAAAGAATGGATTTCCGGCGGCGACAGCGTCCCCCGTGATGCCCCGGACCTCTCGTCAGGATAGGTCAGACACCGCCTGAGCGAGACCTCATTGCGGTGCGTTCGGGAAGAATAGCTGCTGTTCGGCAACCCTGTAATCCGCGATCGCAGCTTGGCCTTCGGCGGACAACAGCCAGTCGATGAAGGCTTGTCCGCCTTCGGCATTCACGCTTGGGCATTTCTCGGGGTTCACGAGGATCACGCCGTATTGGTTGAAGAGATCCTCGTCGCCCTGCACCTGGATTTCGTAGTCCTGCTTGTTTGCGAAGCTGATCCAGGTCGCGCGGTCGGTCATCACGTAGGCGCCCATCCCGATCCCGGTATTCAGCGTTGCGCCCATGCCCGACCCGGTTTCGCGATACCAGCCGCCCGAGGCGGTTGTCGGGTCGATGCCGGCCTCGGCCCAGAGCGCGCGTTCCTTCTTGTGAGTGCCGGAATCGTCGCCGCGGGAGGCGAAGAGGGCGCCCGACCCGGCGATCTTGTCCAACGCGGCCTCTACATCCGTCATGCCGCCCACGCCGGCCGGATCGTCGGCGGGGCCAACGATCACGAAATCGTTGTACATCAGGTCGGTCCGGGCGACCCCGCCGCCCTCGGCCACGAATGCCTCCTCGGCGGGTTTCGCATGCACCAAGAGGACGTCGCCGTCGCAGTTCGTGGCATTCTTGATTGCCTGGCCGGTGCCCACGGCGACCACGTTGACCCGTATCCCGGTCTTGTCCTGAAACATCGGCAGAAGATAGTCGTAAAGGCCCGAATTCGCGGTCGAGGTCGTCGACTGCACCAGGATCGCGCCATCCTTCGCATGGGCCGGCAGGGCGAGGGCCACGAGGGCGATGGCTGTCGCAAGCACTGTCTGGCGGGTTCTCAAGGTGTCTTCTCCCTTCTTGCGGTCACATCACGAGGCGGCCGGCGAGATGCGCGCGCGCCAGTTCCGTATCGGGTTGGTCGAAAAAGCCCTTGGCGGGCTTGTGTTCGACCACCCGGCCGCGATGCAGGAATACGACATCGTCGGCCATGCGCCGTGCCTGTCCGACATCGTGGCTCACGAAGATCACCCGCACGCCCTGCCGGGCGGTGTCGCGGATGATGGACTCGAACAGATGAACCGAGGTCGGGTCGAGGCTTGCGGTCGGCTCGTCGAGGAGCAAAACCTCCGGTCCGGTCGCCAGGGCCCGGGCGAGGGCGACGCGCTGCTGCTCGCCGCCCGACAAGAGCCGTGCGGCCTGTCCCGCCTTGTCCGACAGCCCGACACGGTCCAGTAGCGCATCGCGCTGGCGGGCGTCGCCCTTGCGCGCCCGCAGCACGAAATCGACATTGGCCGCCACCGACCGGCGCAACAGGACGGGTTTTTGAAAGACCAGCGCCTGGCGGCGCGTCACCGATGCCGACATCGGGTGTCCGCCCCAGCAAATCCTGCCCGCGCTCGGGGCGATCAGCCCGTGCAAGAGGCGCAGGAGCAGGCTCTTGCCGGCCCCGTTCGGCCCCATGACCATGGTGATGCCCTGGCCTCCGATCGTCAGGTCCAGGCCCGAGATCAGCTGCTTTCCGCCGAGCGCGAGGCCGAGGCCGCGCACCTTTAGCGGCACCAGGGACGGGCCGGATGCGGCGGCCGGTGCGGCCATCGGTGCCGAGCGGAGGGCGGCCTCATGCATAGGCATGCCGCACGGCCGTCAGCCGCACCCCCTGCACCACGACATTCACCGCAAGCGCGATGGCCATCAGGACGAGGCCCAGCGCCAGCGCAAGCGCAAGGTCGCCCTTCGAGGTCTCGAGCGCGATGGCCGTGGTCATGACGCGCGTCAGGTGGTCGATATTGCCGCCGACGATGATGACCGCGCCCACCTCGGCAATGGCGCGGCCAAAGCCCGCAAGGGCGACGGTGAGCAACGAGTAGCGCGCATCCCACAAAAGCGCCCGAACGATCTGTCCCCGCGACAGGCAAAACGATCGGAACTGTTCGGCATATTCGCTGTGCAGGTCTTCCAGCACCTGGCGCGACAGGGCGGTCACGATGGGCGTGATCAGGAGGGTCTGCGCGATGATCATCGCGGTCGGGGTATAAAGAAGCCCGAGAAAGCCCAGCGGCCCCGCGCGCGAGAGGTGCAGGTAGACCAACAGCCCCACCACCACCGGCGGCAGACCCATCAGCGCGTTGACCGCAACGATCACCGCCTGCCGGCCACGAAACCGCGTCACGGCCAGCACCGCGCCCAGCAGCAGGCCGACGACGCAGGACAGGGCCGTCGCGGTCAGGCTGACCCTGAGCGACAGCAGGACGATCTCGATAAGATCACCATCACCCGATGCAACAAGTGAAACGGCCATCCCAACGGCCTCGCCGAAATCCTGCATAATTTCCTCCCAGATGCAGATTTTCCGGACATCGGAAGGGTAGGGCGTAAAATGCAACATCGCAAGAGGGGCCCGGCCCGGTTTGGCAGGCCGCCCGGACCGACCCGGCACCGCTCGACAGCACGGGTCCGGTGCCGATACCATCCAGGGCAGGGAGGGACGGGATTGGACCGAAGCTTCGCCTTCGACCTGCACGAGACCAGCGGCGCGTTCGGCGACCTGGGCACGCTGCTGCCGCTGGTGATCGGGGCGGTCGCCGTCGGAGGGCTGGCCGCCACGCCGGTCCTGCTGGGCTTCGGCGTCTTCTACATCGCAACCGCGCTGGTTTACCGGGTGCCGGTGCCGGTACAACCGATGAAAGCCGTGGCAGCGGTGCTGCTGGCGCATGAGGTCTCGGCGGGGTCGGTGGCGGTGGCCGGGGTCGCCGTCGGCGCCGTGTTGCTGGTTTTGGGCGCTACCGGATGGATCGACCGTCTGGGCCGGCTGGTGCCGCACTCGGTGCTCGCCGGCCTGCAACTCGGGCTGGGCATCGCGCTTGCGCTGGTGGCGCTGCGCCTGATGGGGGATACCCCGCTCGTTTCCGTCCTGGCGCTGTCGCTTCTGGCGCTGCTGATCGCTGCGCGGCGGCTGCCTGCGACGCTTGTTTTTCTGGGGCTTGCCGTTGCCGTTGGGTGGGCGGCCGGCCTGCCCGGCGTGGACATGCCGGAGGGGACCGGCGCGCCGTGGACCGCGCCCTCCTGGCCGGGGCTCGACGCGGTGCGGCTGGGCGTCGGCGCCCTTGCCCTGCCGCAGCTTTCGCTGACCCTGACCAACGCGATTTTGCTTACCGCCCTCGTCGCGCAGGATCTGCACGGCGAGCGGGCGGCCCGGGTCACGCCCCGGCGCCTGTGCCTGACATCGGGACTTGCGAACCTTGCGCTCGCCCCCCTCGGCGCGCTTCCGATGTGCCATGGCGCGGGCGGGGTGGCGGCGCATTACCGCTTCGGCGCCCGCACCGGCGGGGCGCCGCTGCTCCTTGGGGCGACGCTTCTGGGCCTGGCGCTGCTGCCCGGGGGCTGGGGCATGGCTCTGATCGCAAGCGTTCCGGCCGCGGCCCTTGGGGCCTTGCTGATGGTGACGGCCGTACAACTGGCGGCAAGCCGGCGCCTGATCGACTGCCGGCCCTCTTGCCGCCCGGTCATCGCTGCGACCGCCGCTGCGACCGTCCTGCTCAACCCCTTCGCCGGTCTGGTCGTCGGCGCTGTGGCCGAGGCCGCGCGCGCCGCGCTCGTTGGACGCCGCCGCCCGCGGGATCGGGCGCTGTGACGGGCCGCGCGGGGGGCCGCGTTGCCGGCCATGGACCGGCCCGCCGGCCTGGACTAAGACTCGGGCACCCCGGCACAGAGCCGGACGAGGGAGCATGTGCAGGACCATGACAGAGGTCGACGAGAACAGGGCGGCACCGGAATTCCTGACCGTCCGGGAACTGGCAGAGCTGTTGCGGATCAAGGAGCGCAAGGTCTACGAACTGGCGGCCTCGGGCGAGGTTCCGGTGTCCCGCGTCACCGGCAAGCTGCTGTTTCCCGAGCGCGATATCCGCGCCTGGATCGCCGGCGGCAGCAGCGGCGGCCCCGCCGGCCCGGCCGTCCGGCGGCCCGACATCTTTCTGGGCAGCCATGACCCCCTGCTCGATTGGGCCATCCGCCAGTCCCGCTGCGGCCTGGCCACGCGATTCGACGGCAGCCTCGACGGGTTGTCGCGCTTTGCCGCCGCTGAGGGCGTGGCCAGCGGGCTGCACATCCGCGATGCCGCGTCGGGGGAATGGAACCTGCCCCGCGTCGCCGCGGCCTGCGCCGACCAGAACGCGGTGCTCGTCGCCTGGGCCCGGCGCCGCAAGGGGCTGGTGGTGCGGCCGGAGGACAAGGGCAGGATCGGCTCGATCGCCGATCTGGTCGGGCGCACCGTCGTTCCGCGACCGCCCGAGACCGGAACCCAGGCGATGCTGGAGGACCTGCTCGCCGCCGAGTGCCTGGACCCCGCCGACCTGTCCTTCTGCGAAAGCGCCCCGACCGAGGATGACGCTGTGCGCGCGGTCGCCCAGGGCGGGGCCGAAATCGCCTTCGGGCTTGAATCGGGCGCCCGGCTTTTCGGCCTGCATTTCGTGCCCGTCGTCGAAGAGCGGTTCGATCTGCTGGTCGACCGCGCCGCCTGGTTCGAGCCGCCGCTGCAGCGGCTTCTGGCCTTCTGCGGGACCGACAGCTTCCGTGCCCATGCCGCTGCGACGCCTGGCTACGATATCTCCGAGCTTGGCACCGTGCGCTGGAACGCCTAGACGGATCCGTCGGGCGTGTCGGGGCCGCCGTGTATGGCGACGAGTTCTATCTCGGCCTCGGCGGGGGTGATCGCGCGAAAGCTCTCCTTCACACCGGTCCCGGTCAGCTCGCGCTGAACCAGCAGCAGGACGTTCGGGTCGTGATCGGCGCATAGCTCTTGCATGAAGGCCAGTTCCTCTCGCGCCACCGGCAAGGCCGTATCCACATCCGGCGCGCCATAGATCGTCACGAAATGCTCGGCCAGGCGGCGGGTCACGGCCTCCAGCTCGGCCGCTTCGATGGCGGTCACGGCCACCAGCGTGGCCCGGCCGAAGCTGTCCAGCGAGAGCCACCCATTGGCGAAGGACTGCCTTGCCTTGCCGGCCAGGTCTGCCTCGCTCCAGTTGGAAAACTCGAACCCGCCGGGGATCGCCCATTCGCCGCTCTCGGCGGGCCGGGCGAAGATGTTCGCGTCGCTGTCGTCGAGGCGGATGGTGCGGGCAAGTTTCTGCATCAGACCTGTTCCAGCATCCCCGTCAGCGGCAAGGCCCGCGTCTGCCCCCCGACTTTGAGCACCAGCCCCCCGCCTTCGTCAAGGCCGAGCGCCCGGCCGGTCAGCGCCGCGCCGTCATGGGCCACCGTCACCTCCTGCCCCAGCGCGTAGAACCGCCCGCGCCAGCTTTCGTGCAGCCGGCCCATCCCCGTTTCCAGCCATTCGTGTATCCAGACCAGCGTGTGCCGGGCCCAGCTTTCCAGCAGGCGCAGGGGCACGATGTCGGCGCAGCCTTCTTCCCAAAGGGTGGTCCGGTCGGGGTCTTCCCCCGGTTCGGTGTCGCGGGGGGCGAAGATGGGGATGTCGAGCCCGATGACCAGCCAGCCGGGCACGGCGTCCGGCCGGCCGGTCGAGGCCGCGGCCCGGATCGCGCCGCACCGGGCGCCGTTGATGCGGATGCCCCCGGGCCAGTCGAAATGCACGGCGACCTCGGACGGCGCGAGCGCGCCGAAGGCATCGGCGAAGCCGTTGGCGACGGCGAACACCATCGCCATCGCTTCGCCGAGCGGCGCCTCGGGCGCCAGCACCAGCGCCGCCGACAGGCGGTCGGGCCGCACGCGGTGGACGACCAGCCCGGCATCGGTGCCGGCGCGGGCCCGGGCCACGGCCACCGTCAGCGGATCGCCATCCGTCGCCTCGCCCGTCATCAGGGGCGGCAGGCTGGGCGGGCCGGTATCAGACCAGTCCATCGGCGATCAGCTTGCGCGCGATGGCGCGGAAGGCCTGGGCCTCGGGGCTTTCGGGTTTCGACACGACGATCGGCGCGCCGCCGTCGCCGGCGCGCCGGATCTCGAGATCGAGGGGGATTTCCCCGAGAAAGGGCACCCCAAGGCGCTCGGCGTTCTCGCGCGCGCCGCCATGGCCGAAAATCTGCGTCTCGCCCCCGCAATGGGGGCAGATGAAGGTCGACATGTTCTCGATCATGCCCAAGACCGGCGTGTTCATCTTTTCAAACATGTTCAGCGCCTTGCGCACGTCCAAAAGCGCGATGTCCTGCGGGGTGGAGACGACGATGGCGCCCGCCAACTCGGTCTTCTGCGCCAGGGTGAGTTGCACGTCGCCGGTGCCCGGCGGCAGATCGACCAGCAAAACGTCCAACTGTCCCCATTTCACCTGGCCCAGCATCTGCTGCAGCGCGCCCATCAGCATCGGCCCGCGCCAGATCACGGCCTCGTCCTCCTGCGTCATCAGCCCCACCGACATCAGCGTCACGCCGTGGTTGCGCAGCGGCAGGATCGTCTTGCCGTCGGGCGAGGCGGGCCGGCCCGACACCCCCAGCATCCGCGGCTGCGACGGGCCGTAGACATCGGCGTCGAGCAGCCCCACCTTCTTGCCCTCGGCCACGAGCGCGACGGCCAGGTTGGCGGCCACGGTCGACTTACCCACACCGCCCTTGCCCGAGGCGATGGCGATCACCGCATTGACGCCCTCGGGTTTCCGCGGGCCCGCCGCGGGCCGGGCGCCGCCCTTCAGGTCGGGCGGGGCCGGCGCGGAATGGGCGGTCAGCACCACCGTGACATTGCCCGCGCCGGCAATCTCTTCCAGCGCGGCGAGCGCCTGTTTGCGCACCGGTTCCATGGCCGCGCCCTGATCGGGTGCGATCTCGAGAACGAAGCGCACGCGGCCCTCCTCGACGGTCAGGGCCCGCACCATGTCGGAGGCGACGAGATCGGTTCCCGTCGCCGGGTTCGCGATACCCTTAAGAACCTCCAGAACGGCCTCGCGGGTCAGGCTCAAGCGGGGTCTCCGATGGCGATGTCGCCTTCGACCACATGGGTCATGTCCAGCGCCTCGATGGTCAGCACCATACGGGCGGTGACCTTTCCGGCCGGAAGGGTGCCGGCCTCCTGCGCCTTGCGCACGGCCGCCTCGATTTCCTGCTGCGAGGTCACGCCGACCTGTTTCAGGAACTTCCGCATCGACATGTTGAAGTCTTCATCGCTCATGACCGATCCTCCCGGGTTTGCCACGCCTCGATTGAAATGGAGGCGCTTTTGGCCTTTTCTGGAGTATGGGCGGCAACGAGGCAAGGGCCGTCCGGAACGGGAAGGGAGGAGCAGATGCGCAGAACACTGTTCTGCGGTCTTGTTTGTGCATGCCTCGGCGGCGCGGGTACCGCTGCCGCCCAGGAACGCAGCATGACACTGGCCGCGGATGTCCGCCTGGAGCAGACCGGCCTCTTGGCCCATCTCGTGCCGCGCTTCGCGCTGAAGACCGGGATCAAGGTGACCGTCGTGGCCGGACAGGCCGACGATCTCGCAGCCGCCGCCGCGGCGGCGGACGCGCTGGTTGCGCCCGCGGCCGTGGTTGGCGGCATCCACAAGGGCGCCGGCGGCCCCGCCCCGCGGCCCGCCTTCCTTTCCGAAGACCCATCCCGCGGCGGCGCCTTCGCGGTTCTCGTCGTCGACGGCGCCGCGCAGGCCACCCATGCCGCACGGTTCGCCGACTGGCTGACCTCCGAAATCGGCCAGCGCACCGTGGCGCAATACACCTCGCCCGCCGGCATCCGCTACCGGCCCGGCGCACTGGCGCTGGCCGAACCGGAACCGGCACCGCCCTCGGGCGATGCCGACACGGGCCAGAAGCTGGCGATCCTGCATTGCGGGCGCTGCCACGTGGTGTCGGAGCGCAACCGTTTCGCCGGGATCGGCTCCACCCCCTCTTTCGCCGCGCTGCGCGCGATTCCGGACTGGCTGCGCAAGTTCCAGGGATTCTATGCGGAAAACCCGCACCCCTCCTTTACCCAGGTGGAGGGCGTGACCGACCCGTTCGATCCGGCCCGCCCGCCGCATATCGCGCCGGTCGAGATCACGCCCGAGGATCTGCAGGCCATCGTGGCCTACGCCGCCTCGATCCCGCCCAAGGACCTGGGCCCCGGGGTCGAGGCGCGCTGAGCGGGCTCAGCTTTCGTTGCGGGTCTTGCGCTCTTCGAGGTAGTCGTCGGTTGTCCGCGTCCGGGGCTTTTCGCCGAAGCTGAACGGCGCGGCGTCGCCATGATACTGCGCCCGCACCCGGCAATCGTCGCACATGCGGATCAGCCGGGCATTGTCGGAATTGGTGAACATCGCGTGTTTCCCTTCCAGCTTGGCCGCGATCCTCTCGATGGTCGACTTGACGCCGAACGGCTTGCCGCACTCGATGCAGTGGAACGGCTCTTCTTCCTTCAGCACGCGGTGGGAAAGCGCCGCGTCGGAGATGTCGAGCCGCGGCTCCAGCCGGATCGCGTCTTCCGGGCAGACCGTGACGCAGAGCCCGCATTGCACGCAGGCATCCTCGCGGAACCGCAGTTCGGGCCGGTCGGGATTGTCGCCCAGCGCGCCGGGCGGGCAGAGCCCGGCGCAGGACAGGCAGAGCGTGCAGGCGTCCTGATCCAGAACGACCGTGCCGTAGGGCGCCCCCTGCGGCAGCGGCACCGGCGGCACGTCGCGGCCCTGGGCGAGCGCCCGCGCCGCCAGCCGGGTCACGTCGCGCCGCTGTCCCAACGGCAGGATCGGCTCTGGCTGCAACGGCGCCGGTTGGGCGTCGTAAAGCGCGGACGACAGGGCGTCGGGGTCGGCGACATCGATCAATGCCACGCGGCCCGCCCCGGCGCCCAGCCCCTCGGTCAGCGCATTGGCCAGCGCCGTCTCGGCGGCCAGCGTGTCGCGATCCGAGCCCGGCGAGAGCAGCAGATCGACGCCGGCGAAGCCGGTGGCGAGCGCGGCCATCATCTCGGCATGGCCGAAGGCGGCAAGCGAAGGCAGCCCGAGCGGGATCGCGTCGGAAGGCAGGCCGCGCCCGAACCGGGCCGCGAGCGCGATCATCTCGCGCCCGTGGCTGTCGTCATGCACCAGCAGGCGTGGCGATGCGCCCCCCGCGGTGCGATAGGCGGCGGCAAGCGTCTGGATCCGGTCGAAGGTTTCGCCGACGGGCGGCGCGGCATAGCTGATCGCGCCCGACGGGCACAGCGACGAACACGCCCCGCAGCCCGCGCAGATGGCCGGATCGACGGCGACGGAGTCGCCATCCGGCAGGATCGCCCCGGTCGGGCAGGCATCGAGGCAGCGGGTGCAGCCGATCTGCCCCGCGCGGGAATGCGCGCAGAGGCTGGGCTGCAGATCGACATGCAGCGTCTTTTCGAAGGTGCCGACCAGTTGCGCGGCCGCGAAAAGCGCGCGCTGTACCGCAAGCGGGTCGCCGGGATCGGCGCGCAAGTAGCCGTCGCGCTTGTGATGGGAGGGAAAGAGCGGCGGGTTGCCCGTGAGATCGAGGATGATGTCGCAGCCCGATTCGCCGCCGTCTTTCGGATCGGCGAAAGCCAGCGCGCCGCGGCCCGAGGGCAGCGCGGGGCGCATCGCGTCGACGACCACGGTGAAGGCGCCGAACGCGCCCTGCGCCTTGCGCAGCCGCCCCGCGGCCACGTCGAACCGCCGGACCGGCGCCGGGATCACCTCGGCGGTGTCGGTCAGCAGGCAGGTAACCGACAAAACGTCGGCCAGCTGCTCGGCCGCGGGCAGCGCCACGCCCGGCGCCCCGAGGATCAGGCAGAGCCCTTCGGACCCGACATCGACCGTCTTTTCCGGGGCGCGGGGCCGCTGCGCCTCGGCCACAAGCGCCGCGATCTTCGGCGTGGCGCCGCGTGCGGCCTCGGACCACCCGGCGCGGTCGCGGATATCGACCGCCAGTGGCGCCCCGACGCCCAACTCCTCGGCAAGGGCCGCGAAGGTCTCGGCCTCCTGCCCGCAGGCGACGATCACCTCTGCCTCGGGATCCGACAGCGCCGCGGCCAGGCGGTCGGCCTGGGCGCCGCAAAGCTCGGACTGGACGGCGGAACACTCCAGCCCGGTGGCCCGCGCAATCGCCTCGCGGTCCAAGCGCTGCGTGCCCGCGCAGTCGCAGAGCATGAGCCTGGTGGTCATGGCTTCCCCCCTGTCGCCGCTGGACAGGACGCCCCCGCGGCGTTTTATACTGTTGACGGCGGAGCCTACTGCGGCTCGCGAGGGAGGACAAGATGAACGACGCAGCAGCCCGGGCGCGCATGGCGTCGATGCCGATCGGGGTGGTTCTGCGCCGTACCCCGGGAACGACCCGTTGGGCGAAATGGGCTTGGGGCGCAGTGGCCGTCACGCCCGGCGGCGGCCCTGGGCACTGGACAGAGCTGCGGCGCGAGGGCGACGCGGTCGAGTTTCACGCGGCGACCGTGCCGCTGGAATTGCACCGTTCCGAAACCGAGGGCTACCTGGTGGCGCTCAACGGCGCGCCGCCGTCGGTCTACGTCATCATGCGCCGCGCCGGGGGCCCGGACGACCGGCCCGAGATCGTCGCGGTCACCGCCTCGGCCTACGAGGCGCAGGACCATACCGACAACGGAGAAGACATCGTGGAGCGGGTGCGAATGCCCGAGGGGCTGGAGGCCTGGATCGGCGATTTCTGCACGCGGCACCATGTCGACGAGGCCTTCGTCAAGCGCAAGCGCCGCCCGCACCTGGACGCGCAGACGGAAGACGGAAAGGGCGATGCGCGCATCCGGCAGGCGGCCGACGTGTTCCGCTCGCCCGGCTCGATCCGGGGCGGCCGGTCATGAGCCCCGCGCCGGACGGTTTTCTGGCCCGGTGGTCCCGTGCCAAGCGGTCGGGCGGGGAGGAGCCAGAGACCGAAGGGGCCGGGCCGCCCGCCGAGGCGACCGTACCGGCGCCGGCCGAAGAGCGAAGCGATGCCGAGATCCTGCAGGAACTCGGCCTGTCCGACCCCGACTCGCTGCAGCCGGGCGACGATTTCTCCGCCTTCCTGCGCGAGGCCGTTCCCGAACACCTGCGCCGCCGCGCCCTGCGCCGGCTATGGCGGTCGAACCCCGTGCTGGCGAATCTGGATGGGCTGAACGACTACGATACCGATTTCACCGGTGATTCCGTGGGCCCCGGCCTGCTGCAGACAGCCTATAAGGTCGGGCGCGGCTTCGTGCTCGATGAGGATGTCCCCGCGGAAACCCCACCTGTCGAGAGGGCCGATACCGCCGAGGTGGAAACGCCGGAGTCCGATGTTCAGATTGACGAAGTTTTCGAGAACTCGGCCGAGCCATGGACAGAAGACAGCGTTATGCAGGATTCCGACAGGGTCCGGGCGCGCAAGCGCATGCGGTTCCGGTTCCAGACCTCGGCCGAGGCCGCCGCGGTCACGGAAGATTTCCTTGATAATGAATGAGTTTGAAACTTAGAATTGAAGTGTCTTCCGGCGCGTACGGAAGACAAGGGGAGGAACGAAATCGTGCCGGACAGTGCCGAAATTCCTTCGGTGCCTCAAGAAGATTTCTTGAGGGCGCAGCTTTACGGCCTTCTGGGGGCGCTTCTCGCGCGGCCACCGCAAAAGTCGCTCATCACGCAGGTGCGCGGTCTCCGCGGCGACGACACGGCCCTGGGACAGGGCGTCGGCGCTCTGGCTAAGGTGGCGGGCACGGTCGACGAACGGTCGGTCGAGCGCGAGTTCAACCGCTTGTTCATCGGTCTGGGCCGGGGCGAGCTTCTGCCCTACGCAAGCTATTACATGACGGGGTTCCTGCACGAGAAGCCGCTGGCGCTGCTGCGCCAGGACATGGCGCGGCTGCAGATCGAGCGGGCGCCGAACGTCTACGAACCCGAGGACAACATAGCGAGCCTGTGCGAGATGATGGCGGGGCTCATCGAGGGGCGCTTTGGCAACCCGGCGCCGGTTTCGACCCAGCGCGAGTTTTTCAACCGCCATATTGCGGCATGGGCGCCGCCATTCTTCACCGATCTGGAGGGGGCCGAGGGCTCGTTTTTCTATGCGTCCGTGGGGGCCATCGGGCGGGCCTTCATGGAAATCGAAAAGGAGGCGTTTCGCCTTGCGGGGGCCGATCCCGCGTAACGTGACCGTGCCGGGAGGCCGCGGTGCTTTAAGGGAGGATACGGACATGAACGATACCGACCAGCCGAAAGACGCCGGACGGCGCAACTTCCTGGCCTTGGCCACGACCGCCGCACCGGCAGTCGCAGTGACCGCATTGGCGGGACAACAGGCCGAAGCGGCCGAGACCGAAGATCAAGGCAGCGGACTGCGCAAGACGGCGCATGTCCGGGCCTATCTGGACAGCGCCCGGTTCTGAGCCGCCGCCAGCCGTGACAAGGTCGGGAGAGGGAGCCCGGCAAGGGAGGACACCATGCTGAGAAAGAAAACGAATGCAGCGCCGGCACGGGCGCGGACCAGCGGGCTGCTGGGACGAGCCGCCGAGACGCGGGTCGACCGCCGCGCTTTCCTGCGCAGCTCGGGCCTTGCCATCGGCGGGCTCGCCGCACTGGGCGCAACCGGCGGCACCGTCACCAGGGCCAACGCCCAGATGGCCGCGGCCCAGTCGATCACCAACGTCAAGTCGGTCTGCACGCACTGCTCGGTCGGCTGCACGGTCATCGCCGAGGTGTCCAACGGCGTCTGGGTCGGGCAGGAGCCCGGCTGGGACAGCCCGTTCAACCTGGGCGCCCATTGCGCCAAGGGCGCGTCGGTGCGCGAGCACGCGCATGGAGAGCGGCGGCTGAAATACCCGATGAAGAAGGTCGACGGCGAGTGGCAGCGGATCAGCTGGGAAGAGGCGATCAACGAGATCGGCGACAAGATGCTGCAGATCCGCGAGGAATCTGGCCCCGACAGCGTCTACTGGCTGGGCTCGGCCAAGCACTCCAACGAGCAGGCATATCTGCTGCGCAAGTTCGCGGCCTACTGGGGCACCAACAACGTCGACCACCAGGCCCGCATCTGCCATTCGACGACCGTCGCCGGGGTTGCGAACACATGGGGCTACGGCGCCATGACCAACTCCTACAACGACATCCATAACTCCCAGGCGATCTTCATCATCGGCGGCAACCCGGCCGAGGCACACCCGGTCTCGCTCTTGCACGTGCTGAAGGCCAAGGAGGAGAACAACGCGCCGCTGATCGTCTGCGACCCGCGCTTCACCCGCACCGCGGCCCATGCCGACGAATACGTGCGGTTCCGCCCGGGCAGCGACGTGGCGCTGGTCTGGGGCATTCTCTGGCACATCTTCGAGAACGGCTGGGAGGACAAGGAGTTCATCCGCACCCGGGTCTGGGGAATGGACCAGATCAAGGAAGAGGTCGCCCGCTGGACGCCCGAAGAGGTCGAGCGCGTCACCGGCGTGCCCGGCTCGCAGATGGAACGCGTCGCCCGGACGCTGGCCAACAACCGCCCCGGCACGGTGATCTGGTGCATGGGCGGCACCCAGCACACCAACGGCAACAACAACACGCGCGCCTATTGCGTGCTGCAGCTGGCGCTCGGCAACATGGGCGCCGCAGGCGGCGGCACCAACATCTTCCGCGGCCATGACAACGTGCAGGGCGCGACCGATCTGGGCGTTCTGGCCGACACGCTTCCCGGCTATTACGGCCTCGCCGACGGATCGTGGAGCCACTGGGCCCGCGTCTGGGAAGAGGACGAGGACTGGCTGCGCGGCCGCTTCGCGGTGATGGAGGGCGCGGGCGCCGACGGCAAGGACCGCATGATGATCAACGAGAAGGGGATACCCGTTTCTCGCTGGTTTGACGGCGTGCTGGAGGCCAAGGAGAACCTCGACCAGCCCGACAATACCCGCGCAATGGTGTTTTGGGGCCATGCGCCCAACTCGCAGACCCGCCTGCCGGACATGAAGCGCGCGATGGAGATGCTCGACCTGCTGGTCGTCATCGACCCCTATCCCACCGTCTCGGCGGTGATGCAGGACCGCACCGACGGCGTTTATCTGCTGCCGGCGGCGACGCAGTTCGAGACCTACGGCTCGGTCACCGCGTCCAACCGCTCGCTGCAATGGCGCGAGAAGGTGGTCGAGCCGCTCTTCGAGTGCAAAGACGACCACACGATCATGAAGCTCTTCGCCGACAAGTTCGGCTTCACCGACCGCATCTTCCGCAACATCGCGATCAACGGTGACGAGCCCCTGGTCGAGGACATCACGCGGGAGTTCAACCGCGGCATGTGGACCATCGGCTATACCGGCCAGTCGCCGGAGCGGATGCGCCTGCACATGGCAAACCAGCACACCTTCGACAAGACCACGCTTAGGGCGCTGGGCGGGCCGGCCGACGGCGACTATTACGGCATGCCCTGGCCCTGCTGGGGAACCGCCGAGATGGGCCATCCAGGCTCGGCCAACCTCTATGACATCTCGCTTCCGGTGAAGGATGGCGGGATGGGCTTCCGCGCCCGGTTCGGGGTGGAACGCGACGGCGACAACCTGCTGGCCGAGGGCGTTGCGCCGGTCGGCTCGGAGATCCAGGACGGCTATCCCGAGTTCACGATGCAGATGCTGATGGATCTCGGCTGGGACGGTGACCTGACCGCGGACGAGCGCGCCGCGATCGACGCGGTGGCCGGCCCGGGTACCAACTGGAAGACCGACCTTTCGGGCGGCATCCAGCGGGTCGCGATCAAGCATGGCTGCGCGCCCTACGGCAATGCCAAGGCCCGCGCCGTGGTCTGGACCTTCCCCGACCCGGTGCCGCTGCACCGAGAGCCGCTCTACTCGAACCGGCGCGATCTCGTGGCCGACTACCCGACCTACGACGACAAGAAGTTCTGGCGGGTGCCGACCATGTACGCATCGATCCAGAAGAACGATTTCTCCAAGGAGTACCCGATCATCCTGACTTCGGGGCGCCTGGTGGAATACGAGGGCGGCGGCGACGAGACCCGGTCGAACCCCTGGCTGGCCGAGTTGCAGCAGGAGATGTTCGTCGAGGTGAACACGCGCGACGCCAACGATCTGGGCCTGCGCGACGGCGCCGATGTCTGGGTCGAGGGACCCGAGAAAGGCAAGGTGCGCGTCAAGGCGCTGGTGACCGAGCGCGTCGCGCCCGGCGTCGCCTTCATGCCGTTCCACTTCGGCGGTTACTGGCAGGGCGAGGACCGGAGGTCGAAATACCCCAAGGGCGCCGATCCGTACGTCTTGGGGGAATCGTCGAACACCGCGCAGACCTATGGCTACGATTCCGTCACGCAGATGCAGGAAACCAAGGCCACGCTGTGCAAGATCTGGGCCGCATAAGGGAGGAATGAGAGATGGCTAGAGCAAAATTCCTCTGCGACGCGGAACGCTGCATTGAATGCAATGCCTGCGTCACCGCCTGCAAGAACGAGAACGAGGTGCCCTGGGGCATCAATCGCCGCCGCGTGGTGACGATCCAGGACGGCAAGCCGGGCGAGCGGTCGATTTCGGTCGCCTGCATGCACTGTTCCGACGCGCCCTGCATGGCGGTCTGCCCGGTCGACTGTTTCTACCAGACCAGTGACGGGATCGTGCTGCATTCCAAGGACCTGTGCATAGGCTGCGGCTATTGCTTCTACGCGTGCCCGTTCGGCGCGCCGCAATATCCGCAGGCGGGCAATTTCGGCAGCCGCGGCAAGATGGACAAGTGCACCTTCTGCGCCGGCGGCCCCGAAGACGACATGTCCGAGGCGGAGTTCCAGAAATACGGCCGCAACCGGATCGCCGAGGGCAAGCTGCCGATCTGTGCCGAGATGTGCGCGACCAAGGCGCTCTTGGCGGGCGACGGTGACGATGTGTCGGCGATCTACCGCGAACGGGTCGTGGCCCGCGGCTTCGGCTCGGGCGCGTGGGGCTGGGGCACCGCCTACGAACAGAAGGGCAATTGACGCCCGCGCCCGGGGCTGCGGACGCCGCGGCCCCGGGGCGACTTCAGGGCCGGACGGTCGGGGCGTGCCGCGGGCGCGCCCGACTGGTGCGTGAAAGGAAGACCCCTATGAAACTGCTGGAACGCCTGAGCTTTGCGGTTCTGATGATGCTGGCCCTGACGCTGGCGGCCCCGGCGCAAGAGGTCGCGGCCCCGCCCCCCGCCCCCGTCACCGAGCGTCAGACGCTGGACGACATCCTCGCCCGCCAGAAAGGCGAGAGCGCCGCGCGCCATCATCGAGATACAGACAGCGCGGCGGGCCAGGCGGAAAGTATCGGCGGCCAGCTCGGCACGCTGGGCGGCGCCTCGGATTCCGACGTTTGGGAGGCGCTGCGATTCGGCACGGCCGACGTCAAGGTCTCGGCCGGGGGCGCGCCGGCCCGCGTGGTCATGCAGGACCGCGGCATGTGGTGGCTGACCTTCCGCGAGGGCCGTCTGTCGAACTGGGGTTTCTTTTTCTGGATCGGCCTCGTGACCTTCCTCGTGATCTTCTACCTGCTGCGCGGGCGGATCATGGTGTCGGGGGGGCTGTCGGGCATCAAGGTCGTGCGCTTCACCGCCATCGAACGCTTTGCGCACTGGATGCTCGCGGGCTCGCTGATGCTTCTGGGCGCCACGGGGCTGTTACTGCTCTTCGGGCGCACCTGGTTCATGCCCTATATCGGAAAGGACATCTACGCGACCATCGCGCATTACTCCAAGCTCGTGCACAACAATGTCAGCTGGGCCTTCATGCTGGGGCTGGTGCTGGTTTTCCTGTTCTGGGTCCACCACAACGTTCCCCGCCGCATCGACCTGACCTGGTTCGCGCAGGGCGGCGGCATTTTCGGCAACAAGCACCCTCCGGCGCGCAAGTTCAATGCCGGGCAAAAGATACTGTTCTGGACGGTGATCCTGCTGGGCGCTTCGGTCTCGGCATCGGGGCTGTCGCTGATCTTCCCGTTCGAGTTCAACCTGTTCGCGCCCACCTTCGCCACGCTGAACGATCTGGGCGTGCCGGCGCTGCTGGGGATGGACCCGTTCCCGACGCAGCTGTCGCCCCAGGAAGAGATGCAGTTTGCCCAGCTCTGGCATGTGATCGCCTCGTTCGGGCTGATGGCGCTGACCACGGCCCATATCTACATCGGCACGATCGGCATGCAGGGCGCTTTCCACGCGATGGGCAGCGGCGAGGTCGATCTCAACTGGGCCAACGACCACCACAAGCTTTGGGTCGAGGAGATGGACGAAAAGACCAGGCGACTCGCCGACAAGGTCAGCCCTGCCGAGTGACCCGATGGGAGCGCGCGCGCTGATCTTGTCGCTGGCCATGGCCCTTCCGGCCGGGGCCGAGGGATTCCGCACCTTCGACGGCCATGGCGGGCCCGTGATGGGCCTGGCCGTGTCCGCCGACGGCAGCCGCGCGCTGACGGCCAGCTTCGACTATTCGGTGGGATTGTGGGACGTGGCCCGCCAGACCCCGCCCCGGTGGCTGGAGGGGCACAACGCGGCGGTCAATTCCGTGGCCTTCATGGCAGGGGGGCGGGCGGTGTCGGCGGGCGACGATTTCGACGTGCTGATCTGGGACCTGGCGACGGCGCGCGTGCTGGCCCGGCTGACGGGGCACGCGGGCAAGGTGATGTCCGCCCGCCCCTCGCCGGATGGCACGTTGATCGCCTCGGCCAGCTGGGACGGGACGATCCGCCTTTGGGACGTCGCCTCGGGGACCGAACGCGCGGTATTGCGGGGCCACGACGGGCCGGTGAACGACGTGGCCTGGGCCGCGGGCGGCACGCGGCTTTACTCGGCGGGCTATGATGGCACGGTCGTCCTGTGGGACGTGGCCGAACGCGCCGCGCTCCGCCGCGTGGCCAGCCATGCCTTCGGCGTGAACGTGCTGGCCATCGACGAGAGCGCAGGCTGGCTGGCCTACGGCGCGCTCGACGGGGGAACCCGCGTCATCGACCTGGACACCGGCGCCGAGCTGGCCGACCTGACCGCCGAGCGCCGGCCGATCCTGGCGCTGGCCCGCGCGCCGGGCGGACGGCGCATCGCCGTGGGCGACGGGCAGGGCTATATCATGGTCGTCGACACCTCCGACTGGACGATCGAGCGCGATTTCCGGGCCGCGGCCAACGGCCCCGTCTGGGCGCTGGCCTTCACCGGCGACGGGGCGGCGGTCATCGCCGGCGGCATCGCCGATCAGGCCTATCTCTGGCCGCTCGACGGCGCCGACAACGCCCCGCGCATGGCCGAGATCCGGCGCCGGTTCCACACCGCCCCCGGCGAGGTGTCGAACGGCGAACGGCAGTTTCTGCGCAAATGCTCGGTATGCCACACGCTGGGCCCCGACGGCGGGCGCCGGGCCGGCCCCTCGCTCTACGGCCTGTTCGGCAGGCCGGCCGGGACGCTGCCCGGCTACAGCTATTCGCCTGCGCTCGAAAACAGCGATATCATCTGGTCCAGTTCGACCATCGACAAATTGTTCGAGATCGGGCCGGATCACGTGACACCCGGCAGCAAGATGCCGATGCAGAAGATCGTCTCGCCCGCGGATCGCGCCGACCTGATCGCGTTCCTGAAGCGCGAGACCGCAACGGAATGAACGGAGAATGCCATGCGCGCCATGTATCTGGCCTTTGCAGCGACCATCGTCATCGGCGTCGTGGCGCACTACGCGCTGGAACAGATCGGCTATTCCTCGCAGGACCGCTATTCAAGCGACAGTGTCCGGCTTGATTGACCGCTCAAACCGCCCGAGCCGGCCTGTCAGCGGCGTCCAGCGCGGATCGGCACCAGGCGAGAATCCGGTCCTCCTCGGGCGGAAGCGCCTCGGCAATGCCCGCGCTGAAGGCGTGGAATTCCTCCAGATTGCCGGTGTTCACCGCGATCAGAACCGGAAGTCCGGCTGCAAGGGCCTCTCCGATCAGGGGGCGAAAGCCACGTCCCTCGATCTCCTGCTTGCCGAACTTGTTGACGATCACGAGATCCACGCCGCCCCCCGCCAACGCGGCCTCGGCCAGCCCGACCGCACGTTCCAGCCCGCCAGGGTCCAGTCGGCAGCCGCTCGACCCGGCGCCGAGGTTCTGGCTGATGCGCACCACCTCGGTGCCATTGAGGACGTGCAGATCCATGTCGCAGCGCGCACGGTCGGGCCGTCCGAGATTGACCTGAACGGCACCGGCCAGCCGAACGCCCTCGGACCGCAGCCGCGCGGCCACGTCACAGAGCATAGCGTCGGCCGCGCCGCGCCCCTCGGTCGAAAAGAAAGCCAGCATTCTCCCCCCTTGGCCCGGCACGGCCTTTCTTGTGCGGGACAGCTCAGGCATACAATATGACGGTGGAGGTGGGAACCATGACGGACCGGGAGCCCGAGACAATCTTTCCTGACCCGGAGGGCGCGCGCCTGACCCGGGCGGTCACCGGCGTCAACCAGACCGGGGCGGAAACCGAACTTTCCGTCATCGAGGAACGCCCGCTGACCATCTTCCTCAATTCGCAGGAAATCGTTACCGCGATGACGATTGGCGACTACCCCGAATACCTGGCGCTCGGCTTTCTCAGAAACCAGGGGATGCTGCGCGACGATGACGAGGTCACCGGCATCGAGTTCGACGAAGAGGTCGAGGTCGTGGTGGTCCGCACCGCGCGCCAGACCCTCTACGAGGAAAAGATGAGGAAGAAGACCCGCACCTCGGGCTGCGCCGTGGGCACCGTTTTCGGCGACATGATGGAAGGGTTGGAGGGGCTGACCCTTCCCCCGGCCGAATTGCGGACAAGCTGGCTTTACGCGCTGGCGCGGCAGATCAACACCATGCCGTCGCTTTACCTCACGGCCGGGGCGATCCACGGCACGGTGTTGTGCCGCCGCGACGAGCCGCTGGTCTATATGGAGGATGTCGGACGCCACAACGCGGTCGACAAGATCGCGGGCTGGATGTTCCATCACGGCGTGCGGGCCGATGACAAGATCCTCTACACCACCGGGCGGCTCACCTCGGAAATGGTGATCAAGACCGCGTTGATGGGTATCCCGATCCTCGCCTCGCGCTCGGGCTTCACGGCCTGGGGCGTGGACATCGCCCGCCAGGTCGGGCTGACGCTGATCGGGCGGCTCAGGGGGCAGCGCTTCGTCTGCCTGTCGGGGGCGGAACGGGTGATCTACGATGCCGACCTCGCCGCCGTCCCGGCGGAAGAGGCGAAACACAGGCGCAAGGCGGCTGTCGGTGACTGAGCGGCTGCCGGCGGTGATCCTTGCGGGCGGGCGGGCCACCCGGATGGGCGGCGGGGACAAGCCGCTGCTGTCGCTCGGCGGCCAGTCGATCCTTTCGCACGTGATCGCGCGCCTCGCGCCGCAATGCGCGCCGATCGCGCTGAACGCCAATGGCGATGCCACGCGGTTCGCGCATCTCGGCCTGCCGGTGCTGGCCGACACGCTGCCGGACCATCCCGGTCCGCTGGCCGGGGTTCTCGCGGGCCTTGACTGGGCGGCGGCGCAAGGGGCGGCGCAGGTCGTGACCGTGGCGGGCGACACGCCGTTTTTCCCGCCCGACCTGGCCGTTCGGCTGCAGGCGGCGCAAAGCCGCGCAGGGCTGGCCCTTGCGGCGACCGAGGATGCAACCGGCACGCTTCGCCGCCATCCCACCTTCGGCCTCTGGCCCGTCGCGTTGCGTGATGACCTGCGCGCGGCGCTGAAGGGGGGGCTGCGCAAGGTCGTGCTTTGGACCGACGCGCATGGCGCGGGTACCGCCGCGTTCGACGCGCGAGAGGTCGACCCGTTTTTCAACATCAACCGGCCCGAGGATCTCGCCGCCGCCGAGCGCTTGCTGGAGATCGTCGGGTGAGGATCTTCGGCGTCACCGGCTGGAAGAATTCCGGTAAGACCGGGCTTGTGGAACGGTTGGTGACCGAGATCACCGGCCGGGGGCTGTCCGTCTCCACCGTCAAGCATGCCCATCACGCCACCGACATCGACCACCCCGGCCGCGACAGCTATCGCCACCGGCAAGCGGGCGCGGTGCAGGTGCTGGTGGCCTCGCCCGTCCGCTGGGCCCTGATGCACGAGCTGCGCGGCGCACCAGAGCCGCCGCTCGACGACCTTCTGGCCCGCCTCAGCCCGGTCGATCTGGTGCTGATCGAAGGCTACAAGACCGCAACCCACCCCAAGATCGAGGCGCACCGGGCCGAATCCGGCCAGCCGTTGCTGGCGCATGACAACCCCACGATCCGCGCCGTCGCATCGGACACCACCCCCGACGCCCCGGTGCCCGTCCTGCCGCTGGACGACACGGCGGCAATTGCGCAATTCATTCTGGCGGAGGTGGGGCTGTGACGTTCGATACCATCGTGGTGGTGGACTGGTCGGCCGCTGACGACCGAGGTCCGACACCGAAGAAGGACGCGATCTGGGCCGCAGTCCAGCGCAACGGTGCGGCCGCGCCACCGGTTTACCTCCGCAGCCGCACGGCGGCGGAGGACTGGCTGGCTGGGCTCTGCGAGGCCGAACTTGCTGCGGGCCGGCGCCTTCTCCTGGGGTTCGACTTCCCGTTCGGATACCCGGCGGGGTTTGCGGAAAGCGTCGTCAAGGCGACCGATCCCCTGGCCCTTTGGGACTGGTTTGCAGCGGCCCTGCCGCTGGAAGCCAAGGCCGCTGAGCGCTTTCATCTGGCGGCCCGCCTGAACGCCTTGTTTCCCGGCGTCGGGCCGTTCTGGTTCAATGGCCTGCAGGACGATATCCCCCACTTGCCGCGAACGGATATCAGGGAGGGGCATGGCATGGCGGAACGGCGGCTGTGCGAAGAGAGCGCTGCCGGGGCCTTTCCCCTCTGGCAGATGGGCGGCGCGGGGGCGGTCGGCGGGCAGGCGATGACCGGCATGGCGGCGCTGGCGCGGCTTCGGGCGCGATTTCAAGGTCAGGTCGCCGTCTGGCCATTCGAACCGCTCGACGCGCCGATCGCGCTGGTCGAGGTCTGGCCGTCGCTCTTCGCAAGCGACATCGCTGCGGCGCAAGGGCCCGACGAGATCAAGGATGCCGCGCAGGTCCGTGTCCTCGCCGCCCATATCGCGACCGCCCAACGCGACGGGCATCTGGATTGTGCCTTGTCCGACGTGCCCGTCGAGGCGAAGACCGAGGAGGGCTGGATTCTGGGCTTGGGCCAGCCCGACTTCGGTCTTTCCAGCCTCACGCCCCCCCGCCTGAAAGACGACTGCTTCGCCATGCCCCAAGGCGTGGACTGGGTGCCCGTCGATGCCGCGCTGAAGCGCTTGCGCGGCGCGCTGCATCCGATCACCGGGACCGAACGGATTGCCACCGCCAATGCCGCGGGCCGGGTTCTGGCCGCCGCCGCCGTCGCGCAGCGCGCAAACCCGCCCGCGGCGAATTCCGCTGTCGATGGCTATGGCTTTGCCCACGGGTCAACAGGGGCGGGACCGCAACGCATGCCATTGGTGCAGGGGCGCGCGGCGGCAGGGCAGCCCTTCATGGGCACTGTCCCCTCCGGCGCCGCCATCCGCATCCTGACCGGGGCAATCTTGCCAAAAGGGGTCGATGCCGTCGTTCTGGAGGAAGATACCGCGACCGATGGGATCGAGGTCGCCTTTGACGGCCCGATCCGCGCCGGGGCCAACACGCGCCGGGCGGGAGAGGACGTGGCGAAGGGCGATCCTGCCATTGCGTGCGGTCACGTCCTGCGCCCGCCCGACCTTGCATTGCTGACGGCGCTGGGGGTGGCAGAGGTCGAGGTGCATCGCCGCCTGCGTGTGGGTGTCCTTTCGACCGGGGATGAACTCGTCAGCGGCGGCGCATCCCCCACCGGGCCGCACCAGATCTACGACGCCAACCGTCCGATGCTTCTGTCGCTTGCCGAACGCTGGGGCTACCGGCCGGTCGATCTTGGCCACGCCCCGGACGACCCGGTGGAGATTGCGGCGCGGCTGGACAAGGGTGCGCACGAGGCCGATGTCGTCCTGACCTCGGGCGGCGCCTCGGCGGGTGACGAGGACCATGTGTCCCGCGTCCTGCGCGAACAGGGCAGCTTGTCGAGTTGGCGTATCGCGTTGAAACCCGGGCGGCCGCTGGCGCTGGCGCTGTGGCGGGGCATCCCCGTCCTTGGCCTGCCCGGCAACCCGGTCGCCGCGCTGGTCTGCGCGCTTGTGTTCGGGCGGCCGGCGATGTCGATGCTGGCGGGCTCTGGCTGGGCCGAAGTGCAGGGTTTCACGGTTCCCGCCGCCTTCTCCAAGTCGAAAAAGCCGGGCCGGCGGGAATATCTGCGCGCCCGGATCGACGCCGAGGGACGCGCAGATGTCTTTCGCTCGGAAGGGTCGGGCCGGATCAGCGGCTTGTCCTGGGCAACGGGGCTGGTCGAACTGCCCGATGCCGCCGCCGAAATCGCGCCCGGAACACCGGTGCGCTTTCTTCCCTACGCCAGCTTCGGCTTGTGATCCCGCCGGTCAGCCCGCGAACGCCAGACGATACCCGGAGGCGAGCGCCTCGCCTGACGTGGCCCGGTCGTGCGCCCGAACGATGCGGCCGTGCCGGGCCCGCACGGCCGGCGCGGGCCGCGATGATCGTCTGGCCGGGAAAGCCTCTGCCGAGGTTGCGGAATGCGCTTTTTAAAATAACATCTTATCAATGGGTTGCGTGGCTTGTATTTGTTTCGGGACGTTGTCTCTAAATTCGGCGGTTCCCGGACATATCCGGTACGGAGCGCCGAGGCCCGCGCAAATCGGCCTTGCCCTTGAGGCCGGTAAAATCCGGGTCTTGCGGGCACCGTCCATATGGCCGACGTCCCGCGCCTCTTGGCCGCATTTCATGAATGCACCGGTCAAAATCCTGTTAGAAACGTTTAGGTAAGAAGTTGCGTTTCCCAGCCCGGATGATGGCGCCGCCATGATACCGCCCGCGATCAAAGCCGCCCTCGACAAGGCGCGCGCCGCCGCGGCAGCGCCAGCCGCCGCGCCCGAAGGGCCGCGTCCGCCGGTCTTTCGCACGGTGCGCAAGCCCGATGCATCCACGGTTGCCGCCTATTGGGCGCGGCTCTCCCCGGACGGGGCCGCGGACAACCCGCTGCGCGATCCCGTAGGGCTGAGCGACCCCGGCCTTTACGCGCGCAATATCGAAAACCTGATCGGCACCGTCGAAATGCCCGTCGGCATCGCCGGGCCGCTGCGGCTGAACGGGCTGCATGCGCGCGGCGATTTCGCGGTGCCGCTGGCGACGACCGAGGCCGCGCTCGTGGCCTCTTACTCCCGCGGGGCGCAGGCGATCAGCGCGGCCGGCGGCGCCGAGGCGGCGGTGCTGTCCGAGGGTGTGCTGCGCAGCCCCGCCTTCGTCTTCGGCACGATTTTCGACGCGGGCCATTTCGTCGACTGGGTCGCGGCCAACGATGCCGCCCTGCAAAGCGCCGCCGAGGCCACCACGCGCCACGGGCGGCTTGTCTCGCTGGAGCCGGTGATCGACGCCAACGTGGTGTTCTTGCGCTGCCGCTACCTGACGGGCGACGCGGCGGGGCAGAACATGGTGACCATCGCCACCGACGCGCTTTGCCGCCATATCGCGGGCGCCAGCCCGGTGCCGGTCCAGCGCTGGTATGTCGAGGGCAACCATTCCGGCGACAAGAAGGCCTCGTTCCTCGGCGCGGTCACGGGGCGCGGGCGCAAGGTGACGGCCGCCGTCACCCTGCCCGAGACGGTGATCCGCCGGGTGCTGCGTAGCTCGTCCACCGCGATGGCCGATTACGCCCGCGTCGCGGGGCTTGGCGCGGCGCTCTCGGGTCAGGTGGGGATACAGGCCCATTTCGCCAACGCGCTGGCCGCGCTTTACATCGCCACCGGGCAGGACGCCGCCTGCGTCGCCGAAAGCGCCGTGGGCATGACCCGGATCGAGCCTTGCGCGGGCGGCCTGTTCTGTTCCGTGACCCTGCCCAACGTGCTGGTGGGCACCGTGGGCGGCGGCACCGCGCTGCCCGCGCAATCGGCCGCGCTCGACATTCTCGGGCTCAGGGGCGAGGGCCACGCCCCCGCGCTGGCCGAACTCGCGGCGGGCCTGTGCCTGGCCGGCGAGATTTCCATCGTCGCGGCGATCGCCGAGGGCCATTTCGCCCGCGCCCACGAAAGCCTGGCAAGGGGGCCGCGGCCGTGAGCCTGGCCCGCCGCCTCTGGACCTACCAGGCCGAGCGGTTTCCCCTGGTTCGCACCGCGCTTTTGGTGGCGGTGTTCTCGGCGGCCAGCCTCAGCGTTTCGGCCCACCTGGCGGGCCGGGCCCTGCCCGGGCCGGGCGCCTATGCTGCGGGTTTTTTCTGTGCGCTGGTGCTGTTTTTCCAGATGCGCGCCGCCGACGAGGTCAAGGACCACGACGACGATTGCCGCTTCCGCCCCGAACGCCCGATCCCCCGCGGGCTGGTCAGCCTGCGCCTGATCGTCGGCATTGCGCTGGGGCTGGCACCGCTGGCCGCGCTGGCGGCCTGGGCGGTGGGCATGGTGCCGCTGGTGCTGCTCTTGGCCACCTGGGGCTGGCTGGCGCTGATGAGCCTGGAATTCGGGGCGCCTGCGTGGCTGCGGGACCGGATGCTCGTCTACCTCGTCAGCCACATGGCGATCATGCCGCTGATGGATCTGTTCCTGACCAGCCTCGAATGGGCCGGCGCCGGCGGCCCGCACCCGGCGCTGGCGCTGTTTCTGGCGCTGTCCTTCGTCAATGGCTGCGTGCTGGAGATCGGGCGCAAGACCTGGACGCCCGAGAACGAGCGGGCGGGCGTCGAAAGCTATTCGCGCCTCTGGGGGCCGGGCCGGGCCGCGTTTGCCTGGGCCGGCCTGGTGGCCGCGGCGGGCGTTTTGCTGGCGCTCCTGGGCCTTGCGCTGTCGCCCGCGCTGGCCGGGCTTTTCGCGGCGCTGGGCGCGAGCGGTGCCCTGGGGGCGCTCGCGCTGGCCCGGCGGTTCGCCCATGCGCCCATGCCGGGGCTGCAAAAGGCGCTCGATGCCGGGTCGGGCCTGTGGGTGCTGGTCTGCTACGGTGCGGCGGGGGTCTTGCCGATGTTGATCGGGGGCGGGCCGTGATCCTCTGGCCCGACGAGGCGCGCGACCCGGCGGTCGCGGGCGGCAAGGCGGCGGCGCTGGCCCGTCTGTCCGAGGTGGGCTTTGCGGTGCCGCCGTTCTGCGTGCTGCCCGCCGAGGCGATGGACGAGCTGTGCACCGGCACGCTCTCTGAGGCGGCGCTTGGCCACGCGCTGGCAGAGGCGGCGACCCGTCTCGGCCCCGGCAGCTTCGCCGTGCGCTCTTCGGCGCGGGCCGAGGACAGCGAGGCCGACAGCCATGCCGGCCAGTTCGACAGCGTGCTGAACGTGCCCGCCGCGGGCCTGCCGGAGGCCGCGCGCAAGGTGCACGCCTCTGGCGCGGGCGAACGGCTCTCTGCCTATCGCAAGCGGCGCGCGCTGGCGGGCGGCGGGGCGCCGGCGGTGCTGATCCAGCGGATGGTCGCCCCGCGCGCGGCGGGCGTGGCGTTCTCGGTCGATCCGGTCACGGGGCGGCGCAACCGTGCCCTGGTCTCGGCGGTGGCGGGGCTGGCCGACCGGCTTGTCTCGGGCATGGCCGATGGCGAGGGCTGGACGTTTGGCGCAGACGGGCAGGTGGTAGAGGCCCCGGTCGCCCCCACGGTCCTGACCGCGGACGAGGCGCGCGAAGTGGCCGCGCTGGCCCGCGCCGCCGAGGCGCATTTCGGCGCGCCGCAGGACATCGAATGGGCGCTGGACGACAACCGTCTCTGGCTGGTGCAATCCCGGCCCGTCACCACCGCGCTCAGGCCCGTCCCGGTGCCCGACGACACGCTGATGGTGTTTGACAACTCGAACATCGTCGAGAGCTATCCGGGCCTCGTCAGCCCGCTGACCTACAGTTTTGCGCGATATTGCTACGACAGGGTCTATCGCGCCTTCGTCGATCTGCTGGGCGTGCCCGACGCGCAGGTGCGCGCCAACCGGCAGGTCTTCGCCAACATGCTGTCGCGGCTCGACGGGCGGGTCTATTACAACCTCGGTAACTGGTACCGGGCGCTGGCGCTGTTGCCGGGATTTTCGCTGAACCGCGGGTTCATGGATACCATGATGGGTGTCGACGAGCCGCTGCCGGAAGAGATGACCGCGCGGCTGGCCCCGCCGCCGGCCGGGGCATTGGCCCGTCTGGGTGACATGATGCGGCTTGGCCGCGTGGCGGTCGGGCTGGTCTGGTCGGCGCTGACGCTCGGCCGCACCAAGCGGCGCTTCATGGCCCGTCTGGAGGGCGCGCTCGCCGCCGAAGAGGGGCTCGCCGAGGCCAACCTGACCGAACTTGGCGCGCTCTACCGCCGGCTGGAAGGCGACCTGCTCGACCGCTGGGACGCGCCGCTGGTCAACGACTTCCTTTGCATGATCGGCTACGGCGGCTCGCGCGCGCTGATGGGGCGCTGGGCCGGCGAGGCGGGGCTGAGGCTGCACGCCGACCTCTTGATCGGGCAGGGCGGCATCGTCTCGGCCGAGCCGGTGACGCGCATCGCCGCGATGGGTGCGCGGGCGCGGGCGACCGGGCTTGTCGACCGGATCGAGGCCGAGGGGATGGCCGCGGCCGACCCCGAGCTGTCACAGATGATCGCGGCCTATATCGACCGGTTCGGCGACCGCTGCACCGAAGAGCTGAAGCTGGAGAGCCCGACGCTGGTCGACGACCCCGCGCCGCTGATGCGCGCCATCGCCGCCGCCGGGCGCCGCCACGCCGCGCCCCGGCCCGAGCGTCCCGCGCCCGATTGGCAGGGGCTGTTCCCCAACCCGGTGCGCCGGGCCATCGCGCGCCGGTTTGCCCGCTGGGCCCAGGCGCGCGTCCGCGACCGCGAGAATCTCAGATTCGAACGCACGCGCATCTTCGGCACCGCGCGGCGGATCTTCCTCGCCATGGGGCGCGAATTTGCGGCTCTGGGGCATCTGGAGGAGGCGCGCGATATCTTTTTCCTGACCGTCGAGGAGGTTCTGGGCGCCATCGAGGGCAGCGCGCTCAGCTACGATCTGGCGGGGCCGGTGCGCCAGCGCAAGGCCGAGATGGCGGCGGCCGCCACACGGCCCGACCCGCCCGAAAGGGTGCTGCTGCGCGGCGCGGCGGTGGGGCTGGCAGAAGGCCGGCCCGCCCTGGCCGCCGCCCCCGCGCCGGCGGGCGAGACGATGCGCCGGGGCACCGGCGCCTCGGCGGGCACCTTGAGGGCTGTCGCCCGCGTCGTGACCGACCCGCGCGAGGGCGCACTCGGCCCCGGCGAGATCCTGGTCGCGCGCAACACCGATCCGGGCTGGATCGCGCTGTTTGCCAATGCCGGCGGCATCGTGGTCGAGCGCGGATCGCTTTTGTCGCATTCGGCCATCGTGGCGCGCGAACTGGGCCTGCCTTGCGTGGTCGGGCTGAAAGGCGCGACGCGCTGGGTGACCGACGGCGAGACCATCGAGATCGACGGGGCCAGCGGCGAGGTGCGCAAGAGCGATGGCTGAGCCTCCCGCCTCTCCGGTGGCCGGCCGCGCCCGGTTCGACCGCATCCGCTATGCCCAGGTGTGGGAGGATGCCGACCTGCTGTTGCCGGCGCTGGGCGAGGTGCGGGGCGAACGGTTGCTCTCGGTCGCGGCGGCGGGCGACAACGCGCTGGCGATGCTGCTGCTCGATCCGGCCGAGGTGGTGGCGGCGGACCTGTCCGAGGCGCAGCTCAACTGCCTTCGGCTGCGGCTGGCCGCGATCCCGCGCCTCGGCCACACCGATTTCCTGGCGTTGATGGGCGCGCGCGCGGCGCCGCCGCGGGTGCGGGTGGCGCTGATGGAGCGGGCATTGGCCGATGCGCCCGGCGCGCTGCGCGATTTCTGGCTCGACCGCGCGCGCGCGGTCGGGCGCCATGGCGCGGGCGGCGTCGGCAAGTTCGAACGGTACTTTCGCCAGTTCGCCCGCTACGTCCTGCCGCTGGCCCAGCCGCCAGAGATAACCGAGGCGCTGTTCGAGCCCCGCGCGCCGCTCTCGCGCAAGGTCTTTTACGCCGCCAAGTTCGACACCTGGCGCTGGCGGCTGTTGATGCGGGCGTTCTTTTCGCGGCCCGTCATGGCCCGGCTGGGCCGCGACAAGGCGTTTTTTGCCCATGTCGAGGGCAGCGTGGCCGACCATGTCATGGCCCGTGTCCGCCACGCCCTGACCGAGCTCGACCCGGCCGACAACCCGTTTCTGCACTGGATCGTCACCGGCAATCACGGTGCCGCCCTGCCGCTGGCCTGGCGCGCCGAGCACTACGACACCCTGCGCGCGCGCCTGTCGCGGATCCGGCTGTACCACGGCGCGGTCGAGACCGCGCCGGTGGCGGGCGTGGCGGGCGCGAACCTGTCGGATATCTTCGAATACATGTCCGAGGCGGAAACCGCCCAGGCCCTCGCGCGGATCGTGGAACGGGCGCGGCCGGGCGCGCGGCTGGTCTACTGGAACATGATGGCGCCCCGGCGCGGCGCAGAGATCAGGCCTGACCTGCTGGCCCCGCTTCCGGCCGTTGCGATGCCCCTCAAACCCACGGACAAGGCATTCTTCTACGATGATTTCGTGGTGGAGGCGGTCCGATGAACGCGCCCGCGGCACAGATCGCGGCGGGGCTGGCGCTTTTGGCGGGGCTTTTCGCGTTGCTCTTTGCCCTTGGGCGCATCGGCCGGCGCCGGGGCTGGCCGCCCGAGCTGAGCCGCAAGACGATGCACATGGCCACCGGTCTGGGCGCGCTGGCACTGCCTTTCGTGCTGCGGATCGACTGGGCCTTTTACGCGATCCTCGGCATCGCGCTTGCCGGGTTGGGTCTGCTGCGCCTGCCGCGGCTCCGCGCCATGGGCGGGGCGCTGCACGGGGTCGCGCGCGCATCCTATGGCGAGATGTTTTTCGTGCTCTCCATCGGTCTTTTGCACCTCTTCGCGGGGGGGCAGCCGGTGCTCTACGTGCTGCCGCTGGCGATCCTGACGCTGGGCGACGCGGCGGCGGCGCTGGTGGGCGGGGTCTACGGGCGGCGGATGTTCCGCGTCGAAGAGGGCGCCAAGAGCATCGAGGGCAGCGTCGTCTTCTTTCTCGTCTCCGCCAATCTCGCGATGATCTGCCTGTTGCTGCTGACCGACATCGCCAGGGAAAACGTGATCCTGATCGGTCTGATGGCCGCGCTTTTCGGCGCGCTGGTCGAGGCCGATAGCTGGCGCGGCTTCGACAATCTCTTCCTGCCCATCGGCCTGATGATCTTTCTGACCACCGCGCTGGCCGCGCCCGCGGCCGATATCGCCGCGCGGATGGCGCTGTTTCTGGGCGCATGGGCCGGGTTTGCATGGCTGGCGCCGCGGCTGGGCGCCGACGGGCACAGCGTGCGCGTGCATATCGTCGCCGCCTTCCTGATCCTGTCGGCCACCAGCAGCCAGAATGCGGTGCTGCCGCTTGCGGCGCTTTTTGCCCATGCGCTGACGCGGCGGCTGTCGCCCACCGCCGACCGCCACCCCGATCTCGACATGGTCGCGGCGATCGGCCTGCTCAGCATCTTCGCGTTGGCCGCGGGGGCGGGGCTGGGGGTCAACGTGCTGAATTTCTACGCGCTGGCCGCCGGCAGTCTGGCCGCCGCGCTGGTCGCGCTGGCGCTGGAGCCGTTTCCGGCCCTCTGGCGCGCGATTGGGGGTTTTGCAGCCTCGGCGGCGCTGTTTTCGGCCTGGCTGGGCGTGATGGCGCTGAACGGCGCGGGCCCCGGCTGGCATGGCGAGCTTCGGCCCGCGGGACTGGCGCTGTTTCTTTTGGCCACGGTGCTGCCGGCCTACCGGCCGCATCTCTTCCGCCGGCAAAGGGCGTTTCGCCTGCTGGCACTCTGTGCCGGGCCGGCGGCGGCGATTTGCGGGATACTCTATGTCGTCGGAGGCCGGGCATGAGGGAAATACCGTTGGAAACCGAAGGCGCGTCGGCGGTTTTCTACCCTGCGGCGCCGGGCTTTCCGGGGCGCCGCGCGGGCGCGGTGGGCCAGTTCCGCTGTGCCGGCGCCGAGGCTGGCGCGCGGCTGTTGCGCGAGGCCGCGGCGATGGCCCGCGCCGAGGGGCTGGACGATCTGCTGGGCCCGATGGACGGCACCACCTGGGCGCCTTACCGGCTGGTGAGCTGGAGCGACGGCAGCCCGCCCTTTCTGATGGAGCCGTGCTCGGGCCCGCATGACCTCGCGGCGTTCACCGGGGCGGGGTTCGCGCCCGTGATGCGCTACCTCTCGGCGCGGGTCGGCGCGGCCGAGGCCGCGGCGCGCGCGGTGGGGCGCGAGATCGCGGGGCTGGAAGTGGCGGCCTGGGACGGGGCGGCGCCCGAGCGGCTGTTCGGCGAAATCCACGAACTGTCCTGCCGGGCCTTTGCGCGCAATGCGTTTTACACGCCGATTACGCGCGAGGCGTTTCTCGGGCTCTACCTGCCGCTGGTGCCGATGATCGACCGACGGCTGGTCTTTCTCGCCCGCGAGGGGACGACCGGCGCGCTGACGGGGTTCCTCTTCGGCATCCCGGACTATCAGCAGGGGCCGCAGCCCGACCGGGCGATCCTGAAGACCTATGCCAGCCTGCGCTTTGGCGCGGGCCACCTGTTGGCCAAGGCGTTTCACCAGGCCGCGGCCGAGGCGGGGTTCGCGCAGGTGATCCATGCGCTGATGGCCGAGACCAACCTCTCGCGCGACCGCAGCGCGGGCTATGGCGCGGTGCCGTTTCGCCGCTACGCGCTGATGGGGCGCGCGCTCGATGGCTGAGCTGGTATCGGGCTTTCTGGCAATGGCCGGGGCCGCGCCCGCCCGGCCCGCGGTGATCGCGCCGGGCGAGACGCTGAGCTTTGGCGAGTTGCGTGTGCTTGCCGAAGGCTTCGCGGCCCGGCTGGAGGCGGGCGGCGTGCGCCGGGGCGACCGGTTGTTGCTGGCAATGCCGGTGTCGCCCCGCCTTTATGCCGCGCTTGCGGGCGCGTGGCTGGCGGGCGCGGCTGTGGTGTTTCCCGAGCCGACCCTCGGTCTGCGCGGGCTCAGGCACGCGATCGGGGCGACACGGCCGCACGGCCTGATCGCCACCGGGCCTTACCGGGCGCTGCGCGTCTTGCCGGGGCTCTGGGGCCTGCCGGCCTTCGCGCCCGGCCCGGTGGGTGGGGCGCGGACGGTCAAGCCGCCGGCGCCATCGGACACCGCGCTTATCTCGTTCACCACCGGCTCGACCGGCCGGCCCAAGGCGATTGCCCGCAGCCATGGCTTTCTCGCCGCCCAGAACGCGGCGCTGGCGCCGGTTCTCGCCGCGTCCGAGGGCACGCGCGATCTGGTGGGATTTCCCGCCTTCGTGCTGGCGGGGCTCGCCGCCGGGCGGACCTCGGTGCTGCCCGGCCGACCCGTGGCGGGCCGCCGGGCCGACCCCGCGGCGTTGGCGCGCCAAATTGGCGTCAGCGGCGCCACCCGCCTGTTGCTGCCCCCGGCGGCATGCGCGGGGCTGGCGGCAAACGGCCTGCCGGCGCATGTGGCAAAGGTGTTTACCGGCGGCGGCCCGGTCTTTCCCGACCTGATCGACGGCTTGCAGGCGGCGCGCCCGGAGGTCGAGGTCATCGCCGTATACGGCTCGACCGAGGCCGAGCCCGTCGCGGTACTCGATGCGCGCGAGATCGCCGGTGCGGACCGCCGGGCGATGGCGGCGGGCGGGGGGCTGCTGGCGGGGCGGCCCGTGCCCGAGCTGGCGCTGCGGATCGTGGACGACGAAATCCTCGTCGCCGGGCCGCATGTCAACGCGGGTTATCTCGACCCCGCCGACGACACCGCGAACAAGCTGCGCGAGGGCGGGCGCGTCTGGCACCGGACGGGCGATGCCGGACGGCTGGACGGGGCGGGGCGGCTCTGGCTGCTGGGCCGGCTGGCCGACCGGGCCGAGACGCCGCTTGGCCCCCGCTACCCGTTCCAGATCGAACTGCCCGCGCGGGGCTGGCCGGGGGTGCGCGGCGCGGCGCTGTTGGGGGGGCAGGCGCCGGTCTTGTGCCTGGAGGGGGACGCGGCCCGGGCCCGGGATTACCGCACCCGCGCCGCGGCCCTGGGCATCGCCGATGTGCAGCCCGTCCCGGTCATCCCGTTGGACCGCAGGCACGGCTCCAAGCTTGACCGGGCACGGCTGGCCCGACTGGTGCGGCGGCCCCCGCACTGAAGCGCCCGACCCGCTTTGCCGTGGCCGGGATCGGTGCTAAGCACCGGCTGCCATGAAAGACATCCTCATCATCGGCCACAGCCATATCTTCGCGCTGTTTTCAGCGCACCAGACCGGGTTTTACCAGTGGCAGAACGCGCGGCCGCGCTTCGTGCGGCTGCGCACCCGGGCCTATCGCCCCGAACTGGTCGAGGGCCGGCTGAACCCCGCGATCCAGGCCGAGCTGGAGCACGAGAACCTCGCCGCCGTTTTCACGCTGATCGGGGGCAACGTGCATTCGGCGCTGGGGCTGACCAACCACCCGCAACCGTTCGATCTGATCCTGCCCGATGCGCCCGATCTGCCGCTGATCGAAGGGGCCGAGATCCTGCCCTATGCCCTTGTGCAAGAGGTGATCGCGGTGCGGTCCAGGGGGCCGCTCGACATGTTCGATGCGCTGGCCGCCGCCACCGACCTGCCGGTCTGGCAGGTCGAGCCGCCGCCGCCCGTGGCCTCGGAAAAGCATATCCGCCAGAACCCTGCGGAATTCGCCGATGTCATCGCCGAGCGGGGGGTTTCGCCGCCGGCGCTGCGCTACAAGCTGTGGCGGGTGCACACCGCGCTGCTGGCGGCGCGCGGCGCGCGGCACGGGGCGCAGTACCTGCCGGTGCCGCCGGATTTCTGCGACAGCCAGGGCATGTTGCGCCTGCGCGGCTGCGCCGACGATCCGGTTCATGCGGCGGTGTCCTATGGCAAGGCGGTGCTGGCGCAGATCGACGCGCTTGCGGCCGGACTGGAGTAAGCGATGGCCCAAACCCCCTATTCCGACCAGCCAGCCCGCGCGTTCTGGTCCCGTGCGATGGCCCGCACCGCGCCCGAAGAGGTGGACCCGGTCACCGAGGTGCCCTTCACCATCGGCCCCGACGACCGCATCGTGACCGCAGGCAGCTGTTTTGCCGAGCATATCGCCCGGCACCTGCGCGGCGCGGGGTTCAACGCGCTGGTGACCGAGCCGGCCCACCCGATGGTCGGCGATGCCACCGCAAGGCAGTTCAACTACGGCATCTTCACCGCGCGCTACGGCAATATCTACGTGGCGCGCCAGCTTTTGCAGCTGTTGCGCCGGGCCTATGGCCGGTTCCAGCCCGCCGAGGACTGCTGGCCGGGCGAGGGCGCGGCGCTGATCGACCCCTACCGCCCGCGCATCCAGCCCGGCGGTTTTGCCTGCGGGGCAGAGTTCGAGGCCGAGCGGGCAAAGCATTTCGCCGCCGTGCGCGCGGCGTTCGAGACGCTCGACGTCTTCGTTTTCACCCTCGGGCTGACCGAGGCCTGGGTGTCGCGCGCCGACGGGGCGGTTTTCCCGCTCTGCCCCGGCGTGGCGGGGGGCAGCTTTGACCCCGAGCGGCACGAATTCCACAATTTCACGGTCGACGAGATCGTTGCCGACCTTTCCGATTTCATCGCCGAGCTGCGCGCGGTGAATCCCGGCGCGCGCGTGCTGTTCACCGTATCGCCGGTGCCGCTGGCCGCCACCGCCACCAAGGCCCATGTGCTGAGCGCCACGACGCTGTCGAAATCCATCCTGCGGGTGGCCTGTCACCAACTGGCCGCCAGCCACGAGAATGTCGCCTATTTCCCGTCTTACGAGGTGATCGTCGGGCCCCATCACCGGGGGCGCTACATGGCCGACGACCTGCGCTCGGTCACCGAAGAGGGGGTGGCGCACGCGATGCGCCTCTTCTTCCGCCATTTCGCCGGGATCGAACAGCCCGCGCCGCAGGCGGCGGCGCCGGGACGGCCGCGCGATGCCCATCTCGACGCGATGCAAGAGGTGGTCGAGGTCAATTGCGACGAGGCCGAACTCGACGACGCCGCGCCCCGGCCGGACGCGCCGCGGGGCCGGGGGATACTGGACCGGCTGCGCCGTCGGCTATGACGCGGGCAGGGCCTTGGCGAAGGCCGTACTGAGCTTTGCCACGATCTCGTCGATATGGGTGTCTTCCAGGATGAAGGGCGGGGCAAGAAGGACGTGGTCGCCCTGCCGCCCGTCGATGGTGCCGCCCATCGGATAGCAGATCAGCCCCGCCTCGAAAGCGGCCTTCTTCAGCCCCTTGTGCACCGCGCGCTCGGGCGCGAAGGGGCGCTTGGTCTCGCGGTCCTCGACAATCTCCAGCCCGCGAAACAGGCCGCGCCCGCGGATATCGCCGATATGGGGGTGCTGGCCAAAGGCGGCTTCCAGCGCCGATTGCAGACGCGCGCCCATCACGCGCGCGCGGTCGGCGAGGCCCCCTTGGGTGAGCTTTTTCAAAACCGCCAGCGCGGCGGCCGAGGCGACGGGGTGGCCCAGATAGGTATGCCCATGCTGGAAAAAGCCCGACCCGTCTTCGATCGCCGCGTAGATGTCACGCGAGCACAGCATCGCGCCGATGGGCTGATACCCCGCGCCCAGCCCCTTGGCGATGGCGGCGATATCGGGCACCACCCCGTCCTGTTCGCAAGCAAACAGCGTGCCGGTGCGGCCCATGCCGCACATCACCTCATCGAGGATCAGCAGCACGCCATGGGCATCGCATATCTCGCGGATGCGCTTGAAATAGCCCTCGACCGGCGGCACCGCGCCCGCCGTCGCCCCCACCACCGGCTCGGCGACGAAGGCCATCACCGTTTCGGGGCCAAGGCGGTTGATCTCGGCCTCCAGCTCGTTTGCGACACGCTGGCCGTAATCCCATTCGCTTTCGCCCTCTTGCTGGCCGCGATAGGCGTAGCAGGGCGAGATATGGGTGGTCTCGATCATCAGCGGCGCAAAGGGCTCGCGCCGCCACATGTTGCCGCCGGTGGCCAGGGCGCCCAGCGTGTTGCCGTGATAGCTTTGCCGGCGCGCGATCACCCGGTGCCGGGCGGGCTGTCCGATTTCGAGGAAATACTGGCGGGCGAGCTTGAGAGCGGCCTCCATCGCCTCGGACCCGCCCGAGACGAGATAGACGCGGTCGAGCCCTTCGGGCGCATGTTCGATCAGCAGATCGGCAAGGGTCTCGGCGGGTTCGGAGGTGAAAAACCCCGTATGGGCAAAGGCGACCGCGTCGAGCTGGGTCTTGATCGCGTCGGTCACATCGGGGTCGCCATGGCCCAGGCACGACACCGCGGCGCCGCCGGAGCCGTCGAAATATCGTTTTCCGTTCGTGTCGTAGAGATAGACGCCCTGGCCGCGCGCGACCATGGGCGGGGCGGATTTCGTATGCCGGGGAAAGACGTGGGACATGAGGGAAGGGCCTTTTGCGCGGCGGTGGCGCGCTGCGATAGACAGCCGATATTGAAACATACGTTTCAGTAATTGACAACTTTTAAAACGGCTGAAACGCTATGTTTCAGCGATTCTGCCACCCGGGGGGGAAATGCCCGCAGCCGTCTCGATCGAAGACAAGATCGCGGCCGAATACGGCCATCTCAGCGCCAAGCTGCGCGATGCCGCCGATTTCGTGGCCGAGCATCCCTTGGACGTGGCCACCCGGTCGCTGCGGTCGATCTCGGCCTCGTCGGGCCTGTCGCCGGCCACCTTTTCGCGGCTGGCCCGCGCCCTGGGGTTCGACAGCTACGAAGACCTGCGCGAACTGTCGCGCAGGGCGGTCGGGCGCGGTTTCGTGCCGTTTTCCGAAAAGGTGCAGCGGTTGCAGGACGAGGCGGGGCAGGCCCGCCAGCCGCCGTTCCTCGTCCGTCAGACAAGCGCGTGCATCGCCAATCTCGAGGCGATGACCCGGCTGATCGACCCCGCCAGGCTGGAGGCCGCCGTCGATCGGCTGCACCGTGCCGACAACGTGGTGGTCTACGGCGCGCTCGGGTCCACCGGCCTCGTCGAATACATGGCCTACATGGGAAATTACTTTGCCTCCAACTGGTCGATCGCAGGCCGCATGGGGGCCTCGCTGGCCACCGCGATCAGCGATCTTTCCCCGCGCGATTCGCTGATCGTGCTGACCAAGCCGCCCTTCGCGCGCCGCTCGATCCTGGCCGCCGAGATGGCGGCCGAGCGCGGCGCCCATGTGGTGGTTGTCACCGACACCCATGCCTGCCCGGCGCTGCAACATGCCGAGCACGGGTTCATCCTGCCCTCCGACAGCCCGCAGTTCTTCTCGTCCTACGCGGCCAGCCTGGTGTTGGCCGAAACGATCGTCGGGATGCTCGCGGCCCGCGCCGGGCCCGAAGCGAAGGCCCGCATCGAAGCGGTCGAGACCCGAAATCACCGCCTGGAGGAATTCTGGAGCGCGTGATCCCCCGAGACGAAACGCAAACCCAAAACCAGCAGAGGAGTATCTTGATGTTTGCCAAGCTCAAATTCACCGTGGCCGCCGCGGCACTGGGCGCCGTGGCCGCCCCGGCGGTGGCCGAGGAATTCATCACCATCGGCACCGGCGGCGTGACCGGCGTCTACTATCCCACCGGCGGCGCGATCTGCCGGCTGGTGAACAAGGGCCGCAAGGATCACGGCATCCGCTGCTCGGTCGAATCGACGGGCGGCTCGGTCTACAACCTCAACACGATCCGCGCTGGCGAGCTGGAATTCGGCGTGGCCCAGTCCGACTGGCAGTTCCACGCCTATAACGGCAGCTCGCGCTTTGAGGAGGACGGGGCGTTCGAGGGGCTGCGGGCGGTGTTCTCCGTGCATCCCGAACCCTTCACCGTGGTCGCCCGCGCCGATGCGGGCATTTCCGAGTTCGACGAACTCGAAGGCAAGCGAGTGAATATCGGCAATCCCGGTTCGGGTCAGCGCGGCACCATGGAAGTCGTGATGGAGGCCAAGGGCTGGACGATGGACGATTTCGAGCTCGCCACCGAACTCAAGGCCGCCGAACAATCCGCCGCGCTTTGCGACAACCAGATCGACGCGATGGTCTACACCGTCGGCCACCCCTCGGGCTCGATCCAGGAGGCGACGACCTCGTGCGAGTCGGTGGTGGTGAGCGTCAACGGGCCGGCGATCGACGAACTGATCGCCGAGCATCCCTACTACCGCAAGGCCACAATTCCGGGTGGCATGTATCGCGGAACCGACGAGGATGTGTCGACCTTCGGCGTTGGCGCGACCTTCGTCACCTCGACCGACGTCTCGGAAGAAGCGGTCTATCAGGTGGTCAAGGCGGTCTTCGATAATTTCGACGATTTCACGAACCTGCACCCGGCCTTCGCCAACCTCAAGCCCGAAGAGATGATCAAGGACGGGCTTTCGGCGCCGCTGCATGACGGTGCCGCGAAGTACTATCGCGAAATGGGCTGGATCGAATAACCTCATCGGTCATACTGACCCGGCGGGGCGCGCGCCTGTTCATGCGCGCCCCGCTCCCCTGAAAGGCGCAAGAATGGCGTCACGGGAACAAAAAGGCCGCGCCATGTGCATGGTCCAACCGGGAGCGTGGGAATGACCGACCAGACGTCGAAGGGCCGTGCCCTTTCCGAGGAAGAACTGCAAGAACTCGTCGCCGCCTCGGATTCGGGTGCGCGCGAACCGGGCGGCAAGGTGGGGCTGTTCCTGGCCTCGCTCGCGGTTATCTGGTCGCTTTTTCAGGTGCTTCTCGCTTCGCCCCTGGCCAATGTCTTGCTGCCGGGCGACATCATCAACAATTCGCGCCAGATCCATCTGGCCTTCGCGATTTTCCTGGCGTTCACGGCCTACCCGGCCTTCAAGTGGAGTTCGCGCCGACAGGTGCCGGTGACCGACTGGATCATGGCCGCCGCCGGCGCCTTCATAGCCATGTACGGTTATTTCTTCTACGAAAAGATCGTGCAGTCCGGCGGGCTGGCCGACAACGTGGACAAGTGGTTCGCGCTCGCCGGCCTGTTGCTGCTCTTCGAGGCGGCGCGCCGCGCGCTCGGGCCGGCGATGGCGGTCATAGCCACGATATTTCTGGTCTACGTCTTCTTCGGCGCGCAGCCCTGGGTGCCGGACGTGATCCGCTGGAAAGGCGCCAGTTTGCAAAAGGCGATGAGCCACATGTGGATCACCTCGGAAGGCGTGTTCGGCATCGCGCTGGGGGTATCGACCAAGTTCGTGTTCCTCTTCGTCCTGTTCGGTGCGCTGCTGGAGAAGGCCGGCGCCGGCAACTACTTCATCAAGATGGCCTTCGGCGCGCTGGGGCACCTGCGGGGCGGCCCGGCCAAGGCCGCGGTCGTGGGCTCGGCCGCCACCGGCCTGATCTCGGGCTCGTCCATCGCCAATGTCGTGACCACTGGCACCTTCACCATCCCGCTGATGAAACGTGTGGGATTCACCTCTGAACAGGCCGGCTCGGTCGAGGTGGCCTCATCGGTCAACGGCCAGATCATGCCGCCGGTGATGGGCGCCGCGGCCTTTCTGATGGTCGAATACGTGGGCATCTCCTACGTCGAGGTCATCACCCATGCCTTTCTGCCGGCGGTGATCTCGTACATCGCGCTGGTCTATATCGTCCATCTCGAGGCGGTGAAGCGCAACATGCCGACGCTGGGCGACCGGGTGGTCTCGGTTGGCCGAACCGTGGGGGGCATGTTCGCCTTCTTCGTCGGCTTCGCCGCGCTCTGCTATTTCGTGCAATACCCGGTCGGCTGGATCGCGGCAGCCGTGCCCGATGGCGCTGGCTGGGCGCTGGCCGGCCTTGTCTTCGTGGCCTACGTCGTGCTGCTGGCGCTGGCCGCCACGGTGCCCGACCTCAAACCCGACGACCCCAATGCCGAAGAGGTCACCCTGCCGGTCGTGTCGGAAATCTACAAATCCGGCCTCTACTTCCTGCTGCCGATCATCGTGCTGGTCTATTTCCTGATGATCGAGCAGAAATCGCCCGGCCTCTCGGCCTTCTGGGCGACGATGCTGCTGTTTGCGATCCTGATCACCCAGCGACCGCTCAAGGCGCTGTTCCGGGGCGGGCGCGGCGTGGCCACGGCTGCCGTCGCGGGCGGGCTCGACCTGATTACGGGCCTGATCGCCGGCGCACGCAACATGATCGGCATCGGCCTGGCCACGGCCACTGCGGGTGTCATCGTGGGCACCGTCACGCTGACCGGCATCGGCCAGGTGATGTCGAACCTCGTCGAGGTGGTCTCGGGCGGCAACCTGATCCTGATGCTCATCTTCGTCGGAATCCTGTCGTTGATCCTTGGCATGGGGCTGCCCACCACGGCCAACTACATCGTCGTCAGTTCGCTGATGGCGGGCGTGGTGGTGGAACTCGGCGCCCAATCGGGCCTGATCGTGCCGTTGATCGCCGTGCATCTCTTCGTCTTCTACTTCGGCATCATGGCGGATGTGACGCCACCTGTCGGGCTGGCCTCCTTCGCGGCGGCGGCGGTGTCGGGGGGCGATGCGATCCGCACCGGCTTCACCGCGTTCTTCTACTCGCTTCGCACCGTGGCGCTGCCCTTCGTCTTCATCTTCAACACCGATCTGTTGCTGATCGACGTGGGATGGGTGCAGGGCATCATCGTCTTCATCGTGGCGACCATCGCGATCCTGGTCTTTACCGCCGGGACCATGGGCTATTTCCTGACCCGCAACCGCATCTACGAAAGCGTCGCGCTGATCGCGATCGCCTTCATCCTGTTCCGGCCCGATTACGTGATGAACAAGCTGCAACCGCCCTTCGCCGATCTGCCGCCGGCGCAGCTTGAACAGGTGCTTGCCGAGGCCGATCCGGGCGAAACCCTGCGCCTGCGCGTTTCGGGACCCGATTTCGTCACGCTCGAGCCGAAGGAGACAACGCTCGTCGTCACCGTCGGCGACGAAGAGGGCGGCGCGGCGCGGCTCGACGCGACCGGGCTGATGCTGCTCGAAGAGGATGGCGTGGTGAAACTCGAAGAGCCGATGTTCGGCTCGCCCTTCTCGGAAACCCTGCAAAGCTTCGACTTCTACGGCGACACGCCGGTGACGCTGACGGCGCTGCGCGCGCCGCAGGCGCAATGGCCGCAGGAGTTGGTCTTCATCCCCGCGCTGCTGCTCTTGGGCGGCGTGGCCTATCTGCAAAACGCCCGCGTCGGGCGCCAGGGAGCGCAACCCGCATGATCACCTCCATCCTCTGCGCCATCGATGTCAGCCAGCCCGAGCACGACCGAGAGGTGCTGCGCGTCGCCGCCAGGCTTGCGGCGATGGACAAGGCCCGGCTCGATGTCATCACCGTGGTTCCCGATTTCGGGATGAGCGTGGTCGGCGCCTATTTCGACAAGGAATTCCACGACAAGGCCGTGGAAAAGGCCAAGGCGATCCTGAACGATTTCGTCACCGACGTGATCGGCGCGGAGGGCAACAAGGGCGTGCGCCACATCATCGCCACCGGCAAGGCCTACGAGGAGATCCTCCACGCCGCGCGCGAGGCGGGTTCGGACCTGATCGTGATCGGCTCGCACAAGCCCGAACTGCGCGACTACCTGCTCGGCCCCAACGCCGCGCGGGTGGTGCGCCATTGCAATTGCTCGGTCTACGTGGTGCGGCAGAACGCATAGGCGCCGCCGCGCTCTTGGCGCGCGCAGCGCCATTTGGGTATTTGTGCCAAGAAGAAGGGGCAGGGCGCTCCCTTGCCCTTCTTCTTGGTCAAAATACCCATGGCCGTCGGCAGGCATGGGGCGCGCCGGTCAGAGTGCTAGGATCAGGATAAGGATAGAAAGACTCAACAGTCCCATCGCCACGAGTTCTCGTCCGGTGGTGGTTTCGCGGAACCAGAAGGTCGCGGCGAGGAAGCTGAAGATCAGCTCCACCTGGCCCAGTGCCTTCACATAGGCCGCCTTTTGCAGTGTGAAGGCTGTAAACCAGCCGAGCGAGCCCAGCATCGAGGTCAGGCCCACCAGCCCCGCGATGCGCCAATGCACGAACACGCGCGCGATCTCGCCCGGCTCGCGCCATTTCAGCCACGCCAGCATGGCCAGGCTCTGCGCGGCGGTCACGACCGCGAGCGTCAGCGCGGCCCGGAAGAACGGATCGCCCGGCCCCAATGCCAGCGAGGCGCCGCGATAGCCGGTGGCCGAGACCGCGAAGAGCACGCCGGAGGCCAGGCCCAGCCCGGCGGCGGGGTTGAAAAAGCGCGACAGCCCCGCCGGCCCGCCGGGCACGCGCACGTCCGAAAGCAGCAGTACTGCGACGAAGCCGATCAGGATCGCCACGAGCCCCGCGGGCGAGACCGCCTCGCCCAGCACCAGGAACCCCATGAGGGCGGTTTGCAGCACCTCGGTCTTCTTGAAGGTGATGCCCACCGCGAAATTGCGGCGCGAAAACAGGGCGACGACGCACATGGTGGCGACGATCTGCGCCAGCCCGCCGGCCAGCGCGAAGGCCCAGAAGCGGCCCGGAACTGCCGGCCAGGCCTGGCCCGTCGACATGCCGTAACCCGCCGCGATCAGCGCCACCAGCGGCGCGGAGTAGATGAACCGCGCGAAGGTGGCGCCGCCGGTGGACAGCCGCGTCGCCTTCAGGTGCTTTTGCAGCATGAAACGCAGGTTCTGCACGAACGCGGCGAAGAGGGTGATGGGGATCCACGCGGCCATGGCATGACATGCCAGCGCCGCAAGCGGTTGTCGAGCCTGCCGCTATTGGCGCCGGCCCCAGCCGATGCGCGCCCAGAGCCGCTCGTAAAACAGGTAACAGACGAAGCCCACGACGGTGTTGGCCAGTGCCATCGTGCCGCCCATCGCTGCCGAGCCGGTCAGTGCGAGCCCGACCAGCGCCATCGACAGCAGGCCGATCGCGTTCCAAAGAACGGCTTTGATCAGCGTGCGTCGCGGGGTTTCCATGGGGCCTCCGGTGAAGGGTTCTTCGCATGTGTAGCCACGGCCCCGCATGCCGGCCATTCGGAATATGGTTAACATTTTTGACAGAGTGTGAGAAAAATCACGGATGAGCGATTTCATCGACAAGCGTCGGCGCGCCGTCCTCTTCCGTGATCGGCTGGCTGCGGCGATGGCGGGCGCAGGGCTGAGCCAGAGCGCGCTGGCCCGGGCCATCGGCGTCGACAGGTCCACCGTCTCGCAGCTGCTCGCCGAGGGCACGGCGCGGTTGCCCAACGCGCATCTGGTGGGTGCCTCGGCCGCCGCCCTGGGCGTCTCGTCGGACTGGCTGTTGGGGCTGAGCGACCGGCCCGAAAGCGCGGCCGACCTGCTGGCGATCTCATTGTCGATGCCCGAGGCGCCGCGGGCGCTGGTTGACGAACAGGTGCTGGCCTGGCACCGCGAGGCGGCGGGTTACAAGATCCGACATGTGCCCGCCAGCCTGCCCGACATGCTCAAGACCCGGGCGATGCTGGAATGGGAATACGCCGCGCACCTGGGCCGCACCGCCGAGCAGGCCATCGGTGCCTCGCAGGACCGGCTGGCCTGGATGCGCGGGCTGCGATCGGATTACGAGATCGCGCTACCTCGCCACGAGATGGAGAGCTTTGCCCGCGCCGAGGGCTATTACGCCGGGCTGCCGGCCGAACTGCGCAGGGACCAGATCGACCGGCTGTTGAATCTGCACGCGCAGCTTTACCCGACGTTGCGGCTGACGCTTTTCGATGCGCGAGAGGTGTATTCGGCGCCGCTGACCGTGTTCGGCCCGCTTCTGGCCGCGCTTTACGTCGGCCATTACTACCTTGCGTTCCGCGACAGCGAACGTGTGCGTCTTTTCACCCGGCATTTCGACGCGCTGGTGCGCGCGGCCCAAGTCAGCGACCGGGCGCTGCCCGATTTCCTGCACGGGCTGCGCGCGGGCGTGGCCTGAGCGTCGGCCTCAGAACGGCATCGGGTGCGCCTTGTGGGCGGCGGCGATGTCGGTCAGCACCGCGTCGGACAGCGTCACATCCGCAGCGCCGAGTGCCGTGTCGAGCTGCGCCGTCGAGGTCGCCCCGACGATCGGGATCGTCGGGAAGGGGCGCGCGGCGACGAAGGCGATGGCCATCTGCACCGGGTCGAGCCCGTGATCGTTTGCGATGCCCAGATAGGCCGAGACCGCCTCCCACACCCGCGGCGTGATGCGGCCGTTGAGGTCGGGCTGTCGTTCGCGCCGCGTGCCGTCGGGGGTGACGTCGCCGGCATATTTACCGCTTAGCAGGCCGGCGGCCAGCGGCGTGTAGGCCAGAAGCGTGACATCCTCGTTCGCACCGAGCTCGGCCAAATCGGTATCGAAAAGCCGGCAAAGCAGCGAATATTCGTTCTGGATCGACTGGACGCGCGGCAGCCCTTTCTGCTCGGCCAGCCGCAGCCATTGGGCGGTGCCCCAGGCGGTTTCGTTGGACAGGCCGAAATGGCGGATCTTGCCCTCGGCCACCAGCGCCTTGAGCGTCTCGAGCGATTCTTCCATATGGCCCAGCGTCTGGGCGCGGTCCTGTTTCGAGGGGTCGTAGCCCCAGTTCTGGCGGAAATGGTAGGAGCCGCGGTTAGGCCAGTGAAACTGGTAGAGGTCGATCACGTCGGTCTTGAGCCGCCTCAGAGAGGCTTCGACCGCCTCGCGGATGCTCTCGGGGCTGATCCCGCGGCCCTCGCGCACGAAGCCGCCATTGGGCCCGGCGACCTTGGTGGCCAGGATCCACTCGTCGCGGCGCCCGGTCTTGGCGAACCATTCGCCGATGATCTCTTCGGTGCGGCCCACGGTCTCGGCCTTGACCGGCGCCACCGGGTACATCTCGGCGGTGTCCATGAAGTTGATCCCGCGATCGAGCGCCATGTCGATCTGGGCATGGCCCTCGTCCATCGTGTTCTGGCTGCCCCAGGTCATTGTGCCGAGGCAGAGCGCCGAGACCTGAAGGTCGGTCCGGCCGAGTGTCACGCGTTTCATTTGGTCCCCCGATCTTGGTCAGGGGCAGAGTTATCGGAGCGCGCGGTCAGGGCAACCCCCCTGCGCGGGATTCGGCATGGATTTTCCAGCGGTTCCAGTCCCCCTGCCCGAAAGCGGGGCAGTTGCCGCGCCTCTGCTCAGGGCCGGACGTAGGCGAAACCCTGTTCCTGCAACTCGACCAGGCGCACCACGCCCGAAGGCACGACGCCGGCCTCGTCCATCAGCACCACATCCTGGCCCTGCTTGGCGCTCATCTTGCGCAGGGTGTTGCCGCAGGCCGAGAAGGTGAGCCCCTCGATCTCCAGCCCCATGGTCGAGATGCGATCGGCGACCGGGCTCTTGCCCGGCACCAGCATGAGCAGGCCCGGCCCGTAGGCCACCACCTCGACGATCACCTCGTCGCCCTGCTCGTGGTAGTATTTGGTCAGGTTGGCGACGTTGTTCAGCGCCATGTTCATCACCTGGGGGTCGTTCTGGTTGACATGGACGGCGATGCGATGGGTCTCGGCCCAGCCGGCCGAGGCAGCGGCGATGCCGACAAGCGCGGCCAATGCGAGTGATTTCATTTGATGGTCCTCCCTGTTCGTCCGGCGAGCTTAGCAGAAACCGCGGCAGGTCCAGCGGGAAATGCACTTTCGGAACATTTGGTGAACATATAGAATGGCTGCCATGACTGCCCCGCTGCTGAACCGCGCCTCCCACCGCCCGCGCCCCGGCCTGACCGTGCTGGGCGAGCTGGCCTTTGGGCTGGCCCGCGCGCACGAATTGTGCGGCCCCGCCCGGCGCAGCCTGGCCTTGATCGTGGCCGGCGCGCTGAGCGGCCCGGTGATCTGGATCGCGCCGGCCTGGGGGGGCGACCGGATCTATCCCGATGCCGCACAGCGTTTTCTCGCGCCGGGGCGGTTGATCCTGGTGCGGCCCACGCGGGCCGAAGACCTGCTCTGGTCGGCGGAAGAGGCGCTGCGCGCGGGCGCGGTGCCGCTGGTGGTGGCGGACCTGCCCGAGCCGCCCGGCCTGACCTCCGTGCGCCGGCTGCACCTGGCCGCAGAAACCGGGGGTGAGGGCCGCGGCGCCGCGCCCCTGGGGCTGATCCTGACCCCCGGCGCGGGCGGCGCACCGGGGGTGGAAAGCCGCTGGCACATGGCCCCGCGCCACGCCCCGGGGCGCAGCGCCTGGCACCTGGAACGCCGCCGTGCCCGCACCGCGCCGCCGCGCGCCTGGACGCTGGAAGACCGCGCCGGGCGGCTGTCGCTCGCCTCGGCGGCACCGGAACGGGCCTGACGCGCCGCCCGTTCCGGTGCGGTGGCCAGGAAACGCCGGCGCGATGTCGCAAATCGCCCTGCACCCCGCTGCGCACCCGGCTAGCAAAAACGCGCCATGCGCCTGATCGTCTCTTTCGCCGCCCTGTTCCTGTCGGTCGTCCTGCTCCAGCTTTCCTCGGGCGGGGTGGGCCCGCTCGACGCGCTTTCGGGGCTGGCGCTGGGATTTTCCACAGCCCAGGTCGGCCTTCTGGGCTCGTCCCATTTCGTGGGCTTCTTCATCGGCTGCTGGTGGGCGCCGCGGCTGATGGGCACGGTCGGCCACACCCGCGCCTTCGCCGCCTTCACCGCCGCCGGCGCGATGGGGCTGATGGCGCACATGATGCTGGTCGACCCGCTGGCCTGGGCGCTGATGCGCGTGGCCACGGGGATCTGCGTTGCCGGCTGCTACACGGTGATCGAGGCGTGGTTGCAGGCCAAGCTGACCAACGAGACGCGCGGGCGGGCGATGGGGGTCTACCGGATCATCGACATGGGCGCCTCGCTGGTGGCGCAACTGCTGATCGGGGTGCTGACGCCGGCCGCCTATGTTTCCTACAACCTCCTGGCCATCATCTGCTGCGCCGCGCTGCTGCCGCTCACGCTCTCCACGCTCAGCCCGCCCAAGACGCCCGCCGTCCTCCGGCTGCGCCCCGGCCTTGCCATCGCCCGCTCACCGCTCGCCGCGGCGGGGGTGATGGTGGCGGGGCTCTCGGCCGCGGCGTTCCGCATGGTGGGCCCGGTCTACGGGCAGGAGGTCGGCCTTGCCCCCGACCAGATCGGCCTGTTTCTGGCCGCCTTCGTGCTTGGGGGCGCTCTGGCGCAATACCCGGTGGGCTGGCTGGCCGACCGGATCGACCGGCGCCGGGTGCTGATCGGTCTTTCCGCCGCCTCGGTCGGCGCGTGCGCCGTGACGGTGACGACGACCGGCGGCGGCCCGCTGGGCGTTTTCGCCGCGGCGGCGCTGTTCGGGGCGTCCACCTTTCCGATCTACTCGGTATCGGCCGCCCATGCCCATGACTGGGCCGAAAGCGACGAGCGGGTGGAACTGTCCGCCGCGCTGATGTTCTTCTTCGCGCTGGGGGCGATCGCCTCGCCGCTGGTGGCCTCGGCGCTGGTCGCGGGGTACGGCCCCGAGGCGCTGTTCCTGCTGATCGCGGCCGGCCATGCGGCGCTGCTGCTCTTCGGCCTCACGCGGATGCGCGCCCGTCCGGGCCGGGGCCCGCGCACGCCCTATGTCTGGACGCCGCGCACCTCGTTCCTGATCGGCCGGCTGACCCGCGCCCGCCGCGACCGCGACGCACCCTGAGCCTGCGCCCTCTGGCCCTTCCCGCGCCACGGCGTTAAACGGGGCCCACGCAACGGGAGCAAAGGCAGACCCGCACCATGGCACGCATCCTGATCACCTCGGCGCTACCTTACATCAACGGCATCAAGCACCTGGGCAACCTGGTGGGCTCGCAACTTCCGGCCGATCTCTATGCCCGATACATGCGCGCCCGCGGCCACGAGGTGATGTTCATCTGCGCCACCGACGAACACGGCACACCGGCGGAGCTTGCCGCCGCCAAGACCGGCGAGGACGTGGCCGATTACTGCGCCCGGATGCACGGCGTGCAGGCCGCTCTGGCCGATGGCTTTCGCCTCTCGTTCGACCATTACGGGCGGTCCTCGTCGCAGCGCAACCACACCCTCACCCAGCACCTCGCCGGCAAGCTGGCCGAGAACGGCCTCATCGAGGAAGTGACCGAGAAACAGGTCTATTCCCGGGCCGACGGCCGCTTCCTGCCCGACCGCTATATCGAGGGCACCTGCCCCAATTGCGGATACGAAAAGGCCCGGGGCGACCAGTGCGAGAACTGCACCAAGCAACTCGACCCGACCGACCTGATCGACCCGCGTTCGGCGATCTCCGGCTCGACCGACCTGGAGGTGCGCGAGACCAAGCATCTCTACCTGCGCCAGTCGGCCCTGAAAGACGAGATCGATGCCTGGATCGACAGCCAGAAGGATTGGCCGGTGCTGACCACCTCGATCGCCAAGAAATGGCTGCATGACGGCGACGGGCTGAAGGACCGGGGCATCACCCGCGACCTGAACTGGGGCATTCCGGTGAAGAGGGGCGGCGACGACTGGCCGGGCATGGAGGGCAAGGTATTCTACGTCTGGTTCGATGCGCCCATCGAATATATCGCCGCCACCGCCGAATGGGCCGACGCCAACGGCAGGCCCGATGCCGACTGGCAACGCTGGTGGCGCACCGACAAGGGCGCCGGCGATGTGCGCTATGTCCAGTTCATGGGCAAGGACAACGTGCCGTTCCACACGCTTTCCTTCCCTGCCACGCTGATGGGCTCGCGCGAGCCCTGGAAGCTCGTGGATTACATCAAGTCGTTCAATTACCTCAATTACGACGGCGGCCAGTTCTCGACCTCGCAAGGGCGCGGCGTGTTCATGGACCAGGCGCTGGACATCCTGCCGGCCGACTACTGGCGCTGGTGGCTGCTGTCGCACGCGCCGGAAAGCTCTGACAGCGAATTCACCTGGGAAAACTTCCAGGCCGGCGTCAACAAGGACCTTGCCGATGTGCTGGGCAATTTCGTCAGCCGCGTCACCAAGTTCTGCCGCTCCAAGTTCGCAGAAGAGGTGCCGGCGGGCGGCACTATGGGCCCCGCGGAAGAGGCCCTGATGTCCGAGCTTGCCGGGCGCGTTGCCGCCTACGAGGCCCATATGGAGGCCATCGACATCCGCAAGGCGGCAAGCGAGCTGCGCGCGATCTGGGTTGCGGGCAACGAATACCTGCAAGCGGCCGCGCCCTGGGCCGCCTTCAAGACCGACCCCGACCGCGCCGCCGCGAGCATCCGCCTGTCGCTCAACCTGATCCGGCTTTACGCCGTTCTGTCGCGGCCCTTCATACCCGATGCCGCCGCCGCGATGCTGGCCGGGATGCAGACCGGCGACGACGCCTGGCCGGGCGACATGGCAACCGCCCTCGACACGCTGAAGCCGGGGCATGCCTTTACCGTGCCCGACATGCTGTTTCGCAAGATCACCGACGAAGAGCGCGAGGGTTGGCACGCGGATTTTGCAGGCGAGCGCGGCTGAGCCTGACCTTACGCCGCACCCGGCCGGGCCGGTGCGATGGGGGTATTTTTTCCAAGAAGAAGCGAAAGGGTCTTCTTCTTGGCAAAAATACCCAAGGCCCCACGCTGCCGCCCCACGGTGATGCCGGTGACGGGCGCCTCAGCGCAGACGCAGGAATTCCGAGCGCTCGGTCCTGTTGCGGAAGAATGGCACGCTGGCGGGCGGCAGGCCGGATTTCAACAGCCCCGCCACCTCGGCCAGCACGACCTCGGTGATGAAGGGCAGATCGAAGCGCCGGGCCTCGGCCAGCGGCACCCATTGCAGGTGCGAGAGTTCGTCCTCGGCGGCGGAGAAATCGTCTAGGTCGCCGCTGACGGCGCCGGCTTCGACCAGGAAAAACCGCGCATCGAAGCGGCGCGGCCGGCCCGGAGGCGTGATCGCGCGGAAGACGAAATGGAACCCCTCTGCCGAGGGCAGATGGCCGGAAGAGGCAAAGCCGCGCCAGCCCGGGGGCGCCGCGTCGGGCCAGGGGCCGGGCGTGCCGAGGATGAGGCCGGTTTCCTCCCAAAGCTCGCGGATCGCCGCGGCGACCAGTGCCGGGCCGCGCGCCGGGTCGCATTCCGCCGCCAGACGCGCGGCGCAGGCGGATCCGATGGGGCAGGCCATGGGCACGCCGGCATCGGCCGCGTCGACCGCGCCGCCGGGAAAGACGAACTTGTTGGGCATGAAGGCCGCCGTCGCCCCGCGCTGCCCCATCAGCACGGCGGGCCGCGCTGCCGCGTCGCGCAGGACGATCACCGTGGCGGCGTCGCGGATCGGCGCCCCGTTCACGACGGCCGCCCGAACCCGTGCATCCGTTTCGCCCATTGCAGCGCCACCATCAGACCCTTCAGCCTGGGCAGAAGGTAGAGCGAGAGCGCCACGCAGCCAACCGAGAAGACCGAGGCCAGCACCATAGGTTCGGGGCGGTAGGTGACGAAGGCCCACAGGATCAGCGGCGCCATCAGATGGCCCACGATCAGGATGGTCAGGTAGGCCGGCCCGTCATCGGCCCGATGGTGGTGCAGCTCCTCGCCGCAGACCGGGCAATGATCACGCACGTTCAGGTAGCCGTTGAGCATTGGCCCGGCGCCGCAATTCGGGCAGCGCCGGCACCACCCGCGCAGCAGCGCGGCACGGAGGGGCCGTTCCTGCAATGTGTCCATGGGGGTCTCCCTGTCGTCTTGCCGCGCGCGCCGCCACCTGGGGCCTTCCGAGTATGTCGGTTCTGTCCGGGGGTTCTTCCAGTTGGCGTGCCGCTCGTGCGGCGCGATGTCGCGCGCGGCCGGATTTTCCGCGACGGAAAACCCGAGACTGCCCGTTAGACGATCATAACGCAAGCCGCAGCGCGGCGTTCACGCGTTTCGAAAAACAGGAGAGACGAGATGACTGGATTGCTTCGACTGACCGCGGCCTCGGCGCTTGTGCTGATGCTTCCGGGGCTGGCTGCTGCGCAGGGCAGCTGGATGCAGCGCGGGATCGCCGGCATCGACACCGACGGCGACGGGCGGATTTCCCAAGCGGAATTCGCCGTGCCGGCGGCGGCCGCCTTCGACCGGCTCGACGCCGACAATGACGGCAAGCTGACCGAGGACGAGGCCAACGCCCGGCGGCGCGGGGCGCTGCCCTTTGCGACGCTTGATGCCGATGGCGACGGCGCTTTGTCGGCCGAAGAGTTCAAGGCCGGAGCCGAGGCCCGGTTTGCCACGGCCGATGCCGACGGCGACGGCTACGTGACCGGGGCCGAGGCGCGCGGTCTGCGCCGTGGCGCCTGGGCCGCTGGGGCCGCGCCGGGGGTTGTCAAGGCCTCGGGCTGGGACGACGGCCGGGGCAGGTACCAGGGCCGCGGCGACCAGGGCTGTATGGGCCCGCAGGGGCAGGGTCGCGGCATGATGCACGGGCACGGCATGATGCAAGGGCACGGCATGATGCGTGGCGACATGCAAGGCTACGGCATGACGCGTGGCGACATGCAGGGCCGAGGCGGCCAGATGGGCCAGGGCGGCCAGATGGGCCGAGGCGGTATGATGGGCCAGGCTGGGCCCATGGGTCAGGGCGGCTTTTTCGGCGACCCGGGGCTTAGCGACGAACAGCGCCAGGCGCGGGCCGAGCGCATGGTCGAATGGCTGGACACCGATGGCGACGGGCTGTTGAGCGTCGAGGAGATGACGACGCGCCCCGGGCCCGGGCGTCTTTTCGACCGCGCCGATGCCGATGGCGACGGGTCGCTCTCGAAGGACGAGTTCGACGCGGCGATGGAGCGGTTCGGCAACCGTGCCGGGCCGATGCGCAATGGTGCGCCGAGCGACCGGTAAGCCTTGGGTGCCGCGCCCTGCCGGCGAGGTTCGGCAGGGTGCGGGCGATGGACGCCCGGCCCTGCAAAGAGTAAGCCCGCGACAGGATGGTCATGGCCAAGGACGTTGTCGAAGCTGCTTCGGACGAGGCGCTGCTCGTCGCCTACGGGCGGGGCGAGCGTGCGGCGGCGCAGGCCCTGACCGCGCGGCTGGCGCCGATGGCGCTGCGGGTTGCGGCGCGAATGCTGGGCGATCCGGCCGAGGCCGAGGACGTCACGCAGGAGGCGATGCTGAGGCTCTGGCGCGCCGCGCCGGGGTGGCGGACGGGCGAGGCGCGGATCTCGACCTGGCTGTACCGGGTGGTGTCGAACCTGTGCATCGACCGGCTGCGAAAGGCGCGCGCACAAGCGCTGGACGCGGTGCCCGAGCCCGCGGACGGCGCGCCCGGCGCCGAGGCACGGATGCAGCAAGCGGCGCGCACCCGGGCGCTGGAGGCCGCCTTGATGCGGCTGCCCGAGCGGCAGCGCCAAGCGGTGGTGCTGCGCCATCTCGAAGGGTTGTCGAACCCCGAGATCGCGGACGTGATGGAGATCGGCACCGAGGCGGTGGAAAGCCTGACCGCGCGGGGCAAGAGGGCGCTGGCGGCCGACCTGGCCGGGCGGCGCAGTGAATTGGGGTATGACGATGACTGACGATCCGAGCCTTGAGAGCGACCTGGACCGGATGTTCCGCGCCGCCCGCGCGGACGCGCCGGAGCCCTCTGCGGCGCTGATGGCGCGCATTCTCGCCGATGCCGAGGCCGAGAGGCCGCGCGCGCGGCAGGTGGTGCCCCGGCGCCGGCGCCGGCTGAGGTCGGCCGCGATGTCGGCGCTTGCCGGGCTCGGCGGGTGGCCGGCCCTGGGCGGGCTCGCCACGGCGGGGCTGGCCGGGCTCTGGATCGGCTACAGCGCCCCGGCCGAACTGGAAACGCTGACCGCGGGCTGGCTGGGCACCCAGGGTTATGACCTCGTCGACCTGGTGCCGACGGCCGATCTTTACCTGCAGGAGGGCTGAGCATGGCGCAGGGCGATAGCGAGACGCCGAAGAAGGGCTGGCCCTGGGGCCGCATCGCGCTGGGCATCAGCCTTGCGCTGAACCTGATGGTCGCAGGCATCGTTCTGGGCGGTTTGCTGAGCCACCGGCACGATTTCGGCCATGACCGGCGTGGCGACCGTTTTGCCGAGGTCGGCCCCTATTCGCGGGCGCTCGATGACGAAGACCGCGCGGCCCTGCGCCAGGAGTTGCGAAGGTCATGGCCGCAAGGGCGCCAAAACCGCCAGGCAGTGCGCGCGGGCTTTGACGAAGTGCTGTCGGCGCTCCGGTCCGAGCCGTTCGAGGTGGGCCGGGTCGAGGCGGTGCTCACGTCGCAAAGCGAGCGGATTTCCGATCATTTGACGATCACGCGGGGGCTGTTGCTGGACCGTATGGCGCAGATGAGCCCCGACGAGCGGGCCGCCTTTGCCGACCGGTTGGAACAGGTGCTGCGCCGGGGCCCGCCGCGGCGGTGAACCGGGTCTAGTCGGTGGCCGGGCCGTCAACACGGTCGCGCCCGGCGGACTTGGCCCGGTAGAGCGCGGCATCGGCGGCCTCGATCAGCGCGGAGACGGTGCCGGCCTCGGCGCCGCCCATCGCAACGCCGATGCTGGCGCTGACCTGCAGGTCGCCGCCGCCCGGCAGGGCCACCGGCGCCGCACCGATCACCCGCCGCAGCCGCTCGGCAGCGGCGCAGGCGGCGGTCGCGTCGGTGTCGGGCAGGGCGACCAGGAATTCCTCTCCGCCGAACCGCGCCACCAGGTCGACCGCGCGCAGGTTGTCGCGCAACCGCTGCGCCACCGCCACGAGCACCGCGTCGCCGGCGGCATGGCCATGCCGGTCGTTGACCGCCTTGAACCTGTCGAGATCGAGCAGCAGCACGGCAAACCGGCGCCCGGTCCGGTCCGCGCGCTCGGCGATGCGGGCGAGGTGGGGCAACGCGTAGCGGCGGTTGAAGAGCCCTGTCAGCGGATCGGTGGCGGCCATCCGCAGACCGTCGCGCAGGGTGTCGCGCAGCCGGTCGGCCTGGCGCTTGCGGGCCATCTGGGCCTTCAGCCTCAGCGCCAGTTCGGCACCGTCCAGCGGCGCGGTCATCAGGTCGTTGGCGCCCAGGTCCAGCGCCATCGCCGCGGTCTCGCGCGCCGTGGGCGGCAGCACGATCAGCACCGCCGCGTGGCGCGTTTCGCTGCGCGAACGCAGCTCGGTCAGCAGGCGCAGGCCGCCGCCGGGTCCGCCAAGGTCGCCCTCGATCACGAAGAGATCGGGCACCGCGTGGCCCGGGTCGGGGCTGAGCGCCTCGGCCCGTGTCATCGGCACGATCCGGTCGGTCAGCCGCCCGGCCAGCGCCGCCTGCCACCCCGCGGCGGTTTCGGCCCGCGCGGCCACCAACGCGATGCGGCCCGGCGGGGCAAAGCCCTGCGCGGGCTCGGAAAAGCCCAACAGCCGCTCGGTGCCGTCGCGCAGCGCCAGCTCTTGCGCGGTTTCGCGGGCGCGCAGCAGGCTGCGGACCCGCGCCAGCAGGATCAACTCGTCCAGCGGGCGCGAAAGAAAGTCGTCAGCCCCCGCCGCCAGCGCCCTGAGCCGCGATCGGGCATCGGTGGCGGCGGTCACGATGATGATCGGAATTTCCGCTGTTGCCGGATCGGCGCGCAGCCGTTCGCAGACGCTGATGCCATCAAGGTCGGGCATCATCATGTCGAGCAGGATCAGATCGGGCGCCTCGCGCCGGGCGATGTCCAGCGCGGCCCGCCCGCCCGCGGCCTGCAAGACATCGTAATGCGCGTCGGCGAGGTGCACCTTCATCATGATTCGGTTTGTGGCCAGGTCGTCCACCACCAGGATGCGTCCAGGCATTTGCCTGTCTCCCCGCGCCATAGGTCGCGATTGCGTTCGCGTTCATTTCTGGACAGGATTTGTTAACAGAGTGTTTCAGCGGCTCGGATCGAGGGGCGAGGATGCGGCAGGACGAGGCGGAAACCATCGCGCTGAGGGCGCTTGGCTGGCTGGCGGGCAACGAAGAGCTGCTGCCGGTCTTTCTGGGGGCGACCGGGGCGGGGGCCGAGGATTTGCGCGCCCGCGCGGCCGAGCCCGCGTTCCTGGCCTCGGTGCTGGATTTCATCCTGATGGACGATGCCTGGGTCATCGCCTTCGCCGACGGCGAAGGGCTGTCCGGCGCGGCGGCGATGCAGGCCCGCGCGGCGCTGCCCGGCGGCGCCGTCATGCACTGGACCTGAGCGAAGAGGCGAAGATGAGCCGGATCACCGCCGTGCTGTTCGACAAGGACGGCACGCTTTTCGATTTCAACGCGACATGGGGGGCCTGGGCGCAAGGCTTTCTCAGCGAGCTGGCCGAGGGTGAGCCGGCGCGCGCGGCGTCGTTGGGCCGGGCGGTGGGGTTCGATATGCAAACCGGACGCTACCACCCAGACAGCCCGGTCATTGCCGGCACACCCGAGGTGGCGGTCGAGCTTTTGTTGCCCCACCTGCCGGGCATGTCCCCGGCGGGGCTGGCCGCGCGGATGAACTCCGCCGCCGCGCGCGCGCCGCTTTGCGAGGCGGTGCCGCTGGCCCCGCTGCTCGACGCGCTGGCGGGGCGGGGCCTGGCCCTCGGGGTGGCCACCAACGATGCCGAGGCGGTAGCGCGCGCGCATCTGGCCGCGGCGGGCGTCGCCGGACGGTTCGATTTCATCGCCGGCTGCGATAGCGGCCACGGCGCCAAGCCTGCGCCGGGGCCGCTCTTGGCCTTTGCCGCGGCGGTGGGGCGGGCGCCGGCCGAGGTGGTGATGGTGGGCGACAGCCGCCACGATCTGGCCGCGGGGCGCGCTGCGGGCATGGCCACGCTGGGCGTGCTGACCGGCCCGGCCGAGGCCGCGGACCTTGCCGACCTCGCCGATGCGGTGGTGCCCGATATCGGCCACCTGCCGGCCTTTCTCGCGCGCCGCGCCGCCTGAGACCCGGCAAAAACGACGCATATGGTCGCATTCGGGCCGGAAGCGGCGCGCCGCCTTCGTGTCTGGTGAGGGGACATCCGAGGGAGGTCTCCATGCAAGACGCAGGCCAACGGCGGCGCAGGGCCGGCGGGCGGGCGGGGCGGGCGCAGCGGACGGGCGGGGCGGTGCTGGCCCAGAGCCCCTGGCGCATCCCGCTCAACACCGACCGGCCGACAGAGCCGCTGGACGAGGCAGGCGTCGGGGCCGTCCATGACGGTGCGATGCGCATCCTCGAAGAGATCGGCATCGCGTTTCTCCACCCCGGGGCGCGGGAGGTGCTGAAAAAGGCCGGCTGTTCTGTAACGGACGAAACCGTCCGCATGGGGCGCGACTTCGTCATGGAGATGGTCGCAAAGGCGCCGGCAAGCTTCACCATCACGCCGCGCAACCGCGACCGCCAGGTGACAATCGGCGGTCGGAACATGGTCTTCGTCAACGTCTCGTCGCCGCCGAGTTACTGGGACATCACCACCGGCAAGGTGCCCGGCACCCGCGCGCGGTGCCGCGATCTGCTAAAGCTCACGCAGTCCTTCAACTGCATCCATATCGCCGGGGGCTACCCGGTCGAGCCGGTGGATGTGCACCCCTCGGTGCGCCATCTCGACATTCTCTATGACAAGCTGACGCTGACCGACAAGGTGCCCCATGCCTACAGCCTGGGGGCCGAGCGGGTCGAGGACGTGATGGAGATGGTGCGAATCGCGGCCGGGCGCAGCCGCGAGGCGTTCGCGGCGACGCCGCACATGTATACCAACATCAACTCGACCTCGCCGCTCAAGCACGACTACCCGATGCTGGACGGCTGGATGCGCTGCGCCCGCGCCGGGCAGGCGCTGGTGGTCACGCCGTTCACGCTGGCCGGGGCGATGGCGCCGGTCACGATGGCAGGCGCGGTGGCGCTGTCGCTGGCCGAGGCGCTGTCGGCGGTGGCGCTGGCGCAGGCGATCCGCCCAGGCGCGCCCTGCGCCTTCGGCACCTTCACCTCCAACGTCGACATGAAATCGGGCGCGCCGGCCTTCGGCACGCCGGAATACATGCGCGCCACGCAGATGGCTGGGCAGATGGCGCGGTTTTACGGGTTGCCGCTGCGCGCCTCGGGCTCCTGCGCGGCCAACGTGCCCGACGGGCAGGCGATGTGGGAAACCTCCAACGCGCTGTGGTCGGCGGTGCAGGCCGGTGCCAACATGGTCTATCACGCCGCCGGCTGGCTGGAGGGCGGGCTGATCGCCAGCCCCGAGAAATTCGTGATGGATTGCGAGATCATCCAGCAGATCCAGCGCTATTTCGAGCCCGAGATATGCGCGACCACGCCCGACGACATCGCCGTCGATGCGATTGCAGAGGTGGGCGGCGGCGGGCATTACTTCGGCATCCCCCATACCGAGGCGCGCTTTGCCACCGCGTTCTACCAGCCTTTCCTCAGCGACTGGACCAATTACGAGGCGTGGACGCAGAAAGGCGCGGTCTGGACGCCGGAACGCGCACATGCCCTCTTTCGCCGAATCGTCGACGGCTTCGAGGCGCCGCCGATGGACGACGGCATCCGCGAGGAACTGGAAGCGTTCGTCGCCCGCCGCAAGGCCGAGGGCGGCGCGCCCACGGATTTCTGATCCGCCCCCTAGAGCGTCGTCGGCGCGCAGGTTAAGCTCGGCCCAATCGCCGGAAACCGGCGCGAGGCAGGAAAAGGCGCAGGCACATGCAACTGGAATCGCCATTCTGGGCCCGGGCGGGGCTCGGGCTTCTGGGGTTTCTGGCCGGGGCGGCCGCGTGGCTGCTGGCCGAAGTGTTGCCCGAGCAATGGGCCGACGCGCCGCGGCAACTGCTGTTTGTCGGCGGGCTGGGCTTTGCCTTCTTCGTGCCGGCGTTGGCGCTCTCGGGGCCTTTGCCGATGGTCAGGGCGCTCTTGGCCTCGGCGGGTCTGGCGTTGCCGCTGGCAGGGCTCTTGACCTCGGCGAGCGAGCGGTTCGAGACCGTCTCGGCCTATCTCGACACGGGTCATCCGGTCTTCATCTTCGCGCTTCTGGTCTTCCTGCCGCTGCCCTTCCTGATCGCGGCGCTCGGCCCCGGCACGCGCTGGTCGCATTACCCGACGCTGTTCCACCAATCCTGGATGATCGTCGTGCGCTTCGCCGCGGCGTGGCTGTTCGTCGGGCTGGTCTGGGCGGTGCTTTTCCTGTCCAACGCGCTGTTCGAACTGGTGGGCATCGACATCATCGAACGACTTCTGGACCGCGAGGAGGTGCCCTATCTGCTGAGCGGCTTGACGCTGGGGCTGGCACTGGCCGTGGTCAACGAGCTGTCGGGCTATGTCTCGCCCTATCTCATCCTGCGGCTTCTGCGGCTGTTGCTGCCGGTGGTGCTGGTGGTGGTCGCGGTGTTTCTCGGCGCGCTGCCGCTCAGGGGCCTGTCGGATCTTTTTGGCAGCCTCTCTGCGGCGGCGGTGCTGTTGGCGATGGCGGCGGGTGCGGCGACGCTGGTCTCGACCGCGCTCGATGCGCGCGACGACCGGCAGGTGCGCAACCGCGTGATGCGCTGGGCCTGTCAGGCGCTGGCGCTGCTCTTGCCGGCGCTGGCGGCGCTGGCCGGCTATGCGGTCTGGCTGAGGGTCGCGCAATACGGGCTGAGCCCGGACCGGCTGGGCGCGGCGGCTCTGTCGGTGCTGGCGCTGGGTTATGGGCTGGCCTATGCCGGTGCGGTGCTGCTGCGGCGCAATTGGGCCGGGCGCATCCGCCGGGCCAACGTCGTGATGGCGCTGGCGGGCCTGGCCGCGGGCCTGGCCTGGTTCACGCCGGTTTTCGACGTTCAGCGCATTTCTGTGGCAAACCAGATCGCCCGGCTGGAGGCTGGCGCGGTGTCGGCCGAGGATATCGACCTCTGGTCGATGGGGCGCGAGTGGGGCCGCGCGGGGCGTGCGGGGCTTGACCGGATCGCGGCGATGACCGACCACCCCGAGGCCGCGGATCTGGCCGCGCGGCTGGCCGATCTCGACGAGGCCGAAACCCGTTATGCCTTCGAACGCCGGGGCGAGGTGGACGATGCCGCGGCGTTGGCCGCGCGGATCGCCGAGCGCCTGCCGGTGCGTCCCGAGGGCGCGGCGTTGCCCGAGGGGCTGCTGGACAGCCTGCGCCTGTGGGAGCTGGAACAGATTTCCCAAAGCTGCACCCGGCGCACGCCCGCCGGCAATCCGGGTTGCGTGATGCTGATGGCCGAGCTGTCGGGCGCGCGGGCGGGCACCGAGGCGGTGCTGGCAGCCTTTACCGGGCGCGGCGGTCTGATGTTGCGCGGATATTTCGCCACCGAAGACGGCGCCGGCTACGCCTTCCGCGCACCCGAGATCCTGAAGGACGGCGCCATCTACACCAATCCCGGCGCGGTGATCGACGCGATTCTGGCCGGCGAGGTGACGTTGCACCCGGTGCCGCTGAACGCATTGTCGGTGGAGGGCGGCGAGGTGTTTTTCGGCCGCTGAACGGCTTGGCGATTTGTTAACGGTCGCGGCCCTAGGCTCGTCCCGAGAATTTTCACGGGACGGGTGGGATGCACGGGCTGATCAACCGGTCGATCCAATGTTTTGTTCAGGATACCTACGGCGCGCCGGCCTGGCGCAGGGTGGCCGAGGCCGCGGGTGTGGGGCCGGAGGGGTTCGAGGCGCTGTTGAGCTATGAAGACGCGCTGACCGAGCGCGTGCTCGACGCGCTGCAGGCGTATCTCGACAAGCCGCGCGACATGGTGCTGGAGGATCTGGGCACCTACCTCGTTTCACATCCCACGCGCGAGGGGCTGCGCCGGTTGTTGCGCTTTGGCGGCGAGACGTTTCTAGAGTTTCTGCATTCGCTCGACGATCTGGCGGGCCGCGCGCGGCTGGCCGTGCCCGAGCTCGATCTGCCCGAATTGACGCTGGTGGCCCACGACGGTGGGCGCTTCACGCTGGTCAGCGCCTGGCACATGCCCTGGGCGGCGCCATTGGTGATGGGCGTGCTCAGGGCGATGGCGGACGATTACGGCGCGCTTGTCTTGCTGGAGCCCGAGACGGGGGCGCCCGAACACATCATGATTACCCTGCTCGACTCGCGCTTTGCCGAGGGGCGGGCCTTTGCGCTGGGGCGGGCGTGAGGGTGCCCGCTAGCGACGGCCGGGTGATCGGCCTCTCGGGCCGGGCGCTCGACCGGCTGATGCCGATGCACCTGTGGCTCAACCCCGCGGGGCGGATCGTCCATGCCGGGCGCAAGGTGCGCAAACTTGGCGGCGGCGCGCTGGCCGGACGCCCGATGGAGGAGGTGCTGGAGGTGCGCAAGCCGCGCCCGGTGCGGAGCTTGGCAGAGCTGCTGCTGCTTGACGGGCAGCGGCTGGAGGTGCGCCTCACCGCGGCGCCCGACCTGCGGTTCAAGGGGCAGGCGGTGTCGCTGCCGGCCGGCGGCGGTGCCGTGCTGGACCTGTCGCTGGGCCTTTCGGTGGTCGAGGCGGTCAGCCGATTCGACCTGACGCTTCAGGATTTCGCCCCCACCGACCTGGCCGTAGAGATGCTTTATCTGGTCGAGGCCAAGACGGCGGTGATGGAGGAATACAAGCGCCTCAACCGCCGCCTGAACGGCGCGCGCATCGACGCCGAAGAACGCGCGGTCACCGACACGCTGACCGGCCTGCGCAACCGTCGCGCCATGGACGGTGCGCTCGCGCAGATGGTGGCGGCGGCCCGGCCCTTCGGGCTGATGCATCTCGATCTGGACCACTTCAAGCAGGTCAACGACTCGCTGGGCCATGCCGCGGGCGACCATGTCCTGCAGGAGGTCGGGCGCATCCTGCTGGAGGAAACCCGCACCGCTGACACCGTGTCGCGGGTGGGGGGCGACGAGTTCCTGGTGCTCTTCGACGGGCTGGCCGATGCCGCGCGGCTGACCGCAATCGCCCGGCGGATCATCGCCCGGCTGGAGCGGCCCATGCCCTTTGACGGGACGTTGTGCCGCGTGTCGGCCAGCATCGGGGCCACCTTGTCGATCTTTTACGACCGCCCCGATGCCGAACGGGTCCTGCGCGATGCCGATGCCGCGCTTTACGCGTCCAAGCACAAGGGCCGTGCAGAGGTCAGCCTGGCCCGCGGCGGCAACTGAGCGCCGCGCGGGGTCTGCGCCCTCTTTTCGCCATCGTGGGGCAGGGGGCGCGGGCGCAATGGCGACCGGGCGCGGCACCGTTGGCAATGCCCGCCCGGGGCGCTTTGCCCGGCCAGCGCCGACGCGCGCATCCAGCCGCTTTCGCCAGCATTTTCATGTGATTAACCGCATCCCGCGGCCCGGCCTGCCGGGGCCGCCACCCCGTCTGCATTCCAACATTTCCCGAATGACACCATGATTTGGCCACAGTCTTTCACGACGTTTGTCCGCAGGCGGCATCCCATTCGGAGTGCCGAGCCATCTGGGGACTGAAAACGTGGAACCGACGACCGAGGCAAGCCTGCAAGGGGATAATGCACCTGCCGAGAGCTTTTCTGAAGAGCTCGTGCCCGGGACGTATCTGTTCCACGGGCAGTACCGAATCGAGCGGTTTCTGAACTCCGGCGGCTTTGCGCTGACCTATCTCGCGCGCGACAGCCTCAACCGGATCGTGGTCATCAAGGAATGCTTTCCGGCCACGCTTTGCGGCCGGCGCGACGATGTGGTCTGCGCCCGGTCTCAGACGCGGCAGGACGAATTCCGCGCGGTTGTCAGGCTCTTCGTCAACGAGGCGCGGCGGCTGGCCCGGCTCGACCACGAGGGCGTCGTCGGGGTGCACCAGGTCTTTGAGGATAACGGCACCGCCTACATGGCGCTCGACTACATCGAGGGGCTCGACCTCAACGACCTGATCGAGGCCAGCGATGACGTACTGGCGCCGCTTGAGGTGCAGACATTGCTCATGCGCCTGCTCGACGCGGTGGCCTTTATCCACGACCAGAACCTGCTGCACCGCGATATCGCCCCCGACAACATCCTGATCGACCCGCAGGGCAACCCGGTGCTGATCGATTTCGGCGCCGCGCGCGAAAGTGCCAGCCGCGCCAGCCGCGTGCTGTCGTCGCTGCATGTGGTCAAGGACGGCTATTCGCCCCAGGAATTCTACATCGCGGGCGCCGATCAGGGGCCGTCGGGCGACCTCTACTCGCTGGCCGCCACCTTTTATCACCTGATCACCGGCGATCCGCCGCCCAACAGCCAACTGCGCCTGGCCGCGCTCGCCGCAAACGAGCCCGACCCGCTGCGCCCGCTGGCGGGCAACTACGCCGCCTATAACCTCGATTTCCTGGCCGCCATCGACAAGGCTCTGGCGGTCAAGCCGGCCAACCGGCCGCAAAGCGCGCGGGAATGGCTGTCGGCGATCGACCCGCGGCAACGGGAAAAGATCGTCGCCGCACGGGCCCGGCACGACAAGGAAATGGCCAAAGCGATCTCGGAACTCGTGCAAGAGACAAACCGAGCAGTGGCCGAGGCGCAGAGGCTTGAGGCGGCCCGCGCCCGGCAGGCGGCGGCGAAAACCGCCAAGCCGCAGAAACGCAAGAAGGTCTTCTTCGAATGGCAACTCGAAGAGGATTGCGACGAAGACCTCGCCGGCATTGCCGGCCGCGGATCGGCTGATGGAACCGGCATGCCGGCCATGATGCGCAATGGCGATGCGAGGAAGGGTCCCGAGGTGGTGCTGCTGCCGCCCGACGGAGCCCAGGACGATGCCGGCGCCGCCGTTGGCGCGCGCCGCGGGCCGATCAGCCTTCTGCTGGCCGGTCTGGGTTTGAATTTCAGGGCCGGCAACTGGCTACGGACATAACCGAGGAAAAAGGATAGGGACATGAAGCTCTTTCGACAGAGCGCCGCGCAGCGCGACCGGGCCAAGGAGCAGGAGGACGACCTGCGCATGTCCACGCCGGAGGCCGAGACCGACGATTCCGACTACGGCGACCGTTTCGCGTGGCGGTTCGAGCCCGAGCCGCAAGAGGATGAACCGGAGCCCGAGCAGATGCCCGACATGGTCGCGCCCCGGCCGCGTGGCGGCGACCGTTTCGCCGCGGCCGAGCAGCCCTTTCAGAGTGCGATGTCGCGAAGCGAGCGCCGCGTCGATCACGAGGCTCACGGCGAATTGGCCGGGCTGCGTCAGAGCCTGACCGCGCCCGATGCCGAGAGCCTGCGCCAGCGCGCGCCCCGCACCGTCGCCGAGCCGGACGAGCCGATGGCCGGCGATGCGCCGCTCGATATCCCGACCCCGCTCACCGGCCGCGCCGACCGCCGCGGTGGCCGGGTCAAGACCCGGCTGCTGGGGTTCGACCACCAGAATGGCGACCAGGCCGACCCTTTCGCCGCCAAGGACGCCGCCGACCGTTCGGCCGATGCGCGATTCCCGGTTGGCTGGCTGGTCGTGATGAAAGGGCCGGGGCGCGGCGCCTCGTTCACCCTTTACAGCGGTGTGTCGCAGATCGGGCGTGGCGAGGATCAGGCCGTGCGCCTCGATTTCGGCGACGACACCATCTCGCGCAGCAACCACGCGCTTTTGGCCTATGACAGCGAACAGCGGAAGTTTTTCCTGGGCCATGGCGGCAAGGTAAACATCGTGCGTCTCAACGATCGTCCGGTGCTGAGCACCGAGGAAATTTCCGGTAATGATTTGATCCGCATCGGCGAAACCACACTTCGTTTCGTCGCGTTCTGCGGGTCCGACTTCGATTGGGCCGCAGAGTCGGCCGAGCCCGCTGATGACGCGCTTTTGTCCTGACATCCGCTTTGATGTCGCGTCCGCCGTAAGCCAGGGCCGGCGAGACAATCAGGAGGACGCTTTGCTCGTCGATGCGCCGATCGGGGCCGATGTGGGCTTTGCGGTGCTGGCCGACGGCATGGGCGGCCACGCGGCGGGCGAATTCGCCAGCAAGATCGCCGTGACCGAGGTGCTGAGCGAGCTCAAGTTCCGCAGCACGAACGTCGCGAGCTTCCGCCGTCAGGCGCCGGCGGCGCTGCGCGCGGCTGCGCTGTCGGCCAACGCGTGCATTGCGCGGCAAGTGCGCGAACATGCCGGGATGCGCGGCATGGGCACAACGCTGGTGGCGCTGGCGCTGATGCGCGACCGGGCATTCTGGGTGTCGGTCGGCGACTCGCCGCTCTACCTGTTTCGCGCGGGACAGTTGACGCGCCTGAACGAGGTACATTCGCTGGCGCCCCAGATCGACCTGATGGTGAGAACGGGGCAGATGACAGAAGCCGCCGGGCGCTGGCACCCCGACCGCGACTGCCTGACCTCGGTCGTGGGCGGCGGCAATATCGAACGGATGGACCTGCCGACGACCCCGCTGCAACTGACCGACGGCGATATCCTGCTGGTGGCCAGCGACGGGATAGAAACGCTGACCCGCCGCCAGTTGCAGAGTTTCCTGCGCAGTCATGCGCATATGGACAGCGCCGAGATCGCGCATCGTCTGCTGCTCGCCGTCGAATCCCTCGACGATCCCGAACAGGACAATGTCGCGCTTTCGGTGATCCGGGTGCTTGCGCCGCGCCACATGTGCCTGGCCGATGCCGGGCCACGCAACGCCGCGGCCGCCCCGGTCGAGGCGCGGTCGCTCGAACTGATGGTCGCCCGCTGGTTCCAGCGGCTCGGCGCGCTGTTCCGGCCCCGGCGCCTGTCCTCTGCACGCGGAGATCCGCGATGACCTTTCCGCCGCGCCCCGACATGGTTCTAAGCGCATTGGAGGCGGCGCTCGATACCGGCCGCCTGCCACCCGCGGCGCGCGAGGGCGCCAGGCGCCTGGTGCGACGGCTGTCCAACCCGGTTCGGGTGGCGCTGATCGGCCTGCCCGGGTCGGGCAAGTCGCAGCTTTTGAACATGCTGGCCGGGCGCGAGGTGATCCCGCCCGGCAAGGCCCATCCGACCCTCAGGCTCAAGCGCGGGCCCAAGATCGTCTCGCACCTGCATTTCCAAGGCGGCCGGATCGAGACCCGCGAGGGCCTGGCGCCCACCGACATGTTGCAGTTTCGACCGGCGCGGGTCGAGATCGAGGCGCCCCTGCCCGTGCTCGACCGGGTGAGCCTGTGCGAGATCGTCGCCGATGCCTCGATCGAGGGACAGCGCGCGGCGATCGTCGAGGCGATCGAAAACGCCGACATGATCCTCTGGTGCTCGCAGGACTTCTCCGACCCCGAGCCGGTCTTGTGGAATCTGGTCCCCGAGGCGCTCAGGAACCATTCCTTCCTCGTGCTCACCAAGGCCGACTTGCTGCAACGGCGCGGCGCGCTGCGCAGCCGGCTGGCCGAACTGGCCGAGCTGGTCGGCGAAAGCTTTCACAGCGTCTACCCGGTGGCGACAGAGCACGCGCTGGCCGCGCTGGCCAGGGGCGCACAGGACCAGACCGGGTTCACCGGCAGCGGCGGGAGGGCGCTGGTCAAGGCGATCTACAAACATGTCGACCAGGGCCGGCAAGCCGACCTGGACACGGCGCTGCTGTTTCTCAGCCGGCACGCCCCGACCGACGGCGTAGCCAAGGACGGGGCCGCAGCCGCTGTACCGGGCATGGCCGATGCCGGTCTGTCCCCGACACCTGTCGCCGAGGCGCCCGAGCCGGAGCTGCCGCCCGCGCCCGCGCTTGAAGAGCCTGTCGCCGAAGAGCCCATCGCACGCGAACCCGTACCGGCCCAACCGGAACCGGCGCGCGACGAGGACTGGCCCGGGGCCGAGGCGGGCGACAGCGCACCCGTCCCCGACGACGGGGCGCCGGAAGACCTGCCTGCCCAACCCGAGATCACGCCGCAGGTGCGTACCGAGGCACTGGCCATTCTCGCCGAGGGCGCGGCGGCGCTGCCCGGCCCCTCGGACAACCCCGACAAGGCCGAGGCCGTGCAGGTGCTGGAAAGCTGCACCGAGACGCTGGATCGGCTGACCATGCTTTGCGCCGAGGCCGAACTCGACGACTGCCCCTTTGCCGAGGATGTCGAGGAAGCTGCCGAGATGGCGCTCTTGCTGCAAGTCGAGGGCAGCGTCGGTGCCGCGGCCGATGCGGTGACGCTGCTTTTGCAGCTTCGCCGGGGCCTCGCTGCCTGACAAAGGCCGTCGGTTTCGGCGTATTTTCCTAGCGAACGCCCCAAAATGGACACTTTGAGAGAGATAATCGACGTAATGGAAACCGGCAGAAGGCCGCCCCTGTAAAGACGCATCCCGGGCCCATTTGGGGTCCGGTCGGGTCCGGTCAGTATGCCCGATGCATTTGAAGGACAGTCATGAACGATCAAAGCGGACTTTTCGCTGGTCAGCGCGCTCCCGCGCATTGTCCCCACGCCGAATTGCTTCGGAGCGGAACCGAAGCTTTCGATGGTTACATCAATAAGACGCAAGAACTTAGAGGCGCTTTGAGCGCCCTGTCGCGCAGTGGCGACGACTCGACACGCAAGGGCGCCGAGCGGCTGGAACGGCAGATCGACCATATCGAGCCCAGCGTGACGATGATCGGCCAGGTCAAGGCCGGCAAGACGTCGCTGGTCAACGCGATGGTCGGCTGGCCGGGCCTGTTGCCGGCAGACGTGAACCCGTGGACTTCGGTCGTTACGTCGCTGCACATCAACCCGCCGCAGATGGAAGAGCCGATCAACGCGCGCTTCCGGTTTTTCGACAGGTACGATTGGGACCGGCTGATCCGCAACGGCGGGCGCATCGGCGAATTGGCCAGCCGCGCCGGCGCCGACGAGGAAATGGCCAAGGTGCGCGACCAGATCGAGCGGATGCGCGAAAAGTCGAGCAGCCGGCTGGGCCGCCGCTTTGAGCTGCTGATGGGCCAGGAACACGCGTTTCAAAGCTTCGACGAGGAACTGATCGCCCGCTATGTCTGCCTCGGCGACGATTTCGGCGAGGCCGACCCCGGCGCCGATATGCAGGGCCGTTTCGCCGACATCACCAAGACGGCCGATCTTTACCTGCACCGGCCCGAGATTCCGCTGCCGCTGTGCATCCGCGACACGCCCGGTGTGAACGACACCTTCCTGATGCGCGAGCAGATCACGATACACGCGATCCGCGACAGCCGGCTTTGCGTGCTGGTGCTCTCGGCCCATCAGGCGCTGTCGACCGTCGACATGGCGCTGATCCGGCTGATCTCGAACATCAAATCGCGCGACCTGATCATCTTCGTCAACCGCATCGACGAGCTTTCCGACCCGGTCAGCCAGGTGCCCGAAATCCGCGACAGCATCCAGCGCACCCTGCAAAAACATAACGGCCCGGCCGACGCGCAGATCATCTTTGGCAGCGCCTATTGGGGGCTGCACGCACTGACCGGCCGCGTCGAGCAGATGGCCGAGGCCAGCAGCGAGACGCTGTTGAAATGGGTCGAAGAAAACCTCGAGGAACAAGACGTCGAAGAGGACCCGCATGGCGCGGTCTGGTCGATGTCCGGCGTCCCGGCGCTTTACCGGGCGCTGGCCGAGCGGATCACCGAAGGCGCCGGGCAGGAGGCCGTCAACCGGCTGGCCGCCAAGGTCGGCAACCTTGCGCGCGGTGTCCGGGCCTCGGCCCATTCGGGAGGCGCGCCAAACACCGACCGCCGCCCGCTGCAGATGGAACGTCCGGCCCTGATCGCCGAGTTCGAGGCGATCCGCTCCGCGCGGCGCCGCGCCATGGACGAGGCCTTCGCCGCGCAACTCGACCTTTACAACGTGCGGCTCGACCGGTCGCATCGCAGTTTCCTCGACCGGGCCACGACCGCCCTGATCGAGCATCTGCAAAAGAACGGCGAGCGCGCGGTCTGGACCTACGACCCGACCGGTCTGAGGATGCTTCTGCGGTCGGCCTACAAGGCCTTCGGCTCCAAGGTGATGGGCGCAACGAAAAAGGTGCTGGCCGACACTGCCGCCGATATCGACGCGCTTTACGTCAAGGCGCTGGACCTCGACGCGGCGCTTGGGATCGAGCCGCCGACGCCGGCGCGCGTGCCGCCGCCCGTGGTGATCGGCCAGACCATCGCGCTCGATATTCGCGGCACCTGGTGGCGCAACTGGTGGCAGCGCCGGCGCGGCTACAGCGCCTTCGCCGAAAGCTTTCAGGAGATGATCAGGGCAGAGACCGACCCGATCGTGAGCGACCTCAAAGGGGCACAGGCCCAGCTGATCCGCGAAGAGGCCGTCGAGACCCTCGACGAATTCATTGCCGAGCATCGAGAGTTGATGCTCGCCCGGACCGGCCAGCAGGCGAAGACAGACCGCGCGGCGCCCTTGTTGCTGAGCAACCCGATCCTGACCGACACTCTTGCGTCCGTCTCGGCCACCGTCGAGCGGGTGAGCCGCGGCGTGACCGCGGGCCAGACCAAGGAGGATGCAGCTTGACCCACGATCAAGCCCGTATCGGCGATCCGTTCGGCGTCGCCGCCAGGAAACCCACCATCGCCATCATGGGCGAGTTCAGCGCCGGCAAGAGCACGCTGTCGAACCTGCTGATCGGGGCCTCGCCACTGCCGGTCAAGGTCACGGCGACGCAATTGCCCCCGGTCCGGATGTCCTACGGCACCGAACCCGCCTTTCGTGAGGATTTCGCGCGCGCACGCACGCCGCTCGATCTCGACCGCATCGCCGAGATCGAGCCAAGCGAGACACGGCTGATCCAGCTCTACCGCGAGGCGGATATCCTCGATCTGTGCCATCTCATCGACATGCCCGGCATTTCCGACCCGAACATGTCGCTCGACCAGTGGCAGGACGTGCTGGATGAGGCCGACGGGGTGATCTGGTGCACCCATGCCACCCAGGCCTGGCGCCAGAGCGAAGCGGCGGTCTGGGGCAGCATGGACCCGGAGCTTTTTGACAAGAGCCTGCTGCTGGTCACGCGCTTCGACAAGCTGTTGAACGAGCATGACCAGGCCCGCGTGATGTCGCGGGTTCGCCACGAGACCGAGGGCCTGTTCTCCGATTGCCTGCCGGTGTCGCTGACCCGCGCCATGGCGGGCCGCGAGGACGAGGCCGAATGGATGGAAAGCGGCGCCGAGGCGTTCAGCGAGCGGTTCGTCGATCTGCTCAACAGCCTGTCCGGGCTTGCCGCGCCTGCCAGCGCGCCCCGTCGCGCCGCGGCGCGTCCCGACGCGGACTCGGACGACCAAAGGCCGGCCACCGGCAGCGTTCAGCCCAAGCGCGTTCAGCCCCGCCGGGTCGCCCGCGACGGCGCCCGCCCGGTGCGGCCCGAACGCCCGACACAAGCCCCGGCCGCCGCAAGAATCGGCACGGCGTTCGACACCGGCGGCTCGGACGGATTCTGAGGCCGGCCAAGGACGAATTCGTCCGGGCACGGCTGCGGAAAAGCCGTGCAACCGCGCGTCGCGCCCGGTAAGATCGGCCGATGGATATCGCCGAGCAGATTCAAGAGCTTCGAGAAGACATTCCAACCTGCCGAACGGTCGCGCTGATCGACCTGTCGGTTCGGCTGGTGCTGTGTGCCAGCTCCGGCGACCGGCTGCCGCAAGAGGCGCTCGATGCGCTTTGTGCGCGGGCCAAGGCGCTTTTGGATGGCGATGCCGCGGTCGCGTTCGCCAGCGCGGGGACGGCGGGACCCGAAGAAGGCATGGTCTTGTGCAACGGCGAATTGCAGGTATTCCTTCGGTCGACGGCGGCACCGCACGAGGCGCTGTGCTGTGTCTGTGCGGCCGATATCGACTACGAGCCGGTGCTCGATCGGCTGCGCCGGGGGCTGACGGAGATCGCCGAGGCATAGGCGCGGCGGGCAAGGGCGAGGACGTGCAGGCGTGAACGACACCGAACGGCTCAGGCAGAAGCTGACGCAGCTGAAATCGGCCGAGGACGAGCCCGCGGGCGACCTCTCCGAGGGGCTGGCCCGGCTCGCCCCGATCCTGGCCGAGATCGATGACACCGTGCTGCCCCGCGAACTGGTCTTTGCCAACGACCGGGGCGAACGGGTCGGGCTGGTCGTGTCCGGCCGGCGCCTGCTGCGCGTCAGCCAGATCCATCCCCGGTCCTTGGCGACGCAGTTCGGCGCGCTGGCCGGCCGGTCCTTGAGCGAAGAGGCCACCCACGAATTCGGCTTGCTCAAACGCCTGCTGACGGCGCTGCTGGACGAGGTCGAGACACTGGAGATCAGCGCCGGGCGCCCCGAGCCGGGTACGGCGGCCGATATCGGCTGCACCACCGACACGCTGATGCGTCTGTTCGGGGCAGATGAAACGGCAGAACTGGACGACGAGTCCTCGGCCGTGGCGCCGCCGGCGCTGGACGGGCCGCTCGCAGAGGTGGCCGCCATCGCGCTCGCCGGTCTGGTTTGGCAGGGCGAAGAGATGATCGACCGCCGCGGCTCGCCCGAGACGCTGGAGTTGCTGGACCGAGTTGCCGAAACCGATGCATTGGCCGCTGCGGTGCCGCCGACCCAGGCCACGCGTTGCATCGTTCTGCGTCTTCCTTCGCCCGCGGGCCGGGCGCTGGCCCAGGTGACGCTGCGCGGCCATCGGGGCCTCTTCCTGCTGCGTTCGGCCGATGCCTTCCGGGTTATGCGGCTGATCCGCCCGGCGCTGTTGCGCGCGGGCTGAAGCCGCGGCCAACGGCGCCGACAGGGCCGGTCTGCCGGCACCGCGCAGGGCACGGTCGCGGTGATGGTGTCCACCCACTACCCGAACCGTCGAGGGTAAGCCGAAGGCCGGTCGCCTGCCGGAACAGGCCCGTGACAGCGCCCGCCGCTGCGCTATTCTTGAAATCAGGAGGTGCCCGACCATGACCCGCCTGATCGTCCTCGTCCTTGCGCTCTTCGCCCTTCCCGCCGCGGCGCAGGACCGCCGGCCCAGCCATTGCATCGCGCTGGCCGACGCCGCGCCGGGGCTGGAATACGTCCAGCTTGCCAGCTATGGCGCGCCCCTGCTCGACCACACGGTGCGCATCAATTACATCAGCCACGCCACCTTCCTGATCGAAACTCCGGGCGGGCTGACCGCAGCGACCGATTTCACCGGCTTTCTGGGGGCGGCACGCCTGACACCGGACGTGGTGACGATGAACAACGCCCACGAGACCCATTTCACCGCCTTCCCCGACCCGGCGATCCCCAATGTCCTGCAAGGCTGGGCCGACCGCGAGGGCACCCCCGCCGACCACCACCTCGACCTCGGCGAGATGCTGATCCGCAACGTGCCGACCGATGTGCGCGGCTACGACCGCGCCACGGTGCGCAAGAACGGCAATTCGATTTTCGTGTTCGAGGTGGCCGGGCTTTGCATCGGGCATCTGGGCCACCTGCATCACGAGCCCGACCCGGCGCAGTACGCGGCGCTGGGCCGGCTCGACGTGGTGATGGCCCCGGTCGATGGCGGCATGACGCTGGATCTGCCGACGATGATCCGCGTGCTCACGCGGCTGCGCAGCTCGGTGGTGATCCCGATGCACTGGTTCGGCAACTATTCGCTGGAACGCTTCCTCGTCGGCATCGGAGAAGAGTTCGACGTCACCCGCCCCGGCAAGGGGTTTCTCGAGGTGTCGCTGCGCGCGTTGCCCGCGCGGCCCACGGTCGTGGTGCTGGAGCCCACCATGCTGCGCGACCCAGAGTGACTTGCGCGGCGTTGCGGCCCATGGTTCACCGGGGCCGAAAGGATCGCCGATGCTGAGCCCCGTGACCCCCGAATTGGAACGCCGCCTGCGCGCGGCGCTGCCCGAGGCGGCATTCCGCGACCTCGCGCCCGCCTACCTCGAAGAGCCGCGCGGGCGCTATACGGGGCAGGGCGGGTTGCTGATCGCCCCGGAAACGACCGACCAGGTGGCCGCCACCGTGCGCGCCTGCGCCGAGGCCCGGGTGGGGATCGTGCCCTATGGCGGCGGCACCGGCCTTGTCGGCGGACAGATCATGCCCGACGGCCCGGCGCCGGTCATTCTGTCGCTGGAACGGATGCGCAAGCTCCGCGCGGTCTACCCGTCGGAAAACGTACTGGTGGCCGAGGCCGGCGCGATCCTGGCCGATGTTCAGGCCGCCGCCGATGCCGCCGACCGCCTGTTCCCGCTCTCGCTCGCCTCGGAAGGCTCGGCGCGGATCGGCGGGCTCTTGGCCACCAATGCCGGCGGGGTCAACGTGCTGCGCTACGGCAATGCCCGCGATCTGTGCCTCGGCATCGAGGCGGTGCTGCCCGACGGCTCGGTTCTGAACGGGCTCAAGCGGCTGCGCAAGGACAATACCGGCTATGACCTGCGCCACCTTCTGATCGGGGCCGAGGGGACGCTGGGCATCATCACCGCCGCCGCGCTCAAGCTCAGCCCGCGCCCGGCGCAGACCGGCGCCGCGCTCTTCGCGGTGCCGGGTCCCGAGGCCGCGCTCGATCTGCTGGCCATGACCGGCGCGCGCATCGGTGACGGTGTCTCGGCCTTCGAACTGATGCATCGCACCGGGCTCGATTTCCTGGCCGAAACCCTGCCCGACATCCGCCGCCCCTTCGACGACCCGCCCGACTGGATGGTGCTGATCGACCTCGGTCTCGGCGTCGCGCAGGACCCGGCCGAGGCGCTCGAGGGGCTTTTCGTCGAGGCCCACGCGGCGGGGCTCGCCCCCGACGGGCTGATCGCCCAGTCGCAGGCGCAGCGTGCCGAGTTCTGGACGGTGCGCGAAAGCATTCCGCTGGCCAACCGCCGGATCGGCGCGATCTCGTCGCACGACATTTCGGTGCCGCTCTCGGCGATCCCCGCCTTCATCGCCCGCGGCGGCCCGGCGCTGGCCGAGATCGGCGATTTCCGGATCAACTGCTTCGGCCATCTGGGCGACGGCAACCTGCATTACAACGTCTTCCCGCAGCCGGGCAAAACCCGCGCCGACTACGAACACCTCCGCCCGGCGATCAAGACCTGCATCTACGACCTGGTGCACGGGATGGGCGGCTCGGTCAGTGCCGAACACGGGGTGGGGCGGCTCAAGGTGGACGACCTCGAACGCTATGGCGACCCGGCAAAGCTGGCCGCGATGCGCGCGATCAAGGCGGCGCTCGACCCGGTTGGCATCATGAACCCCGGCGCGGTGCTGCGCGCGTCAGGCTGAGGGCGGTTCGGGCTGCACGGGCAGGACCATCGGGTATTTGGGCCAAGAAGAAGCCAGGGGCAGCGTGCTGCCTTTCCCCTTCTTCTTGGTGAAAATACCCCGAATGCGCGCGTCAGCGCGCCCGCGCCATCAGGCGCCGGCGAATTCGCAGAGCGCGTGCACGTCGATGCCCATCTCATCGAGCTTTGTTCGTCCGCCGAGATCGGGCAGGTCGACGATGAAGGCGCAGCCGATCACCTCGGCGCCGAGGCGTTCGCACAGCTTGATGCCGGCGGCCGCGGTGCCGCCGGTGGCCAGCAGGTCGTCGACGATCAGCACATTGTCGCCGGGGCTGAGCGCATCGTCGTGGATCTCGACCACCGCCTCGCCGTATTCGAGCTTATATTCCTCGGCGATGGTCGCCGCGGGCAGCTTGCCCTTCTTGCGCACCGGCACGAAGCCCTTGGAAAGCTGGTGCGCGATGGCGCCGCCAAGGATGAAGCCGCGCGCCTCGAGCCCGACGACCTTGTCGATCTGCTGGCCGGCATAGGGGTGCAGCATCTGGTCGATGGCCATGCGAAAGCCCCGCGGGTCGGCAAACAGCGTGGTCACGTCGCGGAACATGATCCCCTCATGGGGGAAATCGACGATGGTGCGGATGTAATCCTTGACGGTCTGGGTACGGGGCATCGGCGGTCTCTCTGGCTGGTCACACCGGCCCGTCATGGCCGATGGCGCCGGGCCTGACAAGGGCCCCCGATGCCGCAAGCGGGGCCTAGCCCCTGCTCGTTTTTGCCTGACGGAACAGGCGGTAATACCTGGACGCGATCCATTTGAGATGCGGCTTGCGCCAGTCCATCCGATCCTTGATCAGCATTGCCTGTGCGGATTGGAGCAACATTTCCGGTTTCCTTTCTGTTATTGTTGCCGCATAAAAAGCCTATCTGCGGTATATGTCGTGTATATACATTGTATCGCGGATTGTCAAGGTTTCAGGGGTTGCGCGATCGTGAACAAGAAGTCGTCAGCCAAAGGCGGCAAGAAGAACAGCCAGCTCGTTCTGAGGCTGGACAAGGGCGAACGCGACGCGTTTGTCGAGCTCTGCAAGGAGCTCGACACCAGCGCGGCGCGGGAAATCCGCGGTTTCATCCGCAAGTTCATGAAAGAAAACGGGGAAAGCTAGCCCCCGCGGCCGGTCAGTCGCCCAGCACCCGGCCCGCTACCGCGTGCAGCTTGGCCAAGAGTGCCGCGTCGCGCTTTTCGGGGGCGGTCAGGATGGCGTATTCCAGCGCCCGGTCGCAGCCCTTGTCGCAGGGGCTGTGGGCGCCCAGCAGCGCGGGCAGGCGTGCGACCATCGCGCGGGCCTTGTCGGCATTGCCCATCAGCGTCTTGACGATGTCGCCCACATCCACCGCGTCGTGGTCCGGGTGCCAGCAGTCGTAATCGGTGACCATGGCGACCGAGGCGTAGCAAAGCTCGGCCTCGCGGGCGAGCTTGGCCTCGGGCATGTTGGTCATGCCGATCACGTCGCAGCCCCAGTTTTCCCGGTAGAGTTTCGACTCGGCCAGCGACGAGAATTGCGGGCCTTCCATCGCCAGGTAGGTGCCGCCCTCGTGCACGTTGATCCCCTCGTCGCGGGCCGCCGACAGGCAGGCCCCGGCCAGCCGGCCGCAGGTGGGGTGGGCGACGCTGACATGGGCCACGCAGCCCGCGCCGAAAAAGCTTTTCTCGCGGGCGAATGTGCGGTCGATGAACTGGTCGACGATGACGAAATCGCCCGGCGCCATCTCTTCGCGGAACGAGCCGCAGGCCGAGACCGAGACCACGTCGGTGACCCCCAGCCGTTTCAGCGCGTCGATATTGGCGCGGTAGGGCACTGTCGAGGGCGACAGCACGTGGCCGCGGCCATGACGCGGCAGGAAGGCCATCTTTGTGCCGTCCAGCCGTCCGGTCAGTATCTCGTCCGAAGGCGTGCCCCAGGGGCTGTCGACCGCCTGCCAGCGCGCGTCCTCCAGCCCGTCGATATCGTAGACGCCCGAGCCGCCGATCACCCCGATCATCCGTTCCATTCCGCATCAATCCTTTACCAAGACGTGTTGCTCCCCGTTTTTACGGACCGGGGCGGAAAAGAAAACCCGCGCCGCTGCCGCAGCGGGTCGGGTGCGTCACAATCGGGCCTTTTCGCCGAGAGGGCGGTTTCGCCCGGTGCGCGATTGCGCTATCAGCCGCGGGTAACCCGACCCAGCCTTAGGATCTATACATGCCCCGATCGCTTCTCGCGGCGTTCGCCGAACGGTATTCGCTGCCCGAGCTTGGCCGTGCCTCCGACCACCTGACGCCGGCCGTCCTTAAAATCGAGGTGCTGGCCGGTCTCACCGTCGCGCTGGCGCTGGTGCCCGAGGCGGTGGCCTTTGCCTTCGTCGCCGGCGTGCACCCGCTGGTCGGCCTTTACGCGGCCTTCATGGTGGGGCTGATCACCGCGCTGATCGGCGGGCGGCCGGGGATGATCTCGGGGGCGACCGGGGCGCTGGCGGTGGTGATGGTGGCGTTGGTGGCCGATCACGGCGTCGAATACCTGTTTGCCACCGTGGTGCTGATGGGCGTTTTGCAGATGCTGGCCGGTCTCTTCAAACTGGGCAAGTTCATCCGGCTGGTGCCGCACCCGGTGATGCTGGGCTTCGTGAATGGCCTTGCGATCGTGATCTTCCTCGCGCAGTTGGCGCAGTTCAAGGTGCCGGGCACGGTCACGATGTCGGCCCATGGGGCGCCGGGCGGCGAGTGGATGACCGGCTGGCCGCTGGCGCTTATGCTGGGGCTGGTGGCGCTGACCATGGCGATCATCTGGGCCACGCCCAAGCTGACGCGGGCGATCCCGGCGCCGCTGGCGGGCATCGGCATCGTCGCCGCCATCGTCATCGTCTTCGGCATCGACGTGCCGCGGGTGGGCGATCTCGCCTCGATCCAGGGCGGGCTGCCGCAGTTTCACATCCCCACCGTGCCGCTGAACTTCGAGACGCTGGAGATCATCTTTCCCTATGCGCTGATCCTGGCCGCCATCGGGCTGATCGAAAGCCTGCTGACGCTGAACCTGGTGGGCGAGATCACCGGCCAGCGCGGCGGCGCCTCGAAGGAGTGCATCGCGCAGGGCGTGGCCAATACCGCGACCGGCTTTTTCGGAGGCATGGGGGGCTGCGCGATGATCGGCCAGTCGATGATCAACGTCAAATCGGGCGGGCGCACACGGCTGTCGGGCATCTCGGCGGCGCTGTTCCTGTTGGCCTTCATCGTCGTGGCCGCGCCGCTGATCGAGAAGATCCCGCTGGCCGCGCTGGTGGGCGTGATGTTCATGGTCGTCATCGGCACCTTCGCCTGGCAGTCGCTCATGATCATGACCAAGGTGCCCAAGGCAGATGCGCTGGTCATCGTGCTGGTGACGATCACCACCGTGGTCTACGACCTGGCCATCGCGGTCGTCGTGGGCGTCATCGTCTCAGCGCTGGAATATGCCTGGCAGAACGCCCAGCGCATCCACGCGCGCACCTACGAGACGCCCGAGGGCGCCAAGGTGTACCAGATCGAGGGGCCGCTCTTCTTCGGCTCGACCGACGGCTTTCTGGAGCTTTTCACGCCCGCGACCGACCCCGCCCGCGTGATCGTCGATTTCGCCGGCAGCCGTGTGGCCGACCAGTCGGCGCTGACCGCGATCGAGGCGCTGGCCGAGAAATACGAGGCCGCGGGCAAGACGATCCAGCTGCGCCACCTCAGCCGCGACTGCCATCAGTTGCTGACCAAGGCGGGCCAGTTGATGATCGATTCCGACGACGACCCCGATTACCAGATCGCCACGAACTACTCGGTGCGCACCGGCGTTCTGGGCGGCGGGCACTGAGCCCTCACTCGCCCGGACGCCTGAGTTCGAACACCTCGTTGACCACCGCGTAGTCGCGATAGCCCATCCGCGCCAGCGGGCGGTAGCGGGTGACGTCCACCATCCCGTCCACCAGGATGTCGTCGCGGATATGGATGCCGGTGACCTCGCCGAAGACAGCGAAATTGGCCGCGCCGGGCAATTCGACGATCTGGGTCAGCCGGCATTCCAGGTTGGCCGGCGCGCCGGCCACGCGCGAACAGGCGATGGTGGCGCAATCGGTCCGCTCGATGCCCGCCTCGGTAAATTCGTCGATCTCGCGCGGCCAGGGGCCCGAACTGCGGTTCATCGGGTCGCGCATGGCGTATTCCACCACGTTGACGCAAAAGACCCCGGTCTCGCGGATATTTGCGACGCTGTCCTTGGTGCCGTCGCGGTCGGGTTTGGCCGAGGTCGAGGAAAACATCACCTGCGGCGGCACGTAGGCCACCGCGTTGAAAAACGAATAGGGCGCGAGGTTTTCCGACCCGTCCGCGGCGCGGGTGGAGATCCAGCCGATGGGGCGGGGGGTGACGACCGCGTTGAACGGGTTGTGGGGCAGGCCGTGGCCTTCGGCAGGGCGGTAGAACATCGCTTTCCTTTCGGGCGTTTGCTCCGGAGATAGCGCCGTGCTAACCGCCTTTCCAGAGGCAAGCGAGGGCGCGCGGTGATCCGGCTCGACACGGAACGGGGCGAGGACTGGTGGGAGGTCGAGGCACTTTACGACCTGTGCTTTGCGCCGGGGCGCGAGGCGCTGTCGTCCTACCGGCTGCGCGACGGGGTCGAGCCGCTGGCCGCGCTGTGCCTGACCGCGCGGGATGAGGCGGGCATCCTGATGGCCGCCATCCGCTTCTGGCCGGTGCGGGTCGGGGGGGCGCCGGCGCTGCTGCTGGGCCCCATCGCGGTGCACCCCACCCACCAGGGCGAGGGGGTCGGCGCGTTTCTCATGCGCGAGGCGCTGGAGCGTGCGGCGGGGCTGGGCTGGGCGCGCGTTCTGCTGATCGGCGATGCGCCTTATTACGGCCGTTTCGGATTCGAAAGGCTCGATGGCGTCGAGATGCCGCCGCCCACCAATCCCGAGCGGGTGCTGGGCCTGGCGCTGGCGCCCGGCGCGTGGAGCGGCGTTTCGGGCCCGGTGACCCGGGCGGCGGAGGTGCGGGGATAAATCGCGGCCCCGCGCCGGAGCCATGCCCGGCACGTTCCGGACCGCGCGCGGCTAGCCGTGGGGGTTACGCCGCCCCCTCGGGTCTGCGCGGCCAGTCTCGCAATACCCTTGAGAGAGGTCAGTAAGGCGTGCGCGGGCGACGATGTGATGACCCGCCGGGGGGCGGCGCGCGCGCCGATCTCAAAGCTCAGGCGCCTCAGTCGCGCCGCCTCAGCCAGTCCATCACCGCGGGCCGCACCGATTGTGCGCCCGAGGCCCGCGCCGCGTCGATCACCGCGCGCGCCTCGGCAAGGCTCGACTTTCTGAGCATGTGCTTGACCGGCCCGATCGAGGCCGGGCGCATCGACAGCGCCTTGAGGCCGATGGCGGCAAAGCACAACGCCTCGACCGGCCGCCCCGCATCCTCGCCGCAATAGGAGAGCGGCGTGCCTGTGTCGGTGCAGCGTTCCACGATCTGTTCGAGGAAGGTCAGGAAGCTGACGTTCAGCGTGTCGTAGCGCCGGCGCACGCGCTCGTTCTCGCGGTCGGCGGCAAAGAAGAACTGTTTCAGGTCGTTGCCGCCGATCGAGATGAAATCGGCCATCTCGAAGAACTGCCGCGGCGCGAAGGCGATCGAGGGGGTTTCCAGCATCGCCCCGATATCGACCTTCGAGGGCAGGACGCGGCCCAGCCGTTCCTCGCGCTCCAGCTCGCGCAGCAGGTGGTCGCGGGCCAGCCGGAACTCGTCGAGCTGCGCGATGAACGGGAACATCACCGTCAGCGGGCGCCCGTCGGCCGCGCGGATCAGCGCCTGCAACTGCATACGTAACATGCCGGGCCGGTCCAGCCCGACCCGGATCGCCCGCCAGCCCATCGCCGGGTTGGGCTCTTCGGTGGGCTTCATGAAGGGCACAACCTTGTCCGAGCCGATATCGAGCGTGCGGAATACCACACGCTTGCCGTTGGCCGCATCCATGACGCGGGCGTAAAGCGCGGCAAGCTCGGACCGGCGCGGCACCTTGGAGCGGGTCAGGAACTGCAGCTCGGTGCGGAAAAGGCCCACCCCCTCGGCGCCCGAGCCCTCCAGCGAGGGCAAGTCGGCCATCAGCCCGGCATTCATGTGCAGCCCTACCACATGGCCGCAGGTGGTCTTGGCGGGCTTGTTGCGGATCGAGGCGTAGCGGCGCTGGGCCTTGGCCCGCATCGCCATCTTGTCGCCAAAGGCCTTTTGCACCGTCTCCTCGGGGCGCAGGTGCACCGTGCCCTGTTCGCCATCGACCAGGATGCAATCGCCGTTCAGCGCCTCGGTGGTGATCCGCTCGGCATGGATGATCAGCGGGATTGCCAGCGCGCGGGCGACGATCGCCGCGTGGCTGCCGACCGAGCCCTCCTCCAGCACGATGCCGCGGAGCGACCGGCCGTAATCCAGCAACTCTCCGGGGCCGATATTGCGCGCGATCAGGATCGGGTCGGAGGGCCGCTCGGCCCCGGTCTTTTCACCCTGGCCGGTGAGGATTCGCAGCAGGCGGTTCGACAGGTCGTCGAGATCGTGCAGCCGCTCGCGCAGGTAGGGGTCGGGCACGGTCTGCATCCGCGCCCGCGCTGCCGATTGCTCTTTCTCCACCGCGGCCTCGGCCGACAGGCCGCGGGAGATATCCTCTTCCATGCGGCGCATCCAGCCGCGGGAATTGGCGAACATCCGGTAGGTTTCCAAGACCTGAAGCTGCTCCTTGTCGCCGTCGGATGCAGAGTTCAGCATCTCGTCGACCGAAACGCGCAACTGGTCTACGGCGCGATTCAGGCGGTCGAGCTCGGCGTCGGGGTCGTCGGCGATGGGGTTGGTCACGACCACCCGCGGCTCGTGCAGCCAGACATGGCCCGACGCGACACCCTCTTGCGCGACGGTGCCGCGATAGATCGCCGGGCGCTGGTGCAGCGCCGACAGCGCCTCGCCCTCGCCGACGAAGGCGCCCAGCTCGGTCATCTCGGCCAGCACCATGGCGACGACTTCCAGCGCGTAAAGCTCGTCTTCGGAATACTGCCGGCCGTCTTTCGACTGGACGACCAGCACCCCCAGCCGTTCGCCAAGACGCTGGATCGGCACGCCGAGGAAGGACGAGAAGATCTCTTCGCCGGTCTCGGGCATGTAGCGAAAGCCGCGCTCCTGCGGCGCGTTGCCGGTGTTGATCGGCCGCGTGGTCTTGGCTACCCGGCCGACCAGCCCTTCGCCGACCCTCAGCCGGGTCTGGTGCACGGATTCGGGCTTGAGCCCCTCTGTCGCGCAAAGCTCCAGCGTGTCGGTGTCACGAAACAGGTAGATCGAGCAGACATCGGTCCCCATCTGCGCGGCGATGATCGATGTGATGCGGTCAAGCCGTTCCTGCCCCGCGCCGGGTTCGGCCAGGGTTTCGCGCAAACGTCTGAGCAGTTTGCGGCTGGCGCTTTCGGTTTCCTCGGGCATCCGGCCCCGTCAGGCTGCGTGTTCCAATCCGAACGCATCATGGAGGGCTTGCACCGCAAGTTCCATATATTTCCGGTCGATCAGAACCGAGATTTTTATCTCGGAGGTTGTGATGACCTTGATGTTGATGCCCTCCTTGGCGAGTGCGTCGAACATTTTCGAGGCCACGCCGGCATGGCTGCGCATGCCGATGCCGACGACCGAGATCTTGGCGACATCGGTATCGGCGACGAGTTCGTGGAAATTGATGTCGCCATTGGTGCGCGCATCCTCCATCGCCTTCTGGGCGCGGGCGACCTGGTTGACCGGGCAGGAAAAGGTCATGTCGGTGCGCCCCTCTTCCGAGATGTTCTGCACGATCATGTCGACATTCACGCCCGCGCTGGCCAGCGGCCCGAAGATCGCGGCGGCGATGCCGGGCCGGTCGGCGACCGAGATCAGCGTCATCTTCGCCTCGTCGCGCTGATAGGCGATGCCCGAGACCACGTTCTGTTCCATGATGTCCTCCTCGTCGCAGACCAGCGTACCCGAATGTTCGTCGTTGTCCTCGAAGCTCGACAGCACGCGCAGGCGTACCTTGTAGCGCATCGCCAGCTCGACCGAGCGGGTCTGCAGAACCTTGGCGCCGAGGCTGGCCAGTTCGAGCATTTCCTCGAAGGCGATCTTGTCCAGCTTGCGCGCCTTGTCCTCGATCCGCGGGTCGGTGGTGTAGACCCCGTCGACATCGGTGTAGATGTCGCAGCGGATCGCGTCGAAAGCGGCGGCAAAGGCCACCGCCGTGGTGTCCGAACCGCCCCGGCCCAGCGTCGTGATACGCCCCTCGGGGCTGAGCCCCTGAAAGCCCGCGATCACCGCCACCTTCATGCCCTCGGCGAATTTTGCGTCGATATTGGCGCGCGGAATGTCCTCGATCCGCGCCGTGGAATGGGCCGAGGTCGTCTGCACCGGCACCTGCCAGCCCTGCCAGCTGCGTGCCGGCACGTCCATTTCCTGCAAGGTCAGCGACATCAGCCCGGCGGTGACGTTCTCGCCGGAGCTGACCACCGCGTCGTATTCGCGGGCGTCGAACATCGGCGAGGTCTGCTCGACCCAGCCGACCAGTTCATTGGTCTTGCCCGACATGGCCGAGACGATGACGATCACCTCGTGCCCGCGCTCGACCTCGCGCTTCACCTTTTCGGCGGCGTTCTTGATCCGCGCCAGATCGGCCACGGACGTGCCGCCGAATTTCATCACCAGAAGCGGCATGATCGCCCCGTTTGTCGCTTGTTCCCGGTCCGGCTCGCTCTAGGGGAAGCCCGGCGCGAGGGCAAGGTCAATAGGGGTGGTCGCGGCCATCCCAGGTTTCGAAACAGCCGGTGGTCTCCAGGCTGAGCGCGTCGAAGCGGGCGCTCAGGCCCGCGGCGGCCTCTTGCACCGATATCTCGGCCCCCGCCCCGCCCATGTCGGTGCGCACCCAGCCGGGATGGTAGATGCCCACCGCGATGCCCAGATCGCGCAGGTCGGCGGCGAGGTTCAGCCCCAGGTTCAGCGCCGCGGCCTTGGAGGCGCGGTAGACGTAAGACCCGCCCGGCCCCCGCCGCTGTGCCGCCCGCGTGTCAGAGCCCATCTGCGACGAGATCACCGCGATCTTGGGCGCCTCGGACAGTTGGAGATTGGGCAGCAGGCTCTGCACCGTCAGGAACACGCCGGTCACATTCGTGGCGAAGGTCTCGGCCCACATCTCGGGCGGGTAGCCGTCGGCGAGGCTCTGGCCCTTGTCTGGATAGACGCCGGCATTGCAGACCAGCAGATCGACCGCCCGCCCGTCGAGGGTGCGGGCCAGCGCGCGGTGGCTGCCGGGCGCGGTCACGTCGAGATGCGCCCATTCCGCGCCGGCCACCTCGGGCCCGCTGCCATCGCGCGAGGTGCCGATGACCGGCCGCCCGGCGGCGGCGTAGCCTTTCACAAGCTCCAGCCCGATGCCGCGGGTCGCGCCGGTGATGAAAACGCACATGCCCCGCGTTCCGTTCAGTTGGTCTTGCGCCGGGGCGCAAAGGGCAGGGGGGCGACGGGTACGCCCTCGTCGATCAGCTTTTTCGCCTCGTCGAGCCGGGCCTCGCCGTAGATCGGCCGTTCGGGCGCCGCGCCGTCATGGATGTCGCGCGCCTCTTGCGCGAAGCGCAGGCCGACATACTCGGCGTTTTGCTCCACCTTCCTTCGCAGTTCGGCCAGGGCCTGTTCGGCGGGCGAGGCCGGGGCCGAAAGCGGCCGCTCGGGGGGCGCAGAGCCGGGTGTGCCGGCCTCGCCGGTTGCGACGCGTGGCGCCATCAGCCCCTTTTCCACCCCACCGCCGCCGCAGACCGCGCAGCTGACCATGCCGCGCGCCATCAGATTGTCGAAGGCGTCGGCGGACTGGAACCAGCTGTCGAAGCGGTGGCCTTTCGCGCAGGTGAGGTTGTAGCGGATCATCGCGGAAATCCCGTGGCGTGGATGTCCCAGTAGATAAGCAAATGCCGCCCAAATGCAACGCAGCCGCCGGTCTGGATCGTCGCGCCCATCCCGGCGTCGCGCCGCCGCCAGCCGCCCGCACCAAGGGATTTCGAATGTATGCCCGGCACGAATTTTGCGCCGCGCAGCGGCATGCGAAATCCGCCCAAGGGCCCGGCGCGCGCCCGCAGACGCCCGGCGCGGCCCGTCGCGGGCTTGACCGCCGCGTTCGCAGCGATACCTCACGTTCTGTCACCAGCCGGAGCCACCGATGCGCCTGTTTGCCGCCCTCATGATCGTGATTGCCACCGCCCTGCCGTCGTCGGCGCGCGAAAGCTTCAGCTTTGCCTCGATCGATGGTGGCGAGATCTCGCTTGACGATTACGCAGGCCGCCCGGTGCTGGTGGTCAACACCGCCTCGCGGTGCGGCTTCACCCCGCAATACGATGACCTGCAGACGCTGCACGAGCGCTACGGGCCGAAGGGCCTTCTGGTGCTTGCCGTGCCCTCCGACGATTTCCGGCAAGAGCTGTCCAGCGAGCAAGAGGTCAAGGATTTCTGCGACACCAATTTCGGCCTCACCTTGCCGATGACGGAGATCACCCATGTCAAGGGCAAGGGCGCGCACCCGTTCTACCGCTGGCTGGCCAAGTCGAAGCGGTGGGAGCCGGGTTGGAACTTCAACAAGGTCCTGCTTGATGGTGACGGCGAGGTCGTCGTGACCTACGGGTCGTTTCTCAAGCCCACCGCGCCCAAACTGACCCGCAAGATCGAGCAGTTGCTGGCGCAGTGAGCGTGCCCCGGCTGATCGGATCGGAGATCTTCCGCCGGTCCGGCTATGGCGCCTGGCACCCGCTCAGGGTGCCGCGCGTGTCCACGGTGCTCGACCTCAGCCGCGCGCTGGGCTGGCTGCCGTCGGACCGCTACATCGTCGCGCCCCGCGCCAAGCCTGCGGCATTGACGCTGTGGCACAGCCCCGACTACATCGCGGCGCTCGAACGCGCCGAGGCGGCGCAGGCGGTCAGCGAGGCCGAGCGCGGCCGGTACGGGCTGGGCACCCCGTCCAACCCGGTTTTCCCAGAGATGTACCGCCGCCCCGCCACCGGCGCCGGCGGGTCGCTGCTGGCGGGAGAGCTGCTGGCAAAGGGCGGCGTGATCTACCACCCGGCGGGCGGCACCCATCACGGGATGCCGGCGCGGGCCGGTGGGTTTTGCTACCTCAACGACCCGGTGCTGGCGATCCTGTCGCTCAGGCGCGCGGGCGTCGGGCGTATCGCCTATGTGGATATCGACGCGCACCACCCCGACGGGGTGGAAGTGGCCTTTGCCGACGATCCCCAAACGCTGATGATCTCGGTCCACGAGGAACGGCGCTGGCCCTTTACCGGCGGGTTGCAGGACCGCGGCGGCGGCAACGTGTTCAACCTGCCGGTGCCGCGGGACTTTAACGATACCGAGATGGCAGCGGTGCTGGACCGGCTGATCCTGCCCCGCGTGGCGGCCTTTCGCCCCGAGGCGGTGGTGCTGCAATGCGGGGCCGACGCGGTGGAGGAAGACCCGCTCAGCCGATTGTCGCTGTCGAACAACGCGCATTGGGCGGTGGTGGCGGCGCTGGCGCCTCTCAGCCCGCGCTACCTGGTGCTGGGCGGCGGCGGCTATAACCCGTGGTCGGTGGGCCGGCTCTGGACGGGCGTCTGGGCCACGCTGAACGGGCTCGACATTCCCGACCGCCTGCCCGAGGCTGGGGCGGCCGTGCTGAGGGGCCTGTCCTGGACCGGCAGCCGCCGGGGCAAGGCGCCCCCCGCGCACTGGTTCGACACGCTGCGCGACGCGCCGCGACCGGGGCCGCTACGCGACGAGCTGCGCGACCGCCTGGCGGCGCTTGAGAAACGGGAGCCCCCATGATCCGCGCCTTCGCCGCGCTCGACATCCCCCAGGCCCAACGGATGGAACTGATGATCGTGCAGCAGGGCCTGCCGGTGCCGCGGCTGGTGCCGCCCGAGAATTTGCACCTGACGCTGGTCTTCCTCGGCGAGATCGAGGAGTCGGCGCTGGAGGAGGTGCACCTTGCGTGGCAGGCGTTGCGCATGCCGGGCTTCGAGGTCAGCCTCAGGGGCCTCAGGGGCCTCGGCGTCTTCGGCGGGGGCAAGCCAAGGGCGGTTTATGCCGGCGCGGCCGAGTGCCCCGGGCTGGCCCGCCTGCAGGCCAAGCTGGAACAGGCCGCGCGCGGCGCGGGCCTGACGCTGGAGCGGCGGCGCTTCGTGCCCCATGTGACGCTGGCGCGTATCAACCGCCCGCTGGCCGATCCCGAGCGGCTGGAACGCCACCTGGCCATGCGCGCCGATTTCGCCGCGCCGCCCTTCGCGGTGGATCACTTCGCGCTTTACCGTTCCGATCTGGGCGCGGGCGGTGCGCGCTACGAGGAATTGGCGCGCTACCCGCTAGGCCCTGCCTAAGGGGTCGGCACGCCGCCCTGCAGCACGGTGGCGAACCAGCCGGTATCGACATTGCCGCCGCACAGAATGACGCCGACCTTCTTGCCGGCCATCCGGTCCTTTTCCTGGCAGAGCGCAGCCAGCGACGCGGCCCCCGCCCCCTCGGCCACGTTGTGGGTGGCGCGAAACATCAGGCGCATCGCCTCTGCGACCTCCGCGTCGCTGACCGCCACAATCCGCTCGGCCCCCTTGGAATAGACCTCGAACGCCTCTTTCACCGGCACCCGCACCGCCATGCCGTCGGCGAAGGTCCGGGCGCTGTCGGTCTCGACCAGCCGCCCCGCCTCGGCCGAGCGTTTCGCGCAGTCGGCGTTTTGCGAGACCACCCCGATGATCTGCGTCTTCAGCCCCAGGGCGTCGCGCGCCGCGATCGTGCCGCAAATGCCTGAGCCGCAGCCGATCGGCACGTAGACGGCATCGAGATCGGGCCGGGAATGGAACAGCTCCCACGCGTAGCTCGCCACGCCGCGCACCAGCTCCAGGTGGTAGGGCGGCACGGGCATCAGCCCCTCGGCCGCGGCCACGCGCATCGCCTCGGTCTTGGCGGTGTCGAAATCCGCGCCGTGTTCGATCAGCTCGGCGCCGAAGCCGCGCATCGCGGCGTTCTTTTCCACCGAATTGCCGTGGGGGACGTAGACCTTTGCGGTCAGCCCGGCCGCGCGCGCCTCGCGCGCCTGGCCCTGCCCGTGATTGCCGCGGGTGGCGGTGCAGATGCCCGGCACTTCCGGGTGGGCCCGGCGCAGCCAGTCGATGAAGGTGACAGCGCCGCGCAGCTTGAACGCGCCGGTGGGCGTGTGGTTCTCGTGCTTGACCCAGACCTCGGCGCCGGTCGCCTCGGCCAGTTGCGGCCAGGCGTATTGCGGGGTGGCGGGCATGCGGGAATGAACGAGGGCGGTAGCGGCCTCGAGCGAGTCGCGGCTGAAAAGCGGCTGGGTCATGGGCGTGGTCCGGTTTCGGCATGGGCGGAAAGGGCTGGCAGGCCGGCAAGCTCGCCGATGCGCGTCACGAGCGGCGCAAGCCCGGCCTCGCTGTCCTGCATCCGCACGATCACCGCGACCGCGGCCTTGGCCATGCGCGCGCGGGTGCCCCGGTCGAGGTCGAGACAGGCCTCGGCCAGCGCGTCGGCGCTGTCGACGCGGCGGCTGGCGCCGGCGGCGGCGAGCGCGGCATAGGCGTCGGCGAAATTCGCAACATGTGGCCCGTGCAGCAGCGCCGACCCGTGCGAGACGGGCTCGAACGGCGTGTGCCCGCCCTTGTCCACCAGCGACCCGCCGACGAACGTGATCCCGGCCAAGGCGTACCACAGCGGCATCTCGCCCATCGTGTCGGCGAGATAGACGGACGTTTCCGGGCCCGGCACCTCGCCCGCGCTGCGCTGGGCGAAGGTCAGGTTCCGAGCCTTGATCATCTCGACGATCTCGGGCGCGCGGCGCGGGTGGCGGGGCGCGAGGATCAGCCGCATCGCCGGCCGCCGGGCCAGCGCCTGGGCAAAGCCGCGCAGGATCACGCGTTCCTCGCCCTCATGGGTCGAGGCGGCCAGGAGCGTCGCCTCGTGCGGGAAGCGCGGCAGGAGGCTCGCATACTCGGCCTCGTCGTAGGGCAGGGCGCCGGCGCCGGATTTCAGGCTGACCACCGGGCCCAGCCGCGCCTCGTCGACGCCGAGCGACAGGAACCGTTCCCGCGAGGCCGCATCCTGAGGCGCGACATAGGAAAGACGCCCGATCACCCCACGGGCGAGGGACGGAAAGCGCTGCCAGCGGCGCAGGCTGCGCGGCGACATCCGCGCGCCCAGCACCAGAACGGGGCGCTTGAGATCGGCCATCATCGCCAGGCGGTTCGGCCAAAGCTCGTTCTCGATCACGATCAGCGCCTCGGGCTGCCAGTTGGCCAGGAACCGGCTGAGCGCCCGCCGGTAGTCGAGCGGCGCAAGCCGCGCGGTGACCCGCGCCAGCCCCCAGCCCGCGACAAGGGCCCGGCCCGTGGCGCTGTTGCAGGTGACCACAAGTGCCAATTTGGGGTCGCAAGCCAGCATCGCCTCGATCAGCGGGCGGGCCGCCGCGGCCTCGCCGTTCGAGGCCGCATGCACCCAGATCGTGGCACCCTTGCGTGCCGCCGCCGGGGCGCCGCCGCCCAGCCGCTCGTCCGCCTCGTCGCGCCGGCGCGCCAGGCGCAGCGCGACAACGGGTGCGGCGAGCGTCAGAAGCAGGCGGTAAACCAGCACGAAAAAGGCCCTCTCGGTTGGATCAGGCAAGGCTTAAGGCGCACCGGGCGGTCTGGCAAGCACCGCGCCCGGCTTGGAATCAACAAAAATGCATATGAAATCTATGAATCATGATCGAGCCTGATCGCGGTCAGGGTATCGATGTCTCCCTTTCTGACTTTCGGATGACGCATCAGGCGAAACAAGCCAGCGGTGCAAAACATGACACGCGTGCTGATGGCCGCCCTTCTCGACGCGGTCCTGGCCCTGCCCGCCGCCTATCGCGCCACGGCGCAGGGCAGGGCGCTCCTGCTGTTTGAACTGCGCCTGGGCACCGGTCAGCGCATCGGGAACGTGCTCTAGATGCAGTTGGGCGACATCGAAGCGGGCGGCATCAACGTCCGCCACTCCAAGACCGGGAAGCGGCTATAAATACCGCTCACCGCGCGCCCGGCGGGGCGCTCAGCACCGCCGAGCGTCATCCTCACGAACAGCCGCGCCACCGGCCTGTGGTCCTACTGAGGCGCAGCGCTGGCGGTGATGAAGGTGCGCCGCCAGATCGGGGCCGGAGGATACCACATTCACGGGATGCGCTATACCGCCACCCCAGAATGACAGACGAGGGAATCGCCGCGGTCACGAGGGGAATGCAGGACATGACGGCGCACTGCACCGCGAGCGTCCGGTAGAAGGTCAGGGCACCAAAGGCCCAGGAACAACGCAAGTGAACGAAACGAAACCAAAAAGCGAATGTTGTGGGAGTTGTTGAGAAACCCCGCGCCGAATCCGCCAAGTATTGGAGGCGAGTACCGGACCCGCTACCATTTTTCTAAGCCACTGGAAGGCTTGAACAATCGCGTGCGAGGTTGAGTTGTGTGTCGCACTTCGTGTCACACTTATGCTGTCTTGGTTGTGCTTCTGTCAACCGCCGGGTGTTGTCTCAGGTGGCCTTCCTATCGTCCTATAGGTGGCCCGAATGCATCCTTGGCTGTCCCTTCGTCCTTTAGTGAGGGCGGGTCACGTCTTGGCGCTTCTGTCCCTCTGTAGGTGGTGCGGGTGCTGACCCTATGGCGCTTTCTGTGTCCAATGGTACGGGCGAGGCGCGAACCGGGGCGTGTCCCCCACCGGGCGGGTAGGGTATGGGGGAAGTTGGCGCGTGGCTGTGTATAGATCGGGTCACGAAAAAATGTTTCGGGATTTTTCGATGGCCGATGAAACCAAGTCTGACTTCGCTTTGAGGATGGCGGCGATAGCTGCCACTCTGCCCAGCCAACTGGCGGATCACTCATGGGCGTTTGAGCCGTATCTGGTGGCGTCAAATCGCGATGCACAGAACCTTATCGACTTGCTCATGGATGACGTGTGCGCGGAGTGGGCAGCGGCATTCCCCAAGCGCAAACCGAGCCCCAACACGCAACGGAAGTTTATCGACTGCGGAAGTGTAATCCTTGCTAACTTGATGCGCGCGAAGTGCAACAAATGGCCGACGACAATCGGCATGTATCGCAGCAACGAGGCACTGGACCGGGAACGGCGATACCGACCTGAATATATGACAGCAGACAGGTTCACGACCGTGCAGGACTGGTTGTGCAAACTTGGCCACATTGAAATGGTCAAGCGCGGCTTCAATCTTCCCGACCATAGTCAAACCAGCCGCTTCGCATTGACCGAAAAGGGTGCAAGCGAACTGCAAGCTGAGGATTGGACCTTTGGTGACTTCCGAGTGGAGAGGGGCAAAGAACCCATTCGGTTGAAAGACAAGAAGGACCGGCTTTGCGGATACGACGATACGCCCGACACGATGGCGATGCGGGCACGTCTGGAAGAGATCAACGCAAAGCTGGACGCGACCGATATAGACACGACGCGACCGCTCACGATCCATGACCGAAAACCCGAATACCAAGGCCGCAAGGTGCGCCTGCACCGGGTCTTCAACCGGGGCAACTTCGATTGCGGTGGCCGCTTTCACGGCGGTTGGTGGCAGAACGTCAAAAGCCATGTGCGCCCCGCGATCACGATAGACGGGCAGCACACCATCGAAGCCGACTTTAGCGGTTTCAACCCGGCGGTGCTGTTGGCAGAGGCGGGCCAGCCCATACCGGAAGACCCCTATTCTCCAATAGTGGGGGCGAATGCGGACGAAGATTTACGGGACCATGCCAAGGCCACGCTTGCCGCCTTGCTCAACTCCAAGACAGGCACGACAGAGGAACCCCGCGACTTCGACAGCACCCGGTGGGGCATGACAGCAGAGGACTTCCGCGCGCAGGTGCTGGACGCCTTCCCGATGGTTCCCGCCATGCTGGGCACCGACAAGGGCCTGACCCTGCAACGGCTGGAAAGCGATATGGCTGAGGCGATCATGCTGCACTTTGTCAGGCAGGGCCATGCGATCCTGCCCATCCATGACGCCTTCATCGTGCAGGCCCATCTGGAACGGGAACTGGTGCAGGTGATGAAGGACACCTTCAAGGCGAGGCTGGGGCAGGTTCCCCCTGTCAAAGTCACCCCGGCTTACGCCCTGCGCTGACCTGCCCCTATAAACCCAATATTCCCATTACTGGGGCAAATAAGGGACCGCTGGATTTTCCCTGTCCCGTCAGGCACAAAGGGCGAAAAGACGAACACGGGGGCGACCATTCATGCAGAACCTTCTCGATGACCTGACGGCGCTTCTCCAAGCCGAACAGGCGTTCATCTCGGATGGGGCGATCCTCAAGAATGCGGTGATCGAGGCGGCGCTGAACATGGACGCGCGGCTGCTGGAACTGTTGATGCAGTCCGACACGATCAAGGCGCATTTCTTTGCCGAGGTCGCGGGGGCGCTGGTCTTTGACAAGGTGAAGTTTCAGGACTTCGTGTCCAACAAAGCCTTCCTGCCCGACAGCTACACAGCCTTCAAGAACCGGATCGGCCTGACCGATGGGCGCGGCGATTACCTGAGCCAGTCGCGGGACGTGGTGCTGGCGTGGCCCTACAAGGATTGCGTGCTGGAAGGCGGCATGACGAAAGAGGACCGGGGCCGCAACGAGGTGTTCTGGAACACGACGCTGGCCCCGGACGACATCACGCGCCTGTTTGAACCCAAGGTGCTGACCGGCTGGGAACGCTGGGATGCGGAGGCCGTGGCGGCAGGTAAGGCAAAGCCCGTGGATGCGGTGTCGGAGGACGACAACCTGCTTATCAAGGGCAACAACCTGCTGGCGCTGCATTCGCTGAAAGCGCGCTATGCGGGCAAGGTGAAGCTGATCTATATCGACCCGCCCTATAACACCGGCAATGACGGGTTCCGGTATAATGACCGTTTCAACCACTCTGCATGGCTGACCTTCTTCAAGGGGCGACTTGAAATCGCGAAGTCGCTACTCACCCGCGATGGTGCAATCTTCGTCACACTGGATGATACTGAAGTACACTACGCGAAAGTGATGATGGATGAGGTCTTCGGGCGTGAAAAGTTTGTAGCGCACATTGCGTGGCAAAAGAGAACCTCACCCGACGACCGGGTTATTCTTGGCAACTCACATGACAACATTCTTGTCTTTGCCCGTGAGCAAGGCACAACCAAGCGGTCCAACGGCACCTTCAAGACTATCTTTGAGGAAAGCGCCAATCGCTTGCCCATGACAGACAAGCAGCGCGCGGAATATAAGAACCCAGACAATGACCCCAAAGGACCATGGGTTCATAGAGACTTCACCGCCCAGAACCAAAAGAAGAATGGCAAGTGGGGCCGTGAAAATCAGATGTATTGGATCACCGCGCCGTCTGGCGACAGGTTCTATCCACCAGAAGGCTATTGCTGGAAAGTGACTGAGGAAGAATACCGCATCCTTGAGAAAGAGAAACGTCTTTGGTTCGGCAAGGATGGAAGCAATCAACCAAGACGTAAGAAGTACCTCAAGGACGAAAACGGTATTCAGTCATCGACTTGGTGGGCGCATCAAGATGCAGGGACGAATGAACAGGCCAAGAAAGAGTTGAATGCAATCGTCGGTTCGGATGAAGCGTCTGACTTCACACCAAAGCCTGAGCGACTGTTACAACGCATTGTCCACATTGCCACCAATCCCGGTGACATCGTTTTGGACTTCTATTCCGGCTCAGGAACGACAGCGGCAGTTGCGCACAAGATGGGTCGTCGCTGGATCGCCGTTGAACAGATGGACTACATTCTTGAGTTGCCCGCATCGCGCCTCAAGAAAGTCATCGAAGGCGAACAGGGCGGCATTTCCAAAGCCGTCGAGTGGCAAGGCGGCGGATCGTTTGTCTATGCCGAACTTGCGGCCTCCAACTCGGCCTTTGCCGACCGGATCGAAGCGGCCCCGGACATGGCCGCGCTGCAAACCATTCATGCCGACATGCAGGCCACCGGCTATCTGCGCTATGACGTAGACCTGAGCGCCTTCGACATCAAAGACTTCGCCGCCCTTCCGCTGGAAGACGCCAAGCGCGTTTTGATGGACTGCCTTGATGCCAACCACCTCTATGTCAATCTCGGCTCTCTTGGCGATGTAGACTTCGACATTGCGGAAGACGACAGGCGCGCGACCCGCTCTTTCTATGAGCTGGACCAATGAGCCAGACCCTAAACGACAAGCTGAACGGGGCGGTTGAACTCGGGCTGCTCAAGAAGGACATCCCCGACCATGTGACGGGCAACATCGCGGGCAAGATCGAACTGAGGCCCTATCAGGTCACGGCGCTGGAACGCTGGCTCTACTACATCGAAGACTTCCCGCAACGCCCGACCAACCCGCACCTGCTGTTCCACATGGCCACGGGCAGCGGCAAGACGGTGCTGATGGCGGCGCTGATCCTGGACCTGTACCGGCGCGGCTATCGCAACTTCCTGTTCTTCGTAAACTCTGCCCAGATCATCGAGAAGACCAAGGAAAACTTCCTCAACCCCGCATCGGCCAAGCACCTGTTCGCGCCCAGTGTGCGGATTGATGACAAGCCGGTGGACATCCGCGCGGTGGACACCTTCGACGCGGTGAATACGGACGCGATCAACATCCACTTCACCACCATTCAAGGGCTGCACACAAGGATGCAGGCCCCGAAAGAGAATGCCGTCACCATCGAAGACTTCCGCGACTACAAGGTGGTGATGATCTCGGACGAGGCGCACCACCTGAACGCCGAGACCAAGAGCAAGGACAAGCTGACCAAGGACGAAGCGAAGGAAAAGGCCAGTTGGGAAGGCACGGTATCCGAGATTTTCCGCCAGCATCCTGAAAACATGCTGTTGGAGTTTACCGCGACCGTGGACCTGAGCAACGACGCGATCCGGGCGAAGTATGCCGACAAGATACTGTACGACTATTCGCTGCGGCAGTTTCGCGAAGACGGCTATTCCAAGGACATCGAGTTGCGGCAAGCCGATCTGCCACCCGAGGCCCGGATGATGCAGGCGATGGTCCTGAGCCAGTACCGCCGGAAGGTGGCCGAGGCGCATGGGCTGCATTGCAAGCCTGTAATCCTGATGAAGTCCAAGACCATCGCGGCCTCTGGCGAGAATGAAGTGGCGTTCACGGCGATGGTGGCCGGGCTGACGGGCGAGGCGCTGGACGCGCTGAGGGCGGCCTCTGAGGGCGATGAGACCCTTTCGCGGGCCTTCGCCTTCATCATGGACGAACGGGCCATGAGCGGCGCGGATTTCGCCCGTGAGCTACAGGGCGATTTTGCCCCCGAGAAGGTGGTGAACGTCAACAACCCCAAGGACTTGGAAAACAGACAGATAGAACTCAACGCCTTGGAGGATCGGGACAACGAGATACGGGTGATCTTCGCCGTCGATAAGCTGAACGAAGGCTGGGACGTGCTGAACCTGTTCGACATCGTGCGGCTGTATGACACCCGCGACGGCAAGGCCAACAAGGTGGGTAAGACCACGATGGCCGAGGCGCAGTTGATCGGGCGCGGGGCGCGGTACTTCCCGTTCATCGCCCCGGACCAACCGGACGCGGCACGGGAAAAGCGCAAGTATGACAGCGCGGTGGACCATCCTTTGCGGGTGCTGGAAGGGCTGCACTATCACTGTTCGCACAATCCCAAGTACATCCAAGACATCCGCAATGCCTTGCGGGAAACCGGGATGCTGGACGACACCGCTCGAACGGTGCGCTTGAGGCTCAAGGACAGCTTCAAGCAGTCCTCCCTATATGTGAGTGAATACGTCTGGACAAATGACCGGGTGAAGAACCCGCGCGACGGTGTGGACGGGCTGGACGCCTACAAGATCGAAGGCCCGTTCACCTATCCCAACCTGATGACAGGCCGGGTGACGGAAGCCTCTGCCTTTGGCGGTGGGCAGTTGACGCTGAAACCGTCGAGCAAGGAACCCGTGTCCCGCGACTTTAAGCTGGCCGACTTTGGCAGGGCCATTCTGGGCTTTGCGATGGATGCCAACGACTTCTTCCACTTCGCCAACTTGCGGACCTATTTCCCGCAACTCGCCAGCGCCTCGCAGTTTGTGACCTCCGATACCTATCTGGGCGGCGTGACAGTGAGCGTGCGCGGTTTGCCCGATGACTTGGACAACCTGACCGCACGGCAAAAGCTGGACATCGCGCAATACGTTCTGCACCAGATCGAAAGCGGCGTGAAACGTGAAAGCGTCGAGTATATCGGCACCAAGGACTTCAAGCCGGAACCCATCAAGGACCGCTTCACCGACAAGGTGCTGAAACTGAGGATCGAAGGCGAGACGGGCCTGAGTTGGGTGAAGGGTGAAAGCAACGTGCCGGGGCTGGACCAGATCGACCTGAGCGGCAAGGACTGGCACGCCTACGACGACAGCTACGGCACGGACCAAGAAAAGCACTTCATCAAGTATATGCACGATCAGGAAGCCCGACTTCGGGGCGTGTATGACGACTTCTACCTGCTACGGAATGAGAAGGCGGTGAAGCTGTACGACTTCGACACCGGACGCGCCTTTGAACCCGACTTCGTTCTGTTTCTGAAGAAGAAGGGCGAAGAAGCCAGCACAATCTTGCAGCTATTCATCGAACCCAAGGGCGACCAGTTGCGCCCGCAAGACGATTGGAAGCAGGACTTTCTTGAGCAAGTGAAAGCCAAGGCCCGACTTGAGACGGTATTCCAAGGTCGGGATTACACGGTTCTTGGATTGCCCTTCTTCAATGAGACGGGTCAGACCAATACCGACTTTAAAGCGGCGTTCGAGGCCGAGGCATTAGAGCCATGATGCTACTCAGTCCGGCTATATGTGGGTAGCTCGTGGGGTTAATAATGGTTTCACCCCATTACTGGGGCAAATAGGCCGGGGCCGTGGCAGGCTCAGTCCGACATCTTGGCCAGCCTGCCCACGATCTCGGTAGGATCGAAGCCAAGCACCTCGCCCAGCTTGACCAGTTCCACCACATCCACCCGGCGTTGACCGCTTTCCAGCCGCGCGATGAAGGACTGGTAGACCTTCATCCGCTCTGCAAGTTCCACCTGCTTCAAGCCTGCCTCGCCGCGCTTCTCGATGAGATAGCGGATAAGAGCATCATGCCTTTGATCTCCAAGAGTTTTAGGCATGAACGCCCCATGCTGTTGCACTGGGCGCGTTGACTATATCTCAAAACTAGGTATCTAAAATCTGGATATTGATCGTCCTTGCTGTCCGGTGTCGGGCCGTGCCGGGGCGCGCGTCAGTCTCACCATCGGAGCGCCCTATGAGCCTCAACAACAAGTCACCTGACCACCACATCGCCTACGGTGCTGCGACCGAAGGTTTTGCCGCTGCGAGTACCAGCCTTGGCGTGATCGGGCGCTATTGGTGGAACGTGCAAATGCAACTCTTGGTTGCCACCGGCACCATGCGGTTTTTCCGCGCGTATTGGTGGCTGTTTCTCGTTGCCGGTTTCTTGCTATTGGCTTTCGTCATGCCCTTGGGTGTTGCTTTCGTGGTGAGCGCCTTTTGCGCGGGCGCAATGAACCCGAAAGCGGAAGACAACTTCATTGTGCCGCTCAGGCACGAAGATAACGCGCCGATGGGTGAGCCTGCCGCAACTGAACCAGATGAAGCTGTTTTTACGTCCCAGCCTGATAGCTTGGAGGACGTCCACCTTGCGGCGGGTATGCACCATGTCGGCTATTTGACAGCGATAAAGCGCGACCTCGATGACAAAGAGATTGCCGCCGCTGCGCTAGGCGCATTCGATGGAACGGTGCAGGCATTCGGTCTGAAACTGTCCGATCTCGACATGCACACCAACGGCGCGGCATTCATCGTTGCGCAACTGACCGCGCTTGAGCGCATGGACGAAGTTGACCCGGAGTGGATAGCAGAAGTCACGGAAGAAGCGATGACCTCCGAAACACTCGAAGCGATCCGCGCGGAAGCTGGCCGTTTTGCGTTCACGATGGAAGGGGCCATGCAAAATGGCCCCGACCAGCCGACTAGTTAGCTTGGCAGATGGCGAAGCGGTCAATGTTCTCTTTCAACTGGGTCAACGTGTAGCCTTCCCGATTATAGACCTCTTGCGTGACACCAGAACGCGCGTGACCGACGATGCACTGCACAATGGGTTCGGGCACGTCTGCTTGGCTCAGCCGCGTCACAACAGTGTGCCGCAGGCTATGAAAGACAAGACCCGGCTGCTTGATGCCCAGCTTGGGCAAGAAACTCTCATTGCACCAGCGGCCCAAGTTGCGACCGTAGCCGCCATTGGCGCTGTAGCTGTAGTCTGGGAACAGGCGTGTGGCGTTCCTGCGACTTTCCACGAAGTCGAGAAAGCCAAGGCGGATCAACTCGGAATGCAGGGGCACCTTGCGCCGTCCTGCCTTAGACTTGACGCTTTTGGTGTCGTCGCCTTCGTCAGTGATGTTCAGGAACCATGTACCGCCGTCCTGCTTCACATCGGCAATGTCGAGTTGGCAAATCTCGTTCAAACGCGCCCCGGTGAACATGCCCAAGAGCATCCCCCACTTGTGGCTGTCTTTGCGCACCAGCCCGGACGGGTTCTCCGTCAACTCGGTGTAGATCAACCGCGCCTGATCCGGTGTGAAGGGCTTGCGCTCACTCTCGCTGGCCTTGTCCTTCCTCACCTTCATTCCTTCAAAGAGCGTGTGCGGAGCATGTCCGTGCCGTTCCGCCCAGTCGAAGAACATCTTGAACATCTGGATATGGCTGTTGAGTGTCCCGGCTGCGATCTTCTTGTGCCCCGGTTCCTTGATGACTTGCATCAAGGGCATGGCTTTCAACTTGGGCTTGGTGTTTCGGCTGGCCGGTAGCACCTGCAAGACCTTCTTTACTTCGCTTGCATCTTGCTTGGTGATCGTCGCAAGCAGCCGATCAGGGCCGAAGTATTCGACAAGGATGTTCAGGTAAGCCCGGTTCTGAACCGTGGTCTTGCCCGTCCATTGGCGCGAATGCTCAGCGATGAAATCATCCACCGCCGCACCCAAGGGCGATGAGGCTGGCAGAGCGGGCGCAGGAGCGGCAGAAACGATGTTCGGGGCATCGTCATAGGAGTAATGCTCAAGGCGCTCAGCGGCTTCCAGAACGCGCCTGAGCATGTCCCGGCGACCCTTGCGTAGTTCAATGGCGATGCGGGGCAGGCTGGCCTCCCAATCGGCGTCCGAGACTTCCATCTTCGTCTTGAAGCGGGCGATTGGCAGGTATTGGGGATGGACGCTTTCAAGATCGACCATGCTGTCATGGTCCAGCATTTCTTCGCGGGCATCGGCCAAGGCATTCTTCGACAAGCCGCGCCGGTCCAGCCAGTCAAGGTACTGGTCCAGTTGCGCCTTGAAGTAGGCTTGCACCTTCTCGCGTATCTCGCTTTGTCTCAGTCCCGCCAATGCATTGTTCTCGCGCAGTATTCGTCCGCAGGATGCAAGATGGCGGGCCAAATCACCAGCCCGATCCGGGCAACGTGTCCGCAGGGAGATGCGCACCGTGGTCCGCTTTCCCTCTTGGGACGGAGGGATAGGCCAACGGAAGTAATAAACACCATGCCGAGAAGGGCTTAGATAGGATGACAGCATCATAGGGCGTGTGTCCCACTTTGTGTCACACCCGACCGTTCAGCCGCTAACCCTATGATTTAGAAAGAAATGGAGGCGAGTACCGGAATCGAACCGGTGTACACGGATTTGCAATCCGCTGCGTAACCACTCCGCCAACTCGCCGAAGTGCCGCATTCATTAGGTTTTCGTGCCCCCCCCGTCAAGCGTGTATCGCCGCGGCCTGGGGCGGTTTGGAGCGCCCGCACGAGGCCGCCGGGGGGCCTGCCCCCGGACCCCCGGGATATTTTCGGCCAGAAGAAACCGGGCGGGGCGGGCGGGTTGCGCGGCGGCGCATTGGCGCTTTGCGATCGCGGCGGGCCGAGCCTACTCTGGGCTTGCCAACGGAGCCCGTGCCATGACGCCCGATGACCAGAGTGCCGTCACAGCCTTTCTCGGCGCAGCGGGAGGCGAGGTGATCGAGACGCATATCTCGCGGGTCTTCCTGTCCGGCGACCGGGCCTTCAAGCTTAAGCGCGCGGTCAGGCTGCCCTATGCCGATTTCTCGACGCCCGCGCGACGGCTGGCCTATTGCGAACGCGAGATCGCGCTGAACGCACCCTTTGCGCCCGAGATCTATCTCGGCGTGCGCCGGATCACGCGGGCCGCGGATGGCGGCCTTGTTTTCGACGGCGACGGGCCGCTGGTCGACGCGGCGGTCGAGATGGTGCGGTTCGACCAGGCGGCGCTTTTCGACCGTATGGCTGCGGCGGGGTGGCTGAGCCCGGCGCTGATCGAGGCGCTGGCCGGGCAGATCGCCGCCTATCACGACCGGGCGCCGGTCCGCGGCGGGGGCGGGGCGGCCAACATGGCCGGCGTGCTCGACATCAACGCGGCGGGGTTTGCCACCTCGCGGGTCTTCTCGCGCGGCGAGGTGGCGGCGCTGGGCACACGTTTCCGCCGGGCGTTGGCGCGCCATGCGGGGCTGTTGAACCGGCGGGCGGCGCAGGGCCGGATCCGGCGCTGTCACGGCGATCTGCACCTGCGCAACATCTGCCTGGTGGAGGGCGCGCCGCGGCTTTTCGACTGTATCGAGTTTTCCGAGCAGCTGGCCACGGTCGATGTGCTGTACGATCTGGCCTTTCTGTTGATGGACTTGTGGCATCGCGGGATGGCGGGGGTCGCCAACCGGCTGGCCAACCGGTATCTCGACCTGACCGGCGACGAGGCGGGCGCGGGGCTGCTGCCGTTTTTCATGGCGGTGCGTGCGGCGGTCAGGGCGCATGTGACCGCGACCTTTGCCGAGGGTGCCGAAGAAGGGGCAGGGGCGGCGGCAGATACCGCGCGCAGCTATTTCGCGTTGGCCGCGGCGCTGCTCGACCCGGCGCCGGCGCCGGTTGTCGTGCTGGGCGGGTTCAGCGGCAGCGGCAAGACAACGGTGGCCGAGGCGCTGGCGCCGCGGATGGGGCCGCCGCCGGGGGCGCGCATCGTTGAAAGCGACCGAACGCGAAAGGCGCTTTTCGGGCTGGCGCCCGACGCCCGCCTGCCCGAAAGCGCCTATGCGCCCGAGGTTTCCGACAGGGTTTACGCGCGGCTGGGCCGGCGCGGCAGGGGACTGGCCGCGGCGGGTGTGCCGGTCATCGTCGATGCGGTCTTCGACCGGGCGGGGCGGCGGGCGGCGGCCGTGGCGGCGCTGTCGGCCGCCGGCCGGCCAGTGACGGCGGTCTGGCTGGACGCCCCGGCCGAAACCCTGCGCGGGCGCGTCGCGGCGCGGCGCGGCGGGCCCTCGGATGCGGGGCTGGCGGTGCTCGAGGCGCAGTTGGCTCGGGGCACCGGTGCCATCGGCTGGGCGCGGGTGGACGCCGCCCGGCCGGTCGCGGCCATCGTCGATGAAATCCTGGCGCTGCCGGCCGCCGCTGCGGCGGTGTGAGCGCGCAACAGCGCTTCGGCAGCCGCGTTTCACCGCCCTGCTGGCGTGTTGCCGAGTCCCGGTTTCTGTGGCATCACCAATCCAACCCCGAGACTGTGCGAGTTTTGCCGATGACCGATTTCACCGCCCGCCGCATTGCCATGGTCGACACCCAGGTCCGCCCGTCCGACGTGACCCGCCTGCCGATCATTCAGGCCATGCTGGAGGTGCCGCGCGAGGTCTATGTGCCCGACTCGCAACGCGAGGCGGCCTATGTCGGCGAGAACCTCGCTCTTGGCGGCGGCCGCGTCATACTCGACCCCCGGACGCTGTCCAAGATGCTGGAAGAGGTGGCGATCCAGCCCGACGAGCTGGTGCTCGATATCGGGTCGGCGCTGGGCTATTCCGCCGCCGTGATCGCGCGCCTGGCGCAAACCGCCGTGGCCGTCGAAGAAGACAGCGACATGGCGCGCGAGGCCGAGGGCCTGCTTTCGGAACAAGGCGTGGACAATGCCGCGGTGGTCACCGGGCCGCTGGCCGAGGGGGCCGAGCGCTATGCCCCCTACGACGTTATCGTGGTGGAGGGCGGGATCGAGCGTTTCCCGCCGGCGCTCGAGGCGCAACTGCGCCCCGGCGGCCGCGCCGTCGCGGTGTTCATGGAAGGGCAGCTGGGCGTATGCCGGTTGGGTTACAAGGGCGCGGGCGGCATGAGCTGGCGCTTCATCTTCAACGCGAGTGCCCCGGTCTTGCCGGGGTTCGCACGGGTGCCGGCCTTCGAATTCTGATCGCGGTACGTTCGGGGGGCGCCGAGTGGCAAATAGGCAAAGGCTGAGAGAAATGGGTAATATCTTCAGACAGACGGCAGCCGGGCTTGCGTTGCTATGCGCCGTCGCCGTGCCGGCGGGGGCGCGGGCCGAGACGCTGACCGATGCAATGATCGCGGCCTACAAGAATTCCAATCTTTTGGAACAGAACCGGGCGCTGTTGCGCGCCGCGGACGAGGATGTCGCGCAGGCCGTTGCGGCGCTGCGGCCGATCGTGTCCTTTATTGCGCGAGCGACCAAGACGCATGTCGCGCCCTCCAACCCCTCGGCGGCAGCGCCCACGACCAGCACCGAGGCCACGCTGGCGCTCAGCGCGGAACTGACGCTCTACGACAACGGCCGGAACAGGCTGGCGGTGGAAAGCGCGAAAGAAGCCGTGATGGCCACCCGGTCCGACCTGATCGGGGTCGAGCAGGACGTGCTGCTCAACGCGGTCTCGGCCTACATGGACGTGCGCCGCGCGCTGGAAAACGTGGCGCTTCGGCAAAGCAACGTTCGGCTCATCAGCCAGGAATTGCAGGCCACGCGCGATCGGTTCGACGTGGGCGAGGTGACGCGCACCGACGTTTCGATCGCCGAGGCCGCGCTGGCCGAGGCGCGCAGCAACCTGGTGGCCGCCGAGGGCGACCTCGTCGCCGCGCGCGAGGGGTTCAAGCTCGCCGTGGGCCGCTATCCCGGGCCGCTGACCGGTATCCCGCCGACACCCGATCTGCCGGCCACGGTCAACGCCGCGCGCGATATCGCCGTGCGCCGCCATCCCGATATCGTCAGTGCGCAGCATAACGTGACCGTCGCCCGTCTGAGCGTTGCGCGCGCCCGCGCCGCGCTGGGTCCGACCGTGACGGCGGGGGCCGAGATCGGCGTCGACGACTACGGCAACGACAGCTCAAGCCTGTCGCTCACCCTCAGCCAGCCGATCTACCGCGGTGGCCAGCTGCGCTCGGTCGAGCGCCAGGCGCTGGCTGGCGCCGATCAGGCCAGTGCCGGGCTGTTGCAGACGGTGCGCGCCATCGACCAGGAGGTGGGCACGTCGTGGGCGAGCCTTTCCACGGCCCGCGCCCAGCTTTCCGCCACGCGCGAGCAGATCAGCGCCGCGCAGCTGGCCTATGAGGGGACCCGCGAAGAGGCCAATCTGGGCTCGCGCACCACGCTCGACGTGCTCGATTCCGAACAGGACCTTCTCGATGCCCGCGCCGCGCGGATCAACGCCGAGGCGAACCAGTATGTCGCCGTCTACGCGCTGCTTTCGGCGATGGGTCTGCTGACGGTCGATCATCTGGGGCTCGGCATTCCGACCTACGATCCGGTCGCCTATTACAACGCTGTGCGCAACGCACCGGTGACAAGCGTTCAGGGCGATCGGCTGGATCGTGTGCTCAAAAGCATTGGCCGGGAGTGACGTACAATTTGTTGTGCGATTAAGGGAGTGCAGCTACCATCGCTGTGTACTGGCTGTGAGGACGGGGTATGTCTGACACGATGAAGACGGCAGAGCTTGAGGACGTCCTGTCCTCGATCCGCCGCCTTGTGACCGAGCAGGCCGAGGCCCGCGGACCGGGCGCGAGCCGACTGGTGCTTACCCCGTCGCTGCGCATCGACGCCAGTGCGGCCCCCGATCTGTCGGAGTTCGACCTCGACGAGGCCGACGATCTGCCGGGCGACGACGTGTGTGAAGACGATGCGACCGACGACGAGCGCGCCTTCGACGCCGGCGAGGACCCCGAGGCGGCCTCGGAAGAGGCCTGGGAACTGGCCTGGGACGAGGAAGAAGGCGGCGCCCCGTCACTGGAAGAGCGGCTGTCCGAACTTGAAGCCGCGGTGGCCGCCACGCCGGACGAGACGGCCTGGGCCGCGTCATCGGCGCGGGTTGGTTCGACCCGCCTTCATATCGGTCTGCCCGAGGACCCCAGCTACGATGACGCCGCGGAGGCCGAGGAAGAGCCCGAGGAGTACCGCGCAGCCAGCGCGGCGAGGACCCGCGCGCGCTGGCAGCCCCAGCCTTCGCAACGCGACCTGGACGCTTCGGATGAGGCCGACGACACGGCGTCGGAAGACCTGTTTTCCAGCCTGGAAGACGCGCTCGACGAGGACGCGCTGCGGGCGCTTGTCAGCGAGATCGTGCGCGAGGAACTGCAGGGCGCTTTGGGCGAGCGGATCACGCGCAACGTGCGCAAACTGGTGCGAAGCGAGATCAACCGGGTTCTTTCCAGCCGCGCGTTCGACTGACACGCGGCCAGCCGGCGCGCGCTTTCCCGGGATTTGTTGCAACAAGACCGGGCGAGGTCGGCGCTGGCCAAAACCAAACACCCGCCCGGCAGGACCGCGGCGGGTGTTGGTATCTTGGATCGTTCCATTCGGGCGGTTCGCCGGCGTCAGGCCGCCTCGGCATGCTCCTGCATCAGGCGGCGTTCGCTTTCCTCGCGCGACAGCGCGACCGAGGTGCGCACGCCTTTCGAGACGAACTCCATCAGCCCCGAGACGACACGTTCGTTCGGGTCGATACCCGCACAGGTCAGCACCTCGCGTCCGTCGCGCGATCGCGCCCAACGAGCAATTTGCTCGGGGCCGTTGCCGTATTTCTTGTCATCCGCGATCGCGTCGTCGAGCGCGGCCAGAACCACCGCGGCAAACAGTTTGCGTGCACGGGATCCCTGTTCATGGTTGAAGGCAGTGCCATCAACGAAATCGACCATCTCGCTGTCCTTTATTCTTGCTCTTGCATTTTCTGGCGTGCCGCCGAATATGACGGTTTTATTGCGATTCGGTATTTCCATTTCGGAATACCTATCATGCACTGGGCGCATAGCCAACCCGCGCAGTGCACCGTATCTAGTCGTCTTGCAAGCCCACCATCAGCAAGATATAGGTGCGCCGAAATCGCGATCAACCGTCTGTCAAGGTTCTGTCCCATGCCCAAGATCAACGGCAACGAAATTCGCCCCGGCAACGTTTTGGAACATAACGGCGGGCTCTGGGCCGCCGTGAAAGTCGATCACGTCAAGCCCGGCAAGGGCGGCGCCTTTGCCCAGGTCGAGCTTCGCAACCTGCGCAACGGATCGAAACTGAATGAACGTTTCCGCAGCGCCGACAAGGTGGAACGGGTGCGGCTGGAACAAAAAGACCAGCAGTTTCTTTATGAAACCGACGGGATGCTCGTCTTCATGGACATGGAGACCTACGAGCAGATCGAACTGCCTGCAGAGATATTGGGCGAGCGCCGGCCGTTCCTGCAAGACGGGATGACGGTGATGATCGAGTATTACGAGAACGAGGCGCTGAACGCGACCCTGCCTCAAAAGGTGGTCTGCAAGATCGAAGAGACCGAGCCGGTGGTCAAAGGCCAGACCGCCGCCAACAGCTTCAAGCCCGCGGTGCTGGACAACGGCGTGCGCGTGATGGTGCCGCCCTTCGTCGGCCCTGACGAGTCGATCGTCGTCAACACCGAGACGATGGAATATTCCGAGCGCGCCTGACGGCGCGAGGCCCGATCCGCCGGGCGCGGGTCAATATGCGCAATACATGGCCGCTTCGCTGCGCGGCTGTGGAAAAGGCGCAGGCGTCCTGCCTCGGGCTATGCCCCCAACGCCCCCAACATCCGCTCGACCATGCCGCGATAGCCGGCCCCGAACAGGCGCAGGTGCACCAGCGCCGGCCAAAGCTGATAAAGCGTCCGACGTTCGGCGAGCCCCGGTTCCAGGGCGCCGTAAGCGTCGGCAAAGCCCGGCCCAGGCGCCCCGAAAAGATGCAGCATGGCAAGATCGACCTCCGCGTGCCCGTAATAGCAGGCCGGGTCGATCAGCGCCGCGCCGCCCTCGGCGGTGAAAAGGACGTTGCCCGACCACAGGTCGCCATGAAGCAGGGCAGGGGCCGGCCCTGCGGGCAGCATCTCTGGCAGGCGGGCGGCCAGCGCCTCGGTGCGCCGCGCGATGTCGCCCGGCAGCGCCTCGGGCCAGGCCATCAGCCGCCGTTCGGCCCAAAACGCCGGCCAATCGCCGGTGGCGGCGTTGGGCAGGGCGGCGGGACCAAAGGCGTAATCTTCTTCCCAGCCATAGTCGGCCCCGCGGACCGCGTGCAGTTGGCGCAGCTCTTCGCCCAGGGCGGCCCAGCCCTGGGGCCCCGCGCGGCCCTCGTCGAGATAGGTCATCGCCAGCAGGGGGCCGCGGGCGGCCAGCACCTGGGGCGCGGCCACGCCCACGGCCCCGATCGCATCCAGCATCCGCGCCTCGCGCATCGCCAGCGACCCCTGCTTGACGGCGATTGTCCGCCCGTCCTCCAGCGTGACGGCAAAGACCTCGGACAAGTCGCCGCCATGCAAGGGCGCGACCCGCGAGATAGCGGCATCCAACAGCGTTTCCAGGGCGGTGCGGTCGAACATGGCTCAGCCCCTGCGGGTCACGGTGGCGTCGCCGGCCTGCATCGGCCCCGCGGCGCGGTCGAACCGCAAATAGGCAATTGCCTGCCCATCCGCCCGCGTAAAGAGCGTGCCGGCGGGCTTGCCGTCGGCGGTGATCTCGCTCCCGACCGGGGCGTCGCCGGCAATCAGGACCGTCGCGAGGCCCTTTTTCAGCTCGGTCTTGTGCTTCATCCGCGCGGTGACCTCCTGGCCGACATAGCAGCCCTTGTGGAAATCGACGCCGTTCAGCCGCTCGAACCCGGCCTCCAGCAGGAAAGTCTCGTTCGGGATCAGCTCAACGCCGGTTTCGGGGATGCAGTTTGCCACGCGCCGCGCGTCCCAGTCGATTTCGGGCGCGGTGCCGGGCGCCTCGGTATAGGCGCGCCATCCCATATCCGGGTGACGCGGATCGGCCAGCGCACCCTCGGGGGCCGGTCCCAGGCCGCGCTGGACATGCAGGCCGGTCTCTTTTAGCGCCACATCCGCGCGCAGCTTGTACATGGTCAGCCGCTGCATCAGTCCCGGCGCGAGTTCGGACTTGATGTCGAGCAGGATGGTCTCGCCTTGCTCGGTCAGGAAGAAATCGGCCAGGTACTTGCCCTGCGGGGTCAGCAACGCGGCATAGACCAGCCGGCCCGACAGGTCGGTCACATCGTTGCTGACCAGTCCTTGCAGGAAATGCCGGCGGTCGGCGCCGGTAATGGCGATCACGGTTCGGTCTGGGGCGGCCTCGCCTGGCATTACGGTCTCCCTGGGGGTGGCTGTCTCGGCCAGAGGGTCAGGATTCCACGGCGAATTGCAACCGGTAGAGGCCGGAATAAATGCCGCCCCGGGCAATGAGGTCCTCGTGGCGGCCCTCTTCGGCCACCCGGCCGCGGTCCATCACCACGATATGCTCGGCATCGCGCACGGTGGCCAGCCGGTGGGCGATCACCAGCGTGGTGCGCCCAGCGGCCAGCCTGTCCAGCGCCTCTTGCACCGCCTGTTCGGATTTCGCGTCAAGCGCCGAGGTCGCCTCGTCCAGCAGCAGGATCGGCGCGTCGCGCAAGAGCGCGCGCGCGATCGCCACCCGCTGGCGCTGCCCGCCCGAGAGGTTGGCGCCGCGGGGCCCGGCGGGGCTGTCGAGGCCGGCGGGAAGCGCGGGCAGGAAATCGTCGACATGGGCGGCCTTCAGCACCTCGGCGAGTCGGTCCTCGGTGATGTCGGTCCGGCCCAGCAGGATGTTGTCGCGCAGCGTGTCGTCGAACAGCGGCGCATCCTGCGTGACCACCGAAAACAGGTCGCGCAGCGCGGTCAGCTCCAGCGCGTCGACCGGCACGCCGCCTACGGCGACGGTGCCCGACTGCGGCTCGACGAGCCGTGTCAGCAGGTTGAAGACCGTGCTCTTGCCCGCGCCCGACGGGCCGACCAGCGCGGTGGTCTGACCCGCCCCGGCGGTAAAGGACAGCCCGTTCAGCGCCGGGCTGTCCCGGTAGGCAAGGTGCACGTCCTTGAGCGCGATGTCGCACGCGCCGCCCGGGGCGGGCAGGGCGCGGGGCCGGGCGGGCGACAGGATCGTGGGCCGGTCGAGGAAAACCGCGTGCAGCCGTTCGAGGCTGGCAAGCGCCGCCTGCCACGCGCCCGAGACATTGCCGATGCGGCGCAGCGGCTCGAAGACCAGCGCCATGGCGGTGAAAAACGACATGAACTCGCCCACGGTCTTTTCCCCCGCGACGATCTGCAACCCGCCATAGCTGAGCACCCCCAGAAACCCGATGCCCGCGATCACGTCCATCAGCGCCGGGATGCCCGCCTGCCCGGTCATCGAGCGGATCTGCGCCTGCACGTAGTCGTCCACCGTGTCGGCAAAGCGGTCGCCCTCGCGCGCCTCCAGCCGGTTCAGCTTGATCGTGACCACGCCGTGGAAAATCTCGTCAAGACGCGTGGCGATCTCGGCCGCCGCAGCGCGGGCCGCGCGGGTGGTGGCCCGGACCCAGCGTTGCAGTGCCATCACCGGGACGATCAAGAGCGGCACGCCGGCCACCGCGATCAGCGTCCAGACCCAGTCGATCGACAGCGCCACGGCGAAAAGCGAGATCAGCGCGACGAGGTCGCGCCCGCCGGCCGCCAGCACCGTCGACCAGATATTGGCGGCGACCAGCGTGTCGCCGCGTACCCGTTCGATCAGGTTGCCCGGCGGGGTTTTCTGAAACCAAAGGCTGTCGAGCGTCAGCATGTGGCCCACGAGGTCGCGTTGCAGCGACGCCGAGACCCGCTGGCCCACCCGCGCCATCAGCACCCGCTGGCCAAAGCCCGCCAGCGCCCTGATCAGGAACACCGCGCAGACGCCCCCCGCGACCAGCGGGATCGCGCCCTTGTTGCCCGACACGAACACGTCGTCGAACAGCGGTTTCACGAGGTAGCTGAGCGCGCCCAGCATCGCGCCCTCGACGGTCATCAGCACGAGCGCGGCGCCGATGGTGCGCAGATGCCCGCGCAGGTAGCCGTGCCACAGCCAGCCGACGACGCCCCGGCCTTCGTCGCCCGCCATGGCCTAGCCGCCCTTCGCTTGCAACGCGCGGTACTCGTCTTCCAGCGCGTGCTTGTCGTAGCGGGTTTCGATCCATGTCCGGATCGGCATCGGCTCTTTCGCTGTGTCGGCGGCGTAGGCGTCGAGCATGTGATCCAGCAGGCCGGTCGCCCCCCGCCGCGAATGCAGGAACCGCATGGAAAGCTGTTTCGCGGCCTCCTCGACCGGGCGGCCCTCGATATGCATCAGGTAAAGCGCCGCGGCGAGTCCCGCCCGGTCGGCGCCTGATTTGCAGTGCATCACGAAGGGGCGCTCGACCGTTTCGAAAAGGTCCAGAAGGTGCAAGACGCGGTCCGCCGGCACCAGCCGCCGCGCACCGATCGAGGCAACCTCGAAGGTCAGGCCCAGCCGGGCGCAGGTGGCGCGCTCCAGCGCGAGGTGGCTCGACGGCTTGTCGCCTCTCAGCGACAGCACCGTCTTGATGCCCATGTCACGATAGCGTTTCAGCCGCCTATCGTCGGGCTGGTTCGAGCGCCAGACCCCCGGCGCGACCTGGGCCATGTTGCTCCAGAACACGCGCAGGAAGGCGTGATCCATCAGGTGGAAATGCCAAAGCGCCGATCGCCGCGCGCCCGGCGCCGAAAGATCGCCCCCCGCGGACTGTCGCCAGCGGCGTTCGAATGCGTCATATCCGGACTTGAGGCGGTCGATCATGGGGGCCTTGGGCTGGGCGGGACAGGGGGCGGAGATAGCCCGAATGGCGCGGTGTGACAAGCGATTGACGCCCGTCGGTGCCGGGGCTAACCGGGATATGTACGCATCCGAGGTCTGCCCATGCCCCTGTCCCACGGTCGCCCATATCTCGCCATTCCCGGCCCTTCGGTCATCCCCGACCGGGTGTTGCAGGCCATGCACCGGCCCGCGCCCAACATCTACGAGGGCGCGCTTGTCGAGATGGTCGAGGGCATGATGCCCGATCTCAAGGCGGCGGCGCGCACGGCCCATGACGTGGCGATGTACATCGCCAACGGCCACGGCGCGTGGGAGGCGGCGATCTCGAACACCTGCTCGCGGGGCGACAAGGTGCTGGTGCTGGCCACCGGGCGGTTCGGCCCGGGCTGGGGCGAGGTCGCCCGGCGCATGGGCGTCGAGGTCGAGGTGATGGATTTCGGCAAGCGCGCCCCGGTCGATGCGGCGCGGGTGGCCGAACGGCTGAGCGCCGACAGCGGACACGAAATCCACGCGGTTCTGGTCGTCCATGTCGATACCGCCACCGCGGTCAGGAACGATATCCCGGCGATCCGCGCGGCGATCGACGCGGCCGGCCACCCGGCGCTTTTCATGGTCGACTGCATCGCCTCGCTGGCCTGCGATGCCTACGACATGGATGGCTGGGGCGTCGATGTCACCGTGGCGGGCTGTCAGAAGGGGCTGATGACGCCGCCGGGCATGAGCTTTGTCTATTTCAACGGCAAGGCGGCCGAGGCCCGGCAGAAGGCCGACCTGGTCAGCCAGTACTGGGACTGGGCGCCGCGCGCCGATCCGCAGGTCTTTTACCAGTATTTCGGGGGCACCGCGCCGACGCATCACCTCTACGGGCTGCGCACCGCGCTCGACATGCTGATGCATGAAGAGGGGCTCGACGCCGCGCTGGCCCGTCATCGCCGGCTGGCCCGCACCGTCTGGGCCGCGCTCGAGGCCTGGGGCGCGGACGGGCCGATGGAAATCAACATCGCCGATCCCGCCCATCGCAGCCACGCGGTGACGGCCGTGCGGATCGGCCCGCCCCATGGCACCGCCCTGCGCGACTGGCTGGCCCAGACCGCCGGCGTGACCCTGGGCATCGGGCTGGGCATGGCCGAGCCGGGCGACCCGGCCTGGCACGGGTTTTTCCGCATCGGCCATATGGGCCATGTGAACGCCCACATGATCCTCGGCGCGCTCGGCGCGATCGAGGCCGGGCTGGTGGCGCTGGACATCCCCCACGGCAAGGGCGCGCTGGAGGCCGCGGCGGGGGTGGTCGCCGCCGGCTAGGGCCCCTTTCCGCGGCGGCGGTTCTTGACTACCCTCCTGTGGCAGAGAGGGAGGATGCAATGACCGAACGGCCGATCCGCTGGGGGGTGCTGGGCGCCGCCAATTTCGCCCTGACCGACATGGCGCCCGCCATCCACGCCGCGCGCGGGGCCGACCTGGCCGCGCTCGCCACCTCCAGCACCGAAAAGGCCGCCCGCTTCAGCGCCTTCGCGCCCGGCCTGCGCGTCCACGACAGCTATGAGGCGCTGCTCGATGACCCCGCCATCGACGCCGTCTACATCCCGCTGCCCAACCACATGCATGTGGAGTGGACGGAAAAGGCGCTTGCCACCGGCAAGGCGGTGCTTTGTGAAAAGCCCGTGGCGCTGGACGTGGCCGGGCTGGACGCGCTGATCGCCGCGCGCGACGCGGCGGGGGTGCTGGCCGCCGAGGCCTACATGATCGTGCATCACCCGCAATGGCTGCGGGTCCGGGCGCTTCTGGCCGAGGGGGCGGTGGGAGAACTGCGCCACGTCAACGCGCTCTTCAGCTTCAACAACCCCGACCCTGGCAATATCCGCAATCGCCCCGACACCGGCGGCGGCGCGCTTTATGACATCGGGGTGTACCCCTGCGGCGCCGTGCGGTTCGCCACCGGGCAGGAGCCGCAAGAAGTCTCGGCCCGGCTGATCCGTGAAAACGGCGTGGACGTGACCGCCGATGTCAGCGCCGCGTTCGACGGCTTCAGCTTTTTCGCCAAGCTCAGCATGCGTCTGTGCCCCTGGCAGGAGGTCGTCTTTCACGGCACGGAGGGGGTGCTGCGCCTGACCGCGCCCTTCAATGCCGGCAAGTTCGGCGAGGCCCGGATCGAGCATCGCGACGGGGCGGGCCGGGTGACGGTCGAGACCTTTCCCACCGCGCGCCAATACGTGCTTCAGGTCGAGGCGTTCGGCGATAGCCTGCGGGACGGCACCCCCTATGCGTGCCCGCTGGAATTTTCGCGCGGGACGCTCGACATGATCGGCCGGGCCTATGCCGCGGCGGGGTGAAACGATTGCGCCAAATCAAGGTGCGGCGCGGGCCGGGGTTTAAGATGTTTGCCTAAAGGGCCGCATAGACGGGAGGATTTCGATGAAACCGGTACAGACGCTTGTTCTGATTGCCAACGAAAAGGAGGTGCGGCTTCTGGCGAATGCCGGCGTGGGCAAGGGGTTGCGCGAGCTGTCGCATTTCGACCGGATGCGCGATCCGTCGATGCATCCGCGCTATTCCGATGCGCCCGGCCGCTCGCAGGCCTCGCCGGGGGCGGCGCGACACGGCTATGAACGCACGTCCTCCGAGCGCGAGCAGAGCCGCGAGGCCTTTGCCGACCTGGCGCTGAAGATCACCGCCGACGAATGGGCCCATGGACTGTATAATCGCCTGGTGATAACCGCGCCGCCCGAGATGTTGGGCGCGCTTCGGGCCGCGATGAGCGTTCAATTGTCGCAGGCCCTCGTTGCGGACATGAACAAGGACCTCATCAAGGTTGCAACCGCCGACCTGCCACGCCATTTCGAAGAGGTCATCGTGTTCTGATCCGGTCGGTATGCGGCCGGGGATAGATCCTCAGGAGGATGCCATGGCTGACGAAGACGCAAAGACCCCGACCGAAGACCAAACCCGGCCCGCCGTGTCCGGGCCCGCGAAAGCGGTATGGATACGCGGCGGCTGGATGCTGGTTCTGCTGATCCTGTTCTCGATCGCGCAGACGCTGCTGGTCGCCACCGCAATCCTGCAATTCGGCTGGATGCTGTTTACGAAAAAGCACAACCCGCACATCACAGAGTTCGGCACCAAGCTGGGCAACTGGATGGCGACGACCGCGCGCTACCAGGCAGTGGCCAGCGAGGAAAAGCCCTTCCCCTGGTCGGAATGGGCCTGATCGTGCAGTAAGGATAATGTCGCCGGCCCGACGGCCGGCGACCCGCCAAGACAGCGCCACCGGCCGCCGGGCCGGTGGCCGTCGCCACGGCCCGTCAGGGCAGATCGACCTCTCGCACGCAGACCGGCACGTCCGGCACGGCGCGCAGCCCGTTCGGTATTGCCCCGAACGGGCCCTCGCACCCAGCGGGAAGCGGGCGGTCAGCCTTCCATCGCCTCCAATTCGTCGATGAAGCCCGAGATCATCGACAGCCCCTTGTCCCAGAAGGCCGGGTCCGAGGCGTCGAGGCCGAAGGGTGCCAGGAGGTCCTTGTGGTGCTTGGACCCGCCGGCCTTGAGCATGGCGAAATACTTGTCCTGGAAGGCCGGCCCGCTTTCCTCGTAGACGGCATAAAGGGCGTTCACCAGCCCGTCGCCGAAGGCATAGGCGTAGACGTAGAAGGGCGAGTGGACGAAATGCGGGATGTAGGCCCAGAAGGTCTCGTACCCGTCCATGAACTCGAAGACGGGGCCGAGGCTTTCGCCCTGTACGCTCATCCACAGCGCGTTGATGTCGTCGGGCGTCAGCTCGCCCCCCTTGCGCGCATCGTGCAGCTTGCACTCGAAATCGTAGAACGCGATCTGGCGGACGACGGTGTTGATCATGTCCTCGACCTTGCCGGCGAGCAGGGTCTTTTTCTCCTCCGGCGTTTTCGCGGCGGCCAGCAGCTTGCGGAAGGTCAGCATCTCGCCGAACACGCTGGCGGTCTCGGCCAGGGTCAGCGGCGTGGAGGACAAAAGCTCGCCCTGGTCGGCGGCCAGCACCTGGTGCACGCCGTGGCCCAGCTCGTGGGCCAGCGTCATCACGTCCCGCGGTTTGCCGAGATAGTTGAGCATGACATAGGGGTGCACCTCGGTCACCGTGGGATGGGCAAAGGCGCCCGGCGCCTTGCCGGGCTTCACGCCCGCGTCGATCCAGCCCTCGGTAAAGAAGGGTTCGGCGATCTCGGCCATCTTGGGAGAGAATTCGCCATAGGCCTCCAGCACGGTGGCCTTGGCGGTGTCCCAGTCCACGGTTTTCTGGTCCTCGGTGGGCAGCGGCGCGTTGCGGTCCCACACTTGCAGCTTGTCCAGCCCCAGCCATTTGGCCTTTAGCGCGTAGTAGCGGTGCGAAAGCTTGGGGTAGGCCGCGACCACCGCATCGCGCAGCGCCTCGACCACTTCGGGTTCGACGTGGTTCGACAGGTGGCGCCCCGTCTGCGGGCTGGGCATGCCGCGCCAGCGGTCCTCGACCTCTTTCTCCTTGGCCAGCGTGTTGTGGACCCGCGAGAAAAGCTTGACGTTCTCGCCGAAGACGCGCGCCAGCTCGCGCGCCGCGGCCTCGCGTTTGGCGCGGTCGTGGTCGGTGAGAAAGTTGAGCGTACCCTCGATGCCGTAGCTTTCGCCATCGACGTTGAAATCCAGCCCGGCAATGGTCTCGTCAAACAGCTTGTTCCAGGCGGTCGCGCCCACGACCGACTGGTCGTGGAGAAATTTCTCCAGCTCGTCCGACAGCTGGTAGGGCCGCATCGCGCGCAGCCGGTCGAAGATCGGCTTGTAACGGGCAAGATCGGCGTTTTCCCCGAAAAGCGCGTCGAGCTTGTCATCGGGGATGCGGTTGATCTCCAGCGAGAAGAAGACCAGAGGCGAGGTAAAGCCGGTAATCTTGTCCTGGCAGTCCGAGATGAACTTGGCGCGGCCCGCATCGGTGGTGTTCTGGTAGTAGCGCAGGCCCGCGAAGGACATGATCCGCCCCGACACAGCCTCGATCCGCTCGTAGCGCAGAACGCAATCGAGAAGGCCCTTGGCGTCGAGACCGGCCAGCTTGCCCTCGTAATCGGCGGCAAACTCGGCGCAGGCCTTTTCCAGCCAGTCCATGTCGCGTTTCAGCTCTGGCGCGTCCTCGGCGGCGTAGAGGTCGGTCAGATCCCACACCGGCAGATCGCCGAAGCCCTCGGCCCCGGTGCTGGCATTGGCGTCGAAGACAGGCGAAGACTTGGTCAGGCGCATCGAAATTCCCTCTCGGTCAGGTTTCAATGACAGATAGGGCGCGCGCGGCCCAAGTCGCAACCCGGACCGGCCCGGTCGGTGCAGATATTATGGCCAATCGGGCGGTCCGGGGCGCGGCCGATATCGCCCGTGGCGCCGGACCGGCCCGGCACTATAGTTGGCTCATGGCGCGCGACCCGCTTTTGAGTGTGACCGAAAAGGGCATCTATTGCCCCGAGGGCGATTTCTTCATCGACCCGTGGGCGCCGGTGCCGCGCGCGCTGATCACCCATGGCCATGCCGACCATGCGCGGCCCGGGCACGCGGCCTATCTGGCGACCCGCGCGGCCGCCCCGGTGATGCGCCACCGGCTGGGCGAGATCGCGCTGGATACGGTGGGCTATGGCGAGGCGCGCACCATCGGCGGCGTGACGGTATCCTTCCACCCGGCGGGGCACGTGCCGGGCTCGGCCCAGATCCGGGTCGAGAGGGGCGGCGAGGTCTGGGTCGTGTCGGGCGATTACAAGACCGTGCCCGACGGGCTGTCAGAGCCGTTCGAGCCGGTGAAATGCCACGCCTTCGTCAGCGAATGCACCTTTGGGCTGCCGGTGTTCAAATGGGCCGACCAGGCCGAGGTGATGGGCGAGGTCAACCGCTGGTGGGCCGGCAACCGCGCCGCCGGCCGCTTCACGCTATTGGGCGCCTATGCGCTGGGCAAGGCGCAGCGGCTTTTGTCGGGGCTCGACCCCGGCATCGGGCCGATCCTGACCCATGGCGCGGTGGAAGCGACGAACGCGGTGATGCGGGCGCAGGGAATCGCGCTGCCCGAGACGGTGCAGGTCACGCCGGAGATCGACCTCAAGGCGCATGCGGGCGCGCTGGTACTGGCGCCGCCCTCGGCGCTGGCGGGCCCGTGGGCGCGGCGGTTTCGCCCGGCCTCGACCGGCTTCGCTTCGGGGTGGATGGCCCTTCGGGGCGTGCGCCGGCGGCGGGCGGCGGACCGCGGCTTTGTGCTGTCGGACCATGCCGACTGGGCGGGGCTGAACGCGGCCATTGCGGCGACCGGTGCGGAAAAGGTGCTGGTCACCCACGGATACACATCGGTCTTCCGCCGCTGGCTGGAAAGCCGCGGCTACGACGCGACCATCGTCGAGACCGAGTTCGAGGGCGAAAGCCTGGAGGCGGGCGAGGGGGCGGCATGAAACGCTTTGCCCGGCTTTTCACGTCGCTCGACCAGACCACCCGGACAACCGCCAAGGTCGATGCGCTGGCCGCCTATTTTTCCGAGGCGCCCGCGGCCGACCGGCTATGGACCATCGCACTGCTGTCCGGGCGGCGGCCAAGGCGGGCGGTCACCACCACGCGGCTGCGCGAATGGGCGGCCGAGCGGGCGGGGCTGCCCCTTTGGCTGTTCGAGGAATGCTATCCGGTGGTGGGCGATCTCGCCGAGACCATCGCGCTGGTGCTGCCGCCCGCGGCGAGCGCCAGCAAGGCCACACTGGCCGAGCGTATGGCCGAGATCCGCGCGCTGGCCACGGTGGACGAGCCCGAGCGCAAGGCGCGTATCCTGAATGCCTGGGACAGCCTCGACGGGACCGAGCGGTTCCTGTTCAACAAGCTGATCACCGGCGGCTTTCGCGTGGGCGTCAGCCAGAAGCTGATGACCCGTGCGCTGGCGCAGGCCACAGGTCAGGACGAGGCCGAGCTGGCGCACCGTCTGATGGGCGACTGGCGGCCCGAGACGACCAGCTATCATGCGCTGATTGAGGCGCCCGACCCGGCGGCGGACCTCTCGCGTCCCTATCCCTTTTACCTCGCCTACCAGCTGGAGGACGGGCCGGAGGGGCTGGGCGCGCCCGAGGACTGGCTGGCCGAGCACAAATGGGACGGCATCCGCGGCCAGTTGATCGTGCGGGGGGCTGAGCATTTCGTCTGGTCGCGCGGCGAAGAGCTCATGACCGACCGCTTTCCCGAACTGGCCGCGGCGCGGGATTTCCTGCCGCCGGGCACGGTGCTGGATGGCGAAATCCTGGCCTGGGCGGGCGACCGCCCCTTGGCCTTCAACGCGCTGCAAAAGCGGCTGGGGCGCAAGAGCGTGCCCAGGAAACTGCTGGAAGAGGCGCCCGTGGTGCTGAAGGCCTACGATCTGCTGGAGGAGGGCGGCGCGGATACAAGGGCGTTGCCCTTCGCCGAGCGCCGCGCGCGGCTGGAGGCGCTGCTGGCCGATCTGCCCGCGGGCCTGCCGCTGCGCCTGTCGCCGCTGATCGCGTTCGACACCTGGGACAGCCTGGCCGAGACCCGCGCCGCCTCGCGCGGGTTGGGCGCCGAGGGGGTGATGCTGAAACGGCGCGCCTCGCCCTACCTGGCGGGCCGCAAGAAGGGCGACTGGTGGAAATGGAAGGTCGATCCGCTGAGCGTCGATGCGGTGATGGTCTATGCCCAGGCGGGGCACGGGCGGCGGGCCAATCTCTACACCGATTTCACCTTCGCGGTGTGGGACGGCGCGGCGCTGGTGCCCTTCACCAAGGCCTATTCGGGGCTCACCGATGCCGAGTTCCGCCAGATCACCGCCTGGGTGCGCAAGAACACCCTGCAACGGTTCGGCCCGGTGCGGCAGGTGACGCCACAGCATGTCTTCGAGATCGCCTTCGAGGGCATCCAGGAAAGCTCGCGCCACAAATCCGGGCTGGCGCTGCGCTTTCCGCGCATGGCGCGCTGGCGCCACGACAAGCCCGCCGCCGAGGCCAACACGCTGGACGACCTCAGGTTGCTTCTACAGCGCTATGGGTGAAGCGGCGGGGCGGCGGTGGCATGACGCCGCCGGTTGCCCGGAAAAGCGAAGCTGCCGCATCGTAAAAGCGCCGCCGCACCGTCTTGCCCTCCATCATCACCTCGTGGCGCGCGCCCTCGACCAGTTCCAGCCGGCCTTTGGGCCACTGTTCCATGCGCTGAACGATGGCGCAGGGACAGACGATTTTCTCGGCGCTGCCGAGGAAGGTGACCGCGGGCACATCGGGCGCAGGCTGGCGCGCAAGCTCGCGGCTGTCGCACAAGGCCTCGTGCAGCCAGGCCAGGCTCGGTCCGGCAAGGGCGAGGTCGGGCTCGGTCGAGAGCTGGCGCCGCATGTAGGCGTACATCTCGGCGTCGGTGGTCAGTTCGTTGGTCTCGAACGGCGTGGCCGCGACATAGCTCTCGCCGCCGGTGCCGGGGGTGAAACGCCCGTCGAAACCCAGCGGGCGGCTGGCCGCGCTCAGCGCCCAGGCGGCCGGGCGCAACAGCAAAGGTATGCGAATGCCCCACATCGGCGCACTGAACACCGCCGACTTTACCCCCATCCCCTCGATCATGGAACGCAGGCCGATGGCCCCGCCCATCGAATGCGCAATCAGGAAACGCGGCCCGGCCAGGGCCAGCGACTCGGTCGCCGCCAGCATGGCCGCGACGTCGCGCTGGTACTCGGTAAACCGGTCGACATGGCCGCGGTCGCGCTCGGACAACAGCCGGTCGGACAGGCCTTGGCCGCGCCAGTCGATGGTCACCGTGGTAAAGCCGCGCCGCGCCAGCGCAGCCGCCCCGCGGCCGTATTTCTCGGCATATTCCGTGCGGCCCGGAAACAGCAGCACCGTGCCCGCCGCCCCGCCGCGCCAGACCGCGAGGCGCAGCCGCACGCCGTCCTCGGCGTGCACCCAATAGGCCTGCCCGCCTTGCGGGCCATCCGCGATATGGTCGAAAAGCGGCGCCTGCTCCATGTCAGCCGAAGGCCGAGCCGAGCTTCATCGCGAGCCCCATATCGCCCGAGATGCGCAACTTGCCGGTCATGAAGGCCGCCGTCGGGTTCACGTCGCCGTCGAGCATGCCGCGAAACGTGTCGAGGTCGGCGGTGAGCGTGACATCGGCCGCATCGTCGCCGGCGCGCGCGCCGTTTTCGTCGACCATGACGGCGCCCTCGTTCTTGATGACGAATTTCACCACGCCATCCATGCCGCCCGACAGTTTTTCGTTGAGGGCCTCCACGGCCTTGTCGATCGTCTCGCTCATCGCACTCCTCCAAATGTGACCGGCGCGACGCTCGCTTTCGCGGCCAGTTGCGCTAAAGTGTTACCGATATGAAAGCGATACGCAAAGCTATCAATACCGTTCTCGCGGCTACCCTTGCGGGAAGTGTCTGGCTCGCGCCCGGTGCTGGGTCTGCGGCGCCGGTCGACGAGTTGTTGGAAGAACTCGGCAAGTCCGATCTGCCCAACTGGAAGATGGTCGAAAACGAGATCCGCACCGCCTGGTCGAAATCGGGCTCCGCTTCGATGGACCTCTTGTTGCGCCGGGGCCGCGAAGCGGCCGAGGCAGGCGACTGGGACGTCGCCATCGCGCATTTCACCGCCCTGACCGACCACGCCCCCGGTTTCGCCGAAGGGTACAACGCCCGCGCGCTGGCCTATTACAAGTCGAACCGATACGGGCCGGCCATTGCCGACCTGCGCCGCGCGCTGGCGCTCAACCCGCGGCATTTTGAAGCGATGACCGGTCTGGCCACGATCCTCGAGGAAATCGGCCGCGAGGCCGAAGCGTTGGAAATCTACCGTGCCGCCCGCGCTATACATCCCCACGATCCTGACCTAGAAAAGGCCGAGGAGCGGCTCGAGCAAGAGCTGTCGGGCCGCTCGCTCTGAGGCGCAGGCGCAAGAGGCGACAGAATGCGACAGCCGTCGAGGATCACCGCGGTCCTCGGGCCCACCAATACCGGCAAGACCCATTACGCGATCGAGCGGATGCTCGCCCACCGTACAGGCGTGATCGGCCTGCCGCTTCGGCTGCTTGCGCGCGAGGTCTATGACCGCATCGTCGCGTTGCGCGGCCCCTCGGTGGTGGCTCTGGTCACCGGCGAGGAACGCATCGTGCCTCAGCGCACCCAGTATTGGGTCTGTACCGCCGAGGCGATGCCAACCGATATCGGTGCAGATTTCCTGGCCATCGACGAGATCCAGCTTTGCGCCGACCCCGAGCGCGGCCATGTCTTCACCGACCGGCTGCTGAACGCGCGCGGCCTGCACGAGACGCTGTTTCTGGGCGCCGATACCATGCGCGGCGCCATCGCAGCGTTGGTGCCCAAGGCCCAGTTCATGCGGCGCGAGCGGTTTTCGGAACTGACCTACACAGGTTCGAAAAAGATCAGCCGGATGCCGCCGCGCTCGGCAATCGTGGGGTTTTCGGTTGATAACGTCTATGCCATCGCCGAATTGATACGCCGCCAAAAGGGCGGCTGCGCCGTCGTGATGGGCGCGCTCAGCCCCCGCACGCGCAACGCCCAGGTCGCGCTTTACCAGAACGGCGACGTCGATTTCCTGGTGGCGACCGACGCCATCGGCATGGGGCTGAACCTCGACATCCGGCACATCGCCTTTTCGGGACTGTCCAAATTCGATGGCCGGCGGATGCGGGCGCTGGCGCCCAACGAACTGGCCCAGATCGCCGGCCGGGCGGGGCGGCACACCACGCCGGGCACCTTCGGCGTGACCGGCGAGGCGCCGCCGATCGACGAGGGCGCGGCAGAGGCGATCATGAACCATCGCTTCGCGCCCATCCGCAAGCTTTACTGGCGCAACGAAAGGCTGGAATTCGGCTCGGTGGACCGGTTGATTGTCTCGCTCGAGGCGAAGGCCGAGGACGAATGGCTGTCGCGCGGACGCGACGCCGACGATTTGCAGGCGCTCAAGACCCTGGCCGCGCTGGGCCCGGTGCAGGACCGCCTGCAAGGGGCGCCGGATGTGCGCCGGCTGTGGGATGTCTGCCGCATCCCCGATTTCCGCGGCATCTCGGCGGGCGAACATGCGGGGCTCCTGGAGCGTATCTTCGGCTTTCTCCAGGATGCCGGGCAGGTGCCTGACGACTGGCTGGCGCGGCAGATAAAGCGGATCGACCGGACAGATGGCGACATTGACACGTTGTCGAAACGTCTGGCCTATATCCGGACCTGGACGTATGTCGCCCAGCGCGCGGGTTGGGTCGCAGACGAATCCCATTGGCGCGAGCAGACCCGCGCAGTAGAAGACCGCCTGTCCGACGCGCTGCATGGCGCGCTGACGCAGAGATTTGTTGACCGGCGGACCAGTGTCCTGCTTCGCCGGTTGAAGCAGAAGGAGAGCCTTGTGGCCGAGGTGAACGACAAGGGTGAGGTAACCGTCGAAGACCAGTTCGTCGGCCGGCTGGAGGGCTTTCGCTTCCGCCAGGATGCCAGCGCCAGCCCCGACGAGGCAAAGACGCTGCGCCAGGCGAGCATTGCCGCGCTGGCGCCGGAGTTCCACCTGCGCGCCGACCGCTTTTACAACGCCCCCGACACCGAGCTCGACTTTACCGAGCAGGGCGGGCTGATGTGGGGTGAACATGCGGTGGGCAAACTGGTGGCCGGCGCCGAGCCGCTCAAGCCCCGCGTCGAGGCGTTCGTCGATGACGAGGCCGGCGCCGAGGTGGCCGAAAAGGTCGCGCGCAGGCTGCAGCATTTCATCGACCGCAAGATCGCCACGCTTTACGAGCCGCTGATCGCGATGCAGCGCGACGAGGCGCTGGCCGGGCTGGCGCGGGGCTTTGCCTTTCGCATGGTCGAGTCGATGGGCATCCTGCCGCGCGACCGGGTGGCCGCCGAGGTCAAGCAACTGGACCAGGAGGCGCGGGGCCTGCTGCGCAAGCACGGCATCCGCTTCGGCCAGTTCACCGTGTTCATGCCGCTGTTGCTGAAGCCCGCGCCGACGCGGCTGCGGCTGGTCCTTTGGTCGCTTGCCGAAGGCTTTGACGAGTTTCCCGAAAGCCCGCCGCCGGGGCTGGTGACGATCCCGGTCGCCGAGGGCGGCCCGGCCGATTACCATACGATGTCGGGCTACCGCGCCGCGGGCGCGCGGGCGATTCGAATCGACATGCTGGAACGTCTGGCCGATCTGCTGCGCGCCAAGGACAGCCGCGGCGGCTTTGAGGCGACGCCGGACATGCTGTCGATCACCGGCATGACGCTGGAACAGTTCGCCGACCTGATGCAGGGCCTGGGCTACCGCGCCGAGCGCGGCGAGCGGCCCAAGGCCAAGCCCGCACCCGAGACACCGGCGGCCGAGGGCGAAGCCGCGCCCGAAACCGGCGTGCCGGAGGCGGCGACCGACGCGGCAACCGCACCCGACGAGACCGCCGAGCCCTCCGCGGCCCCTGAGACAGAAACGCCGCAGGAGGAGACGCCCGAGGACACCGAGGCGCCGCAGACCGCCGCCGCAGACGCGCCTGCCGCGCCGCAGGAAAGCGCCCCCGACACCAGCGCCCCCGAGGCCAGCGACGACGAGGCCAGCGGCGACGAGGCGCCGCCAGAGCCAGAGCCCGAGCCAGAGCCCGAGATCGAGGTCTTCTTCACCTTTTCGTGGGCGCCGCGGCGCAAGGGCGGCCGCCCGCCCCGCCGCGACAAGCCCGAGGGCAAAGGCCGTGGGCCCAAGGGCAAGCCCGGCGCCAAGGGCAAGCGCCCGCCGCGCGAGGACAAGCCGAAAAGCTTTGAGGCGCGCCCGCCGCGCAAGGAAAAGCCCATCGACCCCGACAACCCCTTCGCCGCCGCTCTCATGGGGCTGAAGGACAAGTCGTGAGCCCTGCGTGAGCGACGACGCCCCGCGCCCGCTGATCCGGCTGGACAAGTGGCTGTGGCAGGCGCGGTTTTTCAAGACGCGCAGCCTGGCCGCACGGGTGGTTTCGGGCGGGCATGTCCGGGTCAACGCCGCCAAGACGGCCAAGGCCGCCCACCGGGTGGGGCCGGGCGACACGCTGACCTTCCCGCAGGGCCGCGATATCCGCGTGGTGCGCATCTGCGACACCGGCACGCGGCGCGGCCCCGCGGCCGAGGCGCGCACGCTCTACGAGGACTTGACCCCGATCAAGGACACCGCCCCCTCTGCCCCGCGATACGAGGGCAAGGGACGCCCGACCAAGAAGGATCGCCGCAGTCTCGACAGCACCCGCACGCCGCCGCTTGATTGACGCGCCGGGCTGATCTAGCTAAGTGGCCTACGAGACAGAGAGAGTTCGCACATGACCTATGTCGTCACCGACAATTGCATCGCCTGCAAGTACACCGACTGCGTAGAGGTCTGCCCGGTCGATTGCTTCTACGAGGGCGAGAACATGCTGGTGATCCACCCCGACGAATGCATCGACTGCGGCGTGTGCGAGCCCGAATGCCCCGCCGACGCGATCCGTCCAGATACCGAGCCGGATATGGACGAGTGGGTGGAGTTCAACCGCAAATACTCCGAGATTTGGCCGGTGATCGTCACGCGCAAAGACCCTCTGCCCGAGGCCGAGGAACGCGACGGCGAGGCCGGCAAGCGCACGAAATACTTCTCCGAGGCGCCGGGCGAGGGCGGCTGAGAAGCGACGAGACCGGATTACCCGTGCCGCAACGTCACACGTTGCGCACATGTGCGATTGTTGGGCATGCCCTTCCAATTTCGCCTGTGTTCTGTTATATTCTGTTCACAAATGGCACCCAATGCCCCAAATCCACTCGCAGGACTGCTCGCCTGCGCGGTGGTTTTTTAGCGCCTTATGCCCCCTTGGGCCTGTGCGCGGTGGCAGGCGGGTGCTGACCTGGGGGTCCTTGCGAGGAAAGACTTAATGACCAAAACCAAGAAATCCGAGTTCCGCCCGAACGATTATGTCGTGTACCCGGCCCATGGCGTGGGCCAGATCGTCTCGATCGAAGAGCAGGAAATCGCGGGGCTCACGCTGGAACTGTTCGTCATCTCGTTCGAAAAAGACAAGATGACGCTGCGCGTTCCGACCAACAAGGCGACCGAGGTGGGGATGCGCTCGCTCTCCACGCCCGACGTCGTGTCCAAGGCCATGGCGACGCTCAAGGGCAAGGCCAAGGTCAAGCGGGCGATGTGGTCGCGCCGCGCGCAGGAATACGAACAAAAGATCAATTCCGGCGACCTTATCTCGATTGCCGAGGTCGTGCGCGACCTGCACCGCACCGACGACCAGCGCGAGCAAAGCTATTCGGAGCGTCAGCTTTACGAGGCCGCGCTCGAGCGTCTGACCCGCGAGGTCGCCGCGGTGAGCGGTGTCGACGAGGCCGGCGCGCAAAAGCAGGTGGACGAGGTCCTCGTCTCCCGCGCCGCTGCCTGATCCGCAAGGAAACGCCAGTCTTTATGTGCCGCGGCCCTCGGGCCGCGGCCTTTTTCTTGTTTCTTGGCCATGTCTCGGCTGAGTTTGGGTCGTCAACACACCCGGTGTCACTAACCGTCTCACGATCTTGGTGCGTGGGGTAGGTGCCAAGCTGCGGGTGAAATCACGCGCCGCGCCGATGGCCCGTCTGTCCCGCAAAGCGGACCGGCGCGGATAACCGGCAACACTGCGGTGCGCTATTCCGCGGCATTGCGTCCGCCGCCATCGGCCTCGTCATCGGGCCGGCCGTTCCGCTGCGATGCGAGCGCGGTCTCCAGCTCGGTGTTCAGCTCTCGCGCGCGTTTGACATAGGCGTCGTTCTGGACCAGCGGGATTTCCGGGTCCCAAAGCTCTGCCAACTCGCGCAGGGTGCCGCGGTCATGGTGGTAAAAGGCGCTCTGCAACTCGTTCGCCTCGAACTCGCTGAGCCCCATGTTCTCCAGCACGTAACGCCCGGCGCGCAGGCTTGAATCGAACATTTCGCGGACGATGTCGTCGGCCCCGGCGCGGTAAAGCTCGTAGACATGCACCCGGTCGCGGGCACGGGCGACGATGTGCAGGTCGGGCCGCTCGCGCCGCGCAAAGCGCACCAGCTGTGTGGTGGCGTCACGGCTGTCCAGCGCGGCCACCAGCACCTTGGCATTGCCCAACCCCGCCGCGTGCAGCAACTCGGGCCGCGTCGGGTCGCCGAAAAAGCTTTTGAATCCGAACTTGCGCATCAGCTCGATCGTGGCGAGGTCGTGGTCCAGCACCGTGGCGCGAAAGCCCGACATCTGCAGCATCCGGTTCACCACCTGCCCGAAGCGGCCAATGCCGGCGATGATGATCGGCTGTTGTTCGTCGATCTTGTCGGGTTCGCGCCTGGCCCCGTCCTGGGCGGCCGCGATGCGGCGCGACAGGATGTCGAAGAGGATGAACAGCAATGGCGTGATCAGCATCGACAGTGCGATCACCAGCAAGAGCTGCTGGCCCAGTGTCGTGCCGAACACCCCCTGCTGTTGCCCGAAGCCGACCAGCACAAAGCCGAACTCGCCCGCCTGGGCCAGCCCCAGGGTGAACAGCCACCGGTCGCGCCCGCGCAGCTTGAACGCGCTACCAAGAAGGTAAAGCAGCACCCCCTTGGCGACGATCAGCGCCAGCGTGATCCCGATCAGCAGGGCCGGGCTGGCCAGCAGCACCTCGAAATTGATGCCCGCGCCGACGGTGACGAAATAAAGCCCCAGGAGCATCCCCTTGAAGGGCTGGATGTCGCTTTCCATCTCGTGGCGGAACTCGGAATTGGCCAGCACCACGCCCGCCAGGAAGGTGCCGAGCGCGGGCGACAGGCCGACCATCAGCATCAGGATCGCGATCCCCACCACGATCAGAAGCGCCAGCGCGATATACATCTCGCGCATCCGCGCGCCGTGGATGAACCGAAACACGGGCCGCGTCAGATAATGGCCGCCGGCCACAACAGCGCCGACCGCGGCCAGCGTGACCAGCGTGACCCCCCAGCCGGGCAGCCCCTCGACCAGCGACATCGACTCGTGCCCGGCGCCGTGCGCTTCGCCCGGCAGGGCGCCGTGGCTGACCGCCAGCAGCGGCAGCAGCGCCAGCATCGGGATCACCGCGATATCCTGCGTCAGCAGCACCGAAAAGGCCGAGCGCCCGCCGCCCGTCTGCATCAGCCCCTTTTCCGTCAGCGTCTGCAACACGATTGCCGTCGAGGACAGCGCGAGGGCCATGCCGACGGCCAGCGCCGTGGGCCAGGCCAGCCCCAGCGCCATGGCCCCCGCCATCACCGCGCCCATGGTCAGCAGGATCTGCAGGCCGCCCAGCCCCAACAACCGGTGGCGCATGTTCCAAAGTGCGCGCGGTTCGAGCTCGAGCCCGATCAGGAACAGCATCATCACCACGCCGAATTCGGCAAAATGCTGCAGCTCGGACACCTCGTGGTCGATCAGCCCCAGCACCGGGCCGATCATCACCCCGGCCACCAGATACCCCAGCACCGAGCCCAACCCCAGCCGCGCGGCCAACGGCACCGCGATCACCGCCGCGGTCAGGTAGATCGTCGCCTGAAGCAGGAAGTCTTCCATCTCGTCCGTTCCCGTCCGCCCGGCCGCGCGTATCCGTCCGGTTGCCGGAAGACCCTAGGTCCGCCGGCGTCCAATCTCAATTGCGACACATCGGTGATGACGCGCCACAAGCCCTAGCCGCCGGGCATCCTCAGCACGATGTTGCGCCCGCTCTTGATGTAGCGCAGTTCGCTGTCGCCTATCGCGGCCACGCGCCCGCCATCCACCCGGTCTCCGACCTTCAGCTTGACATAGCGCCCGCTGCCCAGTCGGACCAGCGCGCGCCGGTTCGACGTCGATCCATAGACGCCGATCAGGTTGAGCTTGCCGAGATTGATCGCGTTGGGCACGGTCGCCTGCTTGGCCACCGAGGCCGAGGTGGGAATGCGCGGAGTGACGCGGGCGCTGGCCGGCACCGCCGGGGCGGCCTGCCGGGCCGTCGCCACCAGCGAGGCGAAATCGTCAGGCCGGTGGCCGGGCGGTCGCGATCGGGCGATGGCCAGGGGCGAGGCGCTGGCGATCTCGACCGCGGCGTCGATGGTGCCTTGCCGGTCGGGCGGGGTGGCCGGAACGGTCCGGGTCGCCGCCGCCGCGAGGGCTGCCTGCTGGGCCGAGGCCGGCCGGGCAGCAGGCCGGAAATTCGCCAGTTCCACCCGGCTGTAGCCGCCCAGCGTGGCCCGCTCGTTGCGCTCGACCAGACCGCCGGGGCGCAGCCGGGGGCGGACGCCGGCCAGCCGCGTGCGCTCGGCCGTTTCGAGCGCGGCGTCGGATTCGCTGGCCGGGCGCTGGGGCGGTGTGACCTCGGGCGGGCCGGTATGCACCATCACCCCCTCGGGCGACAGCGCGCCCTCGGGCGTGGGTCGCACCAGCCCCCGTTCGTCAAGATCGAAGACATTGCCCGGTTCGGGCGGCAGCGGCTGGGGCGGCAGCGCCTCGTCCTGTGCCGCGCCGTCGTCCGGCGACAGGGCGACCGCGTCATGCGAGCGGATCACCGGGTCGATCGAGGCGATGTAGAGATCGTCCAGCCGGTCATGCAGGGTCGGGCCCGCCGCGGCGGGGGCGCGATCGGCCAGCCCCGGCGCGGTGCCGGCAGGGGCATCGGGGGGCAACTCGGCCGTTTCGCGCGCGGGCGCGCGCGCGGGGTCGGGCGGTGGCGGCGGCGCAGCCGGCGCCGGGTCCGGCGCGGCGACCTCGGGCTCGCCGCCGCCGGTGGGGTCGGCCTCGGAGGGCGCAGGCGGCGCGACGGCATCGGGCGCCACGCGCGCCAGCGTCTCTTCAGGTGCCTCGCCCGCGCCGGGCCACAGCAGGTAGGCGGCCAACGCGACAGCGGCCAGTCCGCCTGCGATCCAAATGCCCAGCAACGCGCCGCCGCGGCGCGGCTCGGCCTTGGTGTCGCGCGCGCCGAAGACGGTCAGCGCCTCGGCTTCGTTGCGCGGCGGGGTCGGGGCGCTGGGCGCGGCTGGTGCGGGCCGGGGCGCGCTGGTCGCCGGCCGGGCGCGGCGCCTGGTCGCCGGCGCCGGGTCCAGCCCGGCGACCTCGGGCGCGGTTACCCCGGCGCGGGCGATATCCTCGTCGGTCTTGGGCGCGGGCGGCGGCGGCCTCCCGGCCAGGGAAAAGCGCGCCGCGCCGGCAACGGGCCGCGGCGCCTCGGGCGCGGCGCCGGCGCGTTGGGTGGCAAAGGCGGCCCGCGTTGCGGCGCTGGTGCCGGGCGGCTCGGGCACGCTGTCGTCGGGGGGCGGCGCGGGCGCCTCTGGCGCGTCGGCAGCAGGGATATCCGGCTCGGCAGGATCGTCGGCCTCCGGCAATCGGTCTTGCGCCTCGGCCGTCGGGATGTCCGGCTCGGCCAGGTCGTCCGCCTCCGGCGAGGGGTCTTGCTCGGTCGACTCTGTCGGGGGGGCTTCTGCGCCCGCGGGCGCCTCGTCAGCCGCTGCCGCCGTCTCTTCTTCCTCCGGCTCGGGGGCCGGGGCGGGCTCGGCGGGCGGCGCCGCGTCACGCTCCAGCGTCTCGCCGTCGGGCAGCAGCCCGGCCGCGGTCCCGGTCAGGCCGAACCAGGGCTCTCCGGGGAACCGGCCGTCGCCGGGAGCGGCCACGAAACAGACCGGGTTGAAGCGATGCTCGGCGGCAAAGGTTTCGGCCTCGTCCAGCGTCTCGCGGGCGACCACGGCCACCTGTGCCCCCTCGCCGTCGGGCTGCCAATCGAACACCAGCTCTTCCACCTTATAGGGCGTCAGCCCGTCCAGCCCGGCGCGGATCGCCGCCTCCTGCGCCTCGGCATCGCCTTCGGGGATCGGCAGGCGGGTATAGAGAACGTGGCTTTCGGGCAGGATCAGCTTGGTCATCACCCCGCCGCCCTCCAGCGCGCTGGCGGTGCTGCGCATCAGCTTCAGCGTGTCGCCAAGATCGGGCGCGTCGAGCGCGGCCTCGCCGACGCGAGTCCAGCCAGAGCCGGAACGGTGCAGCAGCGTCAGGCCGTCGGGTGAAAGATCGAGAGCGAAGTTTGCTTTCATTGACTGTATCTATAGCGAGTGGCCCAAGGGTCCGGCAGGCCCCGTGCATCGCGACCGTGGCGACTATAGCAGGATTTCGCCGATGGAATGAACCGTGCCGCCGGATTTCCTTTGCATCATCAGTTAGGCGTGAACGCGCTTTTAAGAAAGGGGTATTTCGATGCGTTTCCCATTCCTTCCGATCCTTCTGCTGGCGCTTGCCCTGCCGGCGGTGGCCGCGCCGCCCAGCTTGCGCGTCACCGGCGAGGGCAAGGTCGCAGCGGCGCCCGACATGGCGACGCTGACCCTGGGTGTGACGCACCAGGCGCGCACCGCCGCCGCGGCGATGGACCAGGTCTCGACACAGACCGCCGCGGTCTTGGCGCGGCTGCGGGCCGCCGGCATCGCCGAGCGCGACCAGACCAGCGCACTGACGCTTTCGCCGGTCTGGTCGCGCCCCGATTCGGAGCCAGCGCGCCAGATTACCGGCTTTGCCGCGGCCAACCGGCTGACGGTGCGCGTGCGCGCGCTCGATGCGCTGGGCGCGGTGCTGGATCAGGTGATCGGCGCGGGGGCCAACAGCTTTCGCGGGCTCAGCTTCGGCGTGCAAGACCCCGCGCCGCTGATCGACGAGGCGCGCCGCCGCGCGGTGGCCGACGCGACGGCCAAGGCCGAACTCTATGCCACCGCCGCGGGGCTGAGCCTGGGCCCGGTACAGCAGATCGAGGACGTGGAGCGCGCCAGCCCCCGCCCGATGATGCGAGAGGCCACGCGGGCCGGCGCCCAGGTGCCCGTCGCCGCGGGCGAGGTGACGCTGTCGGCCAGCGTCACCATGGTCTTTTCGCTCGGGCCGTAGGCGGCTAGGCCGTCGCCTTCGCCAGCGCCTGGTCGAGATCGGCGATCAGGTCGTCGGCATCCTCGATCCCGATCGACAGCCGCACCACGTTGGGCGCCGCGCCGGCGGCCTCCAACTGCTCCGGCGTCAGCTGGCGGTGGGTGGTCGAGGCCGAATGGATGATCAGCGAGCGCGTGTCGCCCAGGTTGGCCACATGGCTGAACAGCTCGACCGAATCGACCAGCTTGACGCAGGCCTCGTACCCGGCCTTCAGGGCAAAGGTGAACAGCGCCCCGGCGCCCTTGGGGCAGATCCGCGCCACGCGCTCGTGATAGGGGCTCGACGGCAGACCGGCATAGGTGACCGCCTCGACCGCCGGGTGGGTTTCCAGCCAGCTCGCCACCTTGACCGCGTTTTCCACGTGCCGCTGCATCCGCAGGCTCAGCGTCTCGATCCCCATCAGCGTGTAATGGGCGCCCTGCGGGTTCATCGTCATGCCGAGATCGCGCAAGCCCACGGCGATGCTGTGGAAGGTGAAAGCCAGCGGGCCGAAGGTTTCGTGGAACTTCAGCCCGTGATAGGCCGGTTCGGGCTCTGACAGCGAGGGGAACTTGCCCGAGGCGGACCAGTCGAACGTCCCCGAGTCGACGATGGCCCCGCCGGTCACCGTGCCGTTGCCGGTCAGGAACTTGGTGGCCGAATGCACGACCAGCGTGGCCCCGTAGTCGATGGGGCGGCAAAGGTAGGGGGTCCCCGAGGTGTTGTCGACGATCAGCGGCAGGCCGGCCTCTTCGGCGATCGGCGCGATGGCGTCGAGATCGGTGATGTAGCCGCCCGGATTGGCCAGCGCTTCGCAAAAGATCGCGCGCGTGTCGTCGTCGATGGCGGCCTTCACGGCGTCCAGATCGTCGAAATCGACGAACTTGGCCGACCAGCCAAAGCGTTTGATGGTCTGGCTGAACTGGGTCACCGTCCCGCCGTAAAGCCGGGTCGAGGCCACCACGTTGCGCCCCGGGCCCATCAGCGGGAACAGCGCCAGGATCTGCGCCGCATGCCCCGACGAACAGCACACCGCGCCTGCGCCGCCTTCCAGCGTGGCGATCCGCTCTTGCAGCACGGCCACGGTGGGGTTGGTCAGCCGCGAATAGATATAGCCCACCTCCTGCAGGTTGAAGAGCGCCGCGGCGTGGTCGGCATCGCGAAACACGTAGGCGGTGGTCTGGTAGATCGGCGTTTGCCGCGCGCCGGTGGCCGGGTCGGGCCGGGCGCCGGCGTGAACCTGCAGCGTGTCGAAACCGTATTGCGCCGTGTCGGTCATTTCTCGAATACTCCCATTTGTCCCTCGTCCCCAGCACTAGGCCATTGCCGCGCCGCCCTCAACAACCCCGCGCGGGAAAGGACGGGCGCCCCGCCGCGCCCCCGCTGCGACGACCCTGGTCCGCCCCTGCACCGCGGTGCGGGAAATCCGTCTCCTGAACGGAGCGCGCAATTGCCCGGCGGGGCGCCACTGGCCCCGGCAGGACAACGGGTATTTTTTCCAAGAAGAAACCCATATCCGCTTCTTCTTGGCCCAAATACCCAAATTCCCGCGCTAGACGCTCTCCAGCCGGTCGAGGAGGTCGCCAAGCTCTTTGATCTGCGACGCGCTGAGCGCCGCCTGCGGCGCGATGGGGGCGCCGCAATCGAAACCCTGGATCGCCAGCCCTGCCTTGATCGCGGCGGCGAGGTTGTATTTTGCGAAGGCCTCGTTGACCGCCCAGAGATCGCGCTGCAGCGTCATGGCCTCGGTCCAGTTCCCGCCGCGGCAAAGATCGTAGAGCCGCACGCTTTGGCGCGGGATCAGGCAGGAGGGGCCGGCCATCCAGCCCAGTCCCCCGATCAGCATCACGGCGACGGTGATATGCGACGACGCGGCGAAGATCCCGATGCGGCCCTCGGTGCGGTTCATGATCGACAAGAGCCGCCCGGTATTGGTCGAGGCATCTTTCAGGTAGGCGATATTGGGGTGGCGGCTGAGCCGCTCGATCGCGGCAAGCGACAGGTCCGAGCGCTGGAAATTGGGATTGGTGTAGAGCGTTACGGGGCGGTCGGTGGCCTCGGCGATGGCACTGAAATAGGCCACCACGCCCTCGTCGGGAACCGGGAAATAGGCCTCCATCACCGCGAGGATGCCGTCGGCGCCGCGCGCCGCCCAGTCGCGGGCCTGGGAGACCGCGTCGTCCGTGGCGGTGGACGCGACACCGGCGATCACCGGCACCCGGCCGTCGGTGGCGGCGACCACGGTCTCGATCACCTCGGCCTTCTGCGCGCGGCTGAGATAGGCGAACTCGCCGGTGGACCCCAGCGGCGCGAGACCGTGCACGCCGGCATCTATCAGGTGCTCGCACAGCCGGGTGAGGGCGGGGCGGTCGATACGGCCCTCGCCGTCGAGCGGGGTGGCAATATAGGGGATCACCCCGTGCATGTTGCGCGCGTCCATAGGCTCTCCTTCAACGCATCCAGAGTTTTTCTTTCTTCAGCCGGTTGCGGATCATCTGTTCGCGCCGGGGCAGGGCCGCGCGGTCGAAAAGGGCGCGGGCCCTGGCGCCCTTGCCCTGGTAGACAAAGCGCCGGAAGGGTTCGTGCGCCTTGAGCACCTTCTTGATCTTGTTGGGCGCGGCCACCGTTTCCAGCACCTCGACCGCGTGGTCGCTTTCGCGGGCGTAAAACAGCGGCATGGTGCGCCAGTGGCAGGTGATGTCGCCGTCGAGCCCGGAAAGCTCGGGCCCCGGCCGGCCGCCGCCGAAGGCATGGATCACCAGCGGCAGCGCCACCTGGTCGAGCCACGGATCGAGCGATTGGCAGATGAGTTCGGGGGGCGGATCGTCGCGGATCGCCGTCGCATAGTCGAGAAAACGCGCGCCGAACTCGGCCGGGCAGTGGAAGAAGAACCAGCCCGCGTTGAAATAGAGGTAGCGCCGCCAGTATTCGTCGGGCTGGGAGGTGTCGAGGCTGGTCTCGAAATCCAGCCCGAACCGGTCGTAGAGCGATTTCCAGATCGCCCCGTAGCCGGGCCCGTAAAGGTCGATTTCCGGCCATGTGCCTTCGCGCCGCATCGAGGCGGCGGGGTGGTCGAAGTCGAACGCCACCTGCGAGAGCGGCCCGGTGATCAGCGTATCGCTATCGAAGAAGACGAAGGGCGCGCCCGCGGGCAGCGCCGACAGTGCCTCGATCTTGTTGCCGTAGGGGTAGCGCTGCCCGAACACGCGGCTCTCGAACGGCACGATCTCGGCGCCGAGATCGGCCAGCAGCGCGCGCACGCCGGGGTCGGCCAGGCGCGGGTCGGCTTGCCAAAGCGGCCCTGGCTGAGGCTCGGCCACGATCAGGCGCCCCGAAAAGCCCTGATCCGAGGCGCGCAGCGACGCGGCGAAGAGCGCGGCCTCGTATTGCAGCCGCCCGTTCTGGCCGACGATCATGATGTTGAAGGGCTGGCCCGATGCCCGCTTTGCCGCCATACTCTGTCCTGCCCCGAGATGTGTTTTGAGCAGCAGTATAGGGGCAAAGCGCCGGGCCAGAAAGCCCGGTGGCCGGGCTGCTGGAACGGGAGGTGCTGCGATGATGCGGGCATTGGCGATGGCGCTTTTTCTGGTCCTGCCCACGGTGGCCGGGGCGCAGCATTTCACCGACCCGGAGATGGTGCGCAAGATCCTAGGGATGACGCGCGCCAACTGGGTGGCGGTGCGCGAGTTCGACGGGCGCGACCTGGTGTATTTCACCCACCTGATGGCCTATCGCTGCGGGCTGACCGAGTTGCGCTACGGCATCAATTCCGACGCCGCCGACACGGTGTTCGAGATGGAGCCCTGCTATACCGACGAGGCCACGCCCAATGCGATCAAGGGCTTGCCCTATATCTCGCTGCCGCTCGGCAGTGTCGAGCGTGTGGTGGTCGAGATCACCTATGCCGACGGCCTGGCCGAGCGGGCCGTGTTCGGCCGGGCCGGGCCGATCGAGCCGTGATGACAGATCGAACTGTAGGGGGAATGGTGGGCGACCCTGGAATCGAACCAGGCATGGGTCTCCCCGGCGGATTTACAGTCCGCTGCCGCACCTTGCAGCACGTCGCCCAAGTGGGCGGTTGAATACGCTTGGGGGCCGGACCCGTCAACAGGAAAATCCCTTGCGTCCGGGCGGGTGGCGTCGCATGGGTGGCGCCCGTCGCAAAGGGATGGAAAGACGATGAAAAAACCGGCCTGGGTGATCGAGAAAGAGCGTGCGAAACGGGCCGCCGCGGCCGAGACGGTGTGGCTGTTCGGGCTGCACGCGGTGCGCGATGCGCTGGCGAACCCGGCGCGCGAAAAGCTGCGGCTGGTGGTGACGAAAAACGCGGCCGACAAGCTGGGCGCGGCCATCGCCGATGCCGGGGTCGCGCCCGAGGTTTGCGACCCGCGCAAGTTCGCCGCCCCGCTGGAGCCCGGCGCCGTGCACCAGGGCGCCGCGCTGGAGGTGCGGCCGCTGGACTGGGGCCGGCTGGAGGATGTCTGCGCCCCCGGCGGCGGCCCGGCGCGCGTGGTGCTGCTGGACCGCGTGACCGACCCGCACAACGTGGGCGCCATCCTGCGCTCGGCCGAGGTGTTCGGCGCGCGCGCGGTGATCGCGCCCCACCGTCACGCGGCCCCCGAGACCGGGGCGCTGGCCAAGACCGCGTCGGGCGCGCTGGAGCGTCAGCCCTATCTGCGCGTGCCGAACCTGGCGCGGGCGATGGCGGCGCTGCGGCAGATGGGCTATCTGCTGCTCGGCCTCGACGGCGCGGCGGAGACATCCCTTGACGCCGGCGTGGCCGGGGCCGCAGCCGGTCCTGTCGGCCTGGTGCTGGGCGCCGAGGGGCCGGGCCTGCGGCAGCTGACGCGGGAAAGCTGCGACCTCTTGGTGAAAATCCCGGCCGCGGGCGGTTTCGGGTCGCTCAACGTCTCCAACGCCGCCGCCGTCGCCCTATATGCTGCGGCAAGGCAACAAGACGGGTAGGCCATGCCGCACGGTGTCAAGATCGCGACCTGCTGCTATTGCGGCACCCGCGCGGCGCTCAGCCTGCGCGGGAGGGACCGGCATGAACTGTCCTGCACCGCCTGCGGCGCGCCGCTGCACGAGATGAAGCGGTTGCGCGCGGATCGGCCCGACCCGCGCCCCGAGAGGCCGCCGGCAAAGCGGCCCAAGCCGCGCAAGAGAAAGCGCCGCAAGCCCCGATGGACGCGGCTGATCGAAGAGGCTGCGGACGCGATCGAGGATATCTTCGACTGACCGGGCGCCGATCACGGCTGGGTGACAGGGCTTTAAATGCCGCATCCGGAATCCCATTTTATGTGTGTGGGTAGGGAGAACGGAACTTCCCTGCCCGACTTCACTGTCCCTCGTTCCGTGACTGGCGCCCGGTATTGAAATCCGGGCGCTTTTTTGCGTAATTGCACGGCGATGGCAGAGTATTCCGAAGACTTCCTGAAAGAGACGCTGACCCGCGCGCGGATAATCGCCATGGTGGGGCTGTCGCCCGACCCGGTGCGCCCCAGCCAATTCGTGGCGCGCTATTTGCAGCTGCGTGGCAAGCGCATCGTGCCGGTCAATCCCCGCCATGCCGGCAAGCGCATATTGGGTCAGCCGGTCTATCCCGATCTGGCCTCGATACCGGGCGATGCGGCGGTGGACATGGTGGATATCTTTCGCCGCTCCGAAGAGGTGCCGTCCATTGTCGAGGCGGCGCTGGACCACCTTCCGGCGCTGCAAACCGTGTGGATGCAGATCGGCGTGGAGAATGCCGAGGCCGCGGCGCGGGCCGAGGCGGCGGGCAAGCGGGTGATCCAGAACCGCTGTCCGAAGATCGAGCATCAGCGCCTGTTCGGCGAACTGCGCATGGGCGGCTTTGCGACGGGAATCATTTCGTCGCGGCTGTGAAGCCCTGCGAAAAACGTTTAAGGGAAATTCATCAGGATTCCCGATCGGAAATCCTGCGACAGGGGCTAGTTGCGCGCGGCCTTCTCGGCGATGCCGCTGGTGCCTTCGCGGCGCTCAAGCTCGGCCAGCACGTCGGTCAGCGCCACGTCGCGCGCCGCCAGCATCACCAGCAGGTGATACAGCACGTCCGCGGCCTCGGCGGTCAGCCGCGCGCGGTCGCCCCTGACGGCCTCGATGATCGCCTCCACCGCCTCTTCGCCGAACTTCTCGGCCGCTTTCTCGGGGCCCTTGGCCAGCAGTTTCGCGGTCCATGAGGTTTCGGGGTCGGCGCCCTTGCGGGCCTCGATGGTGGCGGCGAGGCGGTCGAGCGCGGTCATGCCGGACGCACCGGGATGCCTGCGGCGGCCATGTGGGCCTTGGCCTCGCCGATGGTATAGGTGCCGAAATGAAAGATCGAGGCGGCCAGAACCGCGCTGGCGCCGCCATGCGTCACGCCCGCGACCAGGTGGTCGAGATCGCCCACGCCGCCGGACGCGATCACCGGCACGTCCACCGCCTCTGCGATGGTCCGTGTCAGGTCCAGGTCAAAGCCCGATTTCGTGCCGTCCCGGTCCATGCTGGTCAGCAGGATTTCGCCCGCGCCCTTGTCCACCACGGTCTTGGCGAACTCCACCGCGTCCATCCCGGTGGGCCGCCGGCCGCCATGGGTGAAGATTTCCCACTTGCCCGGGGCGACCTGCTTGGCGTCGATTGCGACCACGATGCACTGGCTGCCGAATTGCTGCGCCGCCTCGCGCACCACGTCGGGGTTGGCCACCGCCGCCGAGTTGAAGCTGACCTTGTCGGCGCCGGCCAGCAGCAGCGCGCGCACATCCTCGACCGTGCGCACGCCGCCACCGACGGTGAGCGGCATGAAGCATTGTTCGGCGGTGCGCCGCACGAGGTCGTACATGGTGCCGCGGTTCTCGTGCGTGGCGTGGATGTCGAGAAAGCACAGCTCGTCGGCGCCGGCGGCGTCGTAGGCCTTGGCCGCCTCGACCGGGTCGCCGGCGTCGATCAGGTTCACGAAATTGATGCCCTTGACGACACGGCCGTCGGCCACGTCGAGGCAGGGGATGATGCGGGTCTTGAGCATGGGGCGGCGCGGTCCTTGTCCGATCACGGAGTGTTTTATGGGCAAAAGCCCGGCAAGGCCAGACACTGACAGCACGAATAACGGGAGGAACCGAGATGAAACGCAGTCTGGCCGCGCTGGCCCTTTTCCTGGCGAGCGTCACACCCGCGGTTGCCGAGATCGTCAAGGTGCCCGCCAAAGCGGGCGTGGCCGAAACGGCCGACGCGCTGGAGGCGGCGGTGACGGGCGCGGGCCTGACGGTTTTCGCCCGGATCGACCACGGGCGCGGTGCCGAAAGCGTGGGGCTGTCGCTGGGCGACTCGCAGCTTCTGGTTTTCGGCTCGCCCAAGGCGGGCACGCCGGCGATGCAGGCCGAACCGCTGGCCGGGCTGGTTCTGCCGCTCAGGGTCCTGGTCTACGAGGATGGCGCAGGCGCCGTCTGGCTGGCCTACGAGGCGCCGGCGGACATGCTGGGCGCGCTCGGCATCCCGGCCGAGGCGCCCTACGTCAAGGGCATGACCGGCGCGCTGGACAAGCTGACCGGGGCGGCTGCCGGGGGCTGAGCCCTGCTCAGCCCCGCTCGCGCAACCGGCGCACCAGCAGCACCGCGATCCCGCCCAGGGCCAGCCACGCCAGCGCCATCGGCGCAAAAAGCGCCACGGCCCCGCCGCCCGCGTCGAGAAGCGGCGCCACGTCGAGCCCGCCCAGCCGGCAGGGCATTCCGGGGGCACGGTCGGCAGGGCAATCGGAGACATGGGCGACCATGACCGACATCAGCACGTAAAGCGACAAGAGCGTCAGCGGCGCGACATAGATCAGGATCGCGGTGCGCATCGCCCCCTCTTAGCCTTCGAGTGCCGTCAACGCCTCGGCGAGGTCCAGCGCGCCGTCGTAAAGCGCCCGGCCCGAGATCGCCCCGGCGATCGCCCCGGTGTCGCGCAGCGCGATCAGATCGGCGAGCGAGGCCACGCCGCCCGAGGCGATGACCGGGATCGAAACCGCGCGGCCGAGCGCCGCGGTGGCCTCGACATTGGGCCCGCCCATGGCGCCGTCGCGGTCGATATCGGTGTAGATGACCGCGGCCACCCCGGCATCTTCGAAGCTTTTCGCCAGGTCGGTGACCATGACGTCGGTCTCTTCGGCCCAGCCCTTGGTCGCCACCCGCCCCTTGCGGGCGTCGATGCCCACGGCCACCTGCCCGGGGAAGGCGCGGGCGGCCTCGCGCACGAGATCGGGGTTTTCCACCGCGACCGTGCCCAGGATGACCCGCGCGAGACCCTTGCCGAGCCACATCTCGATCGTGGCCATGTCGCGGATGCCGCCGCCGAGCTGGGCGGGCACGTCGATGGCGGCGAGGATCGCCTCGACGGCGGCCGCGTTGACCGGCTGGCCGGCGAAGGCGCCGTTGAGATCGACGAGGTGCAGCCACTCGCAGCCGGCGGCCTGAAAGGCGCCGGCCTGCGCGGCGGGATCGTCACCGAAGACGGTGGCACGGTCCATCTCGCCGCGCAGCAGGCGCACGCATTGGCCGTTTTTCAGGTCGATGGCGGGGTAGAGGATCATGCGTTTCGCCTTTGTCAGGGGTGCTGGCGGGCGGAGAGGGCGCGCCGGCGAGGGGCCAGCCCCTCGCGCTCCCCGGGATATTTGCGGCCAGAAGAAGCAGGGGGCAGGGGGCTCACGGGCGCCAGCCGAGGAAATTGGCGATCAGGCGCAGGCCGGTGGCCTGGCTTTTCTCGGGGTGGAACTGGGTGCCGACCATGCTGTCGCGCCCGACTATGGCGGTGACCGGACCGCCATAGTCGCAATGCGCCAGAAGATGCGCCGGGTCGGCCACGCGGAACTGGTAGGAATGGACGAAATAGGCGTGATCGCCGGTTTTTATGTCCGCGAGCACCGGGTGGGGCGTGTCGACCACGAGATCGTTCCAGCCCATATGGGGCACTTTCAGCCCGGTTCCGGCGGGGTCGATGCGCTCGACCGTGCCGCCGATCCAGTCGAAACCGGGGGTTTCGGTGTATTCCAGCCCGCGCGAGGCCATCATCTGCATGCCGATGCAGATGCCGAGGAAAGGGCGCGCGCGCGTCACGACCACCTCCTCGATTGCCTCGAAGAGGCCGCGATGGTCGAAAAGCGCCTGTCGGCAGGCGGGAAAGGCGCCGTCGCCGGGCAGCACGACGCGGTCGGCCCGGCGCACGGTGTCGGGGTCGGCGGTGACGGTGACCGCGCCGCCGCCGGTTTCCCGGGCCACCCGCTCGAACGCCTTCTGGGCCGAATGCAGGTTACCGGATTCGTAGTCGACGATGGCGGTCAGCATGGGCTCACAGCGCTCCCTTGGTCGACGGGATCGCGTCGGCCTTGCGCGTGTCGCCTTCGACCGCTTCGCGCAGGGCGCGCGCGACGGCCTTGAAGGCGGCCTCGGCGATGTGGTGGCTGTTGAGCCCGTGCAGCGCGTCGACATGCAGCGTGATGCCGCCGTGGGTGCTGAGCGCCTGGAAGAACTCGCGCACCAGCTCGGTGTCGAACGTGCCGATCGTCGCGGTGGGGAAATCCACGTTCCAGACCAGATAGGGCCGGCCCGAGAGGTCGAGCGCGGCGCGCACCAGCGCGTCGTCCATCGGCAGCAGGCACGCGCCGTAGCGGCGGATGCCGCGCTTGTCGCCCAGGGCGCGCGTCAGCGCCTGGCCCAGCGCGATGCCCACGTCCTCGACGCTGTGGTGGTCGTCGATATGGGTGTCGCCCGTGCAGCGCACCGTCATGTCGATCAGCGAATGGCGGGCGAGCTGGTCGAGCATATGGTCGAAAAAGCCCACGCCGGTGGCCATGTCATAGGCCCCGGTGCCGTCGAGATCGATCTCGACCGAGATGTCGGTTTCCGCCGTCTTCCGGGTGATCTGGGCCTTGCGCATGGGGACGCCTCCGCTTGTGCATCGCGCTGCCTTATAGGCGGGCTTTGGGGCATATCCAAGTCCGCCGCGGCACCGGGGCCGGGCGGCGCGACATTTGCGTGCAGGTGCGTGCGAGGCCCGTGGTCTTCGGCGATCCGAGAGGGTAAGGTCCGGCGGGAAAACCGGGCGTGTGCCGCCCGCTGCCGTGTTGTCGAGGTCCTCATGCTCCGCGCTATCAGTCACGCCGCTGCACATTCGCTCAATTTCGCCGGCCGCGCCGGGCGGGCGGAGTTCTGGTGGTGGACGGTCTTCGCCGCGCTTCTGATCCTGCTGGCCCTGCTGGTCGATGTGCGGATCAGTGCCCCGATGATGGGCTACGAGCGCTTTACCCGCGATGTGCCGACGCCGGCGATGATCGTCATGCTTTTCCTGCTGCTGACGCCGACCCTCGCCGTTTCGGTGCGGCGGCTGCACGATATCGGCCAGCCCGGCTGGTGGGTGCTGATCAACGCGATTCCGCTGATCGGTCAGATCGGGCTGGCGTTCCTGTTTGCGCTGCCCGGCGCCCAGGGCAAGAACCGCTACGGGATGCCGGTGCGCATTGCGCCTTGATGCAAGGGCCGGGCTCGGCCTAACGTCGCGCCATTGGATGCAAAGGAGGCCGCGATGACCGCGTGCGTGTTCGTGCAACTGCGCTGCCGCCCCGGCAAGACCTACGAGGTGGCCGAACAAATCGTCCTGCGCGAGCTCCATTCGGAGCTCTACTCGACCAGCGGCGAATACGACCTGCTGCTCAAGCTCTACATCCCCAGGGACGAGGATGTCGGCAAGTACATCAATGACCGGCTTCTGGACATTCCAGATATCGACAGATCGCTGACCACGCTGACGTTCAACGCGTTCTGAAGGCGGCAGGGTCTCCTCCGTTCATCGGCCGGGACCGAAGCACCGCTTTGCCGAACCAACCGGCGCGTCGCCTCGCGCCGCCCTCTTCGCGCTTGCCCTGCCCCTGCTTCTTCTTGGCTGAAATACCCCGGAGGCCGCCATTGGCAGGCCATTGGTTCGAGAGACAATGGCGAAGGGTGGATGGCGTCGCGCAGCAGGGCCAAACCAATGCGCGCAACGGGGCAAAACCCGCCACCCGCGCTTGACGATCAGCGCGTGGGCTCGGTTCCCAGCGCGTCCTGGGGCACCGGGCGCGCCTTGCCGGTCTCGTCGATGGCGACGAAGGTGAAAATGCCGCGGGTGACCTGCTCGCTCCATTCCTGGCAGCGGGGCCGGTGCCAGGCACGGACCTCGATCTTCATCGAACTGCGCCCGACCTCGACCAGCTTGGCGTAAAGCGTCACCTCGTCGCCCACCTGCACCGGCTTGAGAAACTGCATCCCGTCGACCGCGATGGTCGCCGCCCGCCCGCGCGAGACACGGGCCGCGACGTTGCCGGCGGCCAGGTCCATCTGTGACATCAGCCAGCCGCCGAAAATGTCGCCGGACGGGTTGGTATCTGCGGGCATGGCGATCGTGCGGATCACCGGATCGCCGTTTCCGGGAGAGAGCTCGGGCATCGGGGCGGCCTTTGGTTCGGGCTCTGCGTCGCTTACGCGTCGGCAGGCGGTGTCTTGGTCCGGCGGCGGCGTGGCGCGGCGGTCTGTTCCGCGGCCTTGGGCTTGGCCGCGGCCTTGCGGCGGGGCGTCTTGGGCGCGCTGTCGGCCTTGGCCGGGGTTTTCGGCTTGGTGGCCGCTTTGGCCTTGGCGGCGGCTTTGGGTTTTGCCGATTGGCGTGCATTGCCGGGGGTCGTGCCGGCCGAGAGCTGCGCCCTGGCGCGGGCCCAATGGTCGTCGGCCTTTCCCTCGGGGCGGCCCTCTTCCAGCCAGAGATAGTAGGCCGCGGTGCGGATTTGGTCTTCGGTCGGGGTCGCTTGCGTCATGGCAGGGTCCGGTCTCGGTCGTGCTGGCATCGGGGCATAGGCGATTGGCGCCGATAGCGCTAGCGCGTCGGATCGGGGCTGTCCATGCCCAAGCCCGGCGACGGCCTTGCCATGCCGTCGCATGCGCCCTGCGCATCGCAGCCGCGCCAGCCATGCTATTTGAGAGAGAAATTGGAGCGGGCGATGAGATTCGAACTCACGACCCTTACCTTGGCAAGGTAATGCTCTACCCCTGAGCTACGCCCGCATCCATTGGGTGACGCGTGATTTATAAATTCGGGGCGCGGGCTGCAAGGGGAAAATGCCGTCACGGCGCAGATTTTCCCCGTGCGCGCGGCGGCAGGTGGCGGATTGCGGATTTGGGCCGAGAGGAGATGGGCGAGGGATTCCGGCCAGCCGCGGCCGATCAAGGCGATCGCGGGCAAAGCGCCGGCGGCCGGGGGGTGCGACGCTTGTCGCAGCCGCGCCTGGCGATCGGTACAGGATGCGCCGGCACCGCCGGGCTCCGGGCGGTGCCCCGCTGGCCTATTCGAACTCGACCAGCAGGTCCTTGGCGTCGATCTGGGCGCCGGGGGTGACGTGGACGGCCTTGATCGTGCCATCGCGCTCGGCATGCAGGCCGGTTTCCATCTTCATGGCCTCGATGGTCAGCAGCAGATCGCCCTCGGTGACCGCCTGGCCGGCCGAGACCGCGACCGAGGCCACCGCGCCGGGCATCGGTGCGCCGACATGGGCAGGGTTGCCCAGCTCGGCCTTGGGTCTCTTGGCGACCGTCGCCTTGGCCTTGCGGTCGGGCACGCGGATCACGCGCGGCTGGCCGTTGAGCTCGAAGAAGACCTTGGCCTCGCCGTCCTCGTTGGTCTCGCCCACGGCCTGAAGCCGGATTTCCAGCGTCTTGCCCGGGTCGATCTCGGCGGTGATCTCTTCGCCCGCCTCCATGCCGTAAAAGAATGTCTTGGTGGGCAGCGTGCGCACCGGCCCGTACTGTTCGTGCCGCGCGGTGTAATCGGTGAAGACCTTGGGATACATCAGGTAGCCGTTCAGGTCCTCGTTATCGAAGCTCACATCCTCGAACTTGGCCTCGAGCTCGGCGCGGACCTTGTCGAAATCGACCGGGTCGAGATGCTTGCCCGGACGCTCGGTGTTGGGCTTTTCGTCCTTGAGCACCTTTTTGACGATTCCCTCGGGAAAGCCGCCCGGCGGCTGGCCCAGATTGCCGCGCATCATGTCGATCACGGAATCGGGGAAGGCGACATCCTTCTCGGGGTCTTCCACGTCGGCCCGCGTCAGGCCCTGGCTGACCATCATCAGCGCCATGTCGCCCACCACTTTGGACGAGGGCGTGACCTTGACGATGTCGCCGAACATCTGGTTGACGTCGGCATAGGTCTTGGCGACCTCCGGCCAGCGTTCTTCCAGGCCGAGGCTGCGGGCCTGGGCCTTGAGGTTGGTGAACTGGCCCCCCGGCATCTCGTGCAGGTAGACCTCGGAGGCCGGCACCTGCATGCCGGATTCGAAGGCGGTGTATTGGCTCCGCACCTGGCCCCAGTAATCCGAGATTTCGCGCACCGCCTCGATGTCGATGCCGGTCTCGCGCGGCGTGTTGCGCAGCGCCTCGACGATCGAGCCCAGGCAGGGCTGCGACGTGCCGCCCGAGAACGCGTCCATCGCGGCGTCGACCGCATCGACGCCCGCCTCGGCCGCCGCCAGGATCGTGGCGCCCGAGAACCCGCTCGTGTCGTGGGTGTGGAAATGCAGCGGCAGGCCGACCTCTTCCTTGAGCGCCTTGACGAGGAGCGTGGCCGAGGCGGGCTTCAAGAGCCCCGCCATGTCCTTGAGCCCCAGCACATGGGCGCCGGCGTCGCGCAGCGCCTTGCCCATATCGACATAGTACGCGAGATCGTACTTCGCGCGCGACGGGTCCAGGATGTCGCCGGTATAGCAGATCGCCCCCTCGCAGATCTTGCCCGTGTCGATCACCGCATCCATCGCCACGCGCATGTTCTCGACCCAGTTGAGGCTGTCGAAGATGCGGAACACGTCGACGCCGGTATCGGCCGCCTGCCGGACAAAGCCGCGCACGACATTGTCGGGGTAGTTGGTGTAGCCCACCCCGTTGCTGCCGCGCAAAAGCATTTGGGTCATGACGTTGGGCATCGCCGCGCGCAGGTCGCGCAGCCGCTGCCACGGGCATTCCTGCAAGAACCGGTAGGCCACGTCGAAGGTCGCGCCGCCCCAGCATTCGATGGAAAAGAGCTGGGGCAGGTTATGGGCATAGGCCGGCGCCACCCGGATCATGTCGATCGAGCGCATCCGCGTGGCCAGCAGCGACTGGTGCCCGTCGCGCATCGTCGTGTCGGTCAGCAAGAGCTGCGGCTGGTCGGCCATCCAGTCGGCCACCGCCTGCGCTCCGAACTCGTCGAGGATCTGCCGCGTGCCGGGCATGAAGCTTTCGCGCCGGTTCTCCGGCGGGCGGGGTGTCTTGGTCTGGGCCGGGGGCAGGCTGCGGCCCTCGGTCTCCGGGTGCCCGTTGACGGTCACATCGGCGATGTAGGTCAGGATGCGGGTGGCCCGGTCGCGCCGCTTGGTGAACTGGAACAGCTCGGGCGTTTCGTCGATGAACTTGGTCGAGTATTCGTTGTTCAGGAAGGTCGGGTGCTTGAGCAGGTTCTCGACGAAGGCGATGTTGGTGCTGACGCCGCGAATGCGGAACTCGCGCAACGCCCGGTCCATCCGCGCGATCGCCGCCTCCGGGGTGGGGGCCCATGCGGTGACCTTTTCCAGCAGCGAGTCATAGTAGCGGGTGATGACAGCGCCCGAATAGGCGGTGCCGCCATCCAGCCGGATGCCCATGCCGGTGGCGCCGCGATAGGCGGTGATGCGCCCGTAATCGGGGATGAAGTTGTTCAGCGGGTCCTCGGTGGTGATCCGGCATTGCAGCGCGTGGCCGTCGAGGTCCACGTCGTACTGGCTGGCCACGCCGGTGGCCTCGACCAGGCTCTTGCCCTCGGAGATCAGGATCTGCGCGCGCACGATATCGATGCCGGTCACCTCTTCGGTGACGGTGTGCTCCACCTGGATGCGCGGGTTCACCTCGATGAAGTAGAAATTGCCCGTCTCCATATCCATCAGGAACTCGACGGTGCCCGCGGCTTGATAGCCCACATGCTCGGCGATCTTCTTGCCGAGGTTGCACAGCATCTCGCGCTGGGCATGGCTGAGATAGGGCGCGGGCGCGCGCTCGACGACCTTCTGGTTGCGCCGCTGGACCGAACAGTCGCGTTCCCACAAATGATAGATGTTGCCCTGGCTGTCGCCGAGGATCTGCACCTCGACATGGCGGGCGCGGGTGATCATCTTCTCCAGGTAGCCCTCGCCATTGCCGAAGGCGGCCTCGGCCTCGCGCCGGCCTTCACGGACCTTGTCCTCCAGCTCGTCGGGACACATGATCGGGCGCATCCCGCGCCCGCCGCCGCCCCACGAGGCCTTGAGCATCAGCGGATAGCCGATCTCGTCGGCCTCCTTGCGGATGGCGGCCATGTCGTCGCCCAGCACCTCGGTCGCCGGGATCACCGGCACGCCCGCCTCCATGGCGACCTTGCGCGCGCTGGCCTTGTCGCCGAGCTTGCGCATGGTCTCTGCCTTGGGGCCGATGAAGGCCAGCCCTGCGGCCTCGCACGCCTCGACGAATTCGGGGTTTTCCGACAAGAGGCCATAGCCTGGATGAACCGCGTCGGCGCCCGACATGCGGGCGACGCGGATGATCTCTTCGATCGAGAGATAGGCCTGCACCGGGCCCAGACCCTCGCCGATCTTGTAGGCCTCGTCGGCCTTGAACCGGTGCAGGCCCAGCTTGTCCTCTTCGGCGTAGACGGCAACGGTGCGCTTGCCCAGCTCGTTGGCGGCGCGCATGACGCGGATGGCGATCTCGCCGCGGTTGGCGATGAGGATCTTCTGGAACTCGGCCATTGGCAAAGGGTCCTTTGGATGGTGCCGCGGTTGCCCGCGGCCGGTGTCTTTTCGCGCGCAGGCACCCACGGCACCCGGCGCGGTGTCAGGTTTGGGGGCCGTCGGGCTTGCGTGCGATGCCCCAGGCCAGCGGCTCGATCTCACGGACATGGCGATAGCCCAGATGCGGCAGTATCCTGTCCCAGACCAGGCGCACCGTGTGGGCGGCGCATTCGTCCTCGGAAAAGGCTTCGGCGCGCTTGGGATCCTTGCGGTAGTAGGGCGAGCCGTTGATCGACCAGTTCATGTCGTCGAGCACCAGAAGGCCGCCGGGCCTGAGCAGCATGTCCACCAGAAGCACGCCGAAGCCGGTGCCGTCCCAGTGGTGGCCGCCGTCGAAATAGCATAGATCGAAGCGGGGCGACGGATCGGCCGAGATTAGCCTTTGCAATTCCCAGGTGTATGACCGCTTGGCGAAGACCGGCGTCACCCGGTGCCCGAGCCCGGCGCCTGCAAGAACCTGGGTGATGTCCGGGCGGTGGTTGCGGGCGCTGTCGCGGTCGATCGTCACCAGATGGCCGGCGCCGCGATCCTCCAGAATGGCGCCGATGTAGGCGCTGCTCTTGCCTTTGAAAAAGCCGATCTCAAGGATGTCTTCCGCGTCTTCGTCTGCGATCAGGTCGCGCAGCACGCGGGCCTGCGCGACTTTCATGTAGGGCAATTCGCGCAGATCTCGGCTGACCGTGTCGAAATAAGTCATGCTCAGTGTCGTTCCTCTGCCGATCTCTGCCTTCGGGATGCGCGTCCGGTGGTAGGGGCACCTGCCGTGCGCGGGCGACGCTACCCGTCGCGGCGCAGCCCCGCAAGAGCGGCCGGAACGTTCGATCACGGTTTCATGTCATGTGCCTGGCGGGCGGGCAGGCGGCGGCGCGGCGCCTGCTTCTTGCCCAGATCGGCGCTGAATCGTGCAGAACATTCTGCGAACAATTCTTTAACTCGGCGTCGGCCCGCGCTAGACTGGCCGCCATGAGCAGTATCGAAGAAGACGACGCCTTCGAGGCGGCCGCGCAGGGCTCGCTGTCGGCCCGTGCCATGGTCGCGCGGCCGGCGCCCTATCTGGACGAACTGAACCCGGCCCAGCGGCAAGCGGTCGAGGCGCTGGACGGCCCGGTGCTGATGCTGGCAGGCGCCGGCACCGGCAAGACCAAGGCGCTGACCGCGCGCATCGCGCACCTGCTATGGACCGGCACCGCGCGGCCCAACGAGATACTGGCGGTCACCTTCACCAACAAGGCCGCCCGCGAGATGAAGAACCGCGTCGGCCGGCTGATGGGCGAGGCGGTCGAGGGGATGCCCTGGCTCGGCACCTTCCACGCGATCTGCGTCAAGCTCTTGCGCCGCCATGCAGAACTGGCGGGGCTGAAAAGCAATTTCACCATCCTCGATACCGACGACCAGATCCGGCTGATGAAACAGTTGATCGTCGCCGCGAATATCGACGAGAAACGCTGGCCCGCCCGGCAGCTGGCCGGGATCATCGACCACTGGAAGAACCGCGCCTGGACGCCCGAGGCCGTGCCGGCGGGCGAGGCCTCGGCCTTCAACAGCCGCGGGGTCGAGCTTTACGCGGAATACCAGGCGCGGCTGAAAACGCTCAACGCCGTCGATTTCGGCGACCTGCTGCTGCATATGCTGACGATCTTCCAGGCCCATGACGACGTCCTGGCCCAGTATCGCCGCTGGTTCCGCTACATCCTGGTGGATGAATACCAGGACACCAACGTCGCTCAGTACCTGTGGCTGCGCCTTCTGGCCGGGGGCCATCGCAACATCTGCTGCGTGGGCGACGACGACCAGTCGATCTATGGTTGGCGCGGCGCCGAGGTGGGCAACATCCTGCGGTTCGAAAAGGATTTCCCGGGCGCGCAGGTGATCCGGCTGGAACAGAACTACCGCTCCACCCCGCATATCCTGGCCGCCGCCTCGGGCGTGATCGCGGCCAACAAGGGGCGGCTGGGCAAGACGTTGTGGACCGAGGCCGAAGAGGGCGAGAAACTGCGCCTGATCGGCCACTGGGACGGCGAGGAAGAGGCCCGCTGGATCGGCGAAGAGGCCGAGGCGATGCAGCGCGGCACCCGCGGCCTAAACCCCTATTCGCTGGACGACATGGCCATTCTGGTGCGCGCCAGCCACCAGATGCGGCCCTTCGAGGACAGGTTCCTGACCATCGGGCTGCCTTACCGGGTGATCGGCGGCCCGCGGTTTTACGAACGCATGGAAATCCGCGACGCGATGGCCTATTTCCGCCTCGCTGTCAGCCCCGACGACGATCTAGCCTTCGAGCGGATCGTGAACACGCCCAAGCGCGGCCTCGGCGACAAGGCGCAGCAGAAGATCCAGACCATGGCGCGCAGCAACGGCGTGCCGCTGGTCGACGGGGCGCGGCTGCTGATCGAGTCCGGCGGCCTGACCGGCAAGGGCGCGCGGGAGCTGGGCAAACTGATCGCGGGTATCGGGCGCTGGCATGGTGCCGTGCTGGACGCGCGCGAAAGCCATATCGAGCTGGCCGAGCGCATCCTCGACGAGTCCGGCTATACCGAGCATTGGCAAAACGACAAGACGCCCGAGGCGCCGGGGCGGCTGGAAAACCTCAAGGAGCTGGTCAAGGCGCTTGAAGAGTTCGAAAACCTGCAAGGCTTTCTCGAACATGTCGCGCTGATCATGGACAACGAGACCGAGGAAGGCGGCGCCAAGATCTCGATCATGACGCTGCACGCGGCCAAGGGGCTGGAATTTCCCGTGGTCTTCCTGCCCGGCTGGGAGGACGGTCTTTTCCCCAGCCAGCGCTCGATGGACGAGACCGGGCTGAAGGGCCTCGAAGAGGAACGGCGGCTGGCCTATGTGGGCGTCACGCGGGCCGAGGAGGTCTGCACGGTGTCTTTCGCCGCCAACCGGCGGGTCTACGGGCAATGGCAGTCGGCGCTGCCCTCGCGCTTTATCGACGAGCTGCCCGAGGATCATGTCGATGTGCTGACGCCCCCCGGCCTTTATGGCGGCGGCTACGGCGCGGCGGCGCCCATGGGCTCGGGGCTGGAGGATCGCGCGTCACGGGCGGATGTCTACAACTCGCCGGGATGGAAGCGGCTGCAGGCGCGCAGCGCCGAGCGCCCCGTCAGCCAGCCGCGCGAAAGCCGCAGCATGGTGATCGACGCCGAGGCGGTGTCGGCCTTTGCACTGGGCGACAGGGTCTTTCATCAGAAGTTCGGCTACGGCCAGGTGACCGCCATCGAGGGCGACAAGCTGGACGTGGAGTTCGACAAGGCCGGGCCGAAAAAGGTCGTGGCCCGCTTCGTCACCTCGGCGGACGTCCCCTTCTAAGACCGAACTGAAACGAAAAACGGCGGCGCCAGGGAGGATGACGCCGCCGTCTGTCATGCAGCAGGTCAGGGAGGAGGAAAACCCGCTGCAACACCGTTGGGCACGCATGGCGCCCGGAAGAAAAGTGCGGCGGCATCAGGGAGGATTGATGCCGCCGCCAGGTAAGGAAACCCAGGGAGGAGGAGGGGCTTCCTATCCTTTTTACGCGCTGCGCCCTGGATTGGACTTGCACGCGCGATGCGTATTCTCTGACCGTCTTGCTTTCGTTCACCGCGCGGCATGACGGGGATTTGATCGTCGAGGTTCCTCAACTGCCCCTATGCTGCGGCCTTGAAGCGGCCCGTTCGACGCTGCCTTTGCCGCGCCTCGTTGCAAACGAAGATAAGCGAATGCTGCGTATGCACAATGCTCTCTCGGCGAATTGCCGCTATGCAGCAAGAGCATAAGTATCTCTGACATATTTTTGAGCAGCATGACGGGGCTTGCACGGTCGATGGGCGCCGTCTGAATGCCCTTGCCCTTCGGGCGACGCTGCACAAGTAAGAGCAGAGAAAAGGAGGCCCCACATGACCCTATCCCGCGATGCCATCCTCGCCGAGCTCGACCGAATCACGCTCTCTGACGGCGGCACGCTCGTCTCGCGCGACATGGTGCGGGCGCTCAGCGTCGACGGCGGCGCCGTGCGGTTCGTGATCGAGGCCGACAGCCCGGAGGCCGCCGCGCGCATGGGCCCGGTGCGCGAGGCGGCCGAGGCCACGGTGGCGGCGCTGCCGGGGGTCGAGGCGGTGTCGGCGGTGCTGACCGCACACGGGCCGGCGGCGAAACCGGCGGAAAAGGCGCCGCCCTCGCTCAAGGTCGGCGGCCATCCCAGCCCGGGCCAGACCGACGTCACGCCGCCCGATGTCAAACGCCTGCTCGCCATCGCCTCGGGCAAGGGGGGCGTGGGCAAATCGACCGTGTCCACCAACCTCGCCGTCGCACTGGCGCGGCAGGGGCGCAAGGTGGGGCTGCTCGATGCCGATATCTATGGCCCGTCGGTGCCGCGGATGATGGGGCTGACCGGCCAGCGCCCTTCATCGCCCGACGGCAAGACCATCGAGCCGCTGCAGGCCTATGGCGTGACGGTGATGTCCATCGGGCTGATGCTGCCCGAGAACAAGGCGGCGATCTGGCGGGGCCCGATGCTGATGGGCGCGTTGCAGCAGTTGCTGGGACAGGTGAATTGGGGCGCGCTCGACGTTCTGATCGTGGACCTGCCGCCGGGTACCGGCGACGTGCAGCTCACGCTGTGCCAGCGCGCGGCATTGAGCGGCGCGCTTGTCGTCTCCACCCCGCAGGACGTGGCACTGCTGGATGCGCGCAAGGCGATCGACATGTTCGCCAAGCTCGACACGCCGGTGCTGGGGCTGATCGAGAACATGTCCACCTATGTCTGCCCCAATTGCGGGCACGAGGCGCATATCTTCGGCCATGGCGGGGTGCGCGCCGAGGCCGCGGCGATGGGCGTGCCGTTCCTGGGCGAGCTGCCGCTGGCGCTGCCGGTGCGCGAAGGGGGCGATGCCGGCATACCGGTCGCCGCGGGCGAGGGGCCGCTGGCCGAGGCCTATGCACGTCTTGCCGAGGGTCTGGTGCGCGGCGGCCTGGCCTGAGCCACGGGAATTCATGGCCCAAGGCCGGTCGTCGGCTGGGCCATGACGCCGATATCCAACGAATCGCACGTTGATTCTGCGTCCTGAGGGGTGATGGGCGCCGGATTCGGCCTTGCCGTCACCCGTTTTCCGGGCCGGGTCAGGAGCTTTTGGAAAAAATCTGGGAATTCGTGGCCCGACCCAGAATCCCAAGGTGGATCACCATATTTTGTTAACTTTGAGAAGCTGCACGCTACAGGTAGCGCAATGTTGGCCGAAATGGCCTCTAAATCTTGTCTTTCCAGCCCATTCAAAACAGCATCTTGTGGTCTGGGCATGCAGATAAAAGTTGATTTCCATGAAATCCCATGGCATCCCTTATTTACGCGATGAGGGACGGGCTCAAGGGGCAACGAAAAGACCCCCAACGAGAACAAAAGCAGGTTTCATACAGGCCTCCGCTTTCATCGAACAAAGAGATCCGGCGCGCGGGCGAGCAGACATCCCCCCAGGTGGCGCGCGCAGCCGGACAGCCCAGAGATGGGACGAGGGCGGCGGATCGGGCAGTGGCAGCAGCCCGATCCGCCGTTTTCCTATGAACGGGGGGCGATATAGAGGAGCGTCAGGGCAGTGGCGCGCAGGTTCCGCGGCGAAGGCCGGCACAAGGTGGACGCGAAGGGCAGGGTCTCGATCCCGGCTCATTTCCGCCGTGTGCTCGAAGCCTCCGACCCGGACTGGACCGACGGTCTGCGCCCGCAACTGGTGATCGTCTACGGCGACCACCGCCGGAAATTCCTGGAATGCTACACCATCGAGGCGATCGACGAGGTCGACGCCAAGATCGCCAGGATGCCCCGCGGCTCGATCGAGCGGCGGATGCTGGAACGGCTGTTCCACGGCCAGTCCTTTCCCACCGAGGTGGACAATGACGGCCGGCTCGTGCTGCCGCAAAAGCTGCGCGACAAGGTCGGGCTCGATTCCGAGGCGTTCTTCATCGCCTCGGGCGACACGTTCCAGGTCTGGAACCCCGACACCTACGAGACCGAGGAAGTGGCCAAGACCGAGGCCTGGCTCGAAGCTCAGCCCGACGATTTCGACCCGCTCTCGCTGCTCGACGCCGGCGGAGGGGACTGAGGGATGGCGAAAGCGGCTTCATCCACGCCCGACAACGCCCCGCATATCCCTGTCTTGCTGCGCCCTCTGCTGGAGGCGATATCGCCCGTCTCGGGGCTCTGGCTCGACGGCACGTTCGGTGCCGGCGGCTATGCCCGCGGCCTGCTGGAGGCCGGGGCCGAGCGCGTGATCGGCATCGACCGTGACCCCAGCGTGTTCCGGCTGGCCGAAAGCTGGGCGGCCGAGTACGGCGACAGGCTGACCCTGGTCGAGGGCACGTTCTCGCAGCTCGACAGCTATGGCGATGCGCCGCTTGACGGCGTGGTGCTCGACCTGGGGGTGTCGTCGATGCAGCTCGACCAGGCCGAGCGCGGTTTTTCCTTCACGCGCGACGGCCCGCTGGACATGCGCATGGGGGCCAGCGGGCCGTCGGCGGCGGATCTGGTGAACGGCGAAAGCGAAGAGGCGCTGGCCGACATCCTGTATCATTTCGGCGAAGAGCGCGCCTCGCGCCGCATCGCCCGGGCAATCGTCAAGGCGCGCGCGACAACGCCCATCGTCACGACCGGGCAACTGGCCACCGTCATCGCCGGCTGTCTGCCTCACCCCAAGCCGGGCCAGGCGCACCCCGCCACCCGCAGTTTCCAGGCGCTGCGCATCGCGGTCAACGACGAGCTGGGCGAGTTGGTGGCAGGCCTTGAGGCCGCCGAACGCGCGCTCAAACCCGGCGGCAAGCTGGCGGTGGTCAGCTTCCACTCGATCGAGGACCGGATCGTGAAGCGCTTCTTGCAGCAGCGCGCAGGGCTGGGCGGCGGCACCAGCCGCTACGCGCCCGAGCCCAAGGCCGAAGAGCCGCGTTTTCGCCTGCTGGCCAAGCGCGCCATCGCCGCCGACGAGGCCGAACTGGCCGCCAACCCCCGCGCCCGCTCGGCCAAGCTGAGGGTCGCCGAACGCACCGATGCTCCCGCCGGGCCGTCCGACCACGCAGCACTTGGCCTGCCCGCGATCATGACCGGAGAGACACGCTGATGCGCAGCCTCTTTTACATCCTGTCCGCCCTCGCCGTGATGGGCCTCGCCTTCTGGGCCTATCGCGAAAACTACCGCACACAGCAGGCGCTGGCCGAGGCCGAGCGGCTGAACGGCGACATCGGCGCGATGCGCGAAGAGCTGAACGTGCTCAAGGCCGAATGGGCCTATCTCAACCGGCCCGAGCGGCTGCGCGAGCTGGCGGAGCTCAATTTCGACCGCCTGGGCCTGCTGCCGCTGCGCCCAGATCAGTTCGGCCTGATCGAACAGGTCGCCTATCCTCTGCCCGAAATGCCGGCGGTGACGCGGGTGGTCGACGTGGTCGGCCTGCTGGAGGAGGAACGCGAATGATCCGCACCCCGCTGCGCCCGCTCGCCCGCATCCTCGAGGCCCGCGCCCGGGGCGAGAACCCCGACGCCATTGAGCGCGAAAACCTGCGCCTGCGCCACGAACAGATGCGCGACCGCGCCCGCGCCCGGGCCGAGGGGCGGCTTTTCGTCCTCGGGGTGATGTTCTTTTGTGCCTTCACCGTGGTGGGCGCGCGGATGGGTCTTCTGGCGGCTTCGGAGCCGTCCGAACCCCGCGCCGCCGCACCCGGTGCCGCGATCCTGGCGCAGCGGGCCGACATCACCGACCGCAACGGCCGTGTCCTGGCGACCAACCTGGCCACCCATTCGCTTTACGCCCAGCCGCCGATCATGATCGACAAGGCGCGCGCCGCGCGCGACCTGGCCGAGATCTTCCCCGACCTCGACGAGGAAGAGCTGCTGGCGCAATTCACCGGCAAGCGCAAGTTCCTGTGGCTGAAGAAAAAGATCAGCCCCGAGCAAAAGCAGCTTGTCCACGATATCGGCGACCCGGGCCTCTTGTTCGGCCCGCGCGAGATGCGGCTTTACCCCAATGGCACGCTTGCAGCCCATGTTCTGGGCGGCGCGAGCTTTGGCCGCGAAGGCGTGCAGGCGGCCGAGGTGATCGGCACCGCCGGGGTGGAAAAGGCGTTTGACGGCTATCTCCGCGACCCCGCCAATGGCGGCGCGCCGCTGCGCCTTTCGCTCGACCTCACGGTGCAGGCGGCGGTCGAGCGGGTGCTGCAAGGCGGCATGAAGCTGATGAACGCCAAGGGCGCGGCGGCGGTGCTGATGGATGTGCGGACCGGCGAGCTGATCAGCCTCGTCTCGCTGCCCGATTTCGACCCCAACGAACGGCCCCGCCCGCTGACTTCGGGCGATGCCGGCGACAGCCCGCTCTTCAACCGCGCGGTGCAGGGGGTGTACGAACTGGGCTCGACCTTCAAGATCTTCGCCGCGGCGCAGGCGCTGGACCTGGGCCTCGCCAACCCGCAGACGATGATCGACACCAAGGGCCCGCTGACCTGGGGCCGCTACCGTATCCGCGATTTTCACAATTACGGGCCCGAGCTGTCGCTGACAGATGTGATCGTCAAAAGCTCGAATATCGGCACGGCGCGGGTGGCCGTCGAAATCGGTGCGAAGAGGCAGCGCGAATTCCTGGATAGTCTGGGGTTTCTGGAGGCTACCCCCGTCGAGTTGGTCGAGGCGCCGGGCGCGCAGCCGCTGTTGCCGAAAAACTGGTCTGAAATCTCGACGATGACGATCTCTTACGGTCACGGCCTGTCGGCCAGCCCCCTGCACCTGGCCGCGGCCTATGCCACGGTGCTGAATGGCGGCACGCGGGTGCGGCCGACGCTTCTGGCCGGTGCGCCGCCCCAGGCGGGCGAGCGCGTGATCTCCGAGCGGACCTCGCAGGTGCTGCGCTCGATGTTGCGCCAGGTGGTCCAGCGCGGCACGGCCAGTTTCGGCGAGGTTCCGGGTTATGCCGTCGGCGGCAAGACCGGCACCGCGGACAAGCCCAAGCCCAGGGGCGGCTATTACAAGGACAAGGTGATCGCCACGTTCGCCAGCGTTTTCCCGGCTCATGCGCCGCGTTACGTATTGATCGTAACCCTCGACGAACCCGAAGAAACCTCCGGGTCAGAGCCGCGGCGTACGGCGGGCTGGACGGCCGTGCCCGTGGCCGCCGAGATCATCCGCCGCGCGGCGCCGCTGCTCGGGCTCAGACCCGAGATTGAACCGGGGGCGGGGCTTGGGGTAACACTGACGTCGAACTAGGCATATCGGGGCGGGCCATGGCAGAGCGGACGGAGACCACACTTTCGGCGCTCGGCCTGCACGCCCAGGGCGGGCGCGAGGCGCGCATCACCGGGCTGTCGGTCGACAGCCGCGAGGTCAGGCCGGGGCATCTTTTCGCCGCGTTGCCGGGCACGCGGGTGCATGGGGGCGAATTCATCCAATACGCGCTCAGGATGGGCGCGCGCGCCGTGCTGACCGATGCCGAGGGCGCGCGCATCGCCCGGGCCGAGATCGCCGCCAGCGGCGCCGCGCTGGTCATCGCCGAGGACCCGCGCCAGGCGCTGGCCTTTGCCGCCGCGCTCTGGTTCGGGGCGCAGCCAGCGACGATGGTCGCCGTCACCGGCACGAACGGCAAGACATCGGTGGCCAGTTTTACGCGACAAATCTGGGCCGCGCTTGGCCACGAGGCGGCCAATCTGGGGACCACTGGGGTGCACGGGGCCTTTACCGCGCCGCTCTCGCATACCACGCCCGAGCCCGTCACCCTGCACCGCCTGCTGGCCGAGATGGCCGAGGCGGGCATCAGCCATGCAGCGATGGAGGCCTCCAGCCACGGCCTGGCCCAGCGGCGCCTCGACGGGGTGCACCTGGCCGCGGCGGGGTTCACCAATTTCACCCAGGACCACCTGGATTACCACGCCGATTTCGAGGCCTACTTCGCCGCCAAGGCAGGGCTCTTCGAGCGGGTGCTGTCGGACGACGGCACCGCCGTTCTGAACATTGACGACCCGAGGGGCGTGGCGCTGAAAGAGCGCGCCGAGGCGCGGGGGCTGGACGTGCTGGGCGTCGGGCGCTGCGAGGAGGCCGAGTTGCGCCTGCTGGATCAGCGGTTCGACGCCACCGGGCAAGAGTTGCGCTTTTCCTGGCAGGGCCGGCCGCGGCAGGCGCGGCTCGATCTCATCGGGGGCTTTCAGGCCGAGAACGTGCTTGTGGCGGCGGGGCTGGCCATCGCCTGCGGCGACGAGCCCGCGCAGGTCTTTGACACGCTCGGCGGGCTGGAAACGGTGCCGGGGCGGATGCAACTGGCCGCGCGGCGCGATAGCGGCGCGGCGGTCTTCGTCGATTACGCCCACACGCCCGATGCGCTGGCCACCGCGCTGAAGGCGCTGAGGCCGCATGTGATGGGCCGGCTGGTCGTCGTCTTCGGCGCCGGCGGCGACCGCGACCGAACCAAGCGGCCGCTGATGGGGCAAGCGGCGGCCGAACACGCCGATGTTGCATATGTGACAGACGATAACCCGAGATCCGAGGATCCCGCGGCGATCCGTGCAGAAATACTGCAAGGCTGCGCCGGGGCGCACGAGGTCGGCGACCGGGCCGAGGCGATCCTGAGAGGCGTCGATGCGCTGGATCAGGGCGATGCGCTGCTGATCGCCGGCAAGGGGCACGAGACCGGGCAGGTGGTGGGCGAGACGGTGTTCCCCTTCGACGATGTCGAACAGGCGAGCGTGGCGGTGGCCGCCCTCGACGGGCACATGACATGAGCGCGCTTTGGACCGGGGCCGAGGCGGCGCGCGCGACCGGCGGCCGCGCGACCCGGCGCTTTCAGGCCACCGGCGTGTCGATCGACACGCGCAGCCTGCAACCCGGCGACTTGTTCGTTGCACTGACCGACCGCCGCGACGGGCACGATTTCGTGGCCGACGCCCTGGACAAGGGCGCCGCGGCGGCAATGGTCTCGCGCGTGCCGACCGGGGTCGGGTCCCGTGCGCCGCTCTTGATGGTGCCCGACGTGCTGAAGGGGCTGGCCGCGCTCGGCCGGGCCGGGCGGGCGCGCAGCGCCGCGCGGGTGGTGGCCGTGACCGGATCGGTCGGCAAGACCTCGACCAAGGAGATGCTGCGCGCGGTGCTGTCGGGGCAGGGGCCGACCCATGCCGCCGAGGCGAGCTTCAACAACCATTGGGGCGTCCCGCTGACGCTGGCGCGGCTGCCGCGCGACGCGGCCTTCGCCGTGGTCGAGATCGGCATGAACGCGCCGGGCGAGATCGCGCCGCTGACCGCGCTGGCCCGCCCCCATGTGGCGCTGGTCACCACGGTCACGGCGGCGCATCTGGCCGCCTTCGACAGCATCGCTGACATCGCCCGCGAAAAGGCAGCGATCTTCGGCGGGCTGGTCGAGCATGGCGTGGCCGTCTACGACAACGATCTCGACGTAACGCCGATCCTGGCCACTGCGGCGCGCAGTGCCGGCGCGCGCTGCATCTGCTTCGGGGCGCGCGAAGACAGCGATTTCCGCCTCGTGGACGTGCGGCTCGGCGACTCCGCGACGGTGGTGCAGGCGCAGGCGCGCGGCGCGCCGATCCTGTTCAAGATCCGCGCGCCGGGGCGCCATTTCGCGGCCAATGCGCTGGGCGTTCTGGCGGTGGCCGACGCGCTGGGCATCGACGGCGCGGTGGCCGCCTGCGACCTTGCCCAATGGTCGCCGCCCGTTGGCCGCGGCGCACGCGAGCGTATCCAGCTCGACATCGTCGAGGACGGGCTGGCGGTCGATCTCATCGACGACGCGTTCAACGCCAACCCCGCCTCGATGGCCGCCGCGCTGGAGGTGCTCGCCGCGGCCGAGCCCCGGCACGATATCGGCCGCGTCGCCCACGGCCGGCGCATCGCGATCCTGGGCGACATGCTGGAGCTGGGCGAGGATGAGGCGGCGATGCACCGCGCCCTGTCCGAACTGCCGACGATGGCCAAGGTCGACACCGTCCATTGCGTGGGTCCGCTGATGCGCGGCCTTTACGAGGCGCTGCCGCTGCGCCAGCGCGGCATCTGGGTGCCCGAGGCCGACGCGCTGGCCGCGCGGGTGCATGCGCTGGTCGATGCCGGCGACGTGGTGCTCGTCAAGGGGTCCAAGGGCAGCCGCGTCTCTGTGGCGGTTGACGCGATCCGCAAATTGGCACAAGTCGTGCCGGTCGACTCCTGAGGTTTGAGTGCATGCTTTACTGGCTCTACGAGGTTTTTTCCGAGGGTGGCGGCGTGTTCAACCTGTTCCGCTACATCACCTTCCGGGCCGGCACGGCGTTCTTCGCCGCGCTGGTCTTCGGTTTTCTCTTCGGGCGGCCGCTGATCAACCTGTTGCGCAAGCGTCAGAAAAAGGGCCAGCCGATCCGCGATGACGGCCCGCAGGGCCATTTCGCCAAGGCCGGTACGCCCACCATGGGCGGTTTGCTGATCCTCTCGGCGCTGATCTTTTCCACGCTGCTCTGCGCCCGGCTCGACAACCCCTATATCTGGATCGTGCTTTTCGTGACGGTCGCCTTCGGCGCCATCGGCTTTGCCGACGACTACGCCAAGGTATCGAAGAACAACGTCAAGGGCGTGCCGGGCAAGGTGCGCATGGGGCTGGGCCTTGCGATATCGGCCGTCGCGGGGCTTGCCGCCGCGCTGGTCCATCCCGAGGCGCTCAGTTTTCAGCTGGCGCTGCCGGTGTTCAAGGACACGCTGGTCCATCTGGGGTTCATCTTCGTGCCCTTCGCCATGCTGGTGATCGTGGGCGCGGCCAACGCGGTCAACCTGACCGACGGGCTGGACGGGCTGGCGATCATGCCGGTGATGATCGCGGCCGGCACGCTGGGGGTAATCGCCTATGTGGTGGGGCGCACCGACTTTACCGAGTATCTCGACGTGCATCACGTGCCGGGCACGGGCGAGTTGCTGATCTTTTCGGCAGGGCTGATCGGCGGTGGCCTGGGCTTTCTGTGGTACAATGCACCGCCCGCGGCCGTCTTCATGGGCGACACGGGGTCGCTGGCGCTGGGCGGCGCGCTGGGCGCGATCGCGGTTGTCACCAAGCACGAAATCGTGCTGGCCATCGTCGGCGGTCTCTTCGTGGTCGAGGCGCTTTCGGTCATCATCCAGGTCGCCTATTTTAAGATGACAAAAAGGCGCGTGTTCCTGATGGCTCCGATACACCATCATTTCGAGAAGAAGGGCTGGGCCGAGCCGCAGATCGTGATCCGCTTCTGGATCATCAGCCTTGTGCTGGCGCTTATCGGTCTGGCCACCCTGAAAGTCCGCTGAACCGGCGGACGGTGGCTCGGAAGGAGAGAGACACATGCAAGACCTGATCACGGAAAACCGGCGTGTCTTCGACGGGATGATCCCCTATTCGTTGGTGGCGTTCTTTGCCTACCTGCTGATGGTGTTCGTCCTGTTCGCAGACCAGGTGGTGCCCTATTGCGAACGCACCTTCGCCCAGCCCGGCCAGTGCGAGCCGATCTTCACCACGATCTTCCCCATCGCGGTGGCCGCTGTGATCGCCGCACCCGTGCTGCGCGGCGCGGTGATGTGGCTGGGCGGCAATCGCACCGTCGGCTTCCTCTTCGCGCTGGCGGTGATCCTGCTGCCGCCGCTGATGGTGGGCTGGCATACCCTCGTTTGATCGCCGTTCGGGGATACGAGGGCGAAAGGGTCGCCGTTCTGGGGCTGGGCCGGTCGGGGATGTCGGCCGCGCGGGCGTTGCGCGCGGGCGGGGCCGAGGTGCTGCCCTGGGATGACGGAGAGGCCGCGCGCGACAAGGCCGCGGCCGAGGGCTTCGCGCCCGTCGACCTGACCCGCCAGGGCGCGCTGCAGGGCTGCGCCGCGCTCATCCTCAGCCCCGGCATCCCGCACCTTTACCCCGCGCCCAACCGCGTGGTCGCCGCCGCCTGGGCCGCCGGCGTGCCCGTCGACAACGATATCGGCCTCTTCTTCCGCTCGCTCGCCACCGGCGACTGGGACATCTACGACACCCCGCCCAAGGTCATCGCGGTCACCGGCTCGAACGGCAAGTCGACCACCGCCGCGCTGATCCACCACCTGCTGACCGAGGCCGGGCGCGCCAGCCAACTGGCCGGCAATATCGGCCGCGGCGTGCTGGATATCGACCCGCCGGGAGAGGGCGGCGTGGTGGTGCTGGAGCTGTCGAGCTACCAGACCGACCTCGCCCGTGCGCTGACCCCCGACATCGCCGTCTTCACCAACCTCTCGCCCGACCATCTCGACCGGCATGGCGGGCTGGGGGGCTATTTCGCAGCCAAGCGCCGGCTCTTCGTCGAGGGCGGGCCGGATCGCGCGATCATCGGCGTCGACGAGGACGAGGGGCGGTACCTCGCCAACCAGATGGCCGAGGCGCCCGCAGACGACCGCCTGATCCGCATCTCGGCGGCCGGAAAGCTCTCGGGGCCCGGCTGGTCGGTCTTCGCAAGGAAGGGGTTTCTCGCGGAATGGCGCAAGGGCCGCCAGGTCGCCAGCCTCGATTTGCGCGCCATGCCCGGCCTGCCCGGCGCGCATAACCACCAGAACGCCTGCGCCGCCTATGCCGCCGCGCGCTGCCTCGGGCTTGCTCCCAAGGTGATCGAGAAAGGGCTCACCAGCTTCCAGGGTCTGCCGCATCGCAGCCAACTGGTGGCCGAAGCGGGCGGCGTGCGCTTCGTCAACGACAGCAAGGCCACCAATGCCGACAGCGCCGCCCGGGCGCTCGCCGCCTTTTCCCGCATCCGCTGGATCTGTGGCGGGCTGGAGAAAGAGGGCGGGCTGGGCGCGCTGGCGCCGCATCTGGGCAACGTCGCCAAGGCCTATGTGATCGGGCGCGAGGCCGCAGGCTTCGCCCTGCATCTGGGCGACACGCCGCACGAGGTCTGCACCGCAATGGCGACGGCCGTCGCCCGCGCCGCGGCCGAGGCCCAGCCTGGCGATACCGTGCTTCTGGCCCCCGCGGCGGCGAGCTTCGACCAGTACGACAATTTCGAACGCCGCGGCGAGGATTTCATCGCCGAGGTCGCGCGGGCGCTCGACGCCACCAATCGCGCGACGTGAACCAACGTGGAAGCGGACCGGTGGTCCCGGCCATCCCCCCCGCCGTTACAGGTCGAGCGCCTCGGTCGTCTCCTTCAGCACGGCGGCGCTTGCCGCCAGCGCCTCTGTCTCGGCCGGATCGAGCGCCGGGTGCAGGCTCGCCGTGACGCCGGCCGCGCCCAACACGCGGGGCAGCGACAGCGCCACGTCGCGCCGCCCGGCCACATGGGCCGTCCGGATCGAGACCGACAACACCGTCTGCTCGTCCTGCGCGATGGCCTGCACGAGGCGCGCCAGACCCGCGCCGATGCCGTACCAGGTCGCGCCCTTGCCCTCGATGATCGTGTAGGCCGCCCGCCGCACGCCGGCATCCACCCGTGCGCGCACATCCGCAGTGATCGGCGCGCCCAGCTGCGCCGCGACCGAGGCCAGCGGCTCCGATCCCACCCGCGCGTTCGACCAGGCCAGGACCTCGCTGTCGCCATGTTCGCCCAGCACGTAGGCATGGACCGATTGCGGCGAGATCCCCAGATGGGCGCCCAGCAGGCTGCGAAACCGCGCCGTGTCGAGGATCGTGCCCGAGCCGATCACCCGCGCGGGCGGCAGCCCCGACAGCCGCGTGGTGATGTCGGTCATGATGTCTACCGGGTTCGACGCCACCAGCAAGATTGCCTCTGGTGCCGCCGCCCGGACCTGCGCCACCACGTCGGCAAAGACCGCGGCGTTGCGGGCAAGCAGGTCCAGCCGGCTTTCGCCGGGCTTTTGCCCCACCCCGGCCGCCAGGATCACCACGCCTGCGCCCGCCAGCGCGTCGTACCCCCCCGCCTCGACCACGCTTGACGAGGCAAAGGGCACCGCGTGGGCGATGTCCTGCGCCTGGGCAAGCGCCAGCTTTTCGTTGCGGTCCACCAGCACCACCCGGGCCGCGGTGCCGGTCAGCGCCAGCGCATAGCCCGCCGCGCTGCCCACCATGCCCGCGCCGACGATTCCAACTTTCATGCCCGCCTCCGTCGTTGGGTTCGACGGACGCTAGCACGGTTGCGCCGCCGCGCCCGCGCCTTGCGCCGCCCCCGCTGTTTCTTCTTGGCAAAAATACCCAGATCCTGCCGCTGCCAGTGGCGCGCCGGTCACGGTTTCGGCAGCGGGCGAAAAATCCCGCCGATGCCCGGAATCATCCCTTGCACCGACTCGGGTCCGGCCCTATCTGCCGCGCCAAGACGCCAACGCACGCGCCTCTGGCCGGGTTGCCCCCGGTTTACGTAGCGACGGTAACGTCTCCCTTGGAACTGAGCGGTCATATATGGCCGGGTCTATTGGAGATGACCATGAACGCTACGCTCACCGGCTTCGTCGGACGACCTTCTGTCGCTCCCGCCTCGCGCATCGAGGCCTTCATCGCGGAAACCGCGTTCGACCGTCCCACGCTGGTCATCGACCCCGAGGCCGTGGCCGACCGGTTCCATGCGCTGCGCGCCGGGCTGGGCCGGGCGGCGATCCATTACGCGGTCAAGGCCAACCCCGAGCGGGCAATCATCGAGCGGCTGATCGCGCTCGGCAGCCATTTCGACGCCGCCTCGCGCCCCGAGATCGAGCTTTGCCTGGGCCTCGGCGCCGCGCCGCACACGATTTCCTTCGGCAATACCGTCAAGCGGGCCTCCGACATCGCGTTCGCCCATCACGCGGGTCTCACGCTCTTTGCGGCCGACGCCGAGGAAGAGCTCGACAAGATCGCCGAACACGCCCCTGGGGCAGAGGTCTATATCCGCGTGATCGTCACCGCGTCCGAGGCCGACTGGCCGCTCAGCCGCAAGTTCGGCTGCGCGCCCGAGAAGGTGCAGCCGCTGATGGCCCGCGCCGGCGCGCTGGGCCTCGCCCCCGTGGGCCTGTCGTTCCACGTCGGCAGCCAGACCCGCCGCGCCTCCATGTGGCGCGCCACGCTCGACCAGATCGCCGAGGTCTGGCACGCCGCCCGCGCGGCGGGCTTCGAGCTCGACCTGCTCAACATCGGCGGCGGCTTCCCGGCGTTTTACGGCGAAGAGGTCGAGCACCCGACCGATTACGCCGTGCAGGTGATGCACGAGGTGCGCGCGCGCTTCGGCGACGTGCCCCGCGTGATGGCCGAGCCGGGTCGGGGCCTGGTGGCCGAAGCGGGCATGATCGCCGCCGAGGTGATGCTGGTGTCGCAGAAATCGGACATGGACACGCACCGCTGGGTCTATCTCGACATCGGCAAGTTCTCGGGGCTGGCCGAGACCATGGACGAGGCGATCCGCTACCAGTTCGTCACCGGGCGCGATCACGAGCCGACGGGCCCCTGCATCCTGGCCGGCCCCACCTGCGACAGCGCCGACGTGCTTTACGAAAAGCGGCCGGTGCAGTTGCCTCTGGGCCTGATCGCGGGCGACCGGATCCTGATCCGCAACTGCGGCGCCTACACGTCGAGCTACGCCTCGGTGGGCTTCAACGGCTTCCCGCCGCTGGATGTTGTGGTGATCTGAGGCCCGTCCTAGACTCGCGGCACGGGAGACGCCGATGCCGCAGAACGACCCAGCCCACTGGGATCGGGTGTACGGCGCGCGCGAAGAGCGCGCGCTGAGCTGGTTCCAGGATAGGCCCGAACCCTCGCTTTCGCTGATCGAACGCCACGCGCCCGCGGGCGACGTGCTGGACGTCGGGGCAGGGGCGGCGCGGCTGGCCGATGCGCTGCTGGCCCGTGGCCGGACGGTCGCGCTATTGGACCTCTCGGCCGTGGCGCTCGCCGCGACGCGGGCGCGGCTGGGTGCGCTGGCCGGGAACGCCACGTTCATCACCGCCGATGTCACCCGCTGGCAGCCGCCGCGGCGCTGGGCGGTCTGGCACGACCGGGCGGTGTTTCATTTCCTGACCGAACCGGCGCGGCGGGCCGGCTATACCGCCGCGCTCGACGCCGCGCTTGCCATGGGGGGCGTGGCGGTCATCGCCACATTCGCCCCCGAGGGGCCCGAGACATGCTCGGGGCTGCCGGTCTGCCGCTATACGCCCGAGGCCTTGTCGGCGGAGCTTGACCGGCTGTTGCCCGGACAACTGGCGCTGGTCGAGGCCTGCGCGCTGCTCCACGAAACGCCGGCGGGGCAGGTGCAGGCGTTTCAGGTCTCGGTCTTCCGCCGAACGGGCCGAACGCCGCTCTCCGCTCTGGTTTCGGGCTCCGATCCGCGCTAGAATGCCGGCCAGACCCGGCAAACGGGCGGAACGAGGCAGTGCAAGGCGGTACCCCATGACGGAAATGGTCTATGGCGCTGCGCCCATGCGGGCGGGCGAACCCGTGCTCCCCCGGTGGTGGCGCACGGTCGACAAGTGGACAATCTCCTGCATACTTCTGCTGTTCGGCATCGGCATCCTGCTGGGCCTCGCCGCCTCGCCGCCGCTCGCCGCCAAGAACGGCTTTGCACCGTTTTACTATGTCGAACGGCAGGCGGTGTTCGGCGGTCTCGCGCTGATCGCCATGTTCGTCACCTCGATGATGTCGCCGGACCTGGTGCGGCGGCTGGGCGTGCTGGGCTTCGCCGCGGCCTTCGTGGCGCTGATGTTCCTGCCCGTCTTCGGCACCGATTTCGGCAAGGGCGCGGTGCGCTGGTATTCGCTGGGCTTTGCCAGCCTGCAACCCTCGGAGTTCCTCAAGCCCGCCTTCGTGGTGCTTGCCGCCTGGTTCATGGCCGCCGCGCAAGAGGTGAACGGCCCGCCGGGGCGGGTGCTGTCCTTTGCCGTGGCGCTGACCATCGTCGGGTTTCTGGCGATGCAGCCCGATTTCGGGCAGGCCGCGCTGATCCTTTTCGCCTGGGGCGTGATGTATTTCGTGGCCGGGGCGCCGTTCCTTCTGCTGATCGGGATGGCTGCGCTCGCGGTCTTCGGCGGCACCGTGGCCTATGAAAACTCGGAACATTTCGCGCGCCGCATCGACGGCTTTCTCAGCCCCGACGTGGACCCGCGCACCCAGCTCGGCTATGCCGCCAACGCGATCCGCGAGGGGGGCTTTTTCGGCGTCGGCGTGGGCGAGGGGCAGGTAAAGTGGTCGCTGCCCGACGCGCATACCGATTTCATCATCGCGGTTGCGGCCGAGGAATACGGGCTGGTGCTGGTGGGCGTGATCATCGCGCTTTACTGCGCCGTGGTGGTTCGTTCGCTGTTTCGGCTGATGCGCGAGCGCGACCCGTTCATCCGGCTGGCGGGGACCGGGCTGGCCTGCATCTTCGGGGTGCAGGCGTTGATCAACATTGGCGTGGCGGTTCGGCTGTTGCCGGCCAAGGGCATGACGCTGCCATTCGTCAGCTACGGCGGCTCGTCGCTGATCGCCGGCGGCATCGCGGTGGGGATGCTTCTGGCCTTCACCCGCACCCGGCCGCAGGGCGAGATCGGCGATATCCTCAGACGCAGGGGGCGGGGATGAGCCATTCCGCACCGCTTCTGGTGATCGCGGCCGGCGGTACGGGCGGGCATATGTTTCCCGCCCAGGCGCTGGCCGAGGCGATGCTGTCGCGCGGCTGGCGGGTGACATTGTCGACCGATGCGCGCGGCGCGCGCTACGCCGGCGGCTTCCCCCACGCGGTGCGCATCGAAGAAATCGCAGCGGCCACCTTCGCCCGCGGCGGTGCGCTGGCAAAGGCCGGCGTTCCGTTTCGGCTGGCCGGCGGCGTGATGTCGGCGGTCGCCCGCTTTCGCCGCGACCCGCCCAGCGTGGTCGCCGGCTTTGGCGGCTACCCATCCGTTCCCGCGCTGGCCGCGGCGGTGTTGCTCAAGGTGCCGAGGATGATCCACGAGCAAAACGGCGTGTTGGGCCAGGTCAACCGCCTGTTCGCGCCGCGGGTCGACGCGGTGGCCTGCGGGTCATGGCCCACAGACCTGCCCAAAGGGGTCGAGGGCAGCTATACCGGTAACCCGGTGCGCTCTGCCGTGCTGGAACGCCAGGGCGCGCCCTACATCCCGCCCGGCGACTACCCGATGGGCATCCTAGTGATCGGCGGCAGCCAGGGCGCGCGGGTGCTGTCCGACACCGCGCCCTCGGCGCTGGCCGCGCTGCCCGCGCCGATGCGGGCGCATCTGCGCGTCGCCCATCAGGCCCGGCCCGAAGACGTGGACCGCGTCACCGCCGAATACGCCGCGGCGGACATCGAGGCCGACGTACAGCCGTTTTTCGATGACGTGCCGGCCCGTCTGGCCGAGGCGCAACTCGTGATCAGCCGCGCCGGGGCGTCGTCGGTGGCCGATATATCGACGGTCGGGCGGCCGGCGATCCTGATCCCCTTCGCCGCCGCCGCGGGCGATCACCAAAGCGCGAATGCGCGGGGCCTTTACGAGGCGGGCGGGGCCATCGTCATCCCCGAATCCATGCTTGATCCCGCCGCGCTGGCAGAGCAGATAGGCGCGGTTCTCTCCCAGCCCGACGCGGCGATGCGCATGGCCAATGCCGCGCTCGCCTTCAGCCGCCCCGACGCGGCCGAGCGGCTGGCCGAGATCGTGGAGGCGCTGGCAGACAAGGGGCAGGCATGAACGCGGCGACGAAACTTCCCACCGATGTGGGCCCGATCCATTTCGTTGGCATCGGCGGTATCGGCATGTCGGGCATCGCCGAGGTGCTGTTGAACCTCGGCTACACGGTGCAGGGGTCCGACCTGAAGGCCAGCAAGATCACCGAGCGGCTGAAGACCCTCGGCGCCACGATCTTCGAGGGCCAGCGCGCCGAGAACCTGGAGGAGGCCGAGGTCGTCGTGATCTCCTCGGCGATCAAGCCCGGAAACGCAGAGCTGGACGCGGCGCGGGCGCAGGGTTTGCCCGTGGTCCGCCGTGCCGAGATGCTGGCAGAGCTGATGCGCCTGAAATCGAACATCGCGGTGGCCGGCACCCACGGCAAGACCACGACCACAACGATGGTGGCCACGCTGCTGGACGCCGGCGGGTTCGATGCGACCGTCATCAACGGCGGCATCATCCACGCCTACGGCTCGAACGCGCGGATGGGGGCGGGCGAATGGATGGTGGTCGAGGCCGACGAAAGCGACGGCACCTTCAACCGCCTCCCCGCGACCGTGGCCATCGTCACCAATATCGACCCCGAGCATATGGAGCATTGGGGCAGCTTCGACGCGCTGCGCCAGGGTTTCGACGATTTCGTGTCGAACATCCCGTTTTACGGGCTGGCCGTCTGCTGCACCGACCATTCCGAGGTGCAGGCGCTGGTGGGGCGCATCACCGACCGGCGCGTGGTCACCTTCGGGTTCAACGCCCAGGCCGACGTGCGCGCGGTCAACCTGCGGTACGAAAACGGCACTGCCCGGTTCGACGTGGCCCTGCAGGCCGAGGGCAAGCTGATCGAGGATTGCACCCTGCCGATGCCGGGCGACCATAACGTGTCGAACGCGCTGGGCGCCGTCGCCGCGGCGCGCCACCTGGGCATGAAGCGCGACGAGATCCGGGCCGCGCTGGCGGGCTTTGGCGGGGTCAACCGCCGCTTTACCAAGGTCGGCGAGGTCGGCGGCGTGACCATCATCGACGATTACGGCCACCACCCGGTGGAAATCGCAGCCGTGCTGCGCGCCGCCCGGCAGGCGACCGAGGGCCGCGTGATCGCCGTGCACCAGCCGCACCGCTACACGCGGCTGCATTCGCTCTTCGACGATTTCTGCGCCTGCTTCAACGACGCCGACGTCGTTGGCATCGCCGAGGTCTTCGCCGCCGGCGAAGACCCGATCGAGGGCGCCAGCCGCGACGACCTGGTGGCGGGCCTCATCCGCCACGGCCACCGCCACGCCCGCGCGCTGCTGAACGAGGACGACCTCGAACGGATGGTGCGCGAACAGGCGGGGCCGGGCGACATGGTGGTCTGCCTCGGCGCCGGGACGATCAGCGCCTGGGCGAACGGGCTGCCTAAACGGTTGGAGGGGTAACGGGAAATGGCCGAGGCGCTGAAACGGCGGATCGGCCCGGGGCTTCTGACCGCCTATGGCGTGGGCGTCATGGTCGGCGCCGGTATCTACGTGATGGTGGGCGCGGTGGCCGGCGCGGCGGGGGGCTGGGCGCCGCTCGCCTTTCTTTGCGCGGGGCTGATCGCGGCGCCCTCGGCGCTCTCATATGCCGAGCTGTCGACCCGCATTCCAGAGGCCGCCGGCGAGGCGGCATTCGTCGAGCAGGGGCTGGGGCTGCACTGGCTGGCGGTGGCGGTCGGCCTGGGCCTGGCGCTGGCCGGCACCGTGTCGGCGGCGGCGGTGCTGAGGGGCGGCACGGGGTACCTTTTGGCGCTCGTCGATCTGCCCTTCGCAGCCGCGGTGCTGGGCCTTGGCGCGGTGCTGACGCTTATCGCGGCGCTGGGCGTTCTGGAAAGCCTGGCCGTGGCGGCGGTCTTTACCCTGGTCGAGGTGGTGGGGCTGGTGCTGGTGATCTGGGCGGGCGCGCAGGCCGATCCGGTGGCCGGGTGGGCGGCGCCGGGGCCGGTGCCGCTGGCCGGGCTCGGCGTGGCGACGCTTTTGGCATTTTTCGCCTTCATCGGCTTCGAGGACATGGTGAACATGGCCGAAGAGGTCGTGCGCCCCGCGCGCACGCTGCCGATCGCGATCCTGTCGGCGCTGGTGATCACCACGCTGGCTTACGCGGGCGTCAGCATCGCGGCCGTGCGTGCGGTGCCGGTTGCCGAACTGGCCGCGACCGACCGGCCGCTCGCGCTCGTCTGGGAACGGGGGAGCGGCTGGGACCCGCGGTATCTGTCGCTGATCGCGGTGGCCGCGGCGCTGAACGGGGTGCTGGCGCAGATCGTGATGGCGTCGCGGGTTCTGTTCGGGCTGGGCCGGCGCGAGGCGCGGCTCGGCTGGTTCTATCGGGCCAATCCGCGCCTCGGCACACCCGTGCGGGCCACTTTCCTGGTGGGCGCGGCGGTGATCGGCGCGGCACTGGCGCTGCCCCTGGCCACGCTTGCGGGGGCCACATCGGTGCTGTTGCTGGGGGTGTTCGCGCTGGTCAACCTGTCGCTGATCCGGCTCAAGCGCCGCGCCCCGGCGGCGCCCTTCCGGGTGCCGCGGGCGGTGCCCTACGCGGGGCTTGCCGCGGCACTGGGGGCGCTGGGCCTGTCGCTGGCGGGGGCGGCATGACCCTCTCGCTGACACTGGCCTGTCTCTGGGCGCTGGCCGCCACGGCGGTGGCCTTTTTGCCCTATCGCTGGCAGATCGTGCCGGGGCTGGCGCTGTTGCTCTGCGCCCCGGCGCTGGTCGGATTTGTCGGGCACCAGCATGGGGCGGTCGTGGCCGGGCTGATCCTGGCCGCCGTTCTGTCGCTGTTTCGCAAGCCGCTTGCCTATCTCGCGCGCCGTGGGTTGGCGCGCCTCTCCGGCCGCAAGGACGCGCCATGACCCTGTCCCTCACGCTTGCCTGTCTGTGGGCCGTGACCGCCAGCGCCATCGGGATGCTGCCGGGCCGCATCCACTGGCCGGCGGCCTACGGGCTGATCGCGGTCGGCATCCCGCTGCTGGGCTATGTGACGTGGGAGAACGGGCCGGTTTGGGGGATCGTCGCGCTGGCCGCGGGGGTGTCGGTGCTGCGCTGGCCCGCGCTTTATTTCGGTCGCTGGCTCTCGCGGCTGTGGCACGCTAGACGTGGGCGGCGATGAGTGGATTGACGATCGTTCTTGTCTACGCGGGCTGGGCGCTGGCCCCGGTCGTGGCCTACGCGGCGCTGTCGCATGGGTTGCGCCGGGGGCTGCGCGGGTTTCTCGCGCTTTTCGGCGCCTACGGCACGGCGGTGCTGCTGAGCTATGCCGCGCTGCGGGCAGAGGTCGCGGGACAGGGCCACGCCACGGTGCGCCCGCTTGCGGTGCTGGTGCCGTTCATCGGCGCGGCGGTGCTGTCGGGGCTGCTTTACGCCCTCGGCGCCCGGATCGGGGGCGGCGAATGAGCGATATGCCCGAGGTGCGCGGCCGGCTGACCCCTGGCAAGGCGCTGTCCGATCTGACCTGGCTGCGGGTTGGGGGACCGGCGGACTGGCTGTTCCAGCCCGCCGATACCGCGGACCTTGCCGCCTTTCTCGCCGCGCTCGACCCGGAGGTGCCGGTCTTTCCGATGGGCGTGGGCTCTAACCTGATCGTGCGCGACGGGGGGATGCCGGGCGTGGTGATCCGCCTCGGGCGCGGGTTCAACCGGATCGAGATCGACGGCGCCAACCTGCGCGCCGGCGCCGCGGCGCTGGATGCCCATGTGGCGGTCAAGGCGGCGGCGGCGGGCATCGATCTGACCTTTCTGCGCACGATACCCGGCGCGATCGGCGGGGCCGTGCGGATGAACGCGGGCTGTTACGGGCGCTACCTTGCCGATGTCTTCGTCTCGGCCGAGGCGGTGACGCGGACGGGCGAGGTGGTGCGGCTGGGCGCCGACGACCTGCGGTTCCGATACCGCCAGACCGACCTGCCGCAGGGATGGGTCGTCACCGCGGCCACGCTGCGGGGCCCACAAGGCGACCCCGCCGCGCTGGCGGCGCGCATGGACGGCCAGCTTGCCCGCCGCGACGCGACCCAGCCCACGAAAGAGCGCAGCGCCGGCTCGACCTTCCGCAACCCTGCCGGGTTCAGCTCGACCGGCCGGGACGACGACAGCCACGAGCTGAAAGCCTGGAAACTGATCGACGACGCGGGGATGCGCGGCGCCCGGCGGGGCGGCGCGCAGATGTCGGAAAAGCATTCCAACTTCCTCATCAACGCCGGCGGCGCCAGCGCCGCCGACCTCGAAGAGCTGGGCGAGGAGGTCCGAAAAAGGGTTTTCCAAGACAGCGGAATCCAGCTAGAGTGGGAAATCATGCGGGTCGGCAAACCGGCCCCGGATAATCAAAAGACAAAGGGCCGGCAATAAGGCCCGAATTTCGAGGCGGATTTGGCGGGCATGTCGAGCAGGGCATCCCCCAAGGTAGCGGTATTGATGGGCGGACCCTCGGTCGAGCGCGAGGTGTCGCTCGTTTCGGGGCGTGAATGCGCCGCCGCGCTGCGGGGCGAAGGATTTGACGTGGTAGAGCTGGACGCCGGGCAGGACCTGCCCGAGCACCTGGCCCGCCACGCCCCCGACGTCGTGTTCAATGCACTTCATGGCCGCTGGGGCGAGGATGGCTGCGTCCAGGGCCTGCTGGAATGGCTGCGTCTGCCCTACACCCATTCGGGCGTGCTGGCCTCGGCGCTGGCGATGGACAAGACCCGCAGCAAAGAGGCTTACCGTGCCGCCGGCCTGCCCGTGGTGGAAAGCCGGCTGGCCTGCAGGGACGAGGTGCAGGCGCGCCACGTGATCGCGCCGCCCTACGTGGTCAAGCCCAACAACGAAGGCTCTTCGGTCGGCATCCACATCGTGCACGAGGCCGCCAACAGCCCGCCGCGGCTGGACCCCGACATGCCCGAGACCGTGATGGTCGAGGCCTTCGCCCCCGGCCGCGAGCTGACCGTAACTGTGATGGGCACGCGGGCGCTGACCGTTACCGACATCCTGACCGAGGGCTGGTACGACTACGACGCCAAGTACCTGCCCGGCGGGTCGCGCCACGTGGTGCCCGCCGAGGTGCCGGCCGCGCTGTTCGATGCCTGCATGGAATACGCGCTGCGCGCGCATGTCGCGCTCGGCTGCCGGGGCCTCAGCCGCACCGATTTCCGCTGGGACGAGGCGCGCGGCCTCGACGGGCTGGTGCTTTTGGAGACCAACACCCAGCCCGGCATGACCCCAACCTCGCTCAGCCCCGAACAGGCGGCCCAGTGCGGCATGTCCTTTGGCGCGCTCTGCCGCTGGATCGTGGAGGATGCCTCATGCGACCGCTGATACGCCGCCGCAGCCGGGTCGAGCCGCCGCCGCTCCGCGACCCCGCGCCTTCGCGGCTGGCCTACCGGGCCGAGCGGCTGTGGCTGACACCGCTTTTCCGCCGCTTCCTGCGGATCGGCCTGCCCGTGGTTCTGGTTGCCGCGGCCGTTGCCGCGTTCTTTGCCGATGCCGGGCGGCGCGAGGCGCTGGCGGCGCTGGGCCACGACCTGCGCCAGTCCTTCACCGAGCGGCCGGAATTCATGGTCGGGCTGATGGCCATCGACGGCGCCTCGCGCGAGGTCGACGAGGATATCCGCGAGATCTTGCCGATCGATTTCCCGGTCTCGTCGTTCGATCTCGATCTTGAGGCGATGCGCCAGACCGTTGCCGGGCTCGACGCCGTGGCGCGGGCCGAACTGCGCATCCGGCCCGGCGGAATCCTTCAGGTCAGCGTGCAGGAGCGGGTGCCGGCGGTGGTCTGGCGCAGCGACAACGGGTTGGAGCTGCTCGACGCGCAGGGCCACCGGGTGGCGCCGCTGGCCGCGCGCGGCGCGCGCCCCGATTTGCCGCTGGTCGCCGGCACCGGGGCCGACGGCGCGATGCCCGAGGCGCTGCACCTGATCGACCTGGCCGCGCCCATCGCCGACCGGTTTCGCGGGCTCGTGCGGGTGGGCGAACGGCGCTGGGACGTGGTGCTCGACCGCGGGCAGCGCATCCTGTTGCCCGAAACCGGCGCGCCGGCGGCGCTGGAGCGGGTGATCGCGCTGAACCAGGCCGAGGAGATGCTGGCGCGCGATCTGGTGACGGTGGACATGCGCCAGGCGGGCCGGCCGACCTTGCGGCTGGCGCCCGGTGCGATCGAGGAATTCCGGCGGATCACGACGGCAGAGGCAGAAGCGGGGGACGGATGACCGATCTTTACCAGTTGCAACGGGCCATGCGGCGTATGCGAAAGCAGGCGATGGACCGCGGGGTGGTGGCAATTCTCGACGTGGGCAGCGCAAAGATCGCCTGTCTCGTGCTGCGCTTCGACGGGCCGGACCGGCTGCGCGAAACCGAGGGCATCGGGGCGCTGGCGGGCCAGTCCAGCTTTCGCGTGATCGGCGCGGCGACCACGCGTTCGCGCGGCGTGCGCTTCGGCGAGATCGACGCGATGCAGGAGACCGAGCGCGCAATCCGCACCGCCGTGCAGGCGGCGCAGAAGATGGCCAAGGTCCGGGTCGACCACGTCATCGCCTGTTTCGCGGGGGCCGGGCCGCGCTCTTACGGGCTGGACGGCGCGGTGGACCTCGTCGACAGCACGGTGACGGAGGGCGACGTGGCGCGCGCGCTCGCCGCCTGCGACCTGCCCGATTTCGGCGAGGGGCGCGAAGTGCTGCATGCCCAGCCGGTCAATTTCGCGCTCGACCATCGTTCGGGGCTGATCGACCCGCGGGGCCAGATCGGCAACCGCCTGTCGGTCGACATGCACCTGCTGACCGTCGAGAACCGGGCGATCCAGAACCTGATCTATTGCATCAAGCGCTGCGATCTGGAACTCGCCGGCGTGGCAAGCTCGGCCTATGTCGCCGGCATCTCCAGCCTGGTGGAAGACGAGCAGGAGCTGGGCTCGGCCTGCATCGACATGGGCGGCGGCGCGACCGGCCTTTCGATCTTTATCAAGAAGCACATGATCTACGCCGACAACGTGCGGCTGGGCGGCGATCACGTCACCTCGGACATCTCGAAGTGCCTGCAGATCCCGATGGCCACCGCCGAGCGGATCAAGACCTTCAACGGCGGGCTCGTGGCCACCGGCATGGACGACCGCGAGATGATCGAGATCGGCGGCGAGACCGGCGATTACGAGCATGACCGGCGCACCGTCAGCCGCGCCGAGGTGATCGGCATCATGCGGCCGCGGGTGGAGGAGATCCTCGAGGACGTGCGCGCGCGGCTGGATGCGGCCGGATTCGAGCATTTGCCCAGCCAGCAGATCGTGCTGACCGGCGGCGGCAGCCAGATTCCGGGGCTTGATTCGCTGGCCAGCCGCATCCTGGGCCAGCAGGTGCGGTTGGGCCGCCCGCTCAGGGTGCAGGGGCTGCCGCAATCGGCCACTGGTCCGGCCTTTTCAGGCGCGGTCGGGTTGTGCCTTTTTGCCGCGCACCCGCAGGACGAGTGGTGGGATTTCGATATTTCGGCCGAACGCTACCCCGCGCGATCGCTGCGCCGCGCGGTAAAATGGTTTAAAGAGAACTGGTAACCGCAAGATGCTGATGTACCGGCAAGATACCGCTGAAACCCTTGAAATCGTAAACCAGATTTTGTGGTTTTCAGGTGTTTTTTGCGTGACCTACACGGGGTCAAACGATACACTTCCCGGAAATCATGCGGAAAACCGGCGCTTTTCCCGGAAACAAAAAGCAGGCGGACAGACAGATGACATTGACCCTCCAGTTGCCCGAACATAACGAGCTGAAGCCACGCATTACCGTGTTCGGCGTCGGCGGCGCCGGCGGCAACGCCGTCAACAACATGATCGAGAAACAGCTCGACGGGGTGGAATTCGTCGTCGCCAATACCGACGCCCAGGCGCTGCAGCAGGCCCAGGCGCCTGCCAAGATCCAGATGGGTGTCAAGGTGACAGAAGGTCTCGGTGCCGGGGCGCGGCCCCAGGTGGGCGCGGCCGCCGCCGAAGAGACCATCGAGGAAATCGTCGATCACCTGGCCGGGGCGCACATGTGCTTCATCACCGCGGGCATGGGCGGCGGCACCGGCACCGGCGCCGCGCCGATCATCGCCCAGGCCGCACGCGAGCTGGGCGTGCTGACCGTGGGCGTGGTGACCAAGCCGTTCCAGTTCGAGGGCGCCAAGCGGATGCGCCAGGCCGAGGCCGGCGTCGAGGCGCTGCAAAAGGTGGTCGACACGCTGATCATCATTCCCAACCAGAACCTGTTCCGGCTGGCCAACGAGAAGACGACCTTTACCGAGGCGTTCTCGATGGCGGACGACGTGCTCTACCAGGGTGTGAAGGGCGTGACCGACCTGATGGTGCGCCCGGGCCTGATCAACCTCGATTTCGCCGACGTGCGCGCGGTGATGGACGAGATGGGCAAGGCCATGATGGGCACCGGCGAGGGCGAGGGCGAGAGCCGCGCGATCCAGGCCGCCGAAAAGGCCATCGCCAACCCGCTGCTCGACGAGATCAGCCTGCGCGGCGCGCGCGGCGTGCTGATCAACATCACCGGCGGGCACGACCTGACGCTGTTCGAACTCGACGAGGCCGCCAACCGCATCCGCGACGAGGTCGACCCGGACGCCAACATCATCGTCGGCTCCACGCTCGATTCGGCGATGGAGGGCACGATGCGCGTGTCGGTGGTCGCCACCGGCATCGACGCCAGCGAGGCTGTCTTGGAAACGCCGGTGCCGCGCCGCCGCATGGCCGAGCCGCTGCAACCGGCCGCTGCCGCGGCCCAACATGTGGCCGAAGAGCCCGTCGAGCCGGTCGATGAGGCATCCGAAGAGCCCAGCTTCTTCCCCGATCTCGAAGTCCAGTCCTACGAGATGCGCGAGCCCGAGGTGGCCGAATCCGACACGCTGCCCGAACCCGCCTACCAGCCCGAGCCGAACCGGGCCCAGCCCGAGGCCGAACTCACCGAGCAGGAATTCATCGCGCCGCGTCCCCCGTCCCCTGGAACGCCCTCGCCCGAGGCACTGGCCCGGCTGCAACGCGCGGTGAACAACGTGCCGAAACGGCACCAGCAGGCACCGGCGAGCGCGCCCGCCGGTCACCATCCCGGCGGCGACAAGGCGCGGTTCGGCATCGGGTCGCTGATCAACCGCATGTCCGGCCACGGGGCGGAATACGGCGAACGCGGTGCCCAGCCGCTGCGCGAGCAGCCGCCCCTGCATGGCCTTGATGAGGATCCCGAAACCGACCCGGACAAGGACAGGATCGAGATCCCGGCGTTCCTGCGCCGCCAGGCGAATTGACAACCTGAACCATCACTCACGCTGAAAGGGCCGGTACGCCGGCCCTTTTTGCGTTTTAAATCAATTGGATTTCTCGCGCTGCATCGCAGCGGCGGGTTTCCGCCCATCGCGCGCCAGCCTTTGTTTCAGGCCGTTACAAAGATTGAGTTGAGACCGCCGGGCCGCGGAATTATTTCACAATCACCGGATGACGGGCTGTGTCCGGCAGTAGCGAACGGGTGATCTTGTGCAAACGACGTTGAAGTCTTCGGTCGGGTTTACCGGGATCGGCCTGCATTCGGGCCGGCCCGTGCGCATGGTCGTGCACCCTGCGTCGGCCGAGTACGGCATCTGGTTTCGCCGCACCGACATCACCGATCGCGACAACCTGATCCCGGCCCGCTGGGACGCGGTTTTGCCCTCGCAGCTTTGCACCCTTCTGGCCAATGGCGACGGTGCCGAGGTCTCGACGGTCGAGCACCTGATGGCCGCGCTCGCCGGGTGCGGTATCCACAACGCGCTGGTCGAGGTCGACGGCCCCGAAATCCCGATCATGGACGGCAGTGCCGCGCCCTTCGTCGCGGCCTTCCTCGCCCGCGGGCTGCAGCGGCTGGGCGCTCCGGCCCGCGCATTGCGTATCCTGAGCCCTGTCGAGGTGCGCCAGGGGGCCGCTTGGGCGCGCCTGTCGCCCGCCGACACGCTGGAAATCGATTTCCACATAAAGTTCGACGACTCCGCGATCGGCCAGCAGGAAAAATGGCTGAACATGGCGAACGGCGCCTTCGTCCGCGAGCTGTGCGACAGCCGTACTTTCTGCCGCCAGCGCGATGTCGACGCGATGCGCGCCGGTGGGCTTGCCCGTGGCGGCAGCCTGGCCAATGCCGTGGTCTTCGAGGGCGACAAGGTGGTCAACCCCGGCGGCCTGCGCCACAAGGACGAGCCGGTGCGCCACAAGATGCTGGATGCTCTGGGCGACCTGGCGCTTTCCGGCGCGCCGGTTCTGGGCCGCTACGAAGGCCACCGTGCGGGCCACGCGCTGACCAACCGGCTGCTGCGTGCGCTCTTCGCCCGGCCCGAGGCCTACCGGATGGAAGTTTGCGACGCCGAGATGGCCGCGCGCCTGCCCGGCATCGGCGTTGCACGCTCCGACCTGCCGGCCGCCGCCTGAGCACGCCGAATTCACCGCCAAAGGCGTTTTGCAGCGGATTTTTCTGTGCTAGAGGACGGACAGCCCGGCGCGACCGAGCCCGGCCGGGGGCAAAGCGATGAGGTAGGTCTGTTCATGGCGGAATGCAGCGCGCGCAGGGTGCTTGTCGGGGCTTTGTCGGCGCTGATCCTCGTGGCCGGCTGCGGCGGTGGCAATCGTGAGGTGCCGCTCGAAAGCCGGTCGGCGCAGTCGATCTACACCCAGGCGGAATACGAGCTCGAGGAAAACCGCGACCCCGAAGAGGCCGCGCGCCTCTTCGGCGAGGTCGAGCGGCTTTACCCCTATTCCGACTGGGCGAAGCGTGCACTGATCATGCAGGCGTTTGCCTATCACCGGGATCGCGATTACGAGAATTCCCGCGCCACTGCCCAACGCTATATCGATTTTTTCCCGGCCGACGAAGACGCGGCCTACGCGCAATACCTGCTGGCGCTCAGCTATTACGACCAGATCGACCTGGTCGGCCGCGACCAGGGCCTGACCTTTCAGGCGCTGCAGGCGCTCCGGACCGTGATCGAGCGTTATCCCGACAGCGAATACGCCAAGTCGGCGATCCTGAAATTCGACCTCGCCTTCGACCACCTGGCGGCGAAGGAGATGGAAATCGGCCGCTACTACCACAAGCGCGGCCATTTCAGCGCGGCGATCAATCGGTTCCGCGTGGTGGTCGAGGATTTCCAGACCACCACCCATACCGCCGAGGCGCTCTTTCGGCTGGTCGAGGCCTATCTCTCGCTCGGGCTCGACGACGAAGCGCAGACCGCCGGCGCGATCCTCGGCCATAATTTCCAGTCGACCGAGTGGTACGCGGATGCATTCGACCTGCTGAAGGGGCGGGGGCTGGCGCCCGAGGCCCGCGGCACGAGTTGGCTGAGAACCGTCTATCGCCAGATGATCAAGGGCCAGTGGCTCTGATCTGACCGGGGGACATCGCCGATGCTGCGCAGTCTCGACATCCGGGACATGCTGATCATCGACCGGCTGGAACTTGCGTTCCAACCCGGTCTGAACGTGCTGACCGGCGAGACCGGCGCCGGCAAGTCGATCTTGCTCGACGCGCTGGGCTTTGTGCTGGGCTGGCGCGGCCGGGCCGAACTGGTGCGTGCCGGCGCGCCCCAGGGTGAGGTGGTGGCGGTGTTCGAGCTGCCCCCCGGCCACGCCGCCCGCGCCGTGCTGGACGAGGCCGGGCTGCCCTCGGGCGACGAGCTGATCCTGCGCCGGGTGAATACTGCCGAGGGGCGCAAGACCGCCTGGGTCAACGACCGCCGCGCCTCGGGCGAGGTGCTGCGCGCGCTGTCGGACACGCTGGTCGAGTTGCACGGCCAGCAGGATGATCGCGGCCTCCTGAACCCGCGCGGCCACCGCCAGTTGCTCGATGCCTATGCCGCCAACGAGGTCGCGCTGTCGGAGACGCGTGCCGCCTGGCGCGCCCGCGCCGCCGCCGAAAAGGCGCTGGCAGCGGCCGAGACCCGGTTGGAGGAGATGCGCGCCGAGGAAGATTTCCTGCGCCACGCGGTGAGCGAGCTCGACGCGCTCGACCCCCGGCCGGGCGAAGAGGCCGAACTCGACGCCGCGCGCCGCCGGATGCAAGGCGCCGAGCGTATCCGCGAGGATGTGGCCCGCGCGCTGGCGGCGCTTTCCGGCGAGGGCGCCGAAGGCCGCATGACCGATGCCCTGCGCTGGCTCGAAGACGCCGCCGAGGGCGCTGAGGGCGGGCTCGACCCGGCGATCGACGCGCTTGGCCGGGCGATGATCGAGCTGGGCGAGGCGGTGCACGCGGTCGAGACGGGGCTGGCCGCGCTCGACGTCGACCCCGCCGCGCTGGAGGCGGCCGAGGAACGGCTCTTTGCGATCCGGGCGCTGGCGCGCAAGCATGGCGTGCTGCCCGACGACCTCGGCGGCTTTGCCGAGGATCTGCGCGCCCGTCTGGCCGCGCTCGACGCGGGCGAGGGCAACCTCGCCGACCTGCGCGCCGCGCTGGAGGCCGCCGAGACGCATTACGCCGCCACGGCAGAGGTGCTCTCGACCCGCCGCCATGCCGCCGCAAGGGCGCTCGATGCCGCGATGACGGCCGAGCTGGCGCCGCTCAAGATGGAGCGCGCGGTGTTCGAGACCGCCGTTTCGGGGGGCGAGCGCGGGCCCGACGGGGCCGATGCCGTGGCCTTTACCGTGGCCACCAACCCGGGCGCGCCCGCGGGGCCGCTGAACAAGATCGCCTCGGGGGGCGAGCTGTCGCGGTTTCTGCTGGCGCTCAAGGTCTGCCTGACCGCGTCGAACCCCGCGCAGACGCTGATCTTCGACGAGATCGACCGAGGGGTGGGCGGGGCCACCGCCGACGCCGTGGGCCGCCGCCTCGCCGCACTGGCAGAGGACGGGCAGGTGCTGGTGGTGACCCACTCGCCCCAGGTCGCCGCGCTGGGCGCCCATCACTGGCGGGTCGAAAAACAGGTCGAGGGCGAGGTGACGACCTCGACGGTCGCGGCGCTTGCCCCGGCCGACCGCGTGGACGAGATCGCCCGGATGCTGGCCGGCGACACCGTCACCGACGAGGCCCGCGCCGCGGCGCGGAAGCTCTTGGCGGGATAGGGGCATGGGGCGGGCGCTGAAGGCGGGGCTGGCCTATTTCGCGCTGATCTTCGCCGCAGGCTTTGCCCTGGGCACGCTGCGCGTTCTGGTGCTGTTGCCGCGGATGGGGGAAGCGGTGGCGGTGGCGCTGGAACTGCCGGTCATGCTGGGGCTGAGCTGGCTTGCCGCCGGGGCGCTCATCGGGCGGTTCGCGGTGCCAGCGGGGGCGGCGCGGCTTGCCATGGGCGGGGCGGCGTTCGGTCTGCTGATGGCGGCGGAGGTCGGGGTGTCGGTCTTTGCCCTGGGCCGCGATATCGCCGGCCATTTCGGCCACTGGGCGACCCTGCCGGGGGCGGCGGGTCTGGCCGGGCAGGTTGCCTTTGGGCTGATCCCCTGGGCGCGCCGCTGACCGCTGGCCGCACGACCTTTCAGCAAAACGCTTGCCTGCGGTGGCCTCAGTTGCCGCGCACCATCTTGCCCGGGTTCATCAGACCCGCCGGGTCCAGCGCGCGCTTGACCTCGCCCATCACGTCCCAGCCGGCGCCGTGCTCGGCTTCCATGTAGCCCAGCTTGCCCATGCCGACCCCGTGCTCGCCGGTCACCGTGCCACCCAGCCGCAGCGCGCGCTCCACCATCCGGTGGGCCAGTGCCTTGGCCTCGTCCAGTTCGGCGGCATTGCCGGGCTCGACCAGCAGGATCGCGTGGAAATTGCCGTCGCCCACATGGCCCAGGATCGGCCCCGGGATCGAGGCGCGCGCGATGTCGGCGCGGGTCTCCTCGACCGCCTCGGCCAGCCGCGAGATCGGCACGCACATGTCGGTGACAAGACCCAAGGCGCCGGGGCGCGCGGCGAGGCAGGCGTAATAGGCGTTGTGCCGCATGGTCCAGAGCGCGGTGCGCTCTTCGGCGCGCGTCGACCATTCGAAGCCCTTGCCGCCCATCTCTTCGACCAGCGCGCCGAACGTTTCGGCCTGTTCGGCCACGCCGGCGGGCGAGCCGTGGAACTCGACCATCAGGTGCGGGCATTCGGGCATCTCGGCGCCGGCATAGGCGTTGAAGGCAGCGGCGGTGGCGGCATCGACGAATTCGATCCGCGCCATCGGGATGCCCATCTGGATCGTCGCAATCACGGTTTCCACCGCCGGGCCGATCGCGTCGAAGGCGCAAACCCCCGCCGAGATCGCCTCGGGCTGGCCGCGCAGTTTCAGCGTCAACTCGGTAATCAGCCCCAGCGTGCCCTCGGCGCCTACGAAAAGCGCGGTCAGGTCGTAGCCGGCCGAGGATTTCCGCGCCCGCGTGCCGGTGCGGATCACCCGCCCGTCGGCCAGCACCACCTCCAGCCCCAGCACGTTGTCGCGCATCGTGCCGTAGCGCACCGCGGTGGTGCCGCTGGCACGGGTCGCGGCCATGCCGCCGAGCGAGGCATTGGCGCCCGGATCGACGGGAAAGAACAGGCCCGTCGCCCGCAGCTCACGGTTCAGCGCCTCGCGGGTCAGGCCGGGCTGGACCACCGCGTCCATGTCCTCGTGATGGACGGCCAAGACCCTGTCCATCCGGCTGAAATCCACCGTCAGCCCGCCGCGCAGGGCCAGCGCGTGCCCCTCCAGCGACGTGCCCGCGCCCCAGCCCACCACCGGGCAGCCATGGGTGGCGCAGGTGCGCACGATCTGTGACACCTCTTCGGTGGTGTCGGGATAGGCCACCGCATCGGGCGGCATGGCGGGGAAATGGGCCTCGTTGCGGCCGTGCGTGTCGAGATCGGACTTGGAGCGGCTCAGCCGATCTCCTAGCATGGTGCCAAGCTCGGACAGGGCATCGGGAATGGACATTCAAAGCCTCCTTGTCGGGCGGGCGGCGCCCGGCAGACTAGGCCAGACCGCCGGCGGGGAAAAGCACAACACGGAGGACGCGACGCCATGGGGCACCTGACCCGGCGGCGACTGTGGCGCCTGGTCTCGGTCAAGACGGCGCGGCAGCTGGGCAAGGTCCGGTCCGGTTGGCGGACGGTGCGCCACCGGGGGCCGTCGCAGATCCAGTTCTGGTTCATCGCATTGATCATCGGCATCGCCGCGGGATTTGCCGCGCTGGGCTTCCGCCACGCGATCGCGGCCCTGCAATCCATGCTCTACGGGGTCGAGAACCCGGGGCTTTTGCTGACCTATGTCGACCCGCTGGCCTGGTACTGGGTGCTGTTGATCCCCGTCGCGGGGGGCCTTCTGGTGGGGCTGATCCTGGACCGGTTCACCGATGACGGGCGGGCGCGTTCGGTCGCCGACGTGATCGACGGGGCGGCGCTGCAGGACGGGCGGGTCGAGCAGCGGGCCGGGCTGGCCTCGGCAGCGGCCTCGCTGATCACGCTGTCCTCGGGCGGCTCGACGGGCCGCGAGGGGCCGGTGGTGCACATGGCCGCGATGATATCGAGCTGGGTGGCAGAGCGGCTGCGCGCAGACGGAATCACCGGGCGCGACCTGTTGGGCTGCGCAGTGGCCGCCGCGGTCTCGGCCTCGTTCAACGCGCCCATCGCGGGAACGCTTTTCGCGCTCGAGGTGGTGCTGAGGCATTTCGCGGTGCATGCCTTTGCGCCCATCGCCATCGCCTCGGTCGCCGGGACGGTCGTCAGCCGGCTGGAATTCGGCAACGTGACCGAGTTCAGCCTCGGCGCCGGGGACACGCTGGCCTTTTATGTCGAACTGCCGGCCTATCTGTTGCTGGGGCTCGTCTCTGGGCTGGTGGCGGTGATCCTGATGCGGGGGATCTTCCTGGCCGAGGACATGGGAAACTGGCTGCAGCGGACGACCCGAATGCCGCGCTGGCTGCGGCCCGCCGTCTCGGGGCTGGCGCTGGGCGGGCTGGCGATCTGGTATCCGCATATCATCGGGGTGGGCTACGAGATCACCTTCGAGGCGCTGACCGGCGTTATCTACCTGCGCGACGCGGTGATCTTTGCCATCCTCAAGGCAGTGGCAGTGGCGCTGACAATGGCAGGCCGCATGGGCGGGGGGGTGTTTTCGCCGTCGCTGATGATCGGGGCGCTGACGGGGCTGTCTTTCGGCATCGTGGCAACGGCCATCGTTCCCGATTTCTCGGGGTCCGAGACGCTTTATGCGCTGGCGGGCATGGGGGCGGTGGCCGCGGCGGTGCTGGGCGCGCCGATCTCGACCACGCTGATCGTGTTCGAGCTGACCGGCGACTGGCAGACCGGGCTGGCGGTGCTGGTGGCAGTGTCGATGTCGACGGCACTGGCCAGCCGGCTGGTCGATCGGTCGTTCTTCCTCACTCAGCTCGAACGGCGCGGCAAGCCGCTGGCGGCCGGCCCGCAATCCTACCTCTTGTCAGTTCACTCCGCCGCGCTGCTCATGCGCGGCAAGGACAGCCCCAGCGCCGCCTCCGAAGAGGCCTGCGCCGAGTTGATCTCGCAAGGGGTGATGCTGGCCCCCGAGGCGACCCTCGACGAGGCGCTGCCGCAGTTCGAGAAATGGGGCCACAGCTTTATCCCTGTGGTCGCGCCGGCGAAGGAGGGCGGCGAGCCCCGGCTGCTGGGTGCCCTGTTTCACCTGGACGCGCTGCGCGCCTACACAAGGGCGCTGGCCGAGACCGCCGCGGAGGAGCATTCCTGAGCCGCGCGGCGCGGGGGCTATAGCTGCTCGACCGTGGCCTTGTCGGGATAAAAGGCGATGTAGCCGGCGATGCGCTCCACCCCCTCCATCGGGTCCTCGTAGCTCCACGCCGCGTCGGCGATGTCGCCATGGCCCGTATTTATGGTGAAATAGCAGGCCTCGCCCTTGTAGGGGTTGGTCGTGCGCGTCTCTGTCGGGTCGAGGAAGGCCATCGCCACATCCTCTCGCGGGAAGTAGATGACGGGCGGATGGTCGCCCTCGGTCAGCTCCAGCGCGCCGCGGCTTTCGGCGATCACGGCGCCGCCGGCGCGGACCACCCAGGCGCCGTCGGCCTTGTGAATCGAGATGTGGTCGGCCATGCGAACCTCTTCTGCTCGTCGTCTTGGGCGCTGTCTGGCACGAACCCGCGGCCGCTGTCCAGTTCCCGGCGTCAGATCGCGGCGGTGGCGGCGGCCAGCCAGTCGCGTTGGGCGGGGCCCACCAGCGGCGCGATGCGGTCGCGGACCTCGCGGTGATAGGCGTTCAGCCAGGCGCGCTCGTCGCCGTCCAGCAGGCTCGCGTCGATCAGGCGGCGGTCGATGGGGGCCAGCGTCAGCGTCTCGAAACCCAGCATTTCGCGCTGGTCGGCGCCGGCCAGGTCGGGCGCGGGCGCGACGGCAATCAGGTTTTCGATGCGGATGCCGAAGGCGCCTTCGCGGTAATAGCCCGGTTCATTCGACAGGATCATCCCGGCCTCAAGCGGAACGTCCGAGCGCCGCGACAGCCGCTGCGGCCCCTCGTGCACCGACAGGTAGCTGCCCACGCCGTGGCCGGTGCCATGGTCGTAGTCCTGCCCGGCCAGCCAGAGAGGATAGCGCGCCAGGGCATCGAGGTCGCGCCCGGCCAGCCCCTTGGGAAAGCGCGCCCGAGATATGGCGATCATGCCCTTGAGCACGCGAGTAAAGGGCGCCCGGGCCGCATCCGGGGCGGAACCGATGGCGATGGTGCGGGTGATGTCGGTGGTGCCGTCGAGATACTGACCGCCGGAATCGACAAGCAGAACCTCGCCCGGGCGCACGGGCCGGTTGCTGGCCTCGGTCACCCGGTAATGCACGATGGCCCCGTTGGGGCCGGCGCCCGCGATGGTGTCAAAACTGATATCGCGCAGCTTTCCGGTGGCGGTGCGAAAGCCCTCCAGCGCCTTGACCACGTCGATCTCGGTCAGGGTGCGGGCGGGCGCGCCGTCCAGCCGCGCGGCCTCGCCATCGAGCCAGGCGAGAAACTCGACCATCGCCGCGCCGTCGCGCAGATGCGCCGCGCGCGCGCCCTTCAGCTCGGCCGGTGTCTTGCACGCCTTGGGCAGAATGCAGGGGTCCTGGGCCGCGGCGACCGCTATGCCGGCCTCGTCCAGCTCGCGTTCCACGCGGACCGGCGCGCTGCCGCGGTCCAGCCGCACCGGGCCGACCAGGCTGCGCAGGCCCGGGGCAAAGGCGCTGTCGGGGCGCAGCGTGACCTCGGGCCCCAGATGCGCAACAAGTGCGTCGTCGGCCTTGGCCGGGTCGGTGTAAAGCGTGACATGCCCGTCATCGTGCAGCACGGCAAAGCCGTGGGGCACCGGCACCCGCGCGATGTCGCTGCCGCGAATGTTCAGCAGCCAGGCGATCGAGTCGGGCAGCGTCAGGACCGCGGCCCGGTGGCCCGCCTTTCGCAGCGTCTCGGCGAGGCGCGCGCGTTTCTCGGCATGGGGGGCACCCGCCAGCTCGGCGGGGTAGGGGGAGATGGCCCCCAGCGGCGGCGCGGGCTGGTCGCCCCATATCCGGTCGACAAGGTTTTCGGTTTCGCGCAACGATATCTGGCTGCCCGCCAGCGCCGTCTCCAGCTTGGCAATCTCTTCCGGCGTGTGCAGCCACGGATCGAACCCGACCGTGCCGCCCCGCGGCAGCGCCTCGCACAGCCAGTCGGCGAGCTTCGTCTCGGGCCAGTTCACCGGGGTGAAATGGGCGGTGTCGACCTGCGCCTTGACCTGCACCCGGTAGCGCCCGTCGACGAACACCCCCGCGGTGTCGGCGAGGATCGCGGCGAAGCCCGCCGAGCCGGTAAAGCCCGTCAGCCAGGCCAGCCGCTCGTCACGGGGCGCGACGTACTCGCCCTGGTGCGCATCCGCACGCGGCACCAGAAACCCCGCCAGCCCCGCCTTGGCCAGCTCCGCGCGCAGCGCGGCCAGCCGCGGCGGGCCGTCTTGCGGAGAGGTGGCGCTGTCGAAGCTTTGAAACATGTGGACCTTGTGCAGAAAGGCGCCCCGTGGGGGGCGGTTCGGATAACCGTACCAGCCCTTGCGCCCGCGGCAAGTCCGGTTCGCATTGGACTGGGCGCGCTGATCGCAGGAGCCGTCGAGAACGGCAGCTTGGAGCCCTTTTTACCTGATGCTGCAGCAAGCTTGAACGTCCGGTGCCCTTGTTCGATTGACCGTGATCAAGGTGCCTTCCCTGGCCAGGTGTTATCAGCAAGCAGGCATACAAGATCTCTTCGATCATTAGCCGCAGCGGGGACTGGATATGGCTGACGCTGACACGACTGACTGGGACGCCATTATCATCGGCTCGGGCATGGGCGGGATGGCCGCTGCCGCCGCGCTGTCGAAGGTCGGGCACAAGGTGCTTATGTTGGAGCAGTACTACACCCTTGGCGGCCTGACCCACAGCTTCACCATCGAAGGGTTCAGTTGGGACTCGGGCATACATTACCTCAACTGCGTCGCCCCGGACGACCGCGAGCGCCGCATCCTGGACTGGCTGTCGAACACGCCGATCGAGTTCACCTCGATGGGCACAATTTATGACAATCTGCATATCGGCGACGCTGCCCCGCTGGCCTTGTCCCGCCCCTACGAGGCGCAGGCACGAGATCTAAAGGACCGGTTCCCGGACGAGGCGGAGGCCATCGACGCATGGATCGCCGCGCTGAAGGAAGGCCGGGAGGCGCTTCTGAAGGTCACCATGACCCGCGCGATGCCCGAGATCATTGGTTCCGCGCTGAAATGGTGGCACAGCCACGCCATCGACCGCTGGTGCAAGCGAACGACGCAGGAGGTGATTGACGAGATCACCGAAAACCCCGTGCTGGCCGCCGCATTTGCCGCGCAATGGTTCGACCATGGCGGCAGACCGGGCAAGGCAAGCTTCGCGATGCATGCCCTGATTACCGGAGCCTACCTGGAAAGCGGCGCCTGGTATCCCAAGGGCGGCGGCGCGGCCTTTGCCGAACACATTCTGCCGACGATCACGAAGGCAGGGGGCGAAGCGCGGGCGGACAGCAAGGTCGAGACGCTTCTGATGGAGGGCGACCGGGTCGTCGGCGTGCGGACAGCGCAAGGGGAGGACATCCGCGGAAATACGGTCATCTCGGATATCGGCGCGCGCGAGACGGTGAACCGTTTGCTGCCCGCCGATTGTGGACACCAGGACTGGATCGACGAGATCCGTGCCCTGCCACACTCTGTCGCCCATTTCAGCCTGTTCGTGGGTTTCGAGGGCGATATCGAGCGCGCCGGGGCGACGCGGTCGAACCACTGGATCTACCCGGGCGGTGAAGTCGACGTCGTATGGACCGACGTCCCCGACACTTCACCTCCCGGCATGTTCGTTTCCTTCGCCTCGTTGAAGGACCCCGGCCATGACCCCGGCCCGTCACAGAAATACGCCGGCGAAATCGTCGCCTGGGTCGACTGGTCGGTGGTGGAGAAATGGGCCGACGTGGAGCCGTGCGCGCGGGGCGAGGAATACCAGGCTTTCAAGGCTAGGGTTGAGGACAAGATGTTCGCGCAGTTCGAGGCTTATTTCCCCGAGTTGGCCAAGCTGGTCGTGTTCCGCAACCTGTCGACGCCGCTCACGACCCGCGCGATCACGGGGCATCACAAGGGCGCATTCTACGGCATCGACACGACGCCTGGCCGATTGATGAGCGAGGCGTTGCAAACCCGGACGCCTGTCCCGGGTCTTTTCCTTGCTGGTCAGGATGTCCTGAGCCCAGGCATCCCCGGGGCGCTCTGGGGCGGCGTACTGGCCGCGGCGACCGTCGATCCGAGGTTGTTCCGGAAGCTCCCCAGTTAGCAGCCGATCGTTCATGCGCCCTGACTCCCAAAGCTTCGCGTTAGCGGACCTTCAGGCCACCAACCCGAATGCCCGCTTTGTCCCGCAAACCGGCCCTTCGCCGCCCTCCGGCCCTAACTCGCCTTCCGGATCCCGATCATGCGCGCCCGCGCGCGCGGGTCCTTGTCGAACAGGGCGGCCAGTTGTTCGGTCATCGCGCCGGCCAGTTGCTCGACATCGGTGATCGTCACCGCGTGCTGGTAATAGCGGGTGACGTCGTGGCCGATGCCGATGGCGATAAGCTCGACCAGCCGCTTGCGCTCGACCATGGCGATCACGTCGCGCAGGTGCTTTTCCAGGTAGCTGGCCGCGTTCACCGACAGGGTGGAATCGTCGACCGGCGCGCCGTCCGAGATCACCATCAGGATCTTGCGCGCCTCGGGGCGGACCATCATCCGGCGGTGCGCCCATTCCAGCGCCTCGCCGTCGATGTTTTCCTTTAAGAGCCCCTCTTTCATCATCAGCCCGAGGTTTTCACGCGCCCGGCGCCAGGGCGCGTCGGCGGGCTTGTAGACGATATGGCGCAAATCGTTCAGCCGGCCGGGGCTTTGGGCGCGGCCCTCGGCCAGCCATTTCTCGCGGCTCTGGCCGCCCTTCCAGGCGCGGGTGGTAAAGCCCAGGATCTCGACCTTCACATCGCAGCGTTCCAGCGTGCGGGCCAGCACATCGGCGCAGATCGCGGCGATCGAGATCGGCCGGCCCCGCATCGAGCCGGAATTGTCCAGCAGCAGCGTGACCACCGTATCGCGGAACTCGGTATCCTTTTCCACCTTGAAGCTGAGCGGCGTCGTGGGGTTGGCCACCACGCGGGCCAGCCGGCCGGCATCGAGGATGCCTTCCTCGCGGTCGAATTCCCAGCTGCGGTTCTGCTGGGCCTGCAACCGCCGCTGCAGCTTGTTGGCCAGCCGTCCCACGGCGCCCTTCAGCGGGTCGAGCTGCTGGTCGAGATAGGCGCGCAGGCGTTCCAGCTCGGCCGGTTCGGCCAGGTCCTGTGCGAGGATTTCCTCGTCGAACTCGGTCTCGAAAACCTTGTAATCGGGGTCGGCCTCGGAATGCGGGGCGGGCGGCGGCGGCTCGAGCGGGGCCTCGCCCTCGGGCAGCTCGGCCTCTTCGCCCATCTCCATATCGGCCAGGTCATCGGCGCTGAGTTCGGCCTGGGCGGCGTCCTGCATGTCGTCCTGCGACTGCTCGGGGCTGGCGTCGGCCTCGTCGCTCGACTCCTGCTGGTCATCGCCGGCTGATTCGGGTGGCTCTTCCTCGGTCTCTTCCGATTGGTCGTCCTGGTCTTCGTCCTCGGTATCGGGGTCTTCGCCCAATTGGTCGCCGTAACCCAGATCGTCGATCACCTTCCGGGCGAAGCGGGCGAAGGCGGCCTGGTCGGAGAGGCTATCGTCCAGCCCTTCCAGCGTCTGCCCGGCCTGGGCCTCGATGAAGCCGCGCCAGAGGTCCATCGCGTGCTGCGCGTCATCGGGCAGGTCGCGCCCGGTGGCCATGTGCCGGATCATGTAGCCGGCGGCGGCAGAAAGCGGCACATCGGCGGCCTCGGTGACCTGGGCATAGCCCTTGCGGGCGGCCTCGGCGCCGATCATCGCGTCGATATTTCCGGCCGTGCCGGGCATGGTGCGCGCGCCGATCGCCTCGCACCGGGCGGTTTCCATCGCCTCGTAAAGATCGCGCGCCATCGGGCCCGATGGCATGTAGCGGCTATGGGTGGCGCCATCGTGATACTTGTGGCGCAGGGCATAGGCATCGGCGGTGCCGCGGGCGATCAGCACTTCTTCGCGGCTCATCCGGCGGCTGATCTGGGGCAGGCGCATCGCATCGCCGGTCAGCCCAGGCGGGTCGACCGAATAGGAGATGCCGATCTCGGGATCGTCGGCGATCACCCGCGTGGCTTCGGCGAGCGCCTTCTTGAACGGGTCGGCGGGGTTGTCGGCGGGTTTGCTCATCGTGCCTTGCGCTGCGGGGGTGACGTTTGCGCAATCTAGGGCCATTGCCGAGGCTTGGCCAGTAGCCGGCGTTGAAATCCCGCTGGCGCTATTGCCCCAGAAGCAGCGTTGTGCAATCGGCGATGCGCGTATCCAGCGCCGCTTCGGCCCGGGCCACCCGGGCGCGGTCGAAGCTGTATTCCATATCGGCCAGCAGCACCGCGGTATCTGTCCAGCCCGCCGAGCGCCAGCGCAGGTGCTCGCCGCCGGGTACCCCGTTGGCCTGGGCCGCGGGCAGCGTGGCGTCGAGCAGCATGTCGAACATGTCACGCTGGCGCAGCGTGTCGGTCCAGTCGGGGTTTTCCATCGCCTTCTGACGCACGGCCAGCGCGGCAAGGCGGCCAGAGCATGTGGCAAAGACCTCTGCCCGTTTCCAGGGTGTGCCGGGCAGGGCGAGCGTGGCGGAGGCTGTCAGGACCACGCAGACCGCGCCACGCAGGGCGGTGGTGAAGAGCGCTGTCATGTAACAAGTTTACGACACACCTGCGACGTGTCAATAATGTATATACGTTTAATGTAATAATGCTGTCACTTTGATGTCATCCGACGCGGAGTGCCCAATGCCTCGGCGGGATGCGCGTCAATGCGCGGGCAGCCCGTTTTCGACGGCAAAGCGGCGGCAGATCTCGGCCCGGCGCAGGAATTGCTCGCGGCTGTCGCGCCACCCGTCGATGATGTAGCTGCGCAGCAAAAGCATCAGGTCGGGACGCATCGCGTTTATGCGCCGGTCCACGTCTGCCGCGTCGCCGCCGGCCAGGCCGATGGCGGCGGCGCGGAACGCCTCGGCCATCTCCCGCGCCTCGTCCGGCGGGGCGGCGTCGATGGCATAGCGCGCGCGGAAATCCGCCATGGCCGACCAGAGCGCGGCGCATTCGGTGGCGGGATAGGTCGGATCGGGCTGGGCCCCGGCGGCGCCGGTGAACAACAGGATGGCCAGCGCGGCGCGGATCACCCCAGGCTCAGGCTTGCGGCGCTTTCGGGCAGTTCCTCGTCGAACAGCCGCTGGTAGAACTCGGCCACGGTCTGCCGCTCCAGCTCATCGCATTTGTTGAGGAAGGTCACACGGAACGCATAACCGATGTCGCCGCGGAAGATCTCGGCGTTTTGTGCCCAGGCGATCACCGTCCGGGGGCTCATCACCGTCGACAGGTCGCCATTCATGAAGGCGGTGCGCGTCAGGTCGGCCACGGTCACCATATGGCCCACGCTCTTGCGCCCCTTCTCGGTGTTGTAATGCGGGCACTTGGCCAGCACGATCGCGGTTTCCGCATCGTGGGACAGGTAGTTGAGCGTGGCCACCAGGCTCCAACGGTCCATCTGGCCCTGGTTGATCTGCTGGGTGCCGTGATAAAGGCCGGTCGTGTCGCCGAGGCCCACGGTGTTGGCCGTGGCGAACAGGCGAAAGGACGGGTGCGGTGTGATCACCTCGTTCTGGTCGAGCAGCGTCAGCTTGCCGTCGACCTCCAGTACCCGCTGGATCACGAACATCACGTCGGCGCGGCCCGCATCGTATTCGTCGAACACGATGGCGCAAGGATTCCTGAGCGCCCAGGGCAGGATACCCTCCTGGAACTCGGTGACCTGCTTGCCGTCCTTCAGCTTGATCGCGTCCTTGCCGATCAGGTCGATCCGGCTGATATGGCTGTCGAGGTTGACCCGCACGCAGGGCCAGTTGAGCCGTGCCGCCACCTGTTCGATATGGGTCGACTTGCCGGTGCCGTGATAGCCTTGGATCATCACCCGCCGGTTATGGGCGAAACCCGCCAGAATCGCGAGCGTGGTGTCGGGATCGAACTTGTAGGTGGTGTCGATATCGGGCACCCGGTCGGACCGCTCTTCGAAGCCCTTGACCGTCATGTCGGTGTCGATTCCGAAGACCTCCCGCACCGAGACGTCTTCGGTGGGTTTCGCTGCGCTTGCCATCGTGTTGTCCGTCTTTTCGTGCTTCGTGCCGCGCGGCGTGGCGCGGGCCTAGTCTCGCCGTTAGTGGAACATATCGCGGGGGCGTGCAAGGGGAAGGGCCGATCGGGCGAGGCATCGACGCTCGCGCCCTTGTGCGCAGCCTTTCGGGGATTGTGAATAGGTTGCAGCGCGCGGTGCCACTACATTGATAAGTGGAGGTGCAAGATGAAACGACGCCTATTCCTGCAAAGCGCTGCCGCGCTCGCCCTCGCCACGCCGGTGCGCGCCGGCGAACGCTTCGAGGTGACGCGGACCGATGCCGAGTGGCGCGCGATGCTGAGCGATCTCGAATACCGCGTGATGCGCCGCGAGGGCACCGAGCGCGCCTTTACCAGCCCGCTGAACGACGAAGAGCGCAAGGGCGTGTTCCACTGCAAGGGGTGCGACCTGGCGCTTTACGCGTCCGAAACCAAGTACGACAGCGGCACCGGCTGGCCCAGCTTCTACGAGGCGCTGCCGGATGCCGTGGCGACGAGGCCCGACCGCAAGCTCCTGTTCGTGCGCACCGAGGTCCATTGCCGCCGTTGCGGCAGCCACCTGGGCCACATATTCGATGACGGACCGCCCCCCACCGGCAAACGGCATTGCATCAACGGGGTGAGCCTGGTGTTCAAGCCCGCCAACAGCGCCTGACGGCGTGATAATGGGCCCCGGTCCTGACAGGGCGGGACTCGTGAAACGCTCCGGGCGGGCCGGCCGGCCGGCCATGTGAACGCGATCCGGATACCTGCGCCAGCGGTTCGGCCCAGCCCGACATAACCCCCTAGACGGCCTTCCAAAGCCGCCCCGCCAAGCGCGTGCGATGGGCGGGCCGGCGGCGTGCCCTGCCTGCAAGGCCGCGAGAAACATGGAACCTCGCGCTCTGCCGAACGTTGAACCACCAACGCAAAACAAGCGCGCGGCGCCGCGTCGCGCGCTTCGGCAAGCAATTCGGTGGAGCCGTATCATGACACGAGCGAACAAGTGGAAAGTTGGCCTGGGGTTGGTCGTTGTTGTCGTATTGGCCGGGGTCTGGGTGCGTTGGGGCCCTGACTCGTGGGAGGTTCAGATCACCGGCACGACCGGCGATGGGCGCGACGTCCAGTACCGGATCGAGACGGTTTACGCTGGCACGTCCGACACGCTGATCTTCAAGAACATGGATGCGGGGTTTGTGCCGCCCTATTTCAAGTTCGACTCGGCCGACCTTCAGTCGGTTGCGAGCCGGGTCACGCGGGAATGCCCCGAGGTTGCCGTCACGGTGAACGGCTACGGGCTGCGTATCCCCTTCCTCAGCATGTTCCCGAACGCGACGTCGATCGACGCGCCGGAGCGGTGCCGCAGGGCGCCTTCCGATCAGGGCGAGGGGGAAGTGACCGGCAGCAGCTGACTGGCACTGCCGTGTCACACCCCCGCCGGGGCGCATGCCCGCGCGTCCCCGGATCGGGCGGCAGGCATTGCCTGCCGCCCGGTTACTTGAAGCTGCGGCTGTCCTTGATCTGATCCCAGGCCCAGACGACCTCTTGCAGCCGGTCCTCGTCGGCGCGGTTGCCGCCGTTCATGTCCGGGTGCAAATCCTTGACCAGCGACTTGTACTGCTTGCGGATTTCCGCCTTGGTCCAGTGATCGCGCGCCTCGAGGATTTCCAGCGCGCGGCGCTCGGTCGGGGGCAGGCGGCGGGTGGTGCCGTTGGTGCTGCGGCCAGGGTTGCGGGTGGCGTTTTCGCCCAGCACCTGGTGGGGGTCGTCCACGCCGAGGCGCGCCCAGGCGCGCTGTTCCTCTTCGCTGGCGAAGGGGCGGGTGGCACGGCCCCAGACCCGGTCCTTCTCGATCTGCGCGTCGAGCTCGTCCTCGGTGGCGCCGTTGAAGAAGTTCCATTTCAGATTGTACTCGCGCACATGGTCCTTGCAGAACCAGTAATACTCGTCGAGGTGATCGGGTGATTTCGGTGCGCGGTACTGGCCCAGCTCTTCGCAGCCGGGATGCTCGCACTTGCGGTTCGAGGTTTCGAAGGCGCCCGACATGCCACGACGGCCGCGGGTACGCTTTTTCTTGTCCGCTGAGACGGAGATATCGAATCCGAAGGGATCGCTCTTGGCCATGACCTGCCACCTGTTCGACTCGGACTGGAGAGTTTAGACTTTTGTGCAGAGGAATGAAGAGGGCGCGGACGAAAAATGAACATGAGCGAGGAAATCCGGACCCGGCTGCAACAGGCCTTCGCGCCCGAGCGGCTGGTGGTAACCGACGAAAGCGAGCGGCACCGGGGCCATGCGGGCTATCGCGAAGGCGGCGAGAGCCATTTCCGCGTCGAGATTGCCGCCCCGGCATTGGCCGGGCAGGGCAGGCTGGCACGCCACCGGGCGGTGCACGCGGCGCTGGGCCCTGAAATCATGGGGCGCATCCACGCGCTGGCGCTAAAGATCGAGGCCTAGTGGCGGCGTCTTGCACCAAGAGGTCTCCGGGAACCGGTGGCGAGATCCATTGAAGGAATTTTGCGCCTCGTCTTATTCGGCGGCCACATCCCGAGACGGCCGGGCGGGCGGATCCTGCGCATCGGCCGGGCCCAGCGCCGGGGACGGGCCGGCATTCGGGCGCGCCGTGAGGCTGGCCGCCGCGGCCGCGGCAATCTGATCGGGCGTCTGCGGCTGAGGCGGCGTCACCGACGGGGCGGCCACGGGCGCGCCCTGCCGTTGCTCGGACCTGGCGGCGGGGGCAGCGTGCCGCGGCTCGGCCCGGGCAGGCTCATCCTGCAGAGCCCGGCGGAAGACCAGCATGTTCTTAAAACTCGATGTCTTGCCCGTCAGCCCCTGCCGCTCTTCGCAGGGCAGCGTATCGGCGCGCAGGTATTCCCAGCCCGTGCGGGCCATCTCGTTCATCAGCGCGGTCAGGGCATGGGCAAAGCGTGCCTCAGTCCCCTTCACGCCGCGCGCGCGCGCCGCCTTCGATGGCGCCGGAACGACCTTGTATTCATAATGCGACATTAAAAATCCCCCGCAATTACCGCTACACCCTAGCGATTCGCGCCGGCGAAGTCCAAGCGCACGACCAGATTTTCGACGCGCCGGGCGGGCGGGCACGCTCAGGTGCCGTAGGCGCGGGGCTGGTCCTTGACGTCCTCGGCGGCGGCGATCAGCGCATCGGCGATGAAATCCAGCTCGGGCCGGGTCAGTCGCGCGGGCAGGCGCACGTCGCAGGCGCGCATCAGCATCGCCCGCGTTTTCGGCAGCTCGGGCAGATCGTCCAGGAACTGCCAGTTCCAATAGGCACGCGCGTTGTCCTGGCTCAGCCCGAATACCTGGACCGACACGCCACGGGCCTTGGCCGCGGCCTGAAAGGCATGCGCCTCGGCGTCAGCGCGAAAGCCCACGAGGTTGAACTGGATCGAGTCCGGCGCGCGGGTTTCGGGCGCCAGGGGCGGCGGCACGTCGAGCCAGGACGAGCCATTCAGCCGTTCGGCCACGTAATCATGGTTGGCCCGCCCGTCGCGCACCCGTCGCGCGACCTCGGCCAGTTGCGGGCGGATCACGGCGGCCGAGAGGTTCTGCATCCGTGTGTTGTAAAGCGGCAGCTTGTTCTGCCAGCGGGCAAAGCTGTTTTGCAGCCCGTGATGCTTTTTCCAGTTATGCTCGTAGGCGCCCGACATGATGACGGCGCGGGCGGCGAGGTCGGCGTCGTCGGTCACCAGGATGCCGCCTTCGCCGGCGTTCACCATCTTGTAGGACTGAAACGAGAAACAGCCGATCTTGCCCAGCGTGCCGATCTTGCGCCCGTGCCAGAGGGTGCCGAGCGAATGCGCGGCGTCCTCGATCACGGGGATGTCGCGGGTCCGCGCCAGCGCCATGATCGCGTCCATGTCCGAGGTATGTCCGCGCATGTGGCTGATCAGGATCGCGTCGACGCCGTCGAGCCTGGCCTCGAAATCGGCCATGTCGAGGCGGAAATTCGCGCCCACCTCGGCCAGCACGGGCACGCAGTCGGCATGGACAACGGCCGAGGGCACGGCGGCGAAGGTGAAGGCCGGGATCAGCACCCGTGCGCCCCGCGGCAGGTCCAGCGCCTTGAGCGACAGGAACAGCGCGGCCGAGCACGAGGCGACGGCCACCGCGTATGTCACGCCCATGAACTCGGCGAACTCGCGCTCTAAAAGCGCCACCGGCGCATCCGCCGGGGCGGTGTAGCGGAACAGGTCGCCCGATTGCAGCAGGCGGTCGATCTCGGCGCGGGCGGCTTCGGGGATCGGCTCGGCGTCGTAGACGTTGGGCGCCAGGGACATGTCTTCACCTTCTCTGAAAGTCGTTTTCAGAAAAGCTGTAAGTTGGCGGGCGCGTCAAGGCAAAGTGCGATCTGCTGTGGCGGCAGCGTTAGATGCCCAGCGTGTCGCGCAGGCCATACCAGCCCATGGCCAGCGCCAGCAGCGGCCGGCGCAGGCCGCCGGCGCCGGGAAAGGGCGGGCAGGGCAGGCGCGCCATCAGGTCGAAATCCTCGGCCTGGCCGGCGGTCGCCTCGCCCATCAGCCGCCCTGCAAGGGTGGCCAGCGCGACGCCGTGGCCCGAATAGCCAGAGGCCGACAGCACGTTGGGCGCCACACGGGCGAAATGCGGCAGGCGCGAGCGGGTGATCGCCAGCGTGCCGCCCCAGGCATAGTCGATCTTGACATCGGCCAGTTGCGGAAAGACCTCCTGCATCGGCTTGCGCACCTTGGATGCGATATCCTCGGGGAAGCGGTAGCCATAGCTTTCGCCGCCGCCGAAGATCAGCCGCCCATCCTCGGACAGGCGGAAATAGTTGACCACGAAGCGGCTGTCGGCCACCGCCACGGGCTTGGCCAGCACGGTGGCGGCGCGCTTGCCCAAGGGCTCGGTCGCAACCATGAAATTGTTGATCGGCATCACCCGGGCGGCCACGCGGTCGTCGAGCCCGCCCAGATAGCCGTTGCAGGCGAGGATGACGTGATCCGCCTCGACATGGCCCTTGTCGGTGCGCACGACCGCCCGGTCGCCATGCTGGACCTGGTGCACCGCAGACCCTTCGCACAGCCGCGCGCCCGCGCGCTCGGCCGCTTGGGCGAGCCCCAGCGCAAAGGCCAGCGGGTTGAGGTGCCCCGCGCCCCAGTCGACGCTGCCGCCCTGGTAAACGGGCGAGCCCACCAGCGTGCGGATTTCTTGCCGGGTCAGGGGCTCGATCAGGTCGTATTCGTAATCGCGCAGCAGCTTTTCGGCATAGGCATGGACATGGGGCACATGGCGCGCCTGCCATTCGGCGTGGACCACACCGGGGCGAAAGCCGCAATCCATGCCGTGCGTGGCGATCAGCTCGGCCACCAGCGCCTTGGCGTCTTCGGCCAGATGCCATAGCCGCGCGGCATCGCCGTCGCCCAGCATCCGTTCCAGTTGCGTCTGGTCCGCGCGCTGGCCCGAGCCCACCTGCCCGCCGTTGCGTCCCGAGGCGCCGAAACCCAGCCTTTGCGCCTCGAGCAAGACGACGTCATAGCCCCGCTGCGCCAGGTGCAGCGCCGCCGACAGCCCCGTATAGCCGCCGCCGATCACGCAGACATCTGCGCGCGCCGCGCCCTTCAGCGGCGGATGCTCGGGCAATAGCGGTGTGTTCGCGGTGTAATAGCTGGCCGGGTAGGCGCCGCGCTTGTCGTTGGCAAAGAGCAGGTTCATACGTTCAACAACAGATGCTCGCGTTCCCAGGGGCTGATGACCTGGAGGAACTCCTTGTATTCCAGCCGTTTCACGGCTGCGTAGACACGGCAGAACTCGGGGCCCAGCACCTCGTGCAGCGCCGGTGCCGCCTCGAAAAGGTCCAGCGCCTCGGCCACGTTGCGCGGGATGCCCTCGGCGCTGGCATAGGCGTCGCCCTTGAACTCGTCCTTTGGGTAGATGCCGTCCATCAGCCCCAGATATCCGCAGGCCAGCGACGCGGCGATGCCCAGGTAGGGGTTGCAGTCCATCCCCGCCAGCCGGTTCTCGGCGCGCCGGCTCTCGGGCTCGGACACCGGCACGCGCAGCCCCGTGGTGCGGTTGTCGCGTGCCCATTCGAGGTTGATAGGCGCGGCGAAATCGGGGACGTAGCGCCGATAGCTGTTGACGTAAGGCGCCAGGATCGCGGTGACCGCGGGGATATGCGTCTGAAGCCCGGCGATGAAGTGCAGGAACGCGCGGCTTTCGCTGCCGTCTGGTTCGGAAAAGATGTTGTGGCCGGTTTTGGCGTCGACCACCGAGTGGTGGATATGCATCGCCGATCCGGGCTCGTCCTCGATCGGCTTGGCCATGAAGGTCGCGTAGCAGTCGTGCCTGAGGGCCGCCTCGCGGATCAGCCGCTTGAAATAGAAGATCTCGTCGGCCAGCTTGACCGGGTCGCCGTGGCGCAGGTTCAACTCGACCTGCCCGGCGCCGCCCTCTTGCAGGATGCCGTCGATCTCCAGCCCCTGGGCCTCGGCGAAATCGTAGATGTCGTCGATCACGGGGCCGTATTCGTCGACCGCGCTCATCGAGTAGGCCTGCCGCGCGGCGGCGCGGCGGCCCGAGCGGCCCATCGGCGGCTCGACCGGATGGGCCGGGTCCACGTTGCGGGCAACGAGGAAGAACTCCATCTCCGGGGCTACGATCGGCACCCAGCCGCGGGCGTTGTAAAGCTCGACCACCCGTTTGAGAACGTTGCGCGGCGCGATGGGCACCGGCGCGCCGGTCTGGTCGGCGATCTCGTGGATCACCTGAAGCGTGTAGTCGCCGGTCCAGGGCGCGGCGCTGGCGGTGGTGAAATCCGGCGTCAGGATCATGTCGGGCTCGGTAAAGGCCTGGCCCTCGATATCGGCCCAGTCGCCGGTGATGGTCTGCAGGAAGATCGAGTTGGGCAGGTAGAAATGCGTCTGCTTGGCGAATTTCGCTGCCGGCATCGCCTTGCCGCGGGCCACGCCGGCCAGATCGGCGACGATGCATTCCACCTCGTCCAGCTTGCGCCCGTATAGGTATTGGCGCGCGGCCTCGGGCAGTTGCTCTGTCCAGTCGTTCATGGTGCCGGCTCCTCGCGGCGCAGAAAGGCGGCCATGCGCGCGGCCATGCGGGCCGAGGACGGGGCGGTCGACCGGTCCAGCACGGCGCGCGCGGCGGCCAGGCGGTCGGGCGGCACGACGCCCGGCGCGCGCACCTGCATCAGCCCCTCGATGAAGGCGGGGCCGTATTCCGGGTGGGGCTGCACCGAATAGGCGCGGTCGCCGTAGATCAGCGCCGCATGGGCGCAGCCCGGCGCGGTGCCCACGGTTTCGGCGCCGTCCGGGGGCGTGATCACCTGGTCCTGGTGCCAGGCCTGCAAGCGGTAGCTCTGCCCCTCGATCTCGTACTCGGTGGGCCCGACCTCCCAGCCGCCGGCGAATTTCTCGACGCGCCCGCCCAGCGCGCGGGCGATGATCTGGTGGCCGAAACAGATGCCGACGATCGGCACGTTTTCGGCGATGGCGGCGCGGACGAACTCTTCCAGCGGGGGGATGAAGGGCAGATCGTCGTAGACGCCGTGGCGCGACCCGGTGATGAGCCATCCTTCGGCGGCGTGGACGCTGTCGGGAAACGCCATCGCCTCGACGTTCCACGCCCGGAAGGAAAAGCCCTCGCCGCCCAGCATCCGCGCGATCATTTCGCTGTAGTCGCCATGCGCGGCCCGAAGCGCGTCGGGCGCGTGGCCGGTTTCCAGAATGCCGATCTGCATGGGGTCTCGCCAAGTTGTGGGAGCGACCGTAATCCCGCCCGCGAGTCTCGGCAAGGGCCGGCGTTTGCTACAATGCCGTCGAGGGCGTCCAAGGCGGACAGGAAAAGGAAGCCTTGGGTTCGTTAACGTTTTGTGGTCTAATTTTCTTGTTTTTGTCTTGGAGGGGCTGGAATTGCGCTCCGCCCGAGTTCGTCGATGCATTTACGAGTAAACTCGATTGGATGAGAAATTGGACAAGCGGTTGGACAGTGTCGACGGGGTGCGCGCGGTGGCAATCCTGTGGGTCGCATTATTTCACTTCGCGTTTTTCTGGTCTGCGGCCGGCAAAGGGCTCGATCTTCTTCCCTACGACGACATGCTGGCGTGGATTCCCCTGGCCGACGTGGGACATCTGGGCGTCAGCCTTTTCTTCATCGTCTCCGGTCTGGTCATCGCGCTCAGCCTGACGCGGTCGAAATCGGCGTCCCAATTCGGGCTGCGGCGGATGGCGCGGCTCTGGCCGACCTTCGCGGTCTGCGCGACGTTGACCTTCCTGACGACGACAGTACTCGGGCCCGAGGTGCTGCGCCGGTCGGTGCCGGAATACCTGATCTCGCTGAGCTTCGTACCACCCGCCCATGTGGGCCGCGCATTCGGCGTGCCCGGCATGGAATGGCTGGACGGCGCCTATTGGTCGATATGGGTTGAGGTGCGGTTCTACGCGCTGGCTGCGTTTCTTTATTTCGCGTTGCCGTGGTCCTTTATCCGGTGCTGGGCCGTGGTCGCCGCGGGGTGCGCCGCCGTCCACCTGCTGGGAATCGCCGGCGTCGGGCCGGCCGATGCGCTGTCGCGGCTGCTCTTCGCAGAGCACCAGCCGTTTTTCACCGCCGGCATCGCGCTGGCCTTCCTGATGCATGGGCAGGAACGGTGGCTGGCCCGCGCGCTGCTTACGGTGTCGGTGGCGCTGGCCCTGTTCTACGGCTGGGCCAAACTCGACTGGGCGACGGCGGGGACCGCTGTCCCGCTGGGCGCGGTACTGGCCTGTTTCGTCATCGCCGCGGTCTCCGTCCTGCGCGCGGGGGCGATCCCGCTACTGCGCTGGGCACCGATGACGGCATTGGGCCGGGCGAGCTATGTCTACTACCTGCTGCACCAGAATCTCGGGCTCGCGCTGCTCGCGGCCGTCCCACTCGCGGGACTGGCCTCGGTGATGGTGATGCTGGCGATCCAGGCGGGGCTGATTGCGCTTGCGATCTTCCTGCATCTGAACGTGGAGAAACCGGTGCTGCGCTGGTTGCGCAGGCGCATCGACGGGCCGCGCGTGGCCGCACCGCAACCGCCGCAGCCGGTTCGGTCGGCGGCGGCCGCGGGCAATCCGCACCCCTGAGGGGGGCGCTAGACCGTGTCCAGATAAAGCGCCCTCTGCTGCGCCTCGGTCATCGTGTCCAGGCGGGCCATTTCCTGCCGCTTGGTGCGCACGAGGTTCTCGACCAGCCCGGGCGGGAAGATACGGGCAACCAGTTCCCCGGCCTCGAAGGCGGAAATTGCACTGGCCCAGTCGGCGGGAAGTTGCGGCAGGTCCTGCGCATAGGCGTTGCCGGTGACGGGCGCGGGCGGGGTCAGTTCGGCCTCGATCCCTTCCAGCGCGGCCCCCAGTGTCGCGGCGACCGTCAGGTAGGGGTTCACGTCGCCGCCCGCCGTGCGCTGTTCGATGCGCCGGGCCTTCGGGTTGCCGCCGGGGATGCGGATCGCGGCGGTCCGGTTCTCGTAGGCCCAAGAAATCGCGGTGGGGGCGTGGGCGCCGGGCACGAGGCGGGCATAGCTGTTGGCATGGGGGGCGAGGATCAGCGCCATCTCGGGCAGCGCCTTGAGACACCCGGCGACCGCGTGGTGCAGCGCAGGCGTGCCGCGGGCGCCGCCATCGTCGAAGATGTTGTCGCCCGCCCCGTCCAGCACCGAGAAATGGATATGCAGCCCGTTGCCCGGATGATCCGGGTAGGGCTTGGCCATGAAACTGGCGGCAAAACCGTGCTGCCGGGCCATCCCCTTGACCAGCAGCTTGAAAAGCCAGGTGTCGTCGGCGGCTTTCATCGCCTCGGTGTGGCAGAGGTTGATCTCGAACTGGCCCATGCCCCCCTCGCTGATCAGCGCGTCGGCGGGAATGTCCATCGCCTCGCAGGCGTCGTAGAGGTCGTTGAAAAAGGCGTCGAAGGCATCGATCGTGCGCAGGCCCAGAATCTCGGCCCCCGCACGGCGCTTGCCCGAGCGGGGCGAGCGCGGCGGGGCGAGCGTGTCCTTGCTGTCGTCGATCAGGTAGAATTCCAGCTCGGTCGCCACCTGCGGGTGCCAGCCATGCGCGGCATAGCGCTCCAGCACGCGGGCCAGCGCATGGCGCGGGTCGCCCTCGAAGGGGCGGCCGTCTTCACGATACATCCACAGCGGCAACAGCGCCGAGGGCGCATCGAGCCACGGCATCGGCACGAAACCGCGGCCCGTGGGGTAGAGCACGCCGTCGGCATCGCCGGTCTCGAAGACCAGCGGGCTTTCGTCGATATCCTCGCCCCAGATGTCGAGATTGAGTACCGAAAGCGGAAAGCGCACGCCTTCCTCCTCGGCCTTGCCGGCAAACCGCGCGGGCACCCGCTTGCCACGGGCTTGGCCGTTGAGATCGCACGCGGCAACGCGGATCGAGCGCACCTCGGGATGCGCGGCCAGCCATTCGCTCACCTCAGCACCTGCGGGCGGAACCGGATCGGACGGCGCCGTTCTTGCGGCAGGTGACGGTTGAGCCGGCGGTTGATCAGCCCGAAAATCGTGATGATGACCAGCGTCAGCAAGATGAAATAGCCCGCCACGATCGGGTAGGGGATGAACGGGTTGAACGTCTTGTCGGCGAAGTAACTGGCGTAATAAAGCGCGTCGCCCTTCTGCTGCCAGGCCGGAAAGCCCGAGAAATAGACCAGCGTCGTGGCGTGAAACAGGAAGATCGCCTCGTTGGTGTAGGCCGGCCAGGCAAGCCGCAGCATCGTGGGCCAGACCACCCGGCGGAACTTGGCCAAGCCCGACAGGCCATAGGCGTCGGCGGCCTCCAGGTCGCCCTTGGGCACCGAGCGCAGCGCGCCATAAAAGATCTCGCCCGAATAGGCGGCGGTGTTGAGAAACAGCACGATCAGCGCGCCCGCCCAGGCCCGCGTCAGCCAGCGGGTATCGGCGGTGATCTCGGTGAAGATCAGGTTGATCTCGATCCCCGATTTCGGCAGCAGCACGAAGGCCTCGTAGGCCAGGAAGAACTGGATGAAGAGCGGCGAGCCGCGGAACAGGAAGATGAACCATTCCGCGGGTTTGCGCACCGCCCACAGGCGGCTCGACCGCGCCACGGCCACCCCGGTTGCGAGGAAAAAGCCGAAGAGCAGCGCGAAGGCGCCGAAGTAGATGTTCCAGATCAGGCCCGACCCGATCAGCGTGATCTGCTCGCACAGCGTGAAATCCGACCGCGGCAACAACCGTTCGCCGATGCCGACCGAGCGCAGCGCGTAATCGGCGATGGTCTGGACGCAGCTCATCGGGCCGCCTTCCGCTGTGCTTCGCCGGCCAGCGTCGCCTGCCCGTGGGACAGGCGCACGGTCACCCGGCCCAGCACGATTTCCGAAACCTTGGTGAGGCCGAGATAGAAAACCAGCAGCCCGAGGAAGTAGTAAAGCCGCCAGTCCGGGTGCGGATAGGCGTAGATCGAGGTCTTGGACCCGCCCAGTTCGCGCGCCCAGTAAACGATATCCTCAACCCCGAGAAGGAACAGCAAGGGCGTGGCCTTGATCAGGATCATCCAGAGGTTCGAAAGCCCCGGCAGGGCATAAACCCACATTTGCGGCACCAGGATGCGCCAGAAGGCCTGGCGCTGGGTCATCCCGTAGGCCTCGGCGGTTTCGATCTGCGCGCGCGGAACCGCGCGCATCGCGCCGAAAAGCACATTCGCCGCGAAGGCGCCGAAGACGATGGCGAAGGCCAGCACGGCGAGAAAAAAGCCGTAGGTCTCGTGCATCCATTGGGGGCTGGTCGAGAGCGGCAGCTTGGCCTGGGCGCAGACCACGAAATCGCTGCCCTGGCGCACCGGTTCCGACCAGTCGGGGCATTTCGCCTTGTGCCGCAGCCATTCGAACGCCTGGTCCAGCGCGATGGGCACGAAGAGAAAGAAGATGATGTCCGGCACGCCCCGGACCATCGCCGTGTAGGCCCGCCCGATCAGACGCACCGGCCACAGCCGCGCCCGCGCCGCCATCGCACCGCCAAAGCCGAAGGCCAGTGCCGCCGGCGCGGTGATCAGCAGCAACAGCATCACCGTCCCGAACGAGGCGTAGAACGCCATGTGCTTGCCGCTGGTCAGATAGCAGGCCAGCCAGGCGAACCCGTCAAGCGTGGAAGGATCGGAGCAAGAGGCGAACATTTCAAGCGCGCGCGGCGCGTGGGGGCGCCGCGCGCATGGGGCTCAAATCAGTACCCGCCGTCCATGCCGTCGAACCACTTGGCGATCAGCGTGTTCAGCGTGCCGTCTTCCTTGACCGAGGCGATGGCCGCGTCGAACTTGGCCTTCAGCTCGGCATCGGATTCGCGCACGCCGACGCCGATGCCGTCGCCCAGCATCACGTCGCCGCCCACGATCACGAGCTCGCCGCCGGATTCGTTGACGATGGGCTCGAGAAAGCCCTTGTCGGCCAGCACCACGTCGGCTTCGCCGTTGCGGACGGCGGCGATGGTCTCGTCGGGGGTGGCGAATTCCACCAGCGTGGCGCCGGTCGAGGCGACGTGGCTGGCCTGGATCGTGCCGGTCTGGGCGGCGACGACGGCCGAGTTCACGTCGATATCGTCACTCAGCGCGACATAGACCGACGGGTCGGGCGGAAAGTAGCTTTGGGTGAAGTCGATCACCTCGTCGCGCTCGTCGGTGATCGACATGCCCGCGATGATGGTGTCGTAGTTGCCCGACACCAGGTTGGGGATGATCGAATCCCACTCGTTGGTGACCCATTCGCAGGTCAGTTCGGCGCGCTTGCAAAGCTCGTCGCCCAGCTCGCGCTCGAACCCGTCGACCTCGCCGTTGTCGTTGATGAAGTTGTACGGAGGGTAAGCGCCCTCGGTGCCCATGCGCACCGTCATGGAATGGCTCGCGGCCAGGGCGATCCCGGCGGTCAGCGCAAGGGCGGCGGTGCCAAGGATAATCGGTCTCATCGTCTGCGAACTCCCGTTTGTGGTTGGTTGCCCGGCCCTGGGGTCAGGCCGCGGCGGTTGCACTCAAGAATTGCCTCAGCCGCTCGGACTTGGGCGAGCCGAACAGGCGGTCTGGCGGGCCCTCTTCCTCGATCAGGCCCTGATGGAGGAAGACGACGTGGTCGGACACATCGGCGGCAAGCCGCATGTCGTGGGTGACCAGCATCATCGTGCGCCCCTCTTCCGCAAGCGCCTTGATGACGCGCACCACCTCCTGCTCGAGTTCCGGGTCCAGGGCAGAGGTCGGTTCGTCGAACAGCAGCGCCCGGGGCTGCATCGCCAGCGCCCGCGCGATGGCCGCGCGCTGCTGCTGGCCGCCCGACAGCTGGGCGGGAAAGACATCGGCCTTGTCGCCGATACCGACCTTTGCCAGCAATTCGCGCGCGCGGGTCTCGACCGCGTCGCGCTGCTCTTTCAGCACGGTGACGGGGGCCTCCATCACGTTTTGCAGGATCGTCATATGCGCCCAGAGGTTGAACTGCTGGAACACCATCGACAGGTTGGTGCGGATGCGGATCACCTGGGCGCGGTCGGCGGGCTGGCGGTGCGGGCCCTGGCCGCGCCATGTGACCGGCTCGTCCTCGAAGATGATGTCGCCCTGCTGGCTGTCCTCCAGCAGGTTGGCACAGCGCAAGAGGGTGGACTTGCCCGATCCCGACGACCCGATCAGCGAGACCACGTCGCCCCGCCGTGCCGTCAGGCTGACGCCCTTGAGCACTTCGAGGGCACCATAGCTCTTGTGAAGATCGCGGATCTCCAGGACGGGCGGGTTAGTGTCGGTCACGCAGGCAGCGGCATCTTTGTTATCCCCAAGGCCGAAGTAGGGCGCAAATCCTGGTCGATTGCAACGGGGTTTTTGCTGCCTGCCGTTGCGTCTGCCCAAGATTTGGGCAGGTTGCGGCGGGGATGCCCGGCGGCGGCCCGGCAATAGACGCGGCCCTTGGTCACGCGCCGCTGTTCGCAGGGGTTTCGGGGCTCAGCCCGCGCGGCGCGCCTCGACCCGCTGGCGCGCGAGCGCGCTGTCGCGGTCGTTCACGCCCAGCAGCTTGGCCACGAGGCGCAACAGCCCGTCTTCCTCTTCGTCGCGGATGCCATCGGCCAGCACCACGTCCCAGAGCGCCTCGACCACGCCTTCGCGCTCTTCATAGGCCACGGCATCCTTGATCGCGCGGGTAAAGCGCACGGTGTCGGGCGCCTCGCCTTCCAGCGCCTCGGAGCGTCTGCGCAGGTCGGTCGCCTCGAAGGGCGACAGCCCGTAGCGCGCGGCGAGGATGCGCTCGATCCGTTCGGCCTCCTCATGGGCATATTCGCCGTCGGAATGGGCGATGCGCACCAGAAGCGCGCCAAGCGCCAGCCGCGCATCGGGGTCGGGCAGGAGGGCGGGGTCGGGCGCGGTCAGGCGTGAGAGGAAATCTGCGAACATGGGCCGAGATATAGTCCCGCTTTGCGCCCGGTCCAAGCCCCGGCGCGGCTCAGCCGGTCAGCGGCAGGCAGCCGAACCGGATATCGTCGAGCGCGATGCCCCCCGGGTCGAGATTGGTCACCAAAAGCCCCGCGATGGCGGGGGCGCCCGTCTCGGTGCGGAACCCGAAGCCCGAGATGCCGCCACCGGGCCGTCGCGCGAGGCGGGCCATAAGCCGGCCGTCGCGCCCGTAGAAGGCAAAGCTTACGTCGCCGCGATGGGCGGTATTGGTGCCCAGCGCATCCACGTATTCGGTGTGCAGGCGCAATGTCACCGCGCAGGCATCGCGGGTAAACAGAACCGCCGCCGACCCCTCGCCCCGCCCGTCCTCGGCGGGCCAGCCGACGGGGCCCAGCGGGTAGAGCGCGTTGGAGCCGAAGGCGCGGTGGAACGAGACCGACAGCCCCCGGCCGGGTGCGCCGGTTTCCAGCGCCAGCGGGGCGTCGGGCCGGCCTTCGGGCGCGTCGTGGCGGCCGTCTTCGGGGCCGGGCGCCTCGGCCAGCCGCTGGCCGGCAAAACGTTCGCCCAGCCGGGCGCCGATCACCGCCAGCCCGTGGTTCAGGTTGTGCCCGGGCTCGGGCAGGGCGGGCAGCTCTTCGAAATCTATCCGGCCGTCCAGAAGCGGCGCCAGCGCATCGTGGGGCGCCGCCTCGATGCCTTGTCCGGCCGCCGGGCCGGCGACGAGGGCGGCCAGCAGCCAGGCGGCCCCGGCGCGCACCCCTAGACCAGCCGCGAGATGTCCCGCGCGGCGCGCACGAAATCGGCGAATAGCGGGTGCGGCGCGAAGGGTTTGGATTTCAGCTCGGGGTGGAACTGAACGCCGATGAACCACGGGTGATCGGTCCATTCCACGATTTCCGGCAGCCGCCCGTCGGGGGACATGGCTGAAAACACCAGCCCGGTATCCTCAAGCTTGTCGCGATACTTGATGTCCACCTCGTAGCGGTGGCGGTGACGTTCCTCGATCCTGGTCGTGCCGTAGATCTGCGCGACCTTCGAGCCCTCTTTCAGATGCGCCGCGTAGGCGCCCAGCCGCATCGTGCCGCCCTTGTCATCGTCGACCTTGCGCTCGACCTTGTGGCTGCCCTGGACCCATTCCTTGAGGTGGTAGACCACGGGGGTAAAGCGTTTCTTGCCGGCCTCGTGGTCGAATTCCTCCGACCCTGCGTCGGGCAGATGCGCGACATTGCGCGCCGCCTCGATCACCGCCATCTGCATGCCGAGGCAGATGCCGAGATAGGGCACCTTGCGGGTGCGGGCGAATTCGGCCGCGCGGATCTTGCCCTCGGTCCCGCGCTCGCCGAAGCCGCCGGGCACCAGGATCGCGTGGAAACCCTCAAGGTAGGGCGAGGGGTCCTCGCGCTCGAAGATCTCGGCGTCGATCCACTCGGCCTTGACCTTCACCCGGTTGGCCATACCGCCATGGGTCAGCGCCTCGGCGATGGATTTGTAGGCGTCCTCAAGCTGGGTGTACTTGCCCACGATGGCCACGCGCACCTCGCCCTCGGCGTTGAAAATGCGGTCGGAGACGTCCTCCCATTTCGCCAGGTGCGGCTTGGGCGCGGGGCTGATCGCGAACGCGTCCAGCACCGCCTGGTCCAGCCCCTCGCGGTGATAGGCCAGCGGTGCCTCGTAGATCGATTGCAGGTCTTGCGCGGCGATCACCGCGTCGGGGCGCACGTTGCAAAAGAGCGCCAGCTTGTCGCGCTCCTTCTGCGGTATCGGCCCTTCGGAGCGGCAGACCAGCACGTCCGGCGCGATGCCGATCGAGCGCAGCTCTTTCACCGAGTGCTGCGTGGGCTTGGTCTTCAACTCGCCGCTGGCGCGGATATAGGGCAAGAGAGTGAGGTGCATGAACATGCACTGGCCGCGGGGCTTTTCCTGGCTGAACTGGCGGATCGCCTCGAAAAACGGAAGGCCCTCGATATCGCCGACCGTGCCGCCGATCTCGCACAGCATGAAATCGACCTCGTCCTCGCCGATCCGGATGAAATCCTTGATCTCGTCGGTGACGTGGGGGATCACCTGGATGGTCTTGCCAAGGTAATCGCCCCGGCGTTCCTTCTCGAGCACGTTCGAATAGATGCGCCCCGACGAGACGGAGTCGGTGCGCCGTGCGGCCACGCCCGTGAAGCGTTCGTAATGGCCGAGGTCGAGATCGGTCTCGGCGCCGTCGTCGGTGACGAAGACCTCGCCATGCTCGAACGGGCTCATCGTGCCGGGATCGACGTTGAGATAGGGGTCGAGCTTTCGCAGCCGCACGGTGAACCCGCGGGCCTGCAACAGCGCCCCCAGAGCCGCCGAAGCCAGCCCCTTGCCGAGCGAGGACACAACCCCGCCGGTGATAAAGATGAAACGCGCCATGACGCTGAAAACCCCCGTGATCCTCGTTCCTGGTCTGCCCGATTCGGCCCTTCAGGACCGCAGCATCACGGGATTTAACCTATAAGGGATTCGCGGCGATGCCGCAACATGACCGCAAGATGCTGGGGCTGATTGCCAGCCCGAATCAACGTTTTGTGGTCTTGTCTCAGTCGGCCCGGGGCGGCGCAAGGGGCGCATCGACCGGCGCAGGCGGCAAAAGGTCGGTGCCCAGGGCCGACTCGGTCGTGTCGTCCGTCTCGGTCTCTGCGGCTGCCGGCGGCTCGGCCCCCAGACGGTCGACGACCGAGGTGCCCTCGGCATTCTGCGCCGCGATCACCGTCAACAGCAGCGATGTGCAGATGAAGGCGATGGCGAAAAACCAGGTCACCCGGCCCAGCGCGCTGGCCGCGCCGCGCCCGGTCATGGCGCCGCCACCACCGCCGCCCATGCCCAGACCGCCGCCCTCCGAGCGCTGCAACAGGACCACGCCGATCAGGCAGAGCGCGAGGATCAGGTGGACGATCAGGATGACGTTTTGCATAAGGGCGGCCCTAATAGTGACTTGGTCGGCTACCTAAGCCCAACGGGCCGCCCCCGCAACCCCTCAGGCTCTGGCCTCTTCGCCTGCCGGCGGCCGCACCTTGCTGCGCGACTTGATCTTGCTCGGCCCGCGCCAACTGGACGCGCCGCCAAGGATCAGCGACAGGATGGCGATGACGCCCCAGATGTTGTTCGTGCTGAGTTCCAGCGCGATCACGCCCTTGTCGACCAGGATATATCCCAGAAGCGCGACGATCACCAAAAGCAGGAAGATCCCAACCGACCCGAGTGTTCGGATCGTGCTGAGCAGGAAGTAGAGCAGCGCGATGCCCAGGATGATGCCGAGGCCGATCACCAGCGGCTTTTGCGTGGCGTAATTGTCCTGCGCCCAGGTCACGTAGTTGAACTTTGTCGGGTTGTAGGTTGCGGCCAGCAGGATGAAGGCAATCACCGTGCGCAGCAGAAATCCGGACATTCTTGGTCCTCCTTGTTTGTGTCGATCCGACTCGGGGCCGAGTGTAACGCGACACGAACCCTGTGCGGCGAAAATTGCTTTGCCGCATCGTCGCAGGGCCTTGCCGGCGCTAGTGGGCGCGCTAGGCGACGCACCCTAGTCTTCGACGTCGTCCACATCGGCCTGACCCGACAGGCGGCGGCGGATGATGCTCCAGGACAGCCCGACGCCCAGAACGAGGCTGAGCGTGGCGATGCCGATCCAGGTGTTCAGGCCCGGATCGTCCAGTCGGATCACCTGCCAGTCGACGAGCACCCAGATCAGCGCGGCGACGATGGCCATCACCAGGATCATGCCGAAGGCGCCGATCGAGCGCAGCGTGGCGCGCAGGTAGATGACGTATCCGGTCAGCAGCAACAGTCCGGCCAGCACGATCTGCGGGGTATTTTCCTGCCAGCCATCCATCACCCAGCGTGTGTAGTTGTACGATGTCGGATTATAGGTCGCAGCCAACAGCACGAAGGCAATCAGCCACCGAAAGAGGATTCCGGCCATTCCAGACACTCCCTGAATCTTCTCGCGCGTCCGAGTCGATGCCTACCATAGCTTCCGCACCCGCGCGTTGCGGCGAAAATGGCCTTGCCTCATCGTCGCAGGGCTTTATACCGGCGCGGGTTTGCACGTCAGCATCTTAAGGAACTGTGCCATGGCCAATGTCGTCGTCGTGGGCGCCCAGTGGGGCGACGAGGGAAAGGGCAAGATCGTCGATTGGCTGTCCGAACGCGCCGATGTGATCGCGCGGTTTCAGGGCGGGCACAATGCCGGCCACACGCTGGTGATCGGCGGCGAGGTGTACAAGCTGCACGCGCTGCCCTCGGGCGTGGTGCGCGGCGGAAAGCTCAGCGTCATCGGCAACGGCGTGGTGCTGGACCCGTGGCACCTGATCCAGGAGATCGAGACGATCCGCGCGCAGGGGGTCGAAATCACGCCCCAGACGCTGATGATCGCCGAAAACACCCCGCTCATCATGCCCTTCCACGGCGAGCTTGACCGCGCGCGCGAAGGCCAGAACTCGGTTGCCAAGATCGGCACCACCGGCCGCGGCATCGGCCCGGCCTACGAGGACAAGGTCGGCCGCCGGGTGATCCGGGTGGCCGACCTGGCCGATGACGCCACGCTGGAGCTGCGGGTCGACCGCGCGCTGGTGCATCACAACGCCCTGCGCGCCGGGCTGGGGCTGGAGGCGGTCAACCGCGACGCGCTGCTGGCCGAGCTGCGCCGCGTCGCGCCGGAAATCCTGGCCTATGCCGGGCCCGTCTGGAAGGTGCTGAACGAGCAGCGCAAGGCGGGCCGCCGCATTCTCTTCGAAGGGGCGCAAGGCGCGCTCTTGGACATCGACTTCGGCACCTACCCTTATGTCACCTCGTCGAACACAATCGCCGGGCAGGCGGCCACGGGCACCGGCATCGGACCGGGGTCGATCGATTTCGTGCTCGGCATCGTAAAGGCCTATACAACGCGGGTGGGCGAGGGTCCGTTCCCGACCGAACTGGACGACGCCGACGGCCAGCGGCTGGGCGAGCGGGGCCACGAATTCGGCACCACCACGGGGCGCAAGCGCCGCTGCGGGTGGTTCGACGCGGTACTGGTGCGCCAGACCTGCGCGGTCAGCGGCGTGTCGGGCATCGCGCTGACCAAGCTCGACGTGCTCGACGGGTTCGAAGAGCTGAAAATCTGTACCGGCTATGATCTGGATGGCGAGATGCTGGATTATCTGCCCACGGCCGCCGACCTGCAGGCCCGCGTCACGCCCGTCTACGAGACGCTGCCGGGCTGGCAGGCCAGCACCGCCGGCGCGCGCAGTTGGGCCGACCTGCCCGCCGAGGCGATCAAGTATGTCCGCCGCGTGGAAGAGTTGATCCAGTGCCCGGTGGCGCTACTCTCTACCTCACCCGAACGCGACGACACCATCCTCGTAACAGACCCCTTCGCAGACTGATGCCCCTGTCTTACAAAGCCCGCCGCCGCTGGTCCCTGATCATCCTGTTGATCGGACTGCCGGCCTATATCGTGCTGGCCGTCACGGTGATGAGCTGGCTCGACCGTCCGCCCTTCCTGGTCGAGCTGGGGGTCTATCTGGTACTCGGCTTGGTCTGGGCGCTGCCGTTCCGCTTTGTGTTTCGCGGCGTCGGCCGGGCCGACCCGGGTGCGGCCGAGGACGAAAACCAAAAGGCGGAATGACGTCTCCGTCATCCCGCCGACACTCTTTACGAACCTCTGCGACGCGTTAACCGGCGCGCCGTTGTGCCTTGGCATCCACCAGCAGATGCGATTTCGGGTTGAGCGCGAATTCGCCGCGCTTGACCTTTTGCAGCACGCCCTGCCGCAGCAGGCTGCCGAACGCGCGCAGCGTGTCCTCGCGGCTGAACGCGGTGTCGGGGAAGGGGGCGGTCGCCACCTGCATCAGTTGCGGGCGGCTGAAGGTCTCCTGCCCCCCGACCCCCACCAGGTAGGCGGCGGCGGCCTCCATCACCTCGGCCAGTTCGGTCGCGCCGCTGACGGCGAGGAACTTGGCGAAGCTCGGGCTGGCCTCGGCCGCCTCGTCGATTTCGTCGTCTTCGAGCAGTGCGAGGTTGCCCGAACTCATGCGGCGCGGGCGGATCAGCTCGGGCTCGTCGTCGAGCGCGCCCTCGGGGTCGTCGATGCGCTGTTCCGAAACCAGCACCAGCGGGGCAAGGCCCTCGGTGTCCTTGGGGGCCGGCGCCGGACCCTCGCGCACGGCGCGGGCCAGGTCTTCGCGGTAGGGGTGGGTGTCGGCCTCGGGGCGCGCTGCGGCCTTGCCGCCGCGCATGGCGCGGTCGGCCACGGTGGCGGCGACGGCGGCCTTCAGGTGGGCGATGGCCGAGCGGCGGCGGCGCTGCTCGGCGCCGTCAAGCTTGGTATTGGTCTCTTCCAGCAGGCGCGACACGGCGATTTCCTCTTCGTCGGCATCGGCGGGCTGCAGCCGCGGACCCTTCGGGGGCGCAGACGGCATGTCACCTTTGAGCTCGGCCAGTTCGGCCATCAGGTCGGCCTCTTCCTCGGGCGAGAGATCGGCACCGGCCGGCGATTTCCCGTCCTCGTCCTCGGTCTCTGCGGACACCTCCTCGGCGGGCGCCTCCTCTGCCGGTTCCTCAACCGCCTTGGCCACCGGTTCCTCGGTCTCGGCGGGGGCGGCATTGTCCGGCGACGGGGCCTCGGCCTCGTCGGTTTCCGGCGCGGTCTCGGCATCCGGCGTATCGGGCGCGGCCTCCAGCGGCGTATCGGGCGCGGCCTCCAGCGGCGTGACGCGCTCGTCCTCGCCCAGCCGGCGCAGGGTCGAGCGCCCGCCCTCCAGATCGCTGCGCTTCACCTTCAGAACCCGGGCGCGGGCACGTGCCGCCATTTCGCGCGCGGCTTCGGGGTCGCGCGAGGCAACGCGTTCTGCGGCGGCCTCGGCCTCCGGTTCGTCCTGTGCGGCCTCGGCGGACGGCGCCTCCCCGGTTTCCGGCGCGGGCTGTTCGCCGGGCTTGGCCCCGCGCCCCGGTGCGGTCAGCGCGGCGAGGCGCTTGAGCAGCGAGTTGTCGTCGCCTCGCGGCGCCTCGGCTTCGGCCTCAACCACGGCCTCGTCCGGCGTCTCGGCAGGCGCCTCGTCCTCGTGCGGCGCTTCGGCAACCGCGTCTTGCGCGGCGGGCTCGGGGGACGTCTCTGTCGCGGCCGGTTCCATCGTCTCGTCGGGGGTCTCGGCAGGCGCCTCCTCGACAGCGTCGGCGTCTGCCATCTCTGCCGTCTCTGCGGCGACATTTTCCGCCTCGGGGGTCGTCTCTTGCAGCTCGGGCTCTGCCGCCGCGGCCGGGTCCATCGCCTCCTCGGCGGTTTCGGCGGGCATTTCGGCAGCCGCTTCCGACGGCTCAGTGGGTTCGACGGTGGCTTCCTCTGCCTCGGCGGTGGCCTCTTCCACGTCAGGCTCGGCAGGCTCGGCCCGGTCATCCGCCTCGGCGGGCGCTTCTGCAACCGCATCGGGCTCGGTCGGCTCCACGGCCTCGTCCCCCTCGGCGGGGGGGGCGACGAAGGGCGCAGGCGTGTCCTCGACCGTCTCGGGGGCGAAGGTTTCGGCCGGCTTCGGGGCTTCGGCGGCGGCGGGAGCGGCCTGGCCTGCGCGGGCCGTGTCGACCACGGCGCGGATGCGCGCCAGCTTGGCGGCGACAGAGCCCGGGTCGGCGACCGGGGCCGGGGCAGCGGCGTAAGGCGCGGCGGAGGGCGCCGGGGTGGCATCGGGTGCGCGACGGGGCGCCGGGGCGGGCCGGGGTGCGGGTGCCGGACGTTCGGCGCGCGGGGCGGGCGCCGGGGCGGCATCTTCTTCCTCGGTCTCGGCGCGCAGCACGATGCCGGTCTGTTCGACCCGTGCCTCGACGCGCCGGCGGACCTCGCGCTCGGCGATGCGCTGCAGCATCTCGGTATCGGGCGTCGGCGGCTCCGCGCCGAAGTAGCGATCTTCCGAAGCGAGATCCCGGAAATACTCGGCGATGGCCTTCATCGTCTCGAAGGAATCGTCGAACCCTTCGAGCGTGCACGAGAACGTGCCATAGGACACCGTGAGAATTTTACTTGCACCAACCATCAAAAACTCGCTTTCTGCCCCGCTCGTTGGTCAGTGGTTTACCATAGACCGGTTCTCAAAATTGAACAAAACTGGGATTTTTGGAGGATTTAATCTTGTTCAGATTGTGGAAAACCGCCCGATGGCGCAGATAGGCGCCATGGACGGGGTCTTGCTGGAAACATCCGAAAACGTGACGCTTTTGGGCGGCGGAGACATCGTGGCGGCCGATCTGGACCTCGCGCTGGCCCGCGCTCCGGTGGTGGCCGCCGCCGACGGCGGCGCCGACTTCGCGTTGTCGCATGGCCATGTACCGCAGGCGGTGATCGGCGATTTCGATTCGATCAGCGACCGGGCGCGGGCCGCGATCCCGCCAGAGCGCCAGCACCCGATCGCCGAACAGGACAGCACCGATTTCGACAAGTGCCTGCGGTCGATCCGGGCGCCGCTGATCCTGGGGTTGGGCTTTCTCGGCCCGCGGCTGGACCATCAACTCGCCGCGCTCAACACGCTGGGGCGCCGGGCCGGGGTTCGCTGCGTGCTGGTCGGGCCGCACGACATCTGCTTTCTCTGCCCGGTGCGGCTGGGCCTCGACCTGCCGGTAGGGACGCGGTTGTCGCTGTTCCCGCTGGGCGCGGTGACGGGCGAAAGCCGGGGCCTGCGCTGGGCCATCGACGGCATCCACTTCGCGCCCGGCGGGCGCGTGGGTACATCGAACCGGGTCGTCGCCACGCGGGTCGAACTGTCATTTGCCATGCCGAGGATGCTGGCGTTCTTGCCGCGGGACGCGCTCGACGCGGTGCTTCGCGGGCTCAGGGCGGCGGAAGCGGCGGACGGCTGAGATGCCGCTCGCGCACGAAGACGTAAAGCCCGGCGGCAACGATCACCGCGATCCCGGCGAAGGTCTGTGTATCGGGCAGGTCGCCGAAGACGGCATAACCCAGCGCGGTTGCGGCGACGATTTCCAGGTATTGCAGCGGCGCGACGGTGGCCGTCGGCGCAAGGCGGACCGCGCCGCTGATGAAAATATGCGACACCGTCGCCGCCAGGCCCACGCCGGCCAGGTAGACCCAGACGCGCCCCTCGGGCCAGACGGTCTGCAAGGGCGCGATCTCGGTGCCGCGGGCCAGCACCAGCACCGGGCCGATCAGCAGGCAGGCCGCCAGCGCCGTCCAGGCCTGCAACGCCACCGGCGTCATCCGCCGCGCGATGCGCCGGGTCAGCACCATGTAGCTGGCAAAGCAAAAGGCGGTGCAGACCGGCAGCAAGGCGACCGGTCCGAAGGCGGCAAAGCTGGGGCGGATCACCATCATTGCCCCGGCAAAGCCCACCACGCAGGCCGCGATGCGCCGCCACCCCACGGATTCGCCCAGAAAGAGCGCGCCCAGCAGGGTCAGCACGAAGGGCTCGATGAAGAAAACCGCGATCGCGTCGGCCAGCGGCATGTGGCGCAGCGCGGCAAAGAAAGCGGTGGTGGCCAGCAGGATCAGCGCGGCGCGGGCCAGGTGCAAAAGCGCGTCGCCGGGCGTGGGCCGCACCAGAACGCGCATCAACCCCGCCAAGGGGAACAGGATCGCCACCTGAATGGCAAAGCGCGCGGCGACGATCTGGCCCACCGGCACGAAATCTCCGGCCAGCTTGGCGAAGGTGTCCATCACCGGGGCGGTGACGGTAAAGCCGACCATCAGCAGGATGCCGGCGACGATGCGGTCGGTCGGAACGCTCATACTGGCGATGTGCCCCGGCGGCGCGCGCCCGTCCAGCCGGATTCCGACACGGGCCGCCGCACGCCGGGATTTTTCGAGGTTTCATCGCAAGATCCCGTAGAAGGGTTTTGGCGCCCTGCGCACAATTTCGCTAGGCTGGCAGGATGGGAGAGCCATTCGACCCCGAGGCCGTGCTGGGCCGGCCCCTGATCGCGACCCTTGCCACCGTTTGCCCCGAGGGGCCGCGGGCCGCGCCGGTATGGTATTTGTGGGAGGACGGGGCGCTCTGGATGCTGGGCTCGGCGGCGGGCAGTTCGGTGCGGCGGCTGACGGCCGACCCGCGCTGCGCCGTCGAGATCGTGGATTTCGACAACGCGGCGGGCATTCTGCTGCATCTGGGGCTGCGGGGCGAGGCCACGGTCGGGCCGATGGTGCCGGCCCGGTTTCGCCGGCTGCTGGCGAAATATCTCGGGCCCGATCCGTCCGGGTGGAACCCCTGGTTCGTCGACCGAATCGCGCGGATCGACGACCCCTACGGACGCCTGATCTGCCTGCGGCCCGCAAGCGTGTTTACCAACAACGTGTCGTTCTTTCGCACCGGCCCGGATTTCGCCTGGCCCTGACGGGTCAGCAGTTGGGCACATTGACCGCGAGCCCGCCCAGCGCGGTTTCCTTGTATTTCTCGCTCATGTCACGGCCGGTCTGGCGCATGGTCTCGATACAGGCATCCAGCGGCACGAAATGCTTGCCGTCGCCCCGGAGCGAGAGCGATGCCGCCGAGACCGCCTTGATCGCGCCCAGCCCGTTGCGCTCGATACAAGGCACCTGCACCAGCCCCCTGACCGGGTCGCAGGTCATCCCGAGATGGTGTTCCAGCGCGATTTCGGCGGCGTTTTCAACCTGTTCAGGCGAGCCGCCCAGCACCGCCGCCAGCCCCGCCGCCGCCATTGCCGAGGCCGAGCCCACCTCGGCCTGGCAGCCGCATTCGGCGCCCGAGATCGAGGCGTTGCGCTTGATCATGCCGCCGATCGCCGCCGCGGTCAGCAGGAACTCCCCGATGCGCGAGGGCTGGGCCGTGGGCACATGGTCGAGCCAATATCGGATCGTCGCCGGGATCACGCCCGCCGCGCCCATGGTCGGTGCGGTCACCACCTGTCCGCCGGCGGCGTTTTCTTCGTTCACCGCCATGGCGTAGACCGACATCCAGTCGTTGATGGTGTGGGGCGGGGTCAGGTTCATGCCGTGCTCGGCCTTCAGCGCCTGGTGGATGGTGTGCGCCCGGCGGCGCAGGTTCAGCCCGCCGGGCAGGGTGCCCTCGGCGGCCAGGCCACGCTCGATGCTGTCGTTCATCACCTGCCAGATGCGGGCCATCCCGCGGTCAAGCCGGCCGTTGTCGGTGAATGTCAGCTCGTTTGCACGCTTCATCGCGGCCACCGACTTGCCGCTTTCGGCGGCCATCGCCAGCATCTCGGCGGCGTTGTGAAACGGGTAGGGCACGCGCATCAGCCTGGCCTCGGCGGCATCCTCGCCCGCCGCCAGCTCGGCCTCGGTGCGCACGAAGCCGCCGCCGATGGAATAGTAGGTTTCCTGCAAGACCACGTCGCCCTGCGCGTCGGTGGCCATCAGGACCATGCCGTTCGGGTGGCCGGGCAGGGCATGGTCGTAGTCGAAGACCAGATCGCGGTCGGGGTCGAAGACGAGCACGCCGAGACCCTTGGGCTCTACAGTCTTGCGGGTCTTGATCCGGTCCAGCGTGGCCTGCGCCGCGCGGGCGTCGTAATCGTCGGGCGTAAAGCCCGCCAGCCCGAGGATCGTCGCGCGGTCGGTGGCGTGCCCGACACCGGTGAACGCGAGCGATCCGTGCAGCGAGGCACGCAGCCCGTGGGCCTGAAACGGCGAGCCGCGCAAGAAGTCCAGAAACCGCGCGCCGGCCACCATCGGCCCCATCGTGTGGGACGAGGACGGGCCGACGCCGACCTTGAATATCTCGAAAACCGACAGAAACATGGGCGCCTCCCTGCCGCCCACTCTGCCGGATGCGCCGCCCGCGGCATAGCCGGAAGCGACGCACGGGGCCCCGTTTGCAGCATCAGCCCCCGGCGCCGACGGGGCGGCGCAAGGCCAGCCCGTCGCGCATGTTGCGGGCCAGCAGCGTGATATTGACCGCGCCCACGGCCAGTTCCAGCAGTTGCACGGCGTAGAAGGCCGCGTCGATCTGGCCCGCGGCGGCGCGCTGGTCGAGGAAGATCGCCGAGGGCACCAGGATCAACAGCCCGTTGCCGGCGATCAGCCGCATCCGTCGCGCCTTGCGCTCCACCGTCGGGCCGCGCCGGGTGCGGGCCAGCCGGAACCCGCCGGCCCCGGCCAGCGCCACGGCGGGCACCAGCAGGGCCAGCCCGAAAAGGATGTTGCGCTTGACGGGGGCGATGGCCGCCGCCCCGCCCAGGGTTTCGGCCCAGAGGGTTGCGAGCCAGAACAACGCGATCAGGCCCAGCGCCAGCCCGCCCGCGGCGGCGTGAAGTTTCGGGTGCATGTCGATCTCCTTCGAATCGGATAGCATGCTATCTAATATGCGCTTGCATAGCCTGCTATTCAACCCTAACGCTCAGGATCATGCCGTTTTCCAAGGACACCTCGGCAGGCTATCTGGCCAACCATATGGCCCGGCTTTTCGCCAACGGGCTGGCCCGGCGCATCGCGCCGCTGGGGCTGGCGCCGGCACAGTTCATGACGCTGTTGGAGCTTTGGGCCGAGGACGGGCTGACCCAAGCCGCGCTGGTCGAGCGGCTGGACGTGGAGCAGGCGACCATGGCCAACACGCTGGCGCGGATGCAGCGCGACGGGCTGATCGAGCGCCGGGCCCACGAGACCGACCGCCGGGCGCGCTGCATCTTCCTGACCGACAAGGCGCGCCGTATCGAGGCGCCCGCCATTGCGGCGGCCGAGGCGCAGAACGCCGCGGCGCTGGCCGGGCTGAGCGCGGAGGAACAGGCAGACTTGATCGGGCTGATGCGCCAAGTCGTGGCGACGATGCGGCGCGAGGGCTAGATCGGCGGCCGCAAACGGGCCTGCCAATGGCCCGTGAAACCCGCGCAATTGCCCCTCGCAGCCCCGGCGCAACTTGCCTATAAGGGCGGTGACGGAGAGAGGAGACCAGCCCATGAGCGGAGAGCTTTCCCCCATCGATAAGGCCAAGTTCGCCGCCGCCAAGCGCGCGGTGGATTACGTCGAGGACGGTATGCGCGTGGGCCTCGGCACCGGCTCGACCGCGGCCTGGATGGTGCGTTGCCTGGGCGAGATGGTGCGCGAGGACGGGCTGAAGATCCGCGGCGTCCCGACCTCGACCCGCACCGCCGAGCTGGCGCGCCAGGTGGGCATCGAGGTGATCTCGCTCGACGAAGCAAAGTGGCTGGACCTGACCATCGACGGCGCCGACGAGTTCGACGCCGATCTGAACCTCATCAAGGGCGGCGGCGGCGCGCTGTTGCAGGAAAAGATCGTGGCCACGGCTTCGGATCAGATGATCGTGATCGCCGACGCGGCCAAGGAAGTGACGCAACTCGGCGCCTTCCCGCTGCCGGTCGAGGTAATCCCGTTCGGCTGGCAGACCACCAAGGCGCTGGTCGAAGAGGCGCTGGTCGGGCTCGACGTGATGGGCCGCGACGGCAGCCTGCGCATGAACGGCGAGGCGCCCTTTGTCACCGACGAGAGTAACTATATCGTCGATCTGCACCTCAACCGCATCAAGAACCCCCGCCAACTGGCGCTGGTGCTGAACCAGATACCGGGCGTGGTGGAAAACGGCCTCTTTATCGACATCTGCGATATCGCCGTTGTCGGCCACGGCGATGGCAAGGTCGAGGTGCGCGACATCAACGCCGGCACCGTCGAGGAAGAGAAGATCGACTTTCTCGACAACGAAAACCTGTTCATCGACCTTTAAGGACGCCATGAGTTTCGACTACGACCTTTTCGTCATCGGCGGTGGCTCGGGCGGTGTCCGCGCGGCGCGGCTGGCGGCGGCCGAGGCGGGCGCCCGCGTGGGCCTGGCCGAAGAATACCGCATGGGCGGTACATGCGTGATCCGCGGCTGCGTGCCGAAAAAGCTGATGGTCTTTGCCTCGGGCTACCCCCGCGCCTTCGACGACGCCCGCGCCTACGGATGGGCGGTCGAGGCCGGCGGATTCGACTGGACGGCGTTCCGCGCCAGGCTCGATGCCGAGCTCGACCGGCTGGAAAGCGTCTACCGCAGCAACCTGTCCAGGGCGGGGGTCGAGGTCTTCGACACCCGCGCGGCGCTGGAGGATGCGCATAAGGTACGCCTTTCGACCGGCGAGGTGAAAACGGCGAAGCATATCCTGATCGCCACCGGCGGGGCCCCCTTCGTGCCCGAGTTCGACGGCGCCGAGCATGTCATCACCTCGAACGAGGTGTTCAAGCTGGACGCGCTGCCGAAAAAGATGCTGATCGTCGGCGGCGGCTATATCGCCTGCGAATTCGCCTGCATCCTTAACGGGTTGGGCGTGGAAATGACCCAGTATTACCGCGGCGCGCAGATCCTGCGCGGGTTCGACGAAGAGGCGCGCGGGCATATCGCCGGCGCCATGCGCGACGATGGTATCGACCTGCGTGTGGGCACCACGGTACAGCGGATCGACCGGGTCGAGGACGGGCTTTGGGTGAAATCCACCGACGGGCACGACGCGATCTACGACAAAGTGATGTACGCCACCGGGCGCAAACCCAACACCGCCGGGCTGGGGCTGGAAGAGGCCGGCGTGCGTCTGGCCAGGTCCGGCGCGGTCGAGGTCGATGCCTATTCGCAGACCTCGGTACCCTCGATCTACGCGGTGGGCGACGTGACCGACCGGGTGAACCTCACGCCGGTGGCGATCCGCGAGGGCGCGGCCTTCGTCGAGACGGTGTTCAAGGCCAACCCCACGCGGCCCGACCATCGCCAGGTGCCCGGCGCCGTCTTTACCCAGCCCGAGCTGGGCGCGGTGGGCCTGACCGAGGAAGAGGCCCGCGCCCAGGGCGCGATCGAGGTCTACGCCACGGCCTTTCGCCCGATGCAGTCGGGCTTTGCCGGGCGCGAGGACAGGGTGTTGATGAAGCTGATCGTTTGCGCCGACACGCGCAAGGTGCTGGGTTGCCATATCGTGGCCGACCATGCCGGCGAGATGATCCAGCTGGCCGGCGTGGCGATCAAGATGGGCGCCACCAAAGAGGATTTCGACCGCACCGTAGCGGTGCACCCGACCATGGCAGAGGAACTGGTCACGATGAAAGCCCCGGCGCGGACGGGTTGAATTCCCCGCACGGGCGACCAGTTAGAGAGCACGGATAGCGACTGTATAGAAGACGAAGCGAACCAAGAGGTAAGAACCCATATGGCTGGCAATAGTGGTGGACCCTGGGGCAGCGGAGGGTCCAATCAGGGCGGCGGCGGCGGAAACCGTGGCGGCGGCGGCGGGCGTGGCCCGGGAAACGAACCCCCGCAGATCCCCGAAATCGACGAATTGATGAAGCGCGGGCAAGAGCAATTGCGCGTCCTTATGGGCGGTCGCGGTGGTCGTGGCGGCTTTCCGGGCGGCGGCGGCGGTCCGGCCTTTACCAAGGGCACGCTGGCGATTGGCGGCCTTTTGGCGCTGGCGCTGTGGCTCTTCCTCTCGTTCTATACCGTCAAACCCGAAGAACAGTCGGTCGAGCTGTTCCTCGGCAAATATTCCCAGACCGGCAATCCGGGCCTGAACTTCGCGCCCTGGCCCGTCGTCACCGCCGAGGTGATCCCGGTCACGCGAGAGCAGACCGAAAACATCGGTGTGGCCGGTTCACGCGGCAACGACAGCGGGCTGATGCTGACCACCGACGAGAACATCGTCGATCTCGACTTTCAGGTGGTGTGGAACATCAACGACCCGGCGCTGTTCCTGTTCAACCTGCGCGATCCGCAGGCGACGATCCGCGCCGTGTCGGAATCGGCAATGCGCGAGATCATCGCCGCCTCGGAACTGGCGCCCATCCTTAACCGCGACCGGGCTGTCATCGCCGACAGCGCCCAGACGCTGATCCAGCAGACGCTCGACAGCTACAACGCGGGCTTGAACGTCCTGCGCGTCAACCTCGACAAGGCGGACCCGCCGACCGCGGTCATCGACGCCTTCCGCGAGGTGCAGGCCGCCGAGCAAGAGCGTGACCGTCTGGAACGCCAGGCCGACGCCTATGCAAACCGTGTGCTCGCCGGCGCCCGAGGCGAGGCGGCCCAGATCCTCGAAGAGGCCGAAGGCTACCGCGCCCAGGTCGTCAACGAGGCCGAGGGTGAGGCCAGCCGCTTTTCCGCCGTGCTGACCGAGTACCGCAACGCCCCCGAGGTCACCCGCAAGCGTCTTTACATCGAGACTCTGGAACGCGTGCTGGGCGACGTGGACAAGATCATCCTCGACGAACCCGGGGGTGGATCGAGACAGGGCGTGGTGCCCTACCTGCCGCTGAACGAACTGCGCCGCGGCCAAAGCCAGGGGAGCAACTGACATGCGCAAGCTAACCTATCTCCTGCCCATTCTCTTCGTGGCGTTGATCGCGCTGCTGTCATCGATTTTCATCGTGGACGAGCGCGAAAAGGCCCTGGTGCTGCAATTCGGCCAGATCAAGTCGGTCAAGGAGGATCCGGGCCTGGCCTTCAAGATCCCGCTGATCCAGGAGGTCGTGCGCTATGACGACCGCATCCTGTCGCTCGACACGCCGCCCACCGAGGTGACGCCGTCCGACGACCGGCGCCTCGTGGTCGACGCGTTCGCCCGTTACCGCATCGCCGACGTGGTGCAGTTCCGCCAGGCGGTCGGCGTGGGCGGCCTGCGCGCCGCCGAGGATCGGCTGGAGGGCATCCTCAACGCCCAGATCCGCGCCGTTCTGGGCTCCGAGGGCGTGACCTCGAACACCATCCTGTCGTCCGACCGGTCGACCTTGATGTCGCGCATCACCGATCAGGCGCGCGCCCGTTCGTTGCCCCTGGGGCTCGACGTGATCGATGTGCGGCTCAAGCAGACCAACCTGCCGGCGCAGAACCTCGACGCCACGTTCGCCCGGATGCGCGCCGAGCGCGAGCGCGAGGCCGCAGACGAGATCGCCCGCGGCGAAGAGGCCGCCCAGCGCGTGCGCGCTCAGGCCGACCGGACCGTGGTCGAGCTGGTCTCGGAGGCCCGGCGCGAAAGCGAGATCACCCGCGGTGAGGCCGACGCCCTGCGCAACGCGATCTTCGCCGAGGCGTTTGGCGCGGACCCGGACTTTTTCGAGTTCTACCGCTCGCTCGCGGCTTACGAAAAATCGCTCAAGGGCGAGAACTCGACCATGGTGATCACGCCTGACAGCGAATTCTTCGAATTCCTGAAGGGCGACGGGCTGGACTGATGAGCTATGCCATCCTGGCCATAGGGCTGGTGTTGGTGGTGGAGGGGCTGGTGTTCGCACTGGCCCCTTCGCGTCTGGACGACGTGGTCGAGATGATCCGCCAGATCCCGCCCGAGACACGGCGGATGATCGGCCTGGGGGCGGTGGCGGTGGGTACGGCGCTGGTTTGGCTTGCCCGTAGCCTCGGCGCCTGAGACACTGGGTTCACACCCATGTGACGGCCCGCGACGGGCTTTGGGTTGCGGCGCCGGCGGTCAGGATACCATATCGACGTCAGAACCCCGGGCGCATTGGTCCGGGCGGCATCGACAGAAAACCAGGAGGATGCATTCCGTGAAACCTCAGGCCATTGCGATTCCCGCGCAGCAAAACGTGGCGCTGCGCGCCATCTGGGCGCTGATGCTCGGGCTGGCGCTGATCGTCGCGCAGGCCAGCCTGGCCTATGCCCGCGGCGCCCCCGAAAGCTTTGCCGATCTGGCCGAGACGGTCAGCCCATCGGTGGTCAACATCACTACGTCCACCACCATCGCGGGCCATACCGGGGCCAACCCGGTGGTCCCCGAAGGCTCGCCCTTTGAGGATTTCTTCCGCGATTTCATGAATCCCGAGGGCAATGACGGCGCCCGCCCGCCGCGGCGCAGCCAGGCGCTGGGCTCGGGCTTCGTGATCTCCGAGGACGGCTACATCGTCACCAACAACCATGTCATCGAAAAGGCCGACGAGATCGAGGTCGAGTTCTTCTCCGGCCAGACGCTGGATGCCACGGTGGTGGGTACCGACCCCAACACCGACATCGCGCTGCTCAAGGTCGAAAGCGAAACGCCGCTGCCCTTCGTGCCGTTCGGTGACAGCGACATGATGCGGGTCGGCGATTGGGTGATGGCCATGGGCAACCCGCTGGGCCAGGGCTTTTCGGTTTCCGCCGGCATCGTTTCGGCGCGCGGCCGGGCGCTTTCGGGGAGCTATGACGACTACATCCAGACCGACGCCGCAATCAACCGCGGCAACTCGGGCGGGCCGCTGTTCAACATGGATGGACAGGTGGTCGGTGTGAACACCGCGATCCTGTCGCCCAACGGCGGCTCGATCGGCATCGGCTTTGCGATGTCGTCGTCGGTGGTCAAGAACGTGGTCGCCCAGCTCAAGGAATTCGGCGAGACCCGGCGCGGCTGGCTCGGCGTGCGTATCCAGGAAGTGACCGGCGACATGGCCGAGGCGTTGGGCCTCGACGAGGCGCGCGGCGCGCTGGTGGCCGATGTGCCCGAGGGGCCGGCTGCCGAGGCGGGCATGCAGGCCGGCGACGTGATCGTTCAGTTCGACGGCCAGAAGGTCGCCGACAGCCGCGAGCTGGTGCGCCGGGTGGGCAACACCCAGGTCGGCAAGGCGGTGCGCGTGGTCGTGCTGCGCGACGGCAAGACCCAGACGATGATGGTCACGCTCGGCCGCCGCGAAACCGCCGAGGCCGCGGTGCCGGCCGCCGCCCAGCCCGAAAGCGCCGCACCCGAAGAGGCCGAGGTGCTGGGCCTGACCCTGACGCCGCTGACCGACGAGCTGCGCGAGCAGCTGCAGGTCGGCAAGGCGGTCGAGGGGCTGGTGGTCAAGGATATCAACGAATCCGCCGAGGCCTATGAAAAGGGCCTGCGCGCCGGCGACGTGATCACCGAGGCCGGCCAGCAGAAGGTGACCGAGATCGCCGATTTCGAAACGCGCATCGAAGAGGCGCGCGACGCGGGGCGCAAGTCGCTGCTGCTGCTGGTGCGCCGCCAGGGCGATCCGCGCTTCGTGGCGCTGTCGGTCGCGCAGTAACCTTCACCGCGCGATAACCGGAAAAAGGGGGGCGTCCGCAGGGCCGCCCCTCTTTTGTTGCGCAAAGACGTTTCGTAAGGGGAAACGCGGGGCCAGGCCCGCGCGCCGCTCAACCGCCCGGTGCAGTGTCATAGGCCACCAGCCCCAGCTGCCGCGCCGCGTCCATCGACAACACGTCGCTGTCGAGCCCCAGCCTTGCCTGGTAGCGGCGCAGGGCCGCCCGTGTGGCGCTGTCGGCGGTGCCGGTCACCGGCCCGCGATAGACGCCGCGCGCGGCCAGCGCGCGTTGCAGGCTGGCGACGAACGCGGCATCGACCGCCTCGGGGCATGGGGTTTCGAACCAAAGCTCCTGCCGGTCGCGCAGGATGCGCTGGCGGGTTTCGGTGCGGTAACGGTCGGCCCCCCGCCCATCCGGCGCGGGTTCGCGGAATTGTTCGGTTACCGTTTCGATCATCGCGGGCCGGGTATCGCGGGCCCAGCACGCGCCTGGCCTGGCCGAGGGCGGGTCGGCCAGATGCGCGCCGGTCAGCCCGCCGGGGGCGGGCGCCGTGATCGGGGCCGGGGCGGGCGCGCCGCAACCGGCCAGCCCCAGCGCTGCCAGAACGCACAGATATCTTGCCTTTGTCATCTGCCTGCCCGGCTGCCCTTGTTGGTCTGACGGCAGGATACCGGGGCGGGCAGGGCGGCGAAAGGCCCCTCAGGGCTGGTCGGCGGCGCGGGTGCCGTCAGGGTGCAACAAGGCGTCGAGCATGTGCGAGATGTCTTCGATGCTTTCGGCCACCACGTGCACAACGCCGCATTCGCGCTGCACCCGGCCGGTGACCCGCAGCAGGCGCCCGGCGATCACCGCGCGGCGGAACCGTTCGAACACCTTGGCCCAGACGACCACGTTGGCCACCCCCGTCTCGTCCTCCAGCGTGACGAAGATCACCCCCTTGGCGGTGCCCGGCCGCTGGCGCACCAGCACCAGCCCGGCCACGCAGACCCGCGCGCCGGCGGGCTGCCGGTCGAGCAGGGCATGGGGCAGGCAGGCCGGCGGGCGCGGCCAGTCCGCGGAGGCACGGGGCGGATCGTCCATGGGGAACATAAATAGAACATTCCGCACGGGGCGCAACCCTGCCGGCTTTCGCTGGAAAATCCCGGTGCCATGGCTTATGTGCCTCCCCGATCAGCATTGAACGGCGAGAGGCACGCATGGCGAAGATCACCTATATCGAGCACAACGGGACCGAGCATGTCGTCGAGGTGGCCAACGGGCTGACCGTGATGGAAGGCGCCCGTGACAACGGCATTCCCGGCATCGACGCCGATTGCGGCGGCGCCTGCGCCTGCTCGACCTGCCACGCCTATGTTCACCCCGACTGGGTCGACCGGCTGCCGGCCAAGGAAGAGATGGAAGAGGACATGCTCGACTTCGCCTACGAAACCGATCCGGCCCGGTCGCGTCTGACCTGCCAGCTGAAGGTCTCCGACGCGCTGGACGGGCTGGTCGTGAACCTGCCCGAACGGCAGATCTGATGGTCAGGGGCGCGCGGCCCAGCCCGTCGCGCCCGTGGCGCCGCCCCGCCCGCCGCGCGCTGCGCCCTGTGCGCCTGTGGTGGGCGGCCCTGACCCTCGCGGCGCTCTCCGCCCCCGGCGCGGCCGAAATTACCGCCGCCCAATTCGCCGAGCCGACGACGCGCTACGCCCACGGCGTGCTCGGCGACGCGGTCGAATACGGCGCCCTGCGGCTTGAGACCCGCGATGGCCGCAGCCTGCTGATACGCCTGCCCGAGAGCCGTGTTTTCGAAGACCTCGCGCCGCGGCTGGCCGATCTCGACGGCGACGCGTCGCCCGAAGTGGTCGTGGTGGAAAGCGATGCCGCCCGCGGCGCCCGGCTCTCGGTCTATGGCGAGGCTGGGCTGATCGACGCCACCCCCTTCATCGGCCAGCCCTTCCGATGGCTGGCGCCCGCCGGCATCGCCGATCTAGACGGCGACGGCGCGACCGAAATCGCCTATGTCGATCGCCCCCACCTTGCGCGCGTCTTGCGCATCTGGCGCTACGCGGGCGGCCGGCTCACCGAGATCGCCCGCGCCGACGGCTTGACCAACCACCGCATCGGCGACGATTTCATCTCGGGCGGCCTGCGCGATTGCGGAGACGGCCCCGAGATCTTGCTGGCCACCCCCGACTGGTCCGAAATCGTCGCCGCGCGTCTGGAGCGGGGGCGCATCGAGACGCGTGCGCTGGGGCGCCCGGCCAGCGAACGGGGCTTCGCCGCCGCGCGTGCCTGCACGCCCTGACACCGCCCCGGCGGGACGCGCGAGCGTGACATCCGCGCCCGTCACGGCGCACGAGCATCCGATCACGAGCGATGTCGGCAAAGCAGGCGCCCCAGATCGGCGTGTTCCAGTCATGTTCGATATGCGCCAGCCAGTTCGCCGCCTTCACGGGCGGCGGGCCCGCGCCGACCGTCGCATAGGCGATCTTGGTGTCGCCGCGCACCCGGCAGAACCCGATGCGCTGCTCGCGCAGATGCGCGCGCAGTTCAGCCGCGCCGATGGCCCGTGCCGGTCGGCTGTCGTCCTCGTCCTTCGGGGGTCTGGTCCGTGCCGGGGCCGCCCTGTTGCAGGACGCGCGCTCATTGCGCCGCGGCGCCCGAAACGGCCCGGCTCAGCCCCGCGTGCCGTCGCCAAGCGCCCGCCAGCCGATGTCGCGCCGGTAAAACCCGCCGGGCCAGTCGATCCGTTCGATCATTCCGTAGGCGCGGTCGCGCGCCTCGGCCAGCGTCGCGCCGCGGGCGGTGACGTTCAGCACCCGCCCGCCCGACGCCACCACGCGCCCATCCGCGCGCGCGGTCCCGGCATGGAACACCATATGCGCGCTGTCCTCGGGCAGGGCGTTCAGCCCGGCAATGGCCGAGCCCTTTTCGTAAGCGCCAGGATAGCCCTGCGCGGCCATCACAACGGTCATCGCGTGGTCGTCGGCCCAGTTCACCCGCGCCTCGCCCAGCCGGCCCTCGGCGCAGGCCAGCATCAGGTCCAGCGCCTGCCCGCCCAGCCGCATCATCAGCACCTGCGCCTCGGGGTCGCCGAAGCGGACGTTGTATTCCACCAGCCGCGGCTGGCCCGCCTCGATCATAAGCCCGGCATAGAGCACACCGCGATAGGGGGTGCCCCGGCGGGCCATCTCGGCGACGGTGGGTTTGACGATCTCTTCCAGCGCGCGGGTGCAGACCGCGTCGGTCATCACGGGGGCGGGCGAATAGGCGCCCATGCCGCCGGTATTCGGGCCGGTATCGCCCTCGCCCACGCGCTTGTGATCCTGCGCCGTGCCGATGGGCAGCACGTTCTCGCCATCGGACAGCACGAAGAACGAGGCTTCTTCGCCGGTCATGAATTCCTCGATGACCACCGCCGCGCCGGCGCCGCCGAAAACCCCCGCGAACATGTCGTCGACCGCGGCCTCGGCGTCTTGCACGGTCTCGGCCACGATCACGCCCTTGCCCGCGGCCAGACCGTCGGCCTTGACCACGATGGGCGCGCCCTGGGCGCGGATATGGTCCTTGGCCGGTCCTGCCTCGGTGAACCGCGCATAGCGGGCCGTGGGCGCGCCGCAGGCGGTGCAGACCTCCTTGGTGAAGCTTTTCGAGGCCTCCAGTTCGGCCGCTGCATGGAAGGGGCCGAAGCACAGGATGCCGGCCTCGTCCAGCCGGTCGGCCACGCCCGCGGCGAGCGGCGCCTCGGGGCCGATCACCACGAAATCGATGGCGTTCTCCTCGGCGAAGGTGGCGACCGCGCCGCCGTCCTCGGTATCGAGCGTGGCGCAATCGGCGATCTCGGCGATGCCGGCATTGCCCGGCGCCACGATCAGGCGGTCGCATTTCGGGTTTTGCAGGATCGCCCAGGCCAGCGCATGTTCGCGCCCGCCGCCGCCGAGAATGAGGATGTTCATCTGCGTTCCACCGCTTGGCCTCAGGTCCCGGGCGTTCTAGGCTCGCCACTGCCCCGTGACAAGCAAGAGCCCATGTCCGACCTGATCGAAGACGACGCCCCCGGAGGCAATTCGCCGGAATTCACCGTCTCGGAAATCTCGGGCGCGGTGAAGCGTGTCATCGAGGGCGAGTTCACCCATGTCCGCGTGCGCGGCGAGGTGGGCCGGGTCAGCCGGCCGCGTTCCGGCCATGTCTATCTCGACCTCAAGGACGAGCGTAACGTCCTGGCCGGCGTCATCTGGAAGGGCGTGGCCCAGCGCCTGTCGACCCAGCCCGAAGAGGGGATGGAGGTCGTCGCCACCGGGCGGCTGACCACCTTCGGCGGGCAGTCGCGCTATCAGATGGTGATCGAGGATATCGCGCCGGCGGGGCTGGGCGCGCTGATGGCGATGCTGGAAAAGCGCAAGGCGGCGCTGGCCGCCGAGGGTCTGTTCGCCGCGGAGCGCAAGAAAGCCTTGCCGTACCTTCCGCAGGTGATCGGGGTCGTGACCTCGCCTTCGGGCGCTGTGATCCGCGATATCCTGCACCGCCTGCGCGACCGGTTTCCCCGCAAGGTGCTGATCTGGCCGGTCGCGGTGCAGGGCGCGGCCTGCGCGCCCGAGGTGGCCCGCGCGATCGAGGGGTTCAACCGGCTGGCGCCGGGGGGCGCGCTGCCCCGGCCCGAGCTGATCATCGTCGCCCGCGGCGGTGGCAGCCTGGAAGATCTCTGGGGGTTCAACGAGGAAGTCGTGGTGCGCGCCGCGGCGGCCTCGGCCATCCCGCTGATCTCGGCGGTGGGGCACGAGACCGACACAACGCTGATCGACCATGCCGCCGACAGGCGCGCGCCCACCCCAACGGCAGCGGCGGAACTGGCGGTGCCGGTGCGCATGGAGCTGTTGGCCTGGGCCGACGCGCAGGGCGCGCGGTTGACCGGCGCGCTGAGCCGGGCGCTGGGCCAAAGCCGGCAGCGGCTGGCCGATCTGTCCCGCGCCTTGCCGCGGCCGGAGACGCTGGTGGCCCAGGCGCGCCAGCGGCTGGATTATTGGGACGAGCGCCTGCCAGGCGCGCTCAGGGCCAGCCTTCAGGCGCGGCGGCTGGCGCTGTCGGAGGCCGCCGCCGCGCTGCGCCCCGTGGTGCTGACCCGCCGGCTGGGCGAGGCGCGGCGCGGGCTCGACGGCTGGGCGGCGCGGCTGGCCCCTGCCGCGGCGCGGCTGAGACGCGACCGGGCCGAGGCGCTGCGCCGGGCCGCGGCGGGGCTGCGCCCGGCGACGCTGGCGCGCGAGACCGCGCGCAAGCGCGATGCCTGCAACGCGCTGTCGGCGCGCTTCGCCGCGGTGGCCGAAGGCCAGCTCGCGCGCTGGCAGGACCGGCTCGCCGCGCTGGAGCGGATGCGCCAGACGCTGGGCTATACCGAGACCCTGCGCCGGGGCTACGCGGTGGTGCGCGCGGGCGACGAGGTGGTCACGACACGGGCCGAGGCCGAGCGCGCCGGGCCGCTGGAGATCGAGTTTCAGGACGGGCGGTTCAGCCCCGGCGGCGGGGCCCCGAAAAAGCGGCCCTCGCCGAAGAAACCGCCCGAGCAGGGCAGCCTGTTCTGAGCCCCTCGGGACGCGGCGGCTGTACCGGGGCGCCATTGGGTATTTTCGCCAAGAAGAAGCGAGCGGTCGCGCGTCAGACGCCCACGTCGGGGCCGCTGCAGATCAGCGGCTCGCGGCTTTGGCGGACCTCGATGAGTTCGCGGTCGGCGGGGTCGTTTTCGTAGCGCGCGGTCAGGCCCAGGGGCGCGCGGTAAAAGCTCCAGCACTGGGGTGCCTGGGGCTCGTGGTCGTAACGAAAGCAGATCTGGCCGCCCGATTCGTACCACACGCCCTCGGCGCATTCTCCGTCGAGGAACGTCCAGACCACGCGGCGGCCGGGCAGGTATTGCTCGGCGCCGTAGGGGATGCCCTCGGCATTGTAGAAAAGCGTCTTGCCGGTGGCGTAGCGGTCGAACTCGTCGCCGGTCATCGCCTCCTGGCCGAGGGCGGGCGCGGCGAAGAGCAGGGCGAGGCTGAGGCTGGCGGCAAGGGTCTGCATGGGCGGGGTCCCGGGTCTGGTTGAGGGATCAGTTTGACAGAGCCCCGGCGCCGGTGCCAGAGGCGGGCCCGGCTTTCGGCAGCCATTGGCGCGCGCGGGCGTCCATCACCCGCCGCCAGGCCCGGGGGACCAGCGCGAGCGTGGCCATGGCGGGCAGGCTGAGGGGCAGGGTGGGGGCCTGGCCCTCGGGCTGTAGCCTGAGCGCGGGAAAGCGGCGCGCGGGGTGGGCGTGGTGGTCGGAATGGCGCGGGGCGTTGAGCATCATGTAGCTGGTGAACCAGTGCGGCGAATCCCAGGAATGGCGCGCGCCGAGGGGTTCGTACCGGCCGTCGGGACGCATGGCGCGCCGCAGCCCGTAATGCTGGACGTAATCGGCCAGAAGGAGTTGCGCCTGGGCGTGGGCGGCGAGCCCCAGATAGGCGGCCAGCCCGCCCGCGCCGAAGACCAGCGCCACGGCGATCAGGCAGGCCAGCCCGCCCAGGACATAGGCCAGGTAGGGATGGCGCCATCGGGGCGGCGGGGGGCTCTTGCAGGCCATCGCCCGCGTTTCCGCGGCAAGGCCTGCGCGGAACGAGCCGGCCCAGGCGCGCGGCGCGAAACGGTAATAGCTCATCCCCAGGGGGGCCGAGTTCGGATCCCTGGGGGTGGCGGCGTGGACGTGGTGCACTTGGCGGTGGGCCGATGTGTGATGGCCGAAGAGGAGCGAGATATAGACCCATTTGCCCAAGGCGAAGAGGCGTTTGTCGGTGCAGTGGATCAGCTCATGCGCATTGGGGATACTGATCTGGCCGAGGAAGAGACCGAAGCCGAGGAAGGCCGCGACCCGCTCGGCCGTGCCGAGGCCGCTGGACCCGCCGACGGCCCAGATGCCCAGGGGCAGCGCCGCGAAATGCGCCAGCGCGAGCGCGGCCGACAAGCGGTCGGCGGCGGGAAACCCGGTGCCCTCGGGGGCGTGGGGCGCGGCGACGTGGATCAGCTGGTCCAGCGTGAAGGTGACGAGGGTGAGATAGAGCAGCGCGGCCGCGGTCCAGACCCCGCCGAGCGCCGTGCCGAGCGCCAGCAGCGGCAGCGGCACAAGCGTGGCCATGGCGAATGGGATGACGGGGCGGAACATCGGCGGCCTCTGTCTGCGGCGGCGCGCGGCATGGCGCGCGCCGCGGTGCGGGCGCAGGATGGCGTGAAACGGCGCGGGCTTCCAGCCCCTTCCATATCGCCGGATTTGCGCATAGGTCAGGGCAGGATGCCCCGGAGGTGACATGGCATTTTTCTCGAAGCTCAGGCAAAGATTGAAACGCTCCTCGTCGAAGATCGAGGAGGGGCTGGAGGCGATCGTCGAGGACGGCGGGACCGAGGACGAGGTCGAGACGCCCGAACCGGAGGCGCAGCCGCAGCCTGAGGCCGCTGCCGAGCCGTTGGTCCTGTCGCGTGAACATGCCGTCGCGCCTGACCCTGCGCCCGCGCCACACACTGCCCCGGAACCGGACCCCGCGCCCGCGCCGGAACCGGACCCCGCGCCCGCGCCTGCGTCCGAGCCCGAGCCGCAGCCTGCGCCCGAGCCGTTGCCCGTGCCGCCGGCCCCCGCGCCCCTGCCCGAGCCGGAACCCGAACCGGTGCCAACCTCCGACGAGCCCGCGCCGGATCCCGAGCCCGTAGAGGTGCCTCCGGCGCCCGAGCCGGAGCCGCAGCCCGAGCCGGAACCCGAACCGGTGCCAACCCCCGACGAGCCCGCGCCGGAACCCGAGCCCGTAGAGGTGCCTCCGGCGCCCGAGCCGGAGCCAGAGCCCGAGCCGGAACCCGAACCGGTGCCGTCCCCCGAAGAGCCCGCGCCGGAACCCGAACCCGAAGAGGTGCCTCCGGCACCCGGGCCGGAGCCGCAGCCCGAGCCGGAACCCGAGCCCGACCCGCGGCCGGAACCAGAGCCGGTGGGTGTGCCGCCGGCGCCCGAGCCCGCGCCGACCCCGCCACCGGCCGAGGTGCCCGTCACGCCCGAGCCGATCGGCACGCCCGGGCCCCTCGAAATCCCGCCGTCGGAGGCCGAACCGGCCAGCCGGCCGGGCTTTTTCGGGCGGATGCTTGGCCGCGGCGAGAAGAAGGTCGTGGTCCGGCGCGAGCTGGACGACGACATGCTGGAAAGCCTCGAAGAGCTGCTGATTACTGCCGATATGGGCGTGGATACGGCGCTGCGCGTCACCGCAAACATGGCCGAGGGCCGGTTCGGCAAACGGCTGTCGGTGGACGAGATCAAGGGGCTGTTGTCGCACGAGATCACCCAGATCATGGAGCCCGTGGCGCGCCCCATGCCGCTTTACCCGAAAAAGCCGCAGGTGGTGCTGGTGGTGGGTGTCAACGGGTCGGGCAAGACCACGACCATCGGCAAGCTGGCCTCGCAGTTTCACGCCGCAGGCAAGTCGGTGATCATCGCCGCGGGCGACACGTTCCGCGCAGCCGCCGTCGAGCAGTTGCAGGTTTGGGGCGATCGCGCCGGGGTGCCGGTGATGACCGCGCCGCAGGGCGCCGACCCCGCGAGCCTGGCCTATGACGCGATGGCGCGCGCCGAGGCCGAGGGCACAGACCTTTTGATGATCGACACTGCCGGACGGCTGCAAAACCGGCAGGACCTTATGGAAGAGCTGGCCAAGATCGTCCGCGTGATCCGCAAGCGCGACGAGACGGCGCCGCATAACACGCTTTTGGTGCTGGACGCCACGACCGGGCAGAACGCGCTGTCACAGGTGGAGATATTCCAAAAGCTTGCCGATGTGACCGGGTTGGTGATGACCAAGCTCGATGGCACCGCCAAGGGCGGCGTTCTGGTGGCGCTGGCCGACAAGTTCGGCCTGCCGATCCACGCCATCGGCGTGGGCGAGCAGATCGACGACCTCGCCCCGTTCGAGCCCAAGGATTTCGCCGATGCGCTGGCGGGCGTGGAGGCGTGAGGGCGGCTGACTATTCCAACAGGCGCAGGAGCGCGAGCACGACGAGCGCGATGGCGGTGGCCAGCGCGGCTAGGGCAAGGCTGCCCGCCCCGCAGGCCAACCCGATCGCCCCGGCCAGCCACATGCCGGCACCGGTGGTCAGCCCCCTGACACCGCCCCGCCCGGTGATGATCGTGCCCGCGGCGAGGAAGGCGACACCGGCGGTCACCGCCTCGACCAGCCGCAGCGGATCGACCCGGAGCGCGGGGTTGTCGCCCTCAGTGGACTGCATCAGTTCGAAGGCCAGCAGCGTGAAGAGGCAGGCGGCCAGCGCGATCAGCATGTGGGTGCGCAGCCCGGCGGGTTTGTCCCGCGCCTCGCGCTCCCACCCGATAAGCCCGCCGAGGATCACCGCGGCGGACAGGCGCAGGCCGACGACGGCAAGCGGCAGCCCGCCGAACGGGTCGTCGAATTCCGAAAGGATGACGTCCAGCATCGCGCACCCCTCTTTCAGCGGTAGCGTCGTGACGGGCCGTTGTCGAGAGGGCCGCGCCGGATGAGTGAGTGGATCACCGGCATCGAGGGCACCGAGGCGGGCCATCGCCTGGCCCTCATACTCGCGCTTTCGGCGGCCTTCCTTCACGCGGTTTTCGGGGCGTTGCAGAAGGGGCGGCACGACCCCTGGCTCAGCCGCGGCGCGATCGATTTCTGCTACGGCATCATGGCCGCGCCGGTGGCGCTGTTCGTCGTGCCCTGGCCCGAGCCGCATATGTGGCCGATCTTCGGCTGGGTGTTCGTGATCCACCTCGGCTACAAGCTGGCGCAGGGCTATACCTACTCCAAGGGGGCCTACACGGTGGTCTACCCGGTGGTGCGCGGCACCGGGCCGCTCTTTGCCGTGATCGGGGCCTATTTCGTCTTCGGCGAGGTGTTCGGGCCGGTGCAATGGCTGGGCGTGGCGGTGCTGCTTGCCGGTATCTTCGGGCTGGCGGTCTACAACCTGATCCATTGGCAGATCGACCGCGAAACGTTGAAACCGGCGCTGGCGCTGGCGGTGCTGACGGGGGCCTTCGTCGCGCTTTACACCACCTACGACGCCTACGGTATCCGCGCCACGGCCGATCCCTTCACCTTCCTGGCCTGGTTTTTCTTCATCGACGGGCTGACGGTGATGCCGTGGGTCGCGGCGCTGCGCTGGGCGCGGCTGCCCGGCCGGCCGGCGCCGGGCCCGCTGATGCTGCGCGGGCTGACCGGCGCGGTGGTGGCCTATTTCAGCTTCGGCACGATCATGCTGGCGACGCGGCTCGACAAGGTGGGCGAGGCGGCCGTGCTGCGCGAGACCTCGACGGTCTTCGCGGCGCTGATCGGCTGGGTTCTGCTGGGCGAGAAGGTGGGGCCGCGCCGGCTGGGCCTGATGGCATTGATCGCGGGCGGCGCCGTGATAGTTGAGATGGGCGGATAAAGGGGGCTGTCGCATGGCCGAGAAGAAACCGATCAACCCGATCCTGAAATCGGCGCTCGAGCTGGGGCCGGTGGCGGCGTTCTTCGTCGCCTACCTCATGCTGCGCGAGCGGACCTTCGTGATCGGGGGAATGGAATACGAAGGCTTCATCCTGGTCACCGCGGGCTTCATCCCGCTGATCCTGGTCACCACCGGGGTGCTCTGGGCACTTTCGGGACATGTCTCGAAAATGCAGATCGCCACCGCCGTGCTGGTCGTGGTGTTCGGCGGGCTGACGGTCTGGCTGAACGATGACCGGTTCTTCAAGATGAAGCCCACGATCATCTATACGCTGTTCGCGGGCATCCTGGGGGTGGGGCTCTTGCGCGGGCAGTCTTACCTGCAGTTCGTGATGGAAGGGATGATGCCGCTGAAGCGCGAGGGCTGGATGGTCCTGACGCGGCGGCTGGCCGCCTTCTTCGCAGGGCTCGCCGTGTTGAACGAGGTGATCTGGCGCACGATGTCGACCGACATGTGGGTGAATTTCAAGACCTTCGGGCTGACCATCGCGATCTTCGTCTTTTTCATGACCCAAGGCGGGCTGTTCCAGAAATACAGCACCGACGAGAACAAGGACGGCTGAGCCTGTCCCAAGGATCTTGAACCAAGATCCTTGGCACCCGTCTTGCGTCAAGACCTTTGCGCGCCGCGCGGCTCAGGCCTGCTTGAACAGCGCCGCCTGCGCCGCGCGGTCCTTGCTGAAATCGCCGCGTTTCTCGGAATGAAGCGCGCGGCCCCGCTGCACGCCCGGCCGCGCGGCCATCTCTTCCAGCCAGCGCGCCATGTTGGGCTTGTCGTCCATGCTCTGCTCCTGACCCTTCCAGAGCGAGGCCCAGGGCCAGACCGCCATGTCGGCGATCGAATAGAAATCGCCCGCCACGTAGCGGTTGGCCGCCAACTGGCCGTCGAGCACCCGGTAAAGCCGCCCGGTTTCGGCCCGGTAGCGGTTCTTGGCGTAGGGCAGGTCGTGGGGCGGGTCCATCGCGGGGGCGTATTTCAGAAAGTGATGCGCCTGGCCGGCCATCGGGCCGACGCCGGCCATCTGCCACATCAGCCATTCTTCGACGGCGATCCGCTCGCGCTCGGTCCGCCCTTGAAAGAGGCCGGTCTTGCGGGACAGATACATCAGGATCGCGCCGGATTCGAAGATCGAAATCGGCGCGCCGCCCGGCCCGTCCGGGTCGATGATGGCCGGCATCCGGCCGTTGGGGTTGATCTTCTGATACGCGGGGTCGTACTGGTCGCCCGCGCCGATATCGACCAGCCGCACGGTGTAGGGCAGCCCCATTTCCTCCAGTGCTATGGCGATCTTCCAGCCGTTCGGCGTCGGCCAGTAGTAAAGCTCGATCTCGTTTGACATGCTGATCCCCTTTTTTGCGGGCTCAGGATGCGGCGTTTCCGAAAAACGGCAAGGGGCGCACGGGTCGCGGCGGTGCAAGAAGCCGTGACCAGCGCCGGCTCTTGGCCTCGGGCAGGGCCGCGCGCAGCATCTCGAAGGGCAGGGCGCCGCGAATGAGCGCGGCGTAGAGGTCGAACATGCCCGGGCGGATATAGGGGCTCCAGTGACAGACCCGGCGCGCCGGCTGCGCGATGTCGAAACCCAGGCGGCGCAGTGCGGCCAGCGTTTCGGCATGGTCGATCTGGATGTCCACCCAGCCCGGGCGCGACCCGGCCAACCCGTGGCCAAGGGTATGGTCGCGCGGGCGCTGCGGGGCCACCAGGCTTTCCAGCAGGAAATCGTAGAGGTCGTTCTCTCGGCTGGTGACGTTCAGGACCTGCGCCGCGCGGGCGGCGGGGGTGTCGAGCGCCGCCTCGGCGCGGCTGGCGAATTCGGCGGGCGTCATCAGGACGATACGCCCGAGCGCCCCCTCGGCCAGGTGCGGCATGGCCGACAGCGCCACGCGCGCGCCCAGCGAATGGGCCAGGATATGCACGGGCCGGCCGGGGCGGCGGGCGCGGATCTCGTCCACCAGTGCGGCCAGCGCGCGGCCCGCGCGCGCGGCCTCGCCATAGGCCTGCCAGATCGTGCCGCGCGCTTCCCACCCGAAGGCCAGGCACAGCCCCTCGCCGCTGGGCGCGCCGGAAAAACCCAGCGCGCGGGGCCAGGACACGGCCTTCCAGCAGTCGCGCTCGGGGGTGAGCGACAGGATGTGGCTGTGCGGGCTGTGGTCGGGGTCGCTGGGCGAGAACCTGTAGCCATGCAGCAGCACCACCGCCGGGGCGTGGTCGGGCAGGCCGGCCAACGCGGCGTCCAGCGCGCCGGCCAGCGTCGTCGCCGCGGCTGCGGGCGAGACGGTCGTTCCGGCGGCATTCACCTGCAGAAGGGGCATTGGGCTGCTTCCAGCGGATTCCACTAGATGTTGTGGAAGCGAATAGGGGGTGCATACGACAGATGCGTGAAACCCGTGTTACAGGTGCGTGACGCGGCTTGACGGCCACAGGGCGCCGCGGCTATTGCTGCCGCCATCGTGGCGATTTGTTCACCGGATTGCGGGCCACGTTAAACATGCCGCTAAAGAGGTCAGGGCGATGAAACCCCCGGCGTCTGGTGGACGGGCGGGGGTTTTTCTTTGCGCGAAACCAGGGGGCGCATGGCATGAGCGAGAACTGGAAGAGCCGGACCCGGATGGTCCATGCCGGCACCCGCCGCAGCGGCTATGGCGAGATGTCCGAGGCGCTTTTCCTCACTCAAGGCTTTGCCTACGAAAGCGCCGAGGCGGCCGAGGCGCGATTTGTCGAAGCCGGCGAGGACGAGTTCGTCTATGCCCGCTACGGCAACCCGACAGTGGCGATGTTCGAAGACCGGCTTGCCGCGCTCGAGGGCACCGAGGCGGGATTTGCCACCGCCTCGGGCATGGCGGCGGTCAACGGGGCGCTGATGGCGTTTCTCAAGGCGGGCGACCGCGTGGTCGCGGCCCGCGCCCTTTTCGGCTCGTGCCTCTACATTCTCGAAGACGTGCTGCCGCGGTTCGGCGTCGAGGTCGTCTTCGTCGATGGCACCGACCTGTCTCAGTGGGAACGGGCCGTCACCGCCGGGACGCGGGCGGTGTTCTACGAGACCGTCTCGAACCCGACGCTCGAGGTGATCGACACCGCCGCCGTCGCCCGCATCGCCCATGCCGCGGGCGCGCTGGTGATCGTCGACAACGTCTTTGCGACACCGGTTTACTCGCAGGCGGTCGCGCAGGGGGCCGATCTGGTGGTCTACTCGGCCACCAAGCATATCGACGGGCAGGGGCGATGTCTGGGCGGGGCGATCCTTGGCCCGCGCGAGGCGATCCGCGGCCCGGTCGAGACCTACATGAAGCATACCGGCGGCGCCATGAGCCCATTCAATGCCTGGGTCATGCTGAAAGGGCTGGAGACGATCGATCTGCGCGTGAGGGCGCAGGCCGCCTCGGCGCAGGCTATTTCCGAGGGGCTCGACGGGGACGCGCGGCTCGCGCGGGTGATCTATCCCGGCCTGCCGGCGCACCCCCAGCACGGGCTCATGCCGGAGGGCGGCACGATGGTGGCGATCGACGTGGCGGCCGGCAAGGATGCCGCTTTCCGCCTGCTCGACGCGCTGCGCATCTGGACGATTTCCAACAATCTGGGCGACGCGAAAAGCATAGCCACGCATCCCGCGACGACCACCCACCAGCGCCTGACGCCCGAACGGCGCGCAGCGCTGGGGATCACCGACGGGCTGATCCGGCTGAGCGTCGGGTTAGAGGATTCCGGCGACCTTCTGGACGACCTGACCCGCGCGTTGGAAATGATCTGACGGCGCGCCGCCGCGCGAGCGCAAGGCGAAAAAGTTGGACAAGTCCCGCCGCGCCCCCATTTATTACTCCGGTGAAAGCACGCGGAGGGGAAACCCGATGAACATCCATAACCGGGATATCGAACGTCAGCCGACCCGCGAGGAGGCCGAGCGCGCCCTGTCGCTGCTGCGCAACTGGGCCGGCAGCGTGACACCAGCCGAACTGGCGACGCTCGACCCTGCGGTGGCGCGCCTGCTGCCCGGGCAGGAGGTGTCGAACTATCCAGCGCTCAGCCGCACCTACCCGCATGATTTCGAGGCTGACGCGGCCTACAAGGCGTCGATGCCCGACCTGCAGAACGGCCCGGCCAGCCTGATCCGCGGCGCCAGGCGGGCAATCCAGCATGTGGGCATTTCCAACTTTCGCCTGCCGATCCGCTTCCATACCCGCGACAACGGCGATTTGACGCTGGAAACCTCGGTTACCGGCACGGTCAGCCTGGAGGCCGAGAAGAAGGGCATCAACATGTCGCGCATCATGCGCAGCTTCTATGCCCATGCCGAACGGACCTTCAGCTTCGAGGTGGTCGAGGCGGCGCTGGAAAGCTACAAGTCCGATCTCGAAAGCTTCGACGCGCGGATCATGATGCGGTTTTCCTTCCCGATGAAGATGCGCGCGCTGCGCTCGGGGCTGGACGGATTCCAGTACTACGATTTCGCGCTGGAGCTGGTCGAACAGGCCGGCGTGGCCAAGAAGATCATGCATCTCGACTATGTCTACTCCTCGACCTGCCCCTGCTCGCTGGAACTGTCGGAACACGCCCGGCAGGTGCGCGGCCAACTGGCCACGCCGCATTCGCAGCGCTCGGTCGCACGCATTTCCGTGGTGCAAGAGCCGGGCGCCGGCTGCCTGTGGTTCGAGGATCTGATCGACATCTGCCGCGCGGCGGTGCCGACCGAGACCCAGGTGATGGTCAAGCGCGAGGACGAACAGGCCTTTGCCGAGCTCAACGCCGCCAATCCGATCTTCGTGGAAGACGCCGCGCGGCTGTTTTCCGAGGGGCTGCAGCGCGACCCGCGGATCGGCGATTACCGCGTGATCGCCAGCCACCAGGAAAGCCTGCACAGCCACGACGCGGTCAGCGTGTTGACCGAAGGCGAGACGTTTGCGGCCGATAGCCTCGACCCCAAGCTTTTCTCGACGCTGGTCCACCCCGGCTGAGGCCGCTTGACAGCCCCGCTCGGCCCGGCCAAGCCTTGCGCCCATGTTCGACCTGCGCCCCGTGGGATATGTCATCGGCCTTTTGGTCGCCGTGTTGGGCGCGACGATGTTGCTGCCCATGGCGCTCGATATCTATCAGGGCAATGGCCATTGGGACGTCTTCTTCCAGTCCGCGGTGATCTCGACGCTTTCGGGCGGGCTGATCGCGCTGGCCTGCGCCAACGGGGTCGAGGACCGGCTGTCGATCCAGCAAACCTTCGTGCTGACCACGGGCGTCTGGCTGGCGCTGCCGGTCTTCGCCGCGCTGCCCTTCGTGCTCGGCGCGACCGAGGCGCGCTATGTCGATGCCTTCTTCGAGGCGATGTCGGGGCTGACAACCACCGGGGCGACGGTGTTTTCGGGGCTCGACAGCCTGCCGCAGGGGCTTTTGCTGTGGCGCTCGATGCTGCAATGGTTCGGCGGGGTCGGCATCATCGTCGTGGCGATGGTGTTCCTGCCCGAGCTGCGCGTGGGCGGGATGCAGATCTTCCGGTCCGAGGCGTTCGACACCGGCGGCAAGGTGCTGCCAAGGGCTGTCGAAATCGCCTCGCATATCTCGTGGATCTACCTCGTCCTCACGGTGATCTGCGCGCTTAGCTACAACGCGGTGGGCTTGCCGCCATTCGATGCTTTGAACCATGCGCTGACGACGATCGCCACGGGGGGCTTTTCGACCCATGACGCGTCTTTCGGGCTCTACCAGGGCGTGCCGGAATATGTCGCCGCGGTGTTCATGATTCTGGCGAGCCTGCCTTTCGTGCGCTACGTGCAGCTTCTGGCCGGACAGGCGCGCCCGATGCTGCGCGACAGTCAGGTCCATATCTACCTTGCCACCATTGCCGTCTTCGTGCTGGTGATCGCCGCGTTCCGGGTGATCGCCAATGGCGACCAATACGAGCGCGCCTTCCGCGAGGGCATCTTCAACGTGACCTCGATCATCTCGGGCACCGGCTATTCCAGCGTCGATTACCAGCTATGGGGCAATTTCCCGGTGGTGCTGTTCTTCTTCATCGGGCTGATCGGCGGCTGCGCCGGCTCGACCTCCTGCTCGATCAAGATCTTTCGGTACCAGCTGCTGTTCTCTGCGATCCTTGTGCAGATCAAGAAGATCTACGCCCCCCACGGGTTTTTCCAGCCGCGCTACCAGGGCCGGCCGGTGGATGACGAGGTGCTGTCCTCGGTGATGTCCTTCTTCGTCTATTTCGTGGTGACGCTGGGCACGATCACCGTGCTTTTGGGCGCGACCGGGCTCGATGCCACAACGGCGCTGTCGGGGGCGGCGGCGACGCTGGCCAATATCGGCCCGGGGCTGGGCGACCAGATCGGCCCGTCGGGCAATTTCGCCGGGCTGAACGACACCGCGAAATGGATCATGAGCGCGGCGATGCTGATCGGCCGGCTGGAGCTGATGGCCGTCTACGTGATGCTCACGCTGCAGTTCTGGCGGGTGTGACGGCGCGACCGCGGGACGCTGGGGCGCGGCCGGGGCGGCGGCCCCGCCCGGCCGTCAGCAGATGCGCGGCAACTGCTCGCCCACCAGCATATCCACGATGCGGCTGCCGCCAAAGGCCGTGCGCATGCGCACCTGGCCGGGATGCGTGTCGAGTGCGCGGCCGATGATCGCCGCGCCGCTGCCCTCGGGGCGCGCGCGCATGGCGGCAAGCGCCGCCTCGGCCTGATCCTCGGGAACGAACACGACAAGCGTGCCCTCGTTGGCCAGGTAAAGCGGGTCGAGGCCGAGGATCTCGCACATGCCCGTGACCTCGGTGCGCAGCGGCAGCGCGGTTTCGTCGATCTCGATGCCCAGCCCGGCGGCCTCGGCCATCTCGTTCAAAGCCGAGGCCAGCCCGCCGCGTGTCGCGTCGCGGGCCGCGCGAGTATCCGGCGCAGCGGCGATTACCGCCTCCATCAGGTGGCCCAGCCCCTGGCAATCCGACCGCAGGTCGGTCGAGAGTGCCAGATCGCCCCGCGCGGCGAGGATTGTTGCCCCGTGATCGCCCAGCACGCCGTTGACGATCGCCACGTCGCCGGGCCGGATATGGACCGCCCCGATATTGCGGCCGGGCGGGATCACGCCCACGCCCGTCGTGGTGACGAACAGACCGTCGGCCGCGCCCCGTCCCACCACCTTGGTATCGCCGGTGACGATGCGCACGCCGGCCAGGCGTGCCTCTTGGTCCATCGAGGCGACGACCCGGCGCAGCAGCGCGACCTCGGTGCCTTCCTCGATGATGAAGGCCGCCGACAGCCACAGCGGCCGCGCGCCGCCGACGGCAAGGTCGTTGACCGTGCCGCAGACCGCCAGCTTGCCGATATCGCCGCCGGGAAACTCCAGCGGCGTGACGACGAAACTGTCCGTGGTCATGGCCAGCCGCGCGCCGGGCTCGGCCAGCGCGGCATCGTGCAGCCGCGCCTGGTCCTCCATTGCGTCGGGGCGGAAGGTACAGGTAAAGACCTCGTCGATCAGATCGCGCATCGCGCGGCCGCCGCCGCCATGGGACAGCGTCACGCGGGTGTCGCGCAGGCGGGCGGGGCGGGTCATGTCGTTCACTCCGCCGCCTCCGTCGCGCGGGCGCCGCCATATTGCCAATAGGCCGCGCAGGCGCCTTCGGAGCTCACCATCAACGCGCCCAGCGGCATCTCGGGCGTGCAGCCGCGGCCGAATTGCGGGCAGGCGGTCGGCTTGATCCGACCGGTCATCACCTGGCCGCAGGCGCAGCCCTCGGGCTCGGCCACATTGCGCGGTCCGGCGGCATAGCCCACGCCGAATTTTTCCTCGGCATCATAGGCGGCATAGACGGGCCGGATGCGCAGGCCCGAGGCGTCGATCTCGCCCAGCCCCCGCCATTCGAAAGACGGGCGGCGTTCGTAGACATCGGCCATCGCGGCCAGGCTGACCGGATTGCCATGCTCGGGCACGACGCGGGCATACTGGTTCTCGACCTCGGCCCGCCCGTCACGGATCTGTTCCAGCACCATCAGCACCGACTGCAAAAGGTCCAGCGGCTCGAACCCGGCCACCGCGATGGGCTTGGCGTAGTCGCGGGCGATAAAGTCATAGGGGTGCGTGCCGATCACCATGCTGACATGGCCCGGCCCGATAAAGCCGTCCAGCACCATATGCGGGTCGTCCAGCAGCGCCTTGATCGGCTCGGGCACGGTGATGTGGTTGCAGAAGACGCTGAAATTTTCCAGCCCCTCGCGTGCCGCCTGCTGGATCGCCAGCGCGGTCGAGGGCGTCGTGGTCTCGAACCCCAGGCCAAAGAACACCACCTCGCGGTCGGGGTTCCGGCGGGCCAGTTCCAGCGCGTCGAGCGGCGAATAGACCATGCGGATATCGGCCCCGTCGGCCTTGGCCTGCATCAGGGATTTCCTGGTCCCGGGTACCCGCATCGCATCGCCGAAGGTGGTGAAGACCACCTCCGGCCGCTCGGCGATCTCCACGCACTCGTCGACACGGGCCATCGGCAGCACGCAGACCGGGCAGCCTGGGCCGTGGATGAATTCGATCCCCTCATGCACCAGCTTGTCCAGCCCGTAGCGAAAAATCGCGTGGGTATGGCCGCCGCAGATCTCCATGATATGAACCGGGGCGGCACGGGTCGCGCCGATCTCGTCGGCCACAGCCGCGATCCGGGCGAGGACGGCCTTCGCGGCCTTCGGGTCGCGGAACTCGGTGGCGTATTTCATGACTGCCCCTCCAGCGCCTTCTGGCCCGCTTCCATCGCCTCGAGCGCCTCCTGCGCCTCGCCCAGATCGCGCAGGGCTTCAAGCGTCTTGGCGGCCTCGTCCGCGTCGATCAGGGCCATGGCAAAGCCGACATGGATCAGCGCCCATTCGCCCACCAGGTCGCCGATGGGGCGGTCCAGCACGCAGGCCACGTTGACCTCGCGCCGCACGCCCGACACTTCGGCCAGCGCCATCATGCGGGTCTCGTCCGTGACGGCCACGATCTGGCCGGGAATGCCAAGGCACATCGTTCAGTTCTCCTGTTCAGCTTTGGCGGCGGATTCTGCGATTCCGTAGCGGTCGAGCTTGGCTCGAAGCCCGACGCGCGACAGGCCGAGCTCCGCCGCCGCGCGGCTTTTGTTCCAGCGGTGGCGGGTGAGCGTTTCGCGCAGGATGCGCATCTCCATAAGCTCTACCCGGTCCTTCAGCGTGCCCTCGGCCGATATCGCGGACTCGGCCGAGCGGTCGGCGCCCTCTTCGCCCGGCGGCGCCTGCAGGATGTGGCGCGAGATGAGGTCGGCGCCAAGTACGCTGTCGCGGGCAAAGATCAGCATGCGGGTGATCTCGTTGGTCAGCTCGCGCAGGTTGCCGGGCCAGTCGTAGTTTTCCAGAAACTCCAGCGCGGCTTCGTCCAGCCCGTGCACCGGCTTGCCGTGCCTGGCGCTCAACTCGGCCAGCAATGCCTGCGCCAGGATTGCCACGTCGCCCCGGCGCGCGCGCAGCGGCGGCACCGCGATCTCGCCCCCGGCAAGCGCAAAGAACAGGTCCGAGCGGAACGTGCCCTCGGCCACGCAATCGCGCAGATCGCGCCCCGAGCCGCAGATCAGCCTCAGGTTGGTGGTCAGCCTTTCCTGCCCGCCGAGGGGGGCAAAGCTGCCCTGGGTCAGCACCCGCAAGAGCGCCAGTTGCAGCTCGGGCGAGGCCGTGTCGATCCCGCCAAGAAAGAGCGTGCCCCGGTCGGCCTTTTGAAACAGGCCGATCCGCGCGACAGACCCGGCCAGCATGCCCCGCTTGGCGCCCATCAACTCGGCCGCGGCCAGATCGGCGGGCATCCCTGTCAGGTCGAGCTCGTAAAACGGCTTGTCCGAGCGGAGCGAGCCGAAATGCATCGCCCGGGCGATCTGGGTCTTGCCGGTGCCGGGCTCGCCCGTCAGCAGCACCGGCACATCGAAGCTGGCGAATTGCCGCGCGGTTTCGACCGCGGCGTTCATCGGCGAATTCGGGGCCCGCAGCACGGTCTCGAAGCCCATGCCCTCGCGCAGTTTCTTGCGCCGCTTTTCCACGCGCGACTCGGCGGTCGCGTTCAGCAGCCGCATCTCCAGCGCCAGCCGCTCGTTCTCGCGCGCCAGGTGAAACAGCCGCGCCGCGTTGCGCGCCGCGATCAACAGCTGGTCGGGATGCCACGGCTTTGTCAGGAACTGGTGGATGCCGGCATCGTTGATCGCCGAGACCATCGCCGATGTGTCGGTATAGCCGGTGATCAGCAGGCGCACGGTCTCGGGCCAGCCCTCGCGCACATCGGACAGGAATTCGACACCGCTCTGGCCCGGCATCCGCTGGTCGCAGATCACGACCTGCACCCAGTCCTGTTCCAGCACGTTGCGGGCCTCGGCCGCGTCCGGCGCGGTGAGGATCTCGAACTCGTCCTCCAGCGCCATCCGCATTGCCGACAGCGAATGCGGCTCGTCATCGACGAGCAGGATCGCCGGCTGCGAACTGCCACCGGCCATTACGCCGCTGCCCCTTCGGTTTTCCGCGCAAGCTGCGCGCGCAGCCAGGCGACCCAGCCCTCCATGCCCTCGCCGGTGCGGGCCGAGACGCGCAGCACCTCGATATGCGGGTTCACACGGCGCAGGTTGGCCTCGTAGGCGTCCAGATCGGCATCGCAATGGGGGGCAAGGTCGACCTTGTTCAGGATGGCCAGCCGGGCGGCGGTGAACATGTCGGGATATTTCAGCGGCTTGTCCTCGCCCTCGGTGACCGACAGGATCGCCACCTTGGCGTCTTCGCCCAGGTCGAAGCCCGCGGGGCAGACCAGGTTGCCAACGTTCTCGATAAACAGCAGCGCGCCGCGCGGCAGGTCGAGATGGTCCATCGCGTGCCCGACCATGTGGCCGTCGAGGTGACAGCCCTTGCCGGTGTTGACCTGCACCGCCTTCGCGCCGGTCGCGCGGATGCGGTCGGCGTCGTTGCTGGTCTGCTGGTCGCCCTCGATCACCGCCAGCGGCTGCGCGCCCAGCATCTCGACCGTGCGGCACAACAGGGTCGTCTTGCCCGAGCCGGGCGAGGACACGAGGTTGACCGCGTAGGCGCCCAGCGCCTTCAGCACGCGGCGGTTGCCGTCGGCGTAGGCGTCGTTCTTCGACAGGATGTCGGTTTCGATTTCCAGCAGGCGCGACTGGCTGACGCCGGCCACACTGGTACCCGCCGCGCCGGCGCCGAAATGCAGATCGCCGGTCGGTCCGTGGTGATGATGGCCGTGGTCGTGGTGCTCGTGGTGGTCGTGGCCGGGCGCATCGTCCTCGCCATGGCCATGCCCCTCAACCGTCGCCGTTCCGCATCCGCACACCGTGCACATCAGACAACCTCCATGTCCTTGATCCGCATCTCGTCGCCCGCCACGGGCATCAGTTTGCCGCCGCCGCATCTGGGGCAGGGCGCAAGCCGATCTTCGATTTCCACCTCGACCATGCAATCGTAGCACATGGCCCGCCCCGGCAGGTCGATCATTTCCAGCCGCGCGCCCTCGGCCGGGCTGCCGCGCATCACCACATCGAAGGCAAAGGCGAGCGCGTCTTTTTCCACACCCGCGAAGCGCCCGATTTCCAGCCGCAGCGTCCTGACCGTATCGAAGCCGTGGGCGCGGGCCTGATCCTCTACGATCCCGCGAATCCCTTCGCAAAGCGACATCTCATGCATGGGCGGCCTCCGTGATCTCGACGGGCAGGCACGGGTCGAGGATATCGACCAGCAGCGGGGCCAGATGCGCCTTGGCCGGCGGCAGGCCCGCCAGGGCCTGCTCCAGCGCGCCGCCGGGGGCCAGCAGGTGTTCGGTGGGCGTATGGCGGACAAAGGCCGCGACGCGGCCCTCGACCAGCCGCGCCGAGAGCGTGTAGGTGCCCCGCGCGGCATGGACGTAACACGTGCCGTCGATCTTGCGCGGTGCACAGTCGAGCGTGCCGCGCGCGCAGGCGTCGAGATCGACGAGCCGCCCCAGCGCCCGCCACAGCGGACCCCGGCCAAAACGCTGCTCGGCCGAGTGCAGCAGGGCGGCGTCGCGGTGCCGCGACCAGGGGCTGTTTTCCTGGGCGACCGCGCGGCACAGCGTGTCGGGCCGCGGCGCCGGCAGGTCGGCCACCGCCTCGCCCGGGGCAAAGGCCCGGGCGATGGCATTCAGCACAGGCGCCACGCCGCTGCCCGAGGCCAGCCAGCCGTCCAGCCCGCCGGGATCCGGCAAACCGCCCGCGGGGCCGAAAACGGCCGCGCGCAGATCGTCGGCGTCCGGCAGGCGGGTGGGGGCGAGGCCCAGCCGGCGGGGCCACAGAACGAAGAGCCGCATCAGATGCTCGCGCAGGATCTCCTGCGCCAGCGCCTCGGTCACGCCGGGGCGGGCGGGCAGGCCCAGCGCCATCCGCGCGCCGGTTTCCTGCGCCGCGCGGCACAGGTTGAACAGCCGTGGCAGCATCTCGGCGGCCTCTTCGGCGCTGCGGCCCAGCACCATCGCCTCGACCCCGAGGGGGGCAGGCGGCGCGACCCGCACGCCGCCTTGTATCAGGGCGATATGCAGGGCCGCGAGGGTCATGCCTCTGAACCGGTGTCGCGCTCGGGCGCCATGCCGGCCGAGATGACGGTGCGCCGCGTGGGGGCTACGTCGGCCACGACCCGTTCGGCGGATTCGGCCTCCTGCGCGGCGGCGAGGTCGGCCTCGCGGGTTGCGCGGATGTCGGCGGTCCGGTCGGTCTCGGTCCGGTTCTCGGCCTTGAACAGCTCCGACATCACCGCGCGGGCGATCTCGACCGCCTGCATCTGGCTGGCGAAATCCGACATCGGCGAGAACAGCGAGCATGCCTTGTAGCCGCCTACCATCGGCCGGACATTATGGATGAATTCGTAGCTGCCCGAGGGGAAGGCGATGGCCTCCTTCGCGCCCGGCGTCAGCGTGCGCCAGTCCTCGCCCTCGGCGGGCAGAAGCACCAGGTTCATGAACCAAGGCGCCACCAGTACGCCCAGCGGCCGGCCCTCGTGCGCGGCAAAGCCCACCGCCTCGACATGGAGCGATTTGTTGACCAGCGGCACGTCGCGCATCTTGCTGTTCCAGACTTCCCGGAAATCGGCCGCCAGCGCCTCGGCCTTTTGCGCGATATAGACCGTCGAGCAGCCCGCCTGCGCGCCGGGGTCCTCGCGCACCATGAACTGCTCGCGGGGGGCGCCGCAGGTCGGGCAGGTCCAGTCGTCGGGCAGGGCGGCAAAGGGCGTTTCGGGCAGAACCTGGCGATAGTCGTCGCCCTCGGCCGGGTCGTAGACCGTCCAGCAGATCTTGCATTCCATGATGGCCGCGGCGCTGATCCGGTCGTCCGCGCCCAGGTAGCTGCCTTCGAAGCGGGGCGCGGTCATCGGATCGCCTCCATGACCTCGCGGATGCGTGCCGCGCTGTCGGCCAGGTCCTCGGGTGCGGCCTTGGCCACCTCCGGCATCTCGGTAACCTCGAAGCTGTCCAGGATCAGCGTATCCATAGAGTTGAAGAACTGCACGCGCCAGACATGCGGCGTGGCCGTCGCGGCGATCCGGCAATTGCCGTAGCCGCGCGACAGGATCGTGACCGCCCCCTCGCCCAGCGCGGCATCGAGCCAGGCAAGATCCTGCTCGGTATGGGGCAGCAGCGTGAGGTTGATGACATGCGGCTCATGACCGGGCAGGCGGCGTGCCGACTTGTCCAGCAGTTCGGCCAGCAGGGCCGGCGCATTGACCACGCCGGGCGCGCGCGGCGCCTCGGGCCCCTCGGCCGGGCGCGCCGGGTCGAAGGCGGCCAGCGCGCGGGCGGGAACCGGCCCGATCTCGATCCGGTCGACGCCGGTGCCCAGCACCTGCCAGACCCCGGCAAAGACACTTTCCTGCACCGCGACCGCGGGCAGGCCGCGGATCTTCATCGACACCTCGCCCTGGCCCAGGGTTTCGGCCAGCGTCCGCCGCGCCTCGGGCGCCATGCCGTTCAGCTGCAGGCTGGCGCCCTCGCCCCCGGCGGCGCAGGCCGCGCAGGCGCGGGCGAGCTGGTCGAGCGTGTCGAGGGTGGTGGCCATGGCCTGGGTGTCGGCGTCGGTGGTCTCGGGGATCGACGGCGAATAGGTGCGCATCCCCGAGGGCAGCGGCATGTAGCCCAGGTCTTCGTCGGTCGGCTGCGAGCCGGGGCCGAAGCCGGACGGCGGCAAGTGAAAATTCGAAGCCATTGCGTCCTCCTCAGGCTGCGGCCAGCGACAGGATATGCGACACGCGGGCGAGGTAGTCGTCCCAGTCGCGGATTTTCTGGATGTCGCCCAGGTAGGCGCCCTCACGAAAGAACAGGAACCCCGGCGTCTTGAGCGCGCGGTAGCTTTCGCGGACCTGCGCCTCGATCGCGTCGTCCACCAGCGCGCAGTCGAAGGCTGCCTGAAACGCATTGCGCAGCTCGGGCAGGATGACCGCGGCGTCGGCGGTTTCTAGGTTGCGCGCCGGGTCGCCCGGCACGAACAGGCAATGCGCGCCGGGCGCAGCGGTGAACGCGGCGACCGCGTCCATCGAGGACAGGCGCGGCCAGCCAAACTCGGTTTCCAGTCGTTCGATCAGCGGGTGGGTCATGGCGTCATCCTTGGGCCTGGCCGGCATCGAGCGCGGCTTGAAGGTGGGGGGGCAAGGCCGGCTGGCGGGCCTCCAGATCGGCAAAGGCACTGCCCGCGCTGCCGCCGGCCATCACCGCCCGAAGGCCATCCAGCGCGGCGGCGATCTTTCGCGCCTCCTCGGCGCCGATCACCTCGCGCGCGGCGCCGAGGAAGGTCAGCACCCAGTCGCCCACGGCGGCGTCCGGCGTCAGCGACAAATCGATGATGCTCTCGGTCTCGCCATCGCTGGCGCGCCCTGCAATGCCGTCGATCCCGATGATCTGAAGGGGCAGCCCGATGCACATCAGCCGGCGCGCCCCGGCAAAAAGCGGGCATCGCCCGACCGGCAGGCGGCGTCTTCCGAGGGGCGGCCCGATTCGTAGGCGCGCCGCCGGATCGACGGATCGGCCAGGTCGCCGGTGTCGGTCCGGCCCGGACGCGCCTCGATGCCCCAGGAGGCCAGTTCGGCCAAGCCGGCGGCAAGCGCCGGGGCGATCTGGGCGGCCACCGTGTCGCGCAAGCCGCCGCCGTAATCGTCAAGCTCCTGGGGCTGGCACCCGATCAGCGTCATCCGGGCCGGCGCGCAGCCCTTGAAGGCGGCGGTGGCCAGCACGTCCTGAAATCCGGTCTGGTGCAGGCTCATCTTCTTGGCGCCCATGAACGAGGGCACATCGCCGTCGCGCACGATCTTGAGCGTGCCGGGCGCCAGCCCGTAATCGACCGCATCGAAGATCAAGAGCGCCTCGGCCTCTTCGATGAACGGCAGGAGGTAAAGACCTTGCGTGCCGCCGTCGAGCAAACGGACCGAGTCGGGCAGCGCGTAACTGGCGGCCAGCGCCTCGGCGCAGCGGGGGCCGAACCCCTCGTCCGCCCAAAGCACGTTGCCGATCCCCATAACGAGCACCGAGTCGAATTGCGCGTCTGGCATCGGGTTCCTCCTTGGGCAAGGGCTGGCGGTGTGGGGCCAGCGTGCACTCACACCGACACTAGACTTTGCGCGGAAGGGTGTAAGCGGCCAACTTTCCAATGCTGCGACAATTCATCCAATATATTGTGGTGAAAGGATAAAAACGGCATTCCTGCGTATACAGATGTGAGCCAAATGGAAAGTAAATTTCCAGTAAATTAAAAAAATGGAAGATTTAGGGGCGCAAAGGCAAAGGGCGCAGCCGATGGCCGCGCCCTTGGTCGTTTTCTGCGCCCTGAATCGCCGGTCTATTCCACCCGGTCGTCCTTGAAGGTCCGCCAGCCCGAGATGATCGTCGTGATCATCGACTGGCGGGACATGATGTCTTCGCGGATCGCGGCGTAGATATGGATCACCGCGAAGAGCGCGATCGCCCACATGCCCAGATGGTGCAGGGTGTGCAGCCGCTGGGTATTGCCTGCCAGCCCGATCACCCAGCCGAACAACTGGTCGTAGATCGACCCCTGGCCCGCGCCCTCGGCATAAAGTGCAAAACCGGTGAAGATCATGAAGGTCATGCCCAGCGTGATGAAAAAGAACATCGCGAAATGGGCCAGCGGGTTGTGGCCGATGTATTTCTTCGGCTCCTTTTCGAGAAACGCGTACCAGCGCGCCTCGAAGATCAGCTCCTTCCACCAGCGCAGACGCCAGAACGGGATGTAGAACAATTGGCGCGCGTGCCGGTTGCCGACGAAGGCCCAGTAGATCCGTGCGATGAATGCCACGGTCATCACCATCGCGGCGGCGAAATGCGCAAAGCGGATATAGCCGAACACGAACTGGTTGGTGGCCTCCGAGATCTCGACGGTGGGCGGCGGCGAGCCGATGAGATAGCCGGTGACGATCAAAACGGTGATCGCCAGCGCGTTGACCCAGTGCCAGACGCGCACAGGGACCTCGTAGACATAGACGGCCGCCTGCATCCGCAGGCTTTCGATATCCTCGGGCCGCGCGCCGCCGGTCAGGCGCGCCGCCTCCAGCGGGGTGGGCGCGTCGGGGTTGGGGACGTGGATATTGGCGCGTGTGTCGGTCATGGCGTCCTCCGTGTGCCCGGCCGGGCCGGGTCGGGACGCCGGCGCCGCAGGGCCGCCACGCCCAGCACCGCAAGGACGCCCAGCGCGGTGATCGGTGCGGCAAGCAGCATGGCATGGGCCAGGCCGTGCAGCGTCTCGGGCGCGGGCGCATGCCCGCCATGGGCCAGCGCGGGGGCGGCGGTCGCGGCCAGCGCCGCGGCAAGGATCAGTGTCTTCATTGCGTTTTCCTCCCTCAGCGGACCTTGACCGAGGTCAGTTCCTGACCCTCGGGCGACATCACGTGGGTGGAGCAGGCCAGGCACGGGTCGAAGCTGTGCAATGTGCGCAGGATCTCCACCGGCTCTTCGGGCCGCTCCATCTTGGTATTCATCAGCGCCGCCTCGAAAGCGCCGATATTGCCGGCGCTGTCGCGCGGGGATCCGTTCCAGGTGGTGGGCACAACGCATTGATAGTTGTCGATGCGCCCGTCCTTGATCTGCACCCAGTGCCCCAGCGCCCCGCGCGGGGCCTCGGTCATGCCGACGCCCTTGCACTCTTTCGGCCAGGTCTTGGGCTCCCACTTCTCGACATTGGCGGTGGAACTGTCGCCGTTGCGGATATTGGCGATCATCTTGTCGAAAAACTGCTTTTGCAGCCGGGTGCAGTATTCCGCCTCCAGTGCCCGCGCGGCGGTGCGCCCGAGCGTCGAGAACAGCGCCGAGACCGGCAGGTCCATGGTCCTGAGCAGCCCTTCGACCTGGCCCTTGATGTCCTCGTGGCCGCTGGCATAGCCGATGATGTACCGCGCCAGCGGGCCCACCTCCATCGCGTGGCCTTTCCAGCGCGGCGCCTTGATCCACGAATATTTCGCCGCCTCGTCGATGGCCTCGATATTGGTCCTGCTGCCCTTGGTGTTCGGCCCCAGCTCGAAATTCGCCTCGGTCACGCCGTCCCAGGGATGCAGGCCCTTGCCCGGCTCGCCGTAGTTGTACCACGAGTGATCGACGAATTCCTGCACCTGCTCGGGGTCGCGCACATCGACCTCGTGCACCTCGTTGAGGTTGCCGTTGATGATCGCGCCGCGCGGCAGGTGCAGCTGGTCCGCCGAGAAATCGTTGGGATGCTCGGGGATGTCGCCGTAGGCCAGGCACGCCTGAGAGGACAGCCCGCCGCCGTAGAGCCAGTTCTTGTAGAACCCGCCGATGGCGATCACGTCGGGGATGTAGACGTTGTTCACGAAAGCGGTGCATTTGTCGATGATGGAGCTGACCAAGTTCAGCCGCTCCATGTTGATCGCGCCGACCGCGCCGGTGCCATCGACGTTGATCGGGCACGGCACGCCGCCTACCAGCCAGTTCGGATGCGGGTTCTTGCCGCCGAAGATCGTGTGGATCTTGCAAAGCTCGGTCTGCAGGTCCAGCGCCTCGAGGTAGTGAGTGGTGGCCATCAGGTCCGCCTCGGGCGGCAGCAGATAGGCCGGGTTGTCCCAATACCCGTTCTTGAACAGGCCCAGCTGGCCGGATTCCACGAATTGCTTCAGCCGGTTCTGCACGTCGCGGAAATAGCCCGGCGACGACATCGGATGCGACGGGGACACGGATTGCTGCAACTCGCTGGTCGCCTTTGGGTCCGCCCTGAGCGCGTTGACCGGGTTCACCCAGTCGAGCGCGTGCAAATGGTAGAAATGCACGATGTGGTCATGCACCTGCAGGTTAAGCTGCATGATGTTGCGGATCGAGTTGGCGTTGTCGGGAATGGTGATCCCCAGCGCGTCCTCGACGGCGCGGACCGATGTCAGCGCGTGCGTCCCGGTGCAGACGCCGCAGATGCGCTCGGTAAAGGCCCAGGCATCGCGCGGGTCGCGGCCCTTCAGGATCACCTCCAGCCCGCGCCACATGGTGCCGGTGGAGACCGCGTTACGGATGAAGCCGTCCTCGTCCACATTCACTTCGCAGCGCATGTGGCCCTCGATCCGGGTTACCGGGTCCACGACGATGCGCTTGCCCGAATTGTCGAGGTCGAAGCCGTTGGGAGTGGTCGCCATGGATCAGACCTCCTCGCTGTCTTGTTTCTTGCGCTGGGCGCTTTTCAAGGCGCTCGCGGCAATATGGGCGGCGATGCCCGCACCCACCGCACCGGCGGCGGCAATACCCATCTGGTCGGCCGTGGCCTCAACCCCGAACTGCTTGACGGTGGTCAGCCTGTCGTAGAACCCGCCCTGGTCCCAGAACCCGTCTTCGGAACAGCCGATGCAGCCGTGGCCCGACTGGATCGGAAAGCTGACGCCCTCGTTCCAGCGCACGGTCGAGCAGGCGTTGTAGGTGGTCGGCCCCTTGCAGCCCATCTTGTAGAGGCAATAGCCCTTGCGCGCGTACTCGTCGTCCCACTCCTCGACGAACTGGCCCGCGTCGAAATGTGGCCGGCGATAGCATTTGTCGTGGATGCGCTGGGAATAGAACATCTTGGGCCGGCCCTGGCGGTCGAGTTCCGGCAGCCGGTCGAAGGTCAGCATGTAGGTGATGACGCCGGTCATCACCTCGGCGATGGGCGGGCAGCCGGGCACCTTGATGATCGGCTTGTCGGTGATGACCTTGTGCACCGGCGTGGCCTGGGTGGGGTTGGGCGCGGCGGCCTGCACGCAGCCATAGGAGGCACAGGCCCCCCAGGCGATCACGGCCTTGGCGTCTTTTGCGGCGTGGCGCAGCTGGTCGACGAACGGCTTGCCGCCGACGATGCAATACATCCCGTCCTCGTTCAGCGGCGGGTTGCCTTCGACGGCGAGGATGTAGTTGCCCTTGTATTTCTCGATCGTGTCTTCCAGCGCCGCCTCTGCCGCATGCCCGGCCGCCGCCATCAGAGTGTGGGAATAGTCGAGCGAGATCATCGACAGCACCACGTCCTTGGCCAGCGGGTGGGCGCCGCGGATGAAGCTTTCCGAACAGCAGGTGCATTCCAGCCCGTTGACCCAGATCACCGGGGTGCGCGGCTTGGTCTCCATCGCGTGTGCGATCTTCGGCACGAAGCTCGGGCCCAAGCCCAGCGCCGCCGCCGTGAGCGAACAGTATTTCATGAAGCTGCGCCGGGTGATCCCCTGCCGGCGCATGACCTCATAGAAGGTTTCGATTTCGGCCAAGACGGTTCTCCCTACCTGGGCCCGGGCGCGCCGGGGCGCGTGGGCAGTTTCAGTATCCCAGGGTATGCAAGCAGGAGGGGGCAGGGACGGGCAAAGAAAATCCGTGCTCGGCCCGAAATCTGGAAAAAGGCAATAGAATAAATTTGTTAACGGATATTTCGGCGCAATCCCATTGGCGGCCTCCGGTCAGGCGGTTGCCAAAGGCCGGGCCGGGCGGTCAGCTGCTTTCCGGAGGGGAAAGCCGCGCCGCGGCCGCGACCGCCGCCTGGCCCAGCGCGAGGCCGCCGTCATTGGCGGGCGTTTCGCGATGGGTCAGCACCGGCAGGCCGGCCAGTTCGCGGCGCATTTCTGTCAGCAGCAGGGCGTTTTGAAAACAGCCACCCGACAGCACGATCACCTCGGCGTCGCCGCGCTCCACCAGCCCGCGGGCCGCGGCAGCGAACTGCCGGGCAAGGCCGGTGTGGAACCGCGCTGCGATCAGCGCGGCGTCGGTCCCGGCCCCGAGGTCGGCGACAAGGGCCGCGAACATCGGCGCGGGGTCGATTTCGCCCCCCGCCACATCGAAATCGTACCCGGCCCCCGTGTCGCCCGTGCGCGCGAGCGCCTCCAGCCGCATCGCGGCCTCGCCCTCGAACCCCTGCGCCAGCGGGCAGAGCCCGAGGCAAGCCGCCACCGCATCGAACAGCCGCCCGGCCGAAGAGGAGGGCGGTGCGTTCAGCCCCGCCGCGGCCGCCTGCCGTGCCAGCGCCAGCGGGGCGCCCGCGAACAGCCGGTCGGCGGCCTCGTCCAGCCCCGCCGCGTCGAGCCGGACCAGCGCGTTGCGCCACGGCTCGGCCTGCGCCTTGTCGCCGCCGATCAGGGGCGCGGGTTTCAGCCAGGCGCGCCGGTCGAAGCCGCGATAATCGCCCAGCAGAACCTCGCCGCCCCAGACCGTCCCGTCGGGCCCGAGGCCCAGGCCGTCCAGAATGATGCCCGCAACCCTGCCGCCGTCCAGCGGCCAGCCGTTCTCGGCCAGGCAGGCGGCCATGTGCGCGTGGTGATGCTGGACGCGCACCACCGGCAGCCCGGTGGCCTCGGCATATTGCGTCGCGCGGAAATCGGGGTGCAGGTCGCAGGCCGCGATCTCGGGGCGGTGGCCGAACAGCGCCGCGTAGTCGCGGTCCGCCTGGACGAAGGCATCGTAGGTCAGCGCGTCGCCCATCTCGCCCAGATGATGGCCGAGCAGCGCCTGCGCGTTCTTGGTCAGGCAAATCGCGGCCTTCATCTGCCCGCCATAGGCGACGATCTGCGGCGTCCGCTCGAAGCCCGGCGGCAGGGGCAGGGTGCCCGGCACCCGCCCCCGCGCGCGGCGCAGCACCATCGGCGGGTCGGCGCGTTCCACGCTGTCGTCCAGCCGGCGGGCGATGGCGCGGTCATGCATCAAAAACGCATCGGCAAAGGCCGAAAGCTTGGCGCGGGCCTCGTCATTGCCGATCGCTTGGGGTTCGCCCGAGAGGTTGCCCGAGGTCATCACCAGCGGGCGCTCTACGGCGTCCAGCAGCAGGTGGTGGAGCGGGGTGTAGGCCAGCATGACGCCGAGGCGATCCATTCCGGGCGCGACGCATTCGGGCAGCGCGCCGGTGCCCGGGACCAGAACGATGGGCGCGGCGGCGTCCCGCAACAGCGCCAAGTCGGCCGCGCCGGGCGCGCAAAACCCGGCCAGATCCTCTTGGCGGGCCATCAGGGCAAAAGGCTTGGACGGGCGGCGCTTGCGGCGGCGCAGGGTTTCGACCGCGCCCGCATCGGTCGCGTCGCAGGCGAGGTGAAAACCGCCCAGTCCCTTGACCGCCACGATGCCGCCCGCGGCAAGGATGCGGGCCGCGCCGACGATGGGGTCATCCGCGCTTTCGCGGCCGTCGGTTTCCAACCAGAGGCGCGGGCCGCAGTCGGGGCAGGCGATGGGCTGGGCGTGAAAGCGCCTGTCGGCGGGGGTGTCGTATTCCGCGCGGCAGGCGGGGCACATTTCGAACGCGGCCATCGTCGTCTGTTCGCGGTCGTAGGGCAGCCGGCGGAGGATGGTGAAACGCGGGCCGCAATGGGTGCAGTTGGTGAAGGCATAGCCCTGCCGGCGGCCCGGCGCGCGGATCTCGGCCAGGCACGCGGCGCAGGTCGCGGCATCGGGCGCGACCCGTGTCTCGGCCCCCCCTCTGCCGCTGGCCGCGATGACGAAGGCCTCGGGCGGGGCAGCAAAGGCGATGGACCGGGTCTCGACCGCATCCACCCGCGCCAGTGCCGGGGGCCGGGCGGAGAGCGCGGCCTCGAACGCGTCCAGGTCGCCGCCCGCGGCGCGGATCAGCACACCGTGGGCATCGTTGCACACCTCGCCGCATACACCGTGGGTCTGCGCCAGTTGCCAGACAAAGGGGCGAAAGCCCACGCCCTGCACCTGGCCGCGCACGCGGATTTCGCGCCCATCCATCGCTTTAGTGCACCGTGCAGACCATGCAGGGATCGAACGAGCGCACGATATGCTGCACGGTGACCGGCGTGGTCTCGCCCGGCGCCACCGGCGCCCCGACAAGGGCGGCCTCCAGCGGTCCGGGCTGGCCCGCGGCATCGCGCGGGCTGAAGTTCCAGGTCGTCGGCGCGACGATCTGATAGCCCGCGATCCGGCCCTTTTCGACCCGGACCCAATGGCCGAGGGCGCCGCGCGCGGCCTCGACCAGACCGGCACCCTGACCGGCGCGCACCTCTGGCGCGGGGTCCATGAACCGGGCCGAGACGTCGATCTCGCGTGCCAGCCGCTCCATCACCGCCTGGCTGCGCGCCAGTTCCAGCAGCCGGCCGGCCACGCGGGCCAGAACGCCGCCGCCCGCCAGCGCGCGCGCCAGCGGGTGGCCATCGACGACCTGCCGGGCCAGCGCGCCGGTTTCCATGGTCTCGCCGGCCAGCCGCGGCGCCTTGCACCAGCTATAGGCGTCCTCGCGCATATCCTCATCCGGCAAGGTCTGCCCGGCCGCGGGATGGGCGGCCGGCCCCAGCATCCAGCTATGGGCGACCTCCTCGACCATCCGCGTCAGGTCCAGCGGGTCTTGCCGACCGTCGCGCCAGAGGCCTGGCGCGAAGGCGTGGCCGCAATCCTGCGGATAGGCCCCGAAGGACAAATAGCGCCCGCTGCCGCGGCCGAGCGCGTCGAGGTCCAGATCGGCGGCGATATCCAGAAACAGCCCGGCATCGCCGCGCCCCCATCCCATCAGCGCGTCGCGGTCGGCGATCTCGGCGAACGCCTCCAGCGGGCCGCCGAAAACGGTCTCTTCCAGGTAGCGGCGAAAGGCGGTGAGGCTGGCCATGATCCGCACCTTGTCGCTGGGACCGGGCGCGCGGGTCACGCCGCCGGGCTGGATCGCCAGCGTGTGGGGCCATTTGCCCGCCATCAGACCCAGGATATGCATCAGCGCCGCCCGCGCCTCGATCGCCGCGCGCTGGGCGCCGCCCTCGGCCGCGGCAAACCTGTCCACGGCGCGGCCATGCCACGGGCGGGCGGCATAGGTAGGGCGCGTGAAATCGGGCATGAAGAACAGGTTGAAATGGAACAGGTGGTCCGAAACGTTCTCGACCGCGTGGATCAGCGCGGCGATTGCCGCGCCCTGCGGCGCGGCGGCGTGACCGCCCGCCGCCGCCAGCGCCCGCGCCGCCGCCGCGGACTGGCTGATCGAGCAGATGCCGCAAATCCGCGGCGTCAGCGTCAGCGCATCCGACGGCGCCCGCCCCAGCAGCATCCGCTCGAACCCGCGATAGAGCGGCGCGTTGACCCGGGCGCTTTGCACCGCGCCGTCCGCCACGTCGAGTTGGACCTCCAGATCGCCTTCCACGCGGTTGAACGGCCCCACGACGAGCCGGCTTTCGCTCATCCCGGCGGCTTCCTGTGGGTGGGCAGAATGCGCACGCGGTCCGAGGTCGCGTTCTTCGACAGCCGCTCGGGCGTGGCCGCCTTGGACAACGAGGCCAGCGCCATGAACCACGCCTTGGGCATGTCCGACGGCAGGCCCACGGGGATGCCCGCGACCTTGGGGGTTTCGGTAAAGGCGTGCTTGGGCTCTTCGAATTCGGGCGCAGTGCAGGAAATACACGGATAGCCGCCGCGCGTGCAACTGCCCGAGCCGTTCCAGGGCCGGATGTTGCAATCGCCGACCGCCTGGGTGCCGACGCAGCCCAGATGCTCCATCATGCAGCCGATCTCGCACAGGTGGACGGCCGAGGCCTTGTATTCGTAGAACTCGTTTTTGGGGCAGCCGTGATGTACCAGGTGCTGGGCGAAAAACAGCGGCCGGCCCAGCGCGTCCAGATCGTCGGCGCCCAAGGCGCCGTTGGCCAGCAGCATCAGGGTTTCGGTCACCCAGTCGGGATGGGTCGGGCAGCCCGCCACGTTGATCACCGGCAACCCGCCGTCGCAGCGGAACGTCGCCGGCAGGACGCCGCCCAGATGCGTCCCCTCGTATTGCAACCCGGCCGCGTCCGAGGGGTTTTCTCCGGCGCTGGTGACGCCGCCATAGGCCGCGCAACTGCCTACGGCCACAACATGCCGGGCCAGCGGCGCAAGCTGGCGCACCCAGTCCAGAACCGTCCGGCCGGTGCCCGACAGCATCTGATAGCGGCCGGTACCGCGCGGCCCCCGCGCGATCGCCCCCTCGACGCACAGAACGTCGAGCGGCAACGCGCCAGACGCGACCCGGTCGAGCAGGGCGTGGACCTCGCCGCCGGTCTCGAGGCTGAGAGCGGGGTGCCACAGAAACCGGATGCCCGCCCCCGCCAGCAGATCGACAATATTCGGATCCTCGGCGCACAGCAGCGACATCGTGCAGCCGCCGCAGCCAGACGCCTGTAGCCACAGAACGTTCATACAGGGTCCTTGGGCAGCGGAAGCGTGACCTGGAAACATGTCCCGTCCGTTTCCGCGCAGAGCCGCAGGTCGCCGCCATGTTCGTGCGTGATCTTGTGGCTGATCGACAGGCCCAGCCCGGTGCCCTTGCCCACGTCCTTGGTCGTGAAGAACGGATCGAAAATCGACTGCCGCACGTCCTCTGGCACGCCGGGGCCGTTATCGGCCACGCGCAGCACGGCAAACCCGTTCTCGCGCGATGCGGCGAGATCGATCCGGCCCTTTTCCTCGGTCTCCAGGGCGTCGAGGGCGTTCTGCACGAGGTTCATCACCACCTGCTGGATGTGGCCGGGCCGGCCCCGGACCATGACACGCGGCTCGCCCGAGAACGTGACTTTGACCTCGCGCTTGGTGCCGCGCAGCACCCATGTCGTGGCGACATTGGCGGTCTCTACGAGGTCGAACTCGATGATCTCGCCGGTGCCCTCCGCGGACAGGCGGCGCAGGTCCTCGACGATGTCGCGCACCCGCTCGGCGCCGTCGCGCGCGCCGGCCACCGCGTCGCGCAGATTGCCGATTTCGCGGTCGAGCCGCAGCTCTTCGCGCAGCTTGACCAGCTCGTCCCGGCTGGCGCCGGCCTGCACCTTGTCGAAATAGGCCTCGAACTTCGCGCCGTACCGCTCAAGCGCGTGGACATTGGCATAGACAAAGCTGATCGGGTTGTTCAACTCGTGCGCGACGCCGGCCAGAAGGCGGCCGAGCGAGGCGAGTTTTTCATTGCGCACCAGCAATGTCTGGGCGGCTTTCAGCTCGTCGTGGCTATGGGCCAGATCGGCATAGGCCTGCCGCAATTCGCCCAGCGGACGGCCGGTCAGCACGTGGCCGCTGATGCGCCCGCGCTCGTCCAGCCGCGGACTGATCGACAATTCCAGAGGGCTCTGGCCGTCCTGCGCGATCAGGCTGCTTTCGATGGTCGCCGGCGCGCGGTCCAGCGCGGCGCGGCGCATGCCCTCGACGACCGCCGCGCGATCGGCCTCGGCAAAGAGCTGCACCACCTGCTGCCCCGCCAGCGCAGTGCGCGGCCGCCCGGTCATCGCAGCGACCGACTCAGACACTTTTTCGATGGCGCCCTGCCGGGACACGACGATCAGAACGTCCGAGACCGATGACAGGATCGAGGCGAGAAACGACCGCATCGTTTCCAGCTCGGCGTTCTGCCGCTCCAGCCGCTCCTGGTAGCCGACCAGTTCGGCATAGGTGCGGTCGACGGCCGCCAGCACATTCGCCCACACCGTGTCCGAGAATTCGGTCGACCCTGAAACCAGATCCTTGGTGATCGTCTCGGCCATCATTCCTCCACCGGCGGAGGATACATGGCATGCCGTCATCTGCCAATGCCGCCCGCGCGCCGTGCGCTTGACGTTCGGCTCACTCCCAGCAGGAGACCTGCACGGTCATGTCGGCCGCCAGGGTGCTGAGATCCTCGGGCGGCAGGCTGGCGTCGGGCAGCGCCGCGTCGACCGCGATGCCGTTGGCCGACAGGAACCCCGCGATCGCCTCGACATTGGCGGCAAAGCGCACCTCGTCGGGCAGTTGCCGCGCGCCGTCTTCGCGCGGCAGAAGGATCCCCAGAACCGCGCCGGCGGCGTCCATCACCGGGCCGCCGACATCGCCGGGCAACGCCGAGAGGTTCAGCCGCTGGCGGCTGACCTCGCCGTCCAGTCCGCGCAAATCGGCCAGTTCGCCGTAGGTCAGTGCCGGCAGAGTCAGCACGGCGCCGTAGGAATAGCCGGCCACCGCCACGTCGGATTTGAGCCGCGGCTCGGAGGTGCGAAAGGCGGCATAGCCCAGCGGCGCGAGGTTCTCGCGCGGTTTGAGCACGGCGAGGCCCAGCTTCATGTCTATCGCCGCGATTTCGGCCTCGTGATCGTCCCCGACGGTGATGCGGCTGCACCGGCCCAGCCCGTCAGTGGTGGTCAGCACTTGGCCCGTATCGTCGACGAAAAAGCCCGAGCGCGTAAATTCGGGCCGGCGGATTTCCAGCCCCGACAGCAGGTCGAAGCCTTGTTCGGCCTCTGGGTCGATCTGCGCCTCGTCCAGCACCACGCCGCGCACCGGCTCGAAGCTGTCGCGCATCATCTGCACGGCCTTCTGCATCAGCTTGTCGTCTTCGGGAGGCCACGCCAGGGTAAAGCCCTTGACCGTGCCGTCCGACACCGTGGCGTAGGTGTAGGAATGCAGCGTCTCGTTCTGCCCGGTCAGCACGAAGGAATTCTGCCCGCGATCGCGCTCGCCCTCGAGCGGCACGATCTCCAGCGTCTGCATGATGTCGTAAAGGCCGAAAAGCGTCGCCTGATCGCCGGTCTGGCTGATCAGAAGGGCGCGCACATCGCTGTCGCCCTTGGGGGCGAAATGCACGAAGGGCGGCTCGTAGCGGGAAAACGTCACGAGGCCCGCGGGCATGTCGATGCGGATGCCGGCCTCGGCCTCATCGACGCTTTGCATTCCGAGCCGGGCCAGCGCGTCGCGGTAACCCTCACTCAGCACCGCGCGCTGGCGGGTGGTCAACACGCCGGTCACTTCATAGCCGTTCGCCGCCTGCCAGTCGGCCATGGCCGCCCGTGTGCCGCGCCCGAAGGCGCCGTCGATGGCGGCGGTGTAAAAGCCTTCCCATTGCATCGCCTCCTGCAGGGCGCGGCGCTCCTCGGCGGTCAACAGCCGCTCGCTGCGCCTGGCCTCGGCGGGGGTCTCGTCGGGCAGAACAATCCCGGCGGGCGCTTCGGGGGCGGCCGGCGCGGCCGGCGCGGCGACGGCGGGCGCGCTCAGCGCATTCGCCCCGGCGGGCCAGATCTGTTGGCGGAAGGCGCTGCCATCGGCCACGAAACTGTCGCCGGGCACCAGCCGCTCGCGCCTGAGATCGCTCAGGCGCCGGGCCGCGGCCTCGCCGGTATAGGGGCCGAGCGCGATGGCGTACCAGCCCGAGCCGAGGCTGAAGGCGTTGACGTCCTGGAAGGCGCCCGAATAGGCGCGGGCGCGCTCCTCTGCTTCGCGCAGCGACGGGTGCGCCTCGATCTGCACCCAGGCGCGGTCTTGCGCCCAGCCCGCAAGTGCCGTGAACACAAGAAATGCAAAGCTTGCGAAAATTCGTTTCAGCACGGCTCGATACCCTCGTTTCCCTTGCGGCGGCCCAAACCGCCGAATCCCGTCAGACCGTATCAAAGCGGCTCCGCGATGCACGTCAATACTCCGGCGCGATTGACCCTCGGGGCGCGCTTGGCTAGTGAGGCGCTGTTTTGCGATACGCAGGAACCACCCCGATGGACCAGTCCAAGCCCCGCAGTTTTCAAGAGATCATCCTGCGGCTTCAGAATTACTGGGCCCTGCAGGGCTGCGCGATCCTGCAACCCTATGACATGGAAGTGGGGGCGGGCACCTTCCACCCGGCGACCACCCTGCGCAGCCTCGGCTCGAAACCCTGGGCCGCGGCCTATGTCCAGCCCTCGCGCCGGCCCACCGACGGGCGCTACGGCGAGAACCCCAACCGGTTGCAGCACTATTACCAGTACCAGGTGCTGATCAAACCCAGCCCGCCCGACCTGCAAGAGCTTTACCTCGGCTCGCTGGCCGCCATCGGCATCGATTTCGACTATCACGACATCCGCTTCGTCGAGGACGACTGGGAAAGCCCGACGCTGGGCGCCTGGGGTCTGGGCTGGGAGGTCTGGTGCGACGGGATGGAGGTCAGCCAGTTCACCTATTTCCAGCAGGTCGGCGGGCGCGACTGCCACCCCGTTTCGGGTGAGTTGACCTACGGGCTGGAACGGCTGGCGATGTACGTCCTCGGCATCGACCACGTGATGGACATGCCGTTCAACGACCCCGACGCGCCAATCCCGTTGAGCTATGGCGACGTGTTCCGCCAGACCGAAGAGGAATACAGCCGGTTCAACTTCGACGTGGCCGACACCGACAAGCTGTTCGACTTCTTCGCCGCGGCCGAGGCCGAATGCGCGCGCATCCTCGACCATCCGCAGGACGACCCCAAGACGGGCAAGCGCATCATCATGGTGCATCCCGCCTATGACCAGTGCATCAAGGCCAGCCATTTCTTCAACATGCTCGACGCCCGCGGCGTGATCTCGGTGACCGAGCGGCAGGCCTATATCGGCCGGGTCCGTGCGCTGGCCAGGCGCTGCGCCGATGCCTTCGTCGAGACCGAGGCCGGAGGGAGGCAGGGGTGAGCGGCAAGCTTCTCTCCCTGGTGATCGTGATGGGGGCATTGCTTGCGGGCGCGGCGGTCTATTACCTGCAGGTCTACGCCTATTACGAGCCGGTTCCGGTCAGCGCGCCCGCGGCCGAGGTACGGCTGACCTCGCTGGTCACCGGCGAGGCCGAGATGGTACCGGTCGACGGGTTCGAGGGAATCGATTCCGAAAGCTCTCCGTTGCGGTTCCGCGCCTGTTTCGAGATGCCGCTCTCGCTGGCGCTGTTGACCGAAACCTATGTGATCCGCGACGAGGCGGTGCCGCTGAACGCGCCGGGCTGGTTCGACTGCTTCGACGCCGCCGAGATCGGCGCGGCGCTGGAAACGGGCGGCGCGGTGGCGTTCCTGGGCGAGGCGAACGTGAGCTACGGCATCGACCGGGTGGTCGCGGTGTTCGAGGATGGACGCGCCGTGGCCTGGAACCAGATCAACGCGTGCGGGCAAGTGGTGTTCGACGGGCGCCCGCCGCCGCCCGGATGCCCGCCGCCGCCCGCAAACGACTAGAAACCCCGCGCCGCCGGCGCCGAGGACCGAAAATGCCCGACCTCCTGATCGAACTCTTCTCCGAGGAAATCCCGGCCCGGATGCAGGCCCGCGCCCGCACCGACCTGCAAAAGCGCGTCACCGACGGGCTGGTGGAGGCGGGGCTGACCTACGCCGCAGCCAAGGCGTTCTCGACGCCGCGCCGGCTGACGCTGCATGTCGAGGGGCTGAGCGCGCGCAGCCCCGACCTGACCGAAGAGCGCAAGGGGCCGCGCGTGGACGCGCCCGAAAAGGCGCTGGAGGGGTTCCTGCGCGCGACCGGGCTGACGAAAGACCAACTGGAGGCCCGCGACGACAAGAAGGGCCAGGTCTGGTTTGCCGTGATCGACCGGCCCGGCCGCCCGGCCGCCCAGATCGTCGCCGAGGTGCTGGAGGCGACGATCCGCAATTTTCCATGGCCCAAGTCGATGCGCTGGGGCGCTGGCACGCTGCGCTGGGTGCGGCCGCTGCAGTCCATCCTGTGCCTGCTCAGCGACGAGGCGGGGTGCGAGGTGGTGCCGCTGGACGTCGACGGGATCGTCGCGGGCGACGCCACGCGCGGCCACCGGTTCATGGCGCCCGATCGATTTTCCGTATCGTCCTTCGAAGATTACGAGGCAAAGCTAAAGCGCGCCCATGTGATGATCGACCACGAGGAGCGCGCCGCGCAAATCTGGCACGAGGCGACCAACGCCGCTTTCGCACAGGGGTTGGAAGTTGTCGAGGATGCCGGGCTTCTGGCTGAGGTGGCCGGGCTGGTGGAATGGCCCGTGGTGCTGATGGGGCCCATCGGCGAGGACTTTCTCGACCTGCCGCCCGAGGTCTTGCAGACCTCGATGAAGGAGCACCAGAAATTCTTTTCGGTCCGCGACCCCAAGACCGGCAAGATTGTTCGATTCGTGACCGTTGCCAACCGGGAAACCGCCGATAATGGGGCCACGATCCTGGCCGGGAACGAAAAAGTGCTATCGGCGCGGTTGTCCGATGCCCGGTTTTTTTGGGCCAATGACCTGCGCGTGGCCCGGGCGGGGATGGAAGACTGGCTCGATACGCTCAGCCATGTGACCTTCCAGCGCGAACTGGGCAGCCAGGCGCTGAGGATCGACCGCATCGCCAACCTGACCCGCGAGATCGCGCCGATGGTCGGCGCCGATGCAGAGATGGCGGCACAGGCCGCGCGCGTCGCCAAGGCCGATCTCGCCTCGGAAATGGTCTATGAATTCCCCGAGCTTCAGGGCGTGATGGGCCGTTACTATGCCGAGGCCGCCGGCCTGCCCCAGGCGGTGTCCGAGGCCTGCGAGATGCATTACAAGCCGCTCGGCCCCGCCGACGCGCTGCCCGAGCACCCGGTTTCCATCGCCGTGTCGCTGGCCGACAAGCTGGACACGCTGGCGGGCTTCTGGGCCATCGACGAGAAACCCACCGGCAGCAAAGACCCGTTCGCGCTGCGCCGCGCCGCGCTGGGGATCATCCGCACGGTGCTGGAGCGCAAGCTCCGCGTCGGGCTGGAGGCGCTGATCAACCGGCATCTGCTGGTGCATGTGATCGCGCTGAACCTCGATACCGCGCAAGAGCGCGAGACCTATTTCTTGCAGGAGATGGTCGATGAGGTGGCCCGCCACGGCGTTTTCGGCGCGGCATTCCACGCGCTGGTCGACCGCTTTCGCGCCGATGACACGCCCGTGCCCATCGAAGAGGGCACCTGGTTGGCCCGCCTGCGCCACCAACTACCCGAGATGAGCGGCGACCTGCTGGCGTTTTTCCACGACCGGCTGAAGGTGCATCTCAAGGCCGAGGGGCTGCGCCATGACGTGATCGACGCCTGCCTGGCGATGCCGGGCGCCGACGACCTGACGCTGCTGGTCAAGCGGGCCGAGGCGCTGGGCGCGGTGCTGAACACCGAAGACGGCGAAAACCTGGTGCAGGGCTTTCGCCGCGCCAACAACATCCTGATCCAGGCCGAAGAGGCCGACGGGGTGGAATACCGGTTCGGCGCCGATCCGAAATTCGCCAAGGACCCCACCGAAACCGCGCTTTTCGCCGCGCTGGACGCGGCCGACAAAGCCATCGGCCCGGCGCTGGAGGCCGAGGATTTCTCAGGGGCCATGGCGGCCCTGGCCGCGCTGAGGGCCCCCATCGATGCCTTCTTCGAGGCGGTGCAGGTCAACACCGACAACGACATCGTGCGGCGCAACCGTCTGAACCTCTTGCACGCTATTCGCGAGACCTGCCTGCAAGTGGCCGACCTGACCCGGATCGAAGGCTGAAACGCGACGCTACGCCAAGCTTGCCTGCCGCCGCCATGAGCGTATGCTGCAAGTGAGAAAGGAGCGTGCCGCAGTGCAGAAACACACGGATTTCGCAGGCTTTACCGAGATCACGCCCTCGGCCGAAATTGCCGCCGACCGCCATGGCGGTCGCGCGAAATGCCTGCAACGCCTGATCCGGCTCGACCTGCCCATGCCGCGCACGGTGGCGCTGTCCTTCGATGCGGTCCACCTGATCGCGTCGGGCCAATTGCCCGACACCGAGGCGATGCTCGCGGGCTTTGGTCCCGGGCCGCTGGTGTCGGTCCGGCCCAGTTCGGCCGACCCCGACTGGGGCGGGCCGGGCGCGATCCTCAACATAGGTATGAACGACGCCCGCCATGCCGAGCTGAGCGAGAGCCACGGGCGCAGGGCGGCCAACGCGCTCTACCTGCGTTTCATCCGTGCCTACGCGATCCATGTCGCCAGGCTGGACCCCGAGATGTTCGAAGGCGACGAAAGCTCGGACGCGGTGCTGGCCGCCACGCTGGCCGCCTATGTCGACGAGACCGACAGCCCTTTTCCGCAAGACCCCGCCCGCCAGCTGACCGAGGTGCTGCGTTCGATGGCACGGGCATGGGAGGGCACGACGGCGCGGCTGTTGCGCCAGGCCCGCGGTGCGCCGGCCGATGCCGGGCTGGGGCTGGTCGTGCAGGAAATGGCGCTGGGGCTCGGCCCCGAGGAAAGCGGCTCGGGCGTGATCCAGTTCGTCTCTGGCACCACGGGCCAGCGTCAGATCACCGGCCGGTATCTCAGCCAGAGCCAGGGCCGGGCGGCGCTGGCCGGGGCGGAAGGCGCGCTTTACCTCACCCGCGATCAGCGGGGGGAGTCGCTGGAAGAGCGCTGCCCCGACATTTTCAAGAGCCTCAAGCGCTACGGCGAGACCTGCCGGCTGAACCTGCGCGAGGAAATGCAGATCGAATTTACCATCGCAGGTAACCGGCTGCACATTCTCGACGCGGTGCGGGTGGCGCGCAGCGCGCGCGCGGCGGTACGCATCGCCGTGACGCTGGCCGACGAGGGGATCATTGCACGCTCCGAGGCGCTGCAACGGATCGAGCCGCGCGCGCTGAGCGAGCTTTTGCACAGCCAGGTCGACCCCGAGGGGCCCCGTGACACGTTTGCCAGCGGCATCGCCGCCAGCCCCGGCGCGGCGACCGGGCGCATCGTTTTCGGATCGGCCGCCGCCCAGGCCAGCGCAGCGCGCGGCGAGCCCTGTATCCTGGTGCGCCGCGAAACCACGCCCGAGGACATCCGGGGGATGCACGCGGCCAGCGGCGTGCTGACCGAGAGGGGCGGAATGACCAGCCACGCCGCGGTGATCGCCCGCGGACTGGGCCTGCCCTGTGTCGTGGGCGTATCCGACATGCGGATCAAGCCGCGCGACGGTGTCGTGATCGCCGCCGACGGGCGCAAGCTGCACGAAGGCGACATCATCACGCTCGACGGCACCGGCGGCGAGGCCCTGCTGGGCGAGGTGACGATGCTGGAGCCCGCCCTCGACGATGCCTTTCATGCGCTGATGAACTGGGCCGAGGACGCCTGCGATATCGGCGTGCGCGCCAATGCCGACACCCCCGCCGACGCGCAGACCGCGCGGCTTTTCGGGGCCGAGGGGATCGGGCTGTGCCGCACCGAGCACATGTTCTTCGAGCATGACCGCCTGACGGTGATGCGCGAGATGATCTTTGCCGACACACCAGAGGACCGTGCCTCGGTGCTGGAACGGCTGCTGCCGATGCAGCGGGACGATTTCACCAGGCTCTTCGAGATCATGCAGGGTCTGCCGGTCTGCATCCGCCTGTTCGACCCGCCGCTGCACGAGTTTCTGCCCCATTCCCGCGAAGGTGTGCGCGAAATCGCCGAGGCGCTGGACCTGCCGCTGTCGGACGTGTCGCGGCGGGTGCAGGCACTGTCGGAATTCAACCCGATGCTGGGGATGCGGGGGGTGCGCCTGGGTATCACCGTGCCCGAGATATACGACATGCAGGCCCGCGCGATTTTCGAGGCCACCATCGACGCCAGCCATAACAGCGCCCCTGTGGTGCCCGAGATCATGATCCCGCTGGTTTCTGCCATGCGCGAGGTCGAACTGGTCAAGACCCGGATCGACGCGCTGGCCGCTGCCGTGCGCACCGAACGGGGGGTGGATTTCGATTATCGTCTGGGCGTCATGGTGGAAACGCCGCGCGCCGCGCTGCGCGCCTACGACATCGCCCAGCACGCCGCCTTTCTCAGCTTCGGCACCAACGATCTGACGCAGATGACCTATGGCCTCAGCCGCGACGATGCGGGCCGTTTCATGGGCTCTTACGTCAAGCAGGCGGTCTTTCCCGAAGACCCGTTCCACACCCTCGATATCGAAGGCGTGGGTGAGCTTCTGAGCATCGGGGCCGAGCGCGGCCGGCGCGCGCGCCCGGACGTGGTGCTGTCGCTGTGCGGCGAGCATGGCGGAAATGCCGAATCGATTGAATTTTGTCGCCGCGCAGGATTTGATTACGTTTCGTGTTCGCCGTTCCGCGTACCGGTTGCCCGGCTTGCGGCGGCGCGTCTTGCGCAAGAATCCGCCGATCGCGCGGATTGAAATTTTTTTTGCGTTAAATCAATGATTTGACGAACATCCTTCCGTTTCGGAAGCGCCGCGGCAGCCAATTCCGCCCGTAGAATGCCGCCTCGGGCCCGTTGCGAAAATGCCACTAGGGTGGACGTTCGTGCGTCTTTGACGTAACTGCCCCCCCGGCGCGGTTCCTTACGCGCCGCCGACTATGGGGGTAGTCATGATAATTCGTCTTGCTCGTGCGGCGTGCAGCGCCGCCGTCATTACCGTTTTTGCCGGCGCCGCGTACGCGGACATGTCTGCCTCCCAATCAAACGATCCCACCGCGACCTTCGACAAGGATGTTGCCCGGCTTCTGGGCGCCGAGCGCATCGCGATGAGCGCGGTCAGCCCGCGGCGATTGCGCAAGCTGTCCGTGCCGAAAGAGACCAAGGCCAGCGCCCCCGCGGTGAAGGATCTGCGCTACAATCCTGAATTTCTGGCCGAAATTCCCGCCGCAAAGGGCGGCGCCGAATGGCAATGCCTCGCCGAGGCTCTGTATTTCGAGGCCCGCGGCGAAAGCGTTAGGGGCCAGTTCGCGGTGGCCGAGGTGATCCTGAATCGTGTCGCGTCTCCGGCCTATCCGGCCACGGTCTGCGGTGTGGTCCATCAGGGCACGGGCAAACGGTACGCCTGCCAGTTCACCTATACCTGCGACGGCCATGCCGAGGTCATTTCCGAGCCGAGGGCGTTTCGGCGCGTGGGCAAGGTCGCCCGGCTGATGCTGGACGGCGCGCCGAAGCAACTGACCGAAGGCGCGACCCACTATCACACCAAATCCGTGCGCCCGCGCTGGGCCAGCCGCTTTCCGCGCACGGCCACGATCGGCGTGCACCATTTCTATCGCCAGCCCGGTTAAGCCCGCGCCCCTGTCGCTTGCGGGCCTCGTCGTGCCGTCTGCGGGCCGTCCGGCCCCGGGTCGAGCGCTATTGTGTGCCAAACCGCTGGCGCTGACGGGAGACCCGCATGAGTGACGAGATCCGCCTCGCCTTCGCCCACCCGAGTGAAAGGGCCGAGGCGATGGAAGCCCCACGCGACCCGCGCGACCGCATTTCGCTACGCGATCACGAGGTCGAGGTCGAGATCGGCGCCTTTCAGGCCGAGCGCGGTGCGACCCAGCGGGTGCGCTTCAACGTCGTCGTCGAGGTGCGCCCGCACCCCGCGCCGCTGGCCGACGATGTCGACCGGGTGCTGTCCTACGACACCATCACCGAGGCGATCGCGGCCGAACTGTCTTCGGAGCGGTTGAACCTGCTGGAAACGCTGGCCGAACGCATCGCCGCGCGGCTGCTGGCCGAGCCCCAGGCCGAGCGCGTCTTTGTAAGGGTGGAAAAGCTCGACCGCGGGCCGGGCGCGCTGGGGGTCGAGATCGTGCGTTCCCGCCGCCCGGACGCGCCGCGGTTGGTACAGCCCGCCCCGGCCGAAGAGGCCAGCCAGCACCCGGTGGTGGTGTTCCTGTCCAACGCCGCCATCGCTGCGCCCGATCTGCCGCGCTGGCTCGACCGGCTCGAAGCCGGGCCGCACCCGGTGATCCTGGCCGTTGGACCCGCCGACATGGCCGCGCCGCGGTCGGAGGTGGGCCCGGCCCAGCGGCGGATCGACCTGCTGGCGATCGAGCAGAACGCCTGGGTGTTGGCCGGGCGCGACCCGCGCTGCGTGGTCACCGGCACCCGCACCGAGATCGACTGGGCGATGAAGCACCGCCAGATCGTCGTCTGGGCGCCCTCCAAGATCGTACTCGACGCGGTCGACCGCCCCCCGGTCAGCCCGCGCGACGCGGTGGCGCTGGCGCTGTGGTTCGCGCAAGAGGTCGAGGCCCGGCGACTGGTGGTGATCGGCGCACAGGCGCCCGAAGCGCCGCGGCTGCCCGTCACGTCGGTGTCGCCCGAGGATGCAGAGGCCGCCCTCTGAGCCCTTGCAAACCGCGGCGCGATGGCGAAAACAGGCGGCCATGACTGCCTATTTCCGCCCCATCGCCCGCACCGACCCCGCCCGCCCGGCCGAGGCCCGATGGCTTGCCGGTGGCTGGACGTGGTTTTCCGAGGTCGAAGAGATGACCCGCGGCGGCGGAAGGCGGCTGATGCCGGTCTCTGACCTGCCCGCCGAGGTGCTAGAGGCGCTGACCGTGCGGCGCGCGCCCGTCGCCGGGCTGACGATGGACCGTCCGCGGCTGATGGGCATCCTCAACGTCACCCCCGACAGCTTTTCCGACGGCGGGCTGTTCGAGCGGCCCGGCGCAGCGCTGGACCATGCCGGCGCGCTGATTGCGGGCGGGGCCGACATTCTCGATATCGGGGGCGAATCGACCCGTCCCGGGGCCCGAGAGGTGCCGGCGGAGGAGGAAACCCAGCGCACCGCGCCGGTGATCGCCGCGCTGCGCGCAGAAGGGCAGGGCGTGCCCATTTCCATCGACACGCGCAAGGCCGGCGTGGCCCGCGCCGCGCTGGCGGCCGGGGCCGACCTTGTCAACGACGTGGCCGCGCTGACCTTCGATCCCGCGCTGGCGGGGGTCGCGGCCGAGGCCGGTGCGCCGCTGGTGCTGATGCACGCCCAGGGCGCGCCGGAGACGATGCAGCAAGACCCGCGCTACGACGACGTGTTGCTCGACATCTACGATTATCTTGCGGAACGGGTGGCGGCCGCGGAGGCCGCCGGCATCGCCCGCGCCCGCATCGTGGTCGATCCCGGCATCGGGTTTGGCAAGACCAAGGAACACAACCTCGCCCTCCTGCGCGGGCTCAGCCTGTTTCACGCGCTGGGCTGCCCGGTTCTGCTCGGTGCTTCGCGCAAGCGTTTCATCGGCACCATCGGCAATGCGCCCGAGGCCCGCGACCGCGCCCCGGGCTCCATCGCCGTGGCGCTGGCGGCGGCGGCGCAGGGGGTGCAGATCCTGCGGGTGCATGATATCGCCGAGACGCGGCAGGCGCTCTGCCTGGCAGAGGCGCTTTGGACGAGGGAGGAGCGGCCATGAGCGATCGGCTTTTCGGTACTGACGGCGTGCGCGGACAGGCCAACAGCTATCCGATGACGGCAGAGATGGCGCTGCGGCTGGGCGCGGCGGCAGGGCGCTATTTCCGCCGCGACGGCAGCCACGGCCACCGGGTGGTGATCGGCAAGGACACGCGCCTGTCGGGCTACATGTTCGAGAACGCGCTGACCGCGGGGCTGACCTCGACAGGGATGAACGTGTTTCTGCTGGGCCCGGTGCCCACGCCGGCGGTCGGCGTGCTGACCCCCTCGATGCGCGCCGATCTGGGCGTGATGATCTCGGCCAGCCACAACCCGCACCACGACAACGGGATCAAGCTGTTCGGCCCCGACGGGTTCAAGCTCAGCGACGAGGCCGAGGCCGAGATCGAGGCGCTGACGCTGGCTGGCGTCGAGCCCGCGCAGGCGGGAAATATCGGCCGCGCCAGGCGGATCGACGAGGGCCGCTACCGTTATAATGAGCGGCTCAAGGCCAGTTTTTCCTCGGGGCTGCGGCTGGACGGGATCAAGGTGCTGGTCGATTGTGCCAACGGTGCGGCCTACCGGTCCGCGCCCGAGGTGCTGTGGGAACTGGGCGCCGAGGTGATCCCGATCGGCGTGGCGCCCAACGGCTTCAACATCAACGACAAGTGCGGCTCGACCGATACCGCGGCGGCGGCCGACGCGGTGCGCGCGCATGGTGCCGATCTGGGCATCTCGCTGGATGGCGACGCCGACCGGGTGATGCTGATCGACGAGACCGGCAAGGTGGCCGATGGCGACCAGCTCATGGCGTTGCTGGCGCGGCGCTGGGCCAAAGCGGGGCGGCTGAACGACGGCACGCTGGTGGCCACGGTGATGTCCAACCTGGGGCTTGAACGGTTTCTGGAGGGCCACGGGCTGAAGCTGAAGCGCACGCCGGTGGGCGACCGTTACGTGGTCGAGACGATGCGCCGGGGCGGGTTCAACCTGGGCGGCGAGCAGTCGGGCCATATCGTGATGACCGATTTCGCAACCACGGGCGACGGTCTGTTGGCGGGGCTGCATTTCCTGGCGGCGATGGTCGAGACCGGGCAGCCGGCCAGCGCGCTGCTGCACAGCTTCGAGCCGGTGCCGCAGCTGTTGAAAAACGTCCGCTTCGCGGCCGGCAAGGCGCCGCTCGAGGCCGCCGAGGTGCGTGCGGCCATCGGCGCGGCCGAGCGGCAGTTGGACGGCAAGGGACGCCTTTTGATCCGCAAATCGGGCACCGAGCCCTTGATCCGCGTGATGGCGGAATGCGAAGACGACGCGCTGCTGGCCCAGGTGGTCGACAGCGTTGTGGCCGCGGTCGAGGCGGCGGTCTAAGCCACTTCGGCCGCGCGATATTCCATCCTGACCGGTGCGGCCCGAAAGCGGCGCGGGTCAGGTGCGGCGACTGGCGAATGTCTGGGCGAGTTGGCTTAGCGGGGCGTCGGACAGATCGCCGGTCCGTGCTGCCGGGACGGCCACGAAATCGTGGTGCAAATCCCACTCTGCCGCCGTCGTCACCCGTTTGACCCGCGGCGAGAAGACCGTGCGCGACAGCCCGAAAATGGCAAAGCCGTTCGACCGGAAAAGATCGGCCAGAAGATCCTTGTTGCGGTCCCCCTCGAAGACCACGAATTGAAGGCCGGGCAGCCGGAAAAGACCGGGAAGGATATTCGGCTCGGCCCCCTCGACGTCGATCTTCACACCGAACGGGCGATCGCCGAGCAGCGGGCGCAGATAGGATTCGGTTTCGACGGCGCGCACGGTGATTTTCCTCGTCCAGCCATCGCTTCCGTCGCGTCCCACGATGGTGGCCATGCCGGAATGGTGCTCTGGCATGGCCATTTCGAAACTGCCTTCGCTCTCGAACAGGGCCACGTCGTGCACATGGTGGTTGGAAAGCCCGTTTTCGGAAATGACGTTGCGCAGCTTCGCAACGAGGTCCGGCTGCGGTTCGAAGAAATGCACCGCGCCGGTGGGGCCGACGACCTGCGCCGCCGCAAAGCCGACCGTGCCGTGGTTCGCCCCGATATCCAGAAGGACATCGCCCTTGTGCAAAAGGGCGCAGGCGGTGCGTGTCACCTTCCAGTCGTTGTTGCCGAAAAGCCAGAGGATGCGGCCGTGGTAGTCGGAGCTGTCGATGGGGATGCGGTAGCCTTCGGCCGTCCGGGCCTCCAACTCGCGGGGGAGCTGGGCGAAGAGCGAGCGTGTCACGCGGTTGAAGCTGAGCCGTGTGAGTCCGGAATTCGGTCGCAGCCGTCGCAGAAGGAAGCGGTAGGTACTTAGAAAAAAAGAAGCAATTAACCTGTTCATGGGCTCGTCCGAAATCGCTGACCCTCGCAACGCGTACCGACCGGCGGGTGCGCGGTCAAGCGTACCGCCGCGGGGCAAGGCCAAGCGCGGCTACCAGGGGCAGGTCTGCGGGGCCGATATCCGCCGCGGCGGTCATCCTCACTCATACGTGATGGAAACCATGCACGGGGTGCGGGCGTTGATCTGTTGAACCGAAACGAAAAAAGGAGGACCGACATGGAAGTCTGGATCATTCCGCTGCTTGGCCTGATGACCATCGGGGCCGTTCTGGCCTTCGCCTGGTCGAGCAAGAAGAAAACCGAAAAGCGTATGCATGACCCGAACGCGCCGAAAAGCACCCTGGCCGCGGACGGGCCCGACACGCGCGGCTGAGGCGCGTGGTAGCAGAGTTTGAAAAACGGTCGGGGCCGGCGATAGCGCCGGCCCCGAGCCATGTTCAGTTCTTGGATTTGTCCACCATCTTGCCGGCGGTGATCCAAGGCATCATGCCGCGCAGCTTTTCGCCCACTTCCTCGATCTGGTGGGCATCGTTGTTACGGCGGATCGCCTTGAACGACGGCTGGCCCACGGTGCATTCGGCCATCCAGTCGCGCACGAAGCGGCCCTGCTGGATGTCGTCGAGCACCGCCTTCATCCGCGCCTTGGTCTCGTCGTAGGGCAGGATGCGCGGGCCCGAGACATACTCGCCATACTCGGCGGTGTTCGAGATCGAGTAGTTCATGTTGGCGATGCCGCCCTCGTAGATCAGGTCGACGATCAGCTTCACCTCGTGCAGGCACTCGAAATAGGCCATCTCGGGGGCATAGCCGGCCTCGACCAGGGTCTCGAAGCCCATGCGAATGAGTTCGACCAGGCCACCGCACAGAACGGCCTGTTCGCCGAAGAGGTCGGTCTCGCACTCTTCCTTGAAATTGGTCTCGATGATGCCCGAACGCCCGCCGCCGATGGCCGAGCAGTAGCTCAGGCCCAGCTCCAGCGCGCGGCCGGTGGCGTCGTTATGCACGGCCACCAGGCAGGGCACGCCGCCGCCCTTGACGTATTCGCCGCGCACCGTGTGGCCGGGGCCCTTGGGCGCCATCATGATGACGTCGACGCCGGCGGGTGCCTCGATCAGGCCGAAATGCACGTTCAGGCCGTGGGCGAAGGCAATCGCCGCGCCCTCGCGGATGTTGTCCTTGACGTATTTGTTCCAGGTGTCGGCCTGCAGCTCGTCGGGCATGGTGAACATCATCAGGTCGCACCACGCGGCGGCCTCGGCGATGCCCATCACCTGCAGCCCCTCGCCCTCGGCCTTCTTGGCCGAGGGCGAACCCTCGCGCAGCGCCACCGCCACGTTCTTGGCGCCGGAATCGCGCAGGTTCAGCGCGTGGGCATGGCCCTGGCTGCCGTAGCCCAGGATGGCCACCTTCTTGTCCTTGATCAGGTTGATATCGCAATCGCGGTCGTAATACACGCGCATGGTGTCTGTCCTTTCGGCTATTGGGTCTGGCGCGCAGGGTATGCCCGATCATGGCAATAATGGCTTTCAATTCTTGAAGGTTTTTCCAGAAATCAGGAATAGTCATGCGGCACGATTTGAGTTAGTGAAATAATCATGCAGATAGATGACGCCGACCGGCGCATGTTGCGCCACTTGCAGGCCGATCCGGCCATTTCCACCGCCGAGTTGGCCGAGCGTGCGGGGCTGGCGCCGGCCACCTGTTGGCGGCGGCTGGAAAAACTGCGGGCGGCGGGGGTGCTGAAAGGGGTGCAGGCGGTGATAGACTGGGCGCGGCTGGGCTATGCGGTGCGCGTCAGCCTGCGCGTCACCATCGACAAGACCGATCCGCGCGCCTTTGACGAGATCATCGCCGCGGCCCGCGAGGTGCCCGAAGTGACCGAGATCCAGACCTTTCTGGGCCGGGTCGATCTGCGGCTCGACATTCTCGCCCGCGACATGGCGCATTATCAGGAGTTGTTCCGCACCCGCATCCTGACCCTGCCGCATATCGCCGACCTCGAGGCGCTGGTGCATGTGGCCGATATCAAGACCGACGAGGCGCTGCCGCTGTGATCGACCTGGACGAGACCGACCGCAAGCTGCTGCGCGCCCTGAGCGAAGACGCGACGCAAAGCGCGGGCGCGCTGGGGCGGCGGCTGGGCCTGTCGCAGCCGGCGGCCTGGCGGCGGGTGCGGCGGCTGGAGGAGGCCGGCGCCATCGCCGGGCGCCGCGTGGTGCTGGACAAAGAGGCGCTGGGCTTTGGCGTGACGGTGTTTCTGGGGGTCAAGCTGGCCACCAAGGGCCGCGTCAGCCTGGATGATTTCGAGCGCGCAGTGGGCGCCATCCCCGAGGTGCAGACGGTGCAGCACGTGCTGGGATTGTTCGACTATCGCCTGCGGGTCGTGGCGCGCGATTTCGCCGATTTCGAGCGGGTATTGCGGCGCCGGATCATGACGTTGCCGGGGGTGGGCGACGTCGACGCCAACGTGTTGCTGAGCGAAGAGCGGCGCCCGGGGCCCTTGGGCTAGGGGTGGCTACGGGCGGCTGCCGCGCGCCCCGAGACCTGCCCGCATCAGCGTCTTGCGCACAGGACCCACCGAATAAAGCACCGTGATTGCCGCGGCGCGCAGGTCGCGCAGGATGCGTTCGCCGCGCATCGAGGCGCGGTTGAGCATGTCGATGCCGGCCACGCGGGCCTGCACCTCGGGCCAGCGCCGGCGGTGATAGGTTTCCAGCATCCGCCGGCTGCCGAGGCCCTCGGGGTCGGCCCGGGCGAGGTCGAGCAGCACGTGAATATCGGCCAGGCTCATGTTCAGCCCCTGTGCGCCGATCGGCGGCACAACATGCGCGGCCTCGGCAATCAGTGCGGTGCGCTCGCCGGAAAACCGCTCGGCGATCTGGCTGATGATCGGCCAGACGCTTCGGCGCGATGCCAGCATCAGGGGGCCAAGCAGCGCGCCCGAGCGGGCGGTCATCTCGGCGTTGAACTGCGCCTCGGGCAGGGCGGCGAGGTGCAGCGCCCTGGGTCCGGTTTCCATCCACACGATGGCCGAGCAAGGCTTGCCGTCGCGGTCGGGCAAGGGAACCAGGGTAAACGGCCCGCCCGAGCGGTGGATTTCGGTCGAGACGTTCTGGTGCGCCACTTCGTGGGTGACGGCGAAGGCCAGCGCCTTTTGCCCATAGCGGATGGTGCGCGCCTTGATGCCCAGCGCCTCGCGCACCGGAGAATTGCGCCCGTCGGCGGCGATCAGCAGGCGGGCCGCGACGCCAGTGCCGTCCGACAGCGTGACCAGCGCCTCGCGCTCGCGGGTGATCACGCCGCTTGTCGCGACGCCGGGGCGGAAGGTGACGTTGGGCAGCTCGTCCAGCCGCGCGACCATCTCGCGGCGCAAAAGCCAGTTGGGCAGGTTCCAGCCAAAGGGGTCGTCCGAGATGTCGGAGGCGTCGAAATCCTTGGTCAGCCGCGGCGCCGGGGTCTTGCCGCCGGCATCGACGATGCGCATCACCTGCAGGTCGGTGGCATAGGGCGCAAGCCTTGCCCAAAGGCCGGCCGCTTCGAGCACGGGCTTGGAGGGTTGAAGGAAGGCGGTGGTCCGGAGGTCGGCGCCTTCTTCCTTTTCGCAGGTGACCGGCGGGGCGGGATCGACGCAGATGACCGAGAAGCCGGCCGAGCCAAAGGCGGCGGCCGCAGTCAAACCTGCAACGCCGCCGCCGGAAATCAGGATGTCGGTGCTTTCTCGGGTCATGTCCGGGCCCCTCTTTGACCAGAGTTAGGCGATAGTCGGCTCCGGTCAAAGCGGCAAGCTGTCATCCCCGGGTGATCAGGAGAAGCGTGAACATGATCACCGGCACTGCAACCACCGCGGGTATGTAGAGGCCCGGGATGCCCCAGGTCGCGATGGAAAGCGCCCAGAGCGCGACGAGCACGGCAAGGGCCAGCCAGATCCAAAGATGCTCTTCGGTGCGAACCGCGTTGATCGCGCGTGAAACGGTGCGGCCCACGCCGGTGCGGTTGAGGTCTGCCGATTGCTGCTCGATGGTATTCGAATACATGAATGTCTCCCTTGTGCCGCGCCATTAAGACGCATGCGACATTTGGTAAAATGCGGCAGGATGTCGCATACACCTAAGCGCCGCCGCCGTGCCGGCCATCCAGACCGGCCAGAAACCCCGCGAGATCGGGTGTGTGGTGGTGAATATGCGGCGCCGTCTCGGGGGCGGGCGCAACATGCACCGTGCGCATCCCCATGTCGTGAGGCGCGGCAAGGTTGCGCGGGTCGTCCTCGAACATCGCCGCTTGGGCCGGCGACAGCCCATCTGCTGCAAAGACCGATTCGAAGGCCGCGCGCTCGGGCTTGGGTCGGAAACCGGCCTCTTCCACACCGTAGAGCGCGTCGAACACGCCGGACAGGCCGCGCGCTTCGACCACCCTTGCGGCGTACTCGGCGGTGCCGTTGGTGTAGACGATGCGCCGCCCGGGCAAGTCGGCGATGCGCGCGCGCAGCTCCGAGTCGGGGGTAAGCCGGTCGAGTGAAATGTCGTGCACCTTGTGCAGATAGGGGCCCGGGTCGACCCCGTGGACCTCCATCAGCCCGGCCAGCGTGGTGCCGTACTTGGCCCAGTAATGTTTGCGCAGCCGGTCGGCCTCGGCCGCGTCGACCGACAGCGCCTCCATCACGAAGGCGGTCATCCGGACCTCGATCTGGTCGAAGAGCCGGGCTTCGGGCGGGTAAAGCGTGTTGTCGAGATCGAACACCCACGCCCGCACATGGCTGAAATAGCGGGAAACCATGGAGAGCAGGTAGCGCCCTGCGGCAATGGGATCAATGCATCGGGCTTGATTCGCTGCGCGCCGGCGCCCTAATGTAGACCATCGTATGCAGGAGCCACCGATGAAAGACCTCAAGTCCGGCCACAAGGACGCTTACGACCTGATACTTGAGGCGATCGACATGGGCACCTACGGCCCCGGCGACCGTCTGGTGGAAAGCGAACTGGCCGAGCGTTTCGGCGTCTCGCGTACCCCTATCCGCGAGGCGCTGCAACGGCTGGAGACGCAATCGCTGCTCAGCCGCGACGGGCGCAGCCTGATCGTGGCCTCGTTGACCCATGACCAGATGGCCGAACTCTACGTCGTGCGCAGCGAGCTGGAGGGGCTGGCCGCGCGGCTTGCCGCCCGCCACGCAACGGACGAGGAAATCCGCGTGCTGCGCGCGATGGTCGAGGAAGACCGCGCCTATCTGACCGACCCCACGGCCCTGGCCCGCGCCAACCGGCGGTTTCACAAGCAGGTCCACCTCGCGTCGCACAACCGCTACCTGGTGCAGCAGCTCGACCTCGTGCACCGCACGATGGCGCTGATGGCTACCACCTCGCTCGCCGCCGAAGGGCGCGGCGAGAACGCGCTGGCCGAGCATGACGCCATTGTCGCCGCGATCGAGGCGCGCGACGGGGATGCCGCCTACAAGGCGTTGAAATCCCACATCTCCATCGCTTTCGAGACGCGGCTGAGGCTGGACGCGGCCGATTACGCCGACCAGGTCTGAGGCCGGCTATTCCGCCGCGCGGGCCATCGCCGGCTCTGCCATAGCGTCGGCTTGGCCGAGCGGCGACAGGTGGCCATGCCGCGTCTTGTCCCAGAAAAACGGCTTGCTGGCGATCTCGAACAGCGCCTTGTAGCTGGCCAGCGCCGCCATCGGGAAATAGAAATGCAGCGTCGGCACCCAGGGGATCAGGCCGGGCCGGCCCGCGCGCCTGAGGCCCGCCACGCCCACGGCGATATTGATCGCCTCGGAGGCGACGAATAGTAGGCAGAGCGCTGACATCACGGGCCCGCCCAGCACCCCCGCCAGCGGATGCGGCAGATCCAGCAGGATCAGCCAGAACGACCACAAGAGCGGCATCAGCAGGAATTGCGACAGGGTGCCGAGAAAAAGCACCTGCGCGCCGAAGAACCGCCACGGCCCGAGCTGGCGCCACAACAGGCGGGGATCGCGCATCAGCGTGGTCCAGGTCATCGCGTAGCCTTTCAGCCAGCGCGACCGCTGGCGCACCCAGGGCCAGGCGGCGCAATTGGCCTCTTCCAGGGTGACGGTCTGAACCATCTCGGTGCGATAGCCGTGCCGGGCGAGCCGGAGGCCCAGGTCGGCATCCTCGGTCACGTTGTGGGCGTCCCAGCCGCCGACGGCCTCTAGCGCGGTACGGCGGAAAAACACCGTCGTGCCGCCCAGCGGCAGGGCGAGGCCAAGCCGCGCGAGCCCGGGCAGCACCACGCGAAACCAGCCGGCATACTCCACGGTGAAGCAGCGCGAGATCCAGTTGGCGCCGTGGTTGTAGAAATCCAGCACACCCTGAAGGCAGGCCACCTGCGGGTCGGCGCGGCGGAACTGGCGCACGACGGCCCGGATCTGGCCCGGATCCGGGGCGTCCTCGGCGTCGTAGATACCGATGATGCTGCCCCGGCAGAACGCCAGCGCGTAATTCATCGCGCGGGGCTTGGTCTTTGGCGGGGCGTCGGGCACGACGATCACCCGCATGAAGGGCGGCAGGTCCGCCGCGGCCAGCTCGGCCTGGGTGGCGGTGTCGTCCTCTTCGACGATCAGGCAGATATCCAGCAACTCGCGCGGGTAGTCGAGCCGGCCGAGCCGCGCCAGCAGCCGCCCGGTCATGCCGGTCTCATGGAACAGCGGGACCATGAGCGACACCACCGGCACCGGTGCGATCGAGGGGATGGCGGGGGGTGGGGCGGGCGGCGGCGGCCTGCCCGGCCCGGCCGCGAGGGCCGCCAGTTTCAGCACGCTGCCCAGCAGCAGCGTGAAGGCAGCCCAGAGCGTCAGCGCCGACAGCACCGGTGCCGGGGCGGCCAGTATCGCCGCTGCGAGGCCCAGAACGCCCAGCGCCATCGCCCGGCGCGGCCCGCGCGCATACCAGAAGCGGCAGCTTTCGGGCCCGGGGGTGCGGTTGGCGGCGGCCAGGGTCAGCCGGCGCCGCGCCGCCCGGCCGACCGCGGCATCGACGCCGGCCCGGTCGGTGAGCGCCATGATCGGCAGGCCAAAGGACGCCGGCAGATCGGCGCAGAACGCAGCGAACCGGTCGGGCTGGCTGGTGGCGATCACCGTGGCGCCGCCCATGGCCCGCCAGGGGACCGCACCCTCGTGCAGGCAGCGGGCCGCGCCGAGACGGGCCACGAGGCGCGGGTCGGGCGGTGCCGCCTCAAGATCGACCGCGCGCGCGCCGTGGCGCATCGCCTCGGCGGCCAGTACCTGCGCGCGGCGCACCGTCCCGCGCCGGACCAGCAGGTCGCCCAGCCCAAGCCGGCGCCGGCGCGCCAGCCGTTCGGCCCGGCGCAGCGTGGCGCTGTCGAGTGCGCCCTGTGCCAGCAGCGCATGGCCGAGCCCCATGGCCGGCGCGGGGGCCGCGCGCGGCGCGGCGGCAGGTCTTGGATCGGAAGACAGCATGGCAAGGCGGTATCCGGCTGAACCTCTTCAGCCTGTCGCCAGCTTGGTTAATGCAAGGTTAACCGCGCCTTACGCGCGGGCGTTCATCGCCGCCGCGAAGCGCTCGAACAGGTAATAGCTGTCTTGCGGGCCGGGGCTGGCCTCGGGGTGGTATTGGACCGAAAAGACCGGGCGGTCTGCAAGGCGGATGCCGCAGTTCGACCCATCGAAGAGCGAGACGTGGGTTTCCACCACGCCTTCGGGCAGGGTCTGGCTGTCAACGGTGAAGCCGTGGTTCATGCTGGTGATCTCGACCTTGCCGGTCTCCAGGTCCTTGACCGGGTGGTTGGCGCCGTGGTGGCCGTGGTTCATCTTGATCGTCGTGGCCCCCAGGGCGAGGGCCAGCATCTGATGGCCGAGGCAGATGCCGAAGACGGGCAGATCGCGCGCCAGCACCTCGCGGATCATCGGCACCGCATACGCGCCGGTCGCTGCCGGGTCGCCCGGCCCGTTCGACAGGAACACGCCCTCGGGGTTCAGCGCCAGCACGTCCTCGGCCGTGGCGGTGGCCGGCAGAACGGTCACTTCGCAACCCGCCGAGGCGAGGCAGCGCAGGATGTTGCGTTTTGCCCCATAGTCGATGGCGACGACGCGCCGGCCCGCACCGTCGCGCCGGGTGTAGCCCTCTGGCCAGGCCCAGCGCATCTCGTCCCAGCGATAGCTTTGGGCGCAGGTGACCTCGCGGGCGAGGTCGAGCCCCTCGAGCCCGCAAAAGCCGCGCGCCTTCGCCACCAGACGCTCGACGTCGAACTTTCCCTCGGGATCGTGGGCCAGCGCCACGTGGGGCGCGCCCTGCTGGCGGATCGCGCGGGTCAGGCGGCGGGTGTCGAGCCCGCCGATGCCGATCCGCCCGCGCTTGGCCAGCCAATCCCACAAGGGCTCGGCGGCGCGCCAGTTCGACGGCTCGGTCGGGTCCCATTTCACAACCATGCCGGCGGCCACGGGCTCGGCTGTTTCGTCATCCTCGGGGTTGACGCCGACATTGCCCACATGGGGAAAGGTGAAGGTCACCACCTGCCCCGCATAGGAGGGGTCGGTCATGATCTCCTGATAACCGGTCATCGCGGTGTTGAAGCACAGCTCGGCCACGGTCTCGCCGGTCGCGCCGAAGCCTTGGCCGTAGAACACGGTGCCGTCGGCGAGCGTCAGGCAGGCGGTCGGGCGGGGCTGGGCGGCTGGCATGGCGCACTCCATTGTGGGGATCGGCGGGACAATATGGTGTGCGGGGGCCATAGGCAAGGGCCGAGGCAAATTGACTTTTGCAATTAAAACAAAAGCTTGTATCCATCGTGCCCGGTTGCCTCTGCTGCGCTGCGGCGTTATGGTCCGACGTCTCGGGACTCAAGGGATGATGACCGGATGGATATGCGAACGCGCATCGCGGCCGCGCTGAAAGATGCGATGAAAAACAGGGAGGCCGAGCGGCTGGCCACGCTCCGCCTGATCAACGCTGCGATCAAGGACAAGGACATCGCGCTCAGGGGCGAGGGCCGCGAGGACGGTGTGGGCGATGCCGAGGTGTTGGCGATCCTCGGGCGCATGGTCAAGCAGCGCCAGGAAAGCGCCCGCGCCTACGAAGAGGGCGGACGGCTCGATCTTGCAGAACGCGAACGCGCCGAGATCGCCGTGATCGAGACCTTCCTGCCGCGCCCGCTGAGCGACGACGAGGTCGAGGCGGCGGTTTCGGAAACGATCGAAAACCTCGAAGCCGCCTCGATCCGCGATATGGGCCGGGTGATGGGGGCGCTGAAGGAGAAATACACCGGACGGATGGATTTCGCCGTGGTGGGGCCGATGGTCAAGGCCCGGCTGGGCTGAGGCCGGCGGCGCTGCGACGATTGACCCGTCATGTCCGGGGACGTTGTGACAGCATGTCTCTTGCGCGCTTTTTCGCGGGGGCAGATTTTGCTATCACGGCAGCAACGGTCGCAGGTGCGCCCGACCGGGTCATCGCCCTGCCGTTCGGGCGCAGCCGGCAGCGCGCCACGTAACAACCAAGGGCAAAGAAGAGACGGGCAATGCTGAAATTCTTCAATAACGTGAAACTCGAGGACATGCCGGCCCTCATCCTGCGCGCGCTGGCGGTGGGCCTGATCCTCGTGCAGCTTTTCATTGCCGTTTTCATCGTCAATCATTACCGCTCGGTTTTCGTGCTGACGTCTATCGTGTTCAGCCTGCTGCTGGCCCGTGAGATGTACGAGGATCTGGCGCAGCGTTTCTTCCGGCTGAAGGCCGAGGAATACGAGCACGAGCTCGAGAAGCTCCGCGCCCAGCAGGCCGACGCGGCCGAAGAGCCCCAACTGATGATCGAAGGCACCAGCCAGCGCGGCGAGGCCTGATCGCCGGCCTCAGGCCGGGTGCAGCGCGCGCTGCAACTCGTCATGCAGCGCCAGCCGCTCTTCGGGGCTGAGAAAGGCGCCGATCTCCACTTCGCGGCCGCCGCCCTCCAGGGTGACGTAATTGGTCACCGGCCCGCCCTCGCGGTGCAGCTCCACGCGCACCCAGTAGGGGTTGGCGTGCCAGTCCTGCCGCGGCCCGCGCGGATTGTGGCGGGTCAGCTCGACCCGGTCGGGCCAGAGCGACAGCTCTTCAATCAGCTCGCCATCCTTGTACGACCGTTCGAGAAAGTACCAGAGCATCCCCAGAACGATCAGGCCGAAAGGCAAAAGGCCCCACAGGACCGGCGTGCCGATGACCGCGATCAGCGGCACGAGGATCAGCGCGTAGGCCATCAGGATCACCGCGGCAAATCCCTTGCGCGGCAGCGAGCGGTGCGGCCAGAGGCGCAGACGCAGCGCCGCCGGGCCGCCGCTGTCGTAAGAGGGCGCTTTCGGGGGCAGCGCGGCAGTGCCGGGGGTCCATCGGTGGGGCATGGCGTTGGCGGTAGCTCTGGCCCGCCGCGTTGGCGATCTCGCGCAAGCGGCGTGCTGTGACGGTGCTTTGCTGGAAGGGCTGCGCTCCGCCCTGGTGGGCAAGAAGCGTCCGTCCCTTTTGTGGGCGGGTCCGGCGCTGCACGGCGCGAACGCCGACGGTACCCAAGATCGAAGCGCGGCCTTCATCCTGCCCGGTGGTCGCATGGGCCGGGCCCGTATCCGGGGCCCGGCCGTGCAATGGTCAGTGGGCGTGGCCCTTGTCCCAGTCCTCGCGCTTGGGAAGCGTCTCGAAGGTGTGCTCCGGCGGCGGGCTGGGCAGGGTCCATTCCAGCGTGTCGGCCCAGTCGTTCCAGTAGTTATTCTCGGTGATCCGGCGCCCGGCGAGCAGGGTGTAGGCCATGATCCCGATGAAGAACAGGAACGAGGCGAAGGCGATGAAGGCGCCGATCGACGAGATCTTGTTCCAGTAGGCGAACGCCTCGGGGTAGTCGATGTAGCGCCGCGGCATACCCTGACGTCCCAGGAAGTGCTGCGGGAAGAAGGTGAGGTTCGAGCCGATGAACATCGCCCAGAAATGCAGCTTGCCCGCCCATTCGGGGTATTGCCGCCCGCTCATCTTGCCGATCCAGTAGTAGATGCCGGCAAAGATCGCGAAGACCGCGCCGAGGCTCATCACGTAGTGGAAGTGGGCGACCACGTAATAGGTGTCGTGATAGGCCCGGTCGACACCGGCCTGGGAAAGCACGACGCCGGTGACGCCGCCCACGGTGAACAGGAAGAGAAAGCCGAACGCCCAGAGCATCGGTGTCTTGAACTCGACTGAGCCGCCCCACATCGTGGCGATCCAACTGAAGACCTTGATGCCCGTTGGCACCGCGATCACCATCGTCGCCAGCATGAAGTAGCTCTGCTGGGTCAGGCTCAGCCCCACGGTGTACATGTGGTGCGCCCAGACGACGAAGCCCAGCGCGCCGATCGCCACCATCGCGTAGACCATCGGCAGGTAGCCGAAGATCGGCTTGCGGCTGAAGGTGGCGATGACGTGGCTGATGATCCCAAAGCCCGGCACGATGATGATGTAGACCTCGGGGTGGCCGAAGAACCACAGGATGTGCTGGTAAAGCACGGGGTCGCCGCCGCCCTCGGGCTGGAAGAAGGTGGTGCCGAAATTGCGGTCGGTCAGCAGCATGGTGATGGCGCCGGCCAGTACCGGCAGCGACAGCAGGATCATCCAGGCCGTGACGAAGATCGACCACGAAAACAGCGGCGCCTTGTGCATGGTCATGCCCGGCGCGCGCATGTTCAGGAAGGTGGTGATCATGTTGATCGCGCCGAGGATCGAACTGGCGCCCGAGACGTGGACCGCGAAAATCGCCAGGTCCATCGAATAGCCACCCTCGTTGGTGGAAAGCGGCGGGTAGAGCACCCAGCCCACGCCCGAGCCCAACTGGCCGTTGCCGCCGGGGCTGAGCACCGAGGCCACGGCCAGACAGGTGCCCGCCACGTAAAGCCAGTAGCTGAGGTTGTTCATCCGCGGGAACGCCATGTCCGGCGCGCCGATCTGCAGCGGCATGAAGTAGTTGCCGAAGCCCCCGAAGAGCGCGGGGATCACCACGAAGAACATCATCAGGATGCCGTGGGCCGTGATCAGCACGTTCCAGATATGGCCGTTGGGGCTGCACTCGCCTTCGGCCGCGGCGGTGATCCGCGCGCCTTCCATGCACATGTACTGGACGCCCGGATCCATCAGCTCCATGCGCATGTAGACGGTGAAGGCCACCGAGACGAAGCCGACGATGGCTGCGGTGAAAAGGTAGAGTATCCCGATGTCTTTGTGGTTGGTGGACATGAACCAGCGGGTAAAGAACCCGCGGGTATCCTGCCCCCCGTGGCCATGAACGGCGGCGTCGGCCATGTGTCGCTCCCGATTCCCTGTTTTCCGCGGCGCCTCGGTTGGTATGGGCACGCGGACTTCCCTCTGCGCGACGCCTCAACATCGTGCCGGCGGGACCGTGCCGTGCCTTGCTGGGCACGGCCGGCTCCCTTCCCGCCGACGGGCCCTCCCTCGGACCGCAGCGATTTGTCGCATAGCTATGGTTACAGAGGCGCGCGGCGAAATCAAAGGGGTTTCTGCATGCTTTCGTATGCGGCGGGGCCGCTCAGCCGAACACCCGGTCAAAGCTGCGCCGGAGCGCCAGGTCGACATCGGCCATCGTCACCGGAAGGCCCAGGTCGACAAGGCTGGTCACCCCGTGTTCGGCGATGCCGCAGGGGACGATGCCGTCGAAATGGGACAGATCCGGATCGACGTTGATCGAGATGCCGTGAAAGCTGATCCACTTGCGCAACCGCACGCCGATGGCGGCGATCTTGTCCTCGCGCGGGCTTCCGTCGGGGGTTGGGGGGCGGTCGGGCCGCACCACCCAGACACCGACCCGGCCCTCCCGGCGCTCGCCCCTGACGTTGAATTCGGCCAGGGTGGCGATCACCCATTCTTCGAGCTGCCAGACGAAGCGGCGCACGTCGCGGCCCCGGACGCCGACATCGAGCATCACGTAGGCCACGCGCTGGCCGGGTCCGTGATAGGTGTATTGCCCGCCGCGCCGGGTCTGGAATACCGGGAACCGGTCAGGGTCGATCAGGTCCGCCGCCTTGGCAGAGGTGCCGGCAGTATAAAGCGGTGGATGTTCCAGCAGCCAAACCGCCTCTTCCGCGCGGCCCGCGGCGATGGCCTCGACTCGGGCCTCCATCCATGCTTCGGCCTCGGGGTAGGGCACCGGTGCCTCTGAAATAAGCCATTCCAACATGTTTTGCCGATTTTCCAGACTTGACAGGATGGGCCGCTCGCCGCGACCATTTCCTGATAAACGCGTCGCCGCCCCGGCGCAGCCCCTGATTTCAAGGAGTGATCTGATGCACCCGAAACATTTCACCGTGGCAGCTCTGGCCGCAACCCTTGTGCTGACGCCGGCAACGCGGGTCGCCGCGGATGCCGGCGACGTGGCCGCCGGCCTGTTCTTCGGTGCCATCCTCAACGAGGCGGCGCGCAACAACCAGCGCACCACCACCAGAAAGGTTTACCGCAAGCCGGCGGTCTCTTCGGCGGTGCGCGCGCAAAACCGCGAAACCCAGACGTCCCTGAACTATTTCGGCTTTCCCGCCGGGGTGGTCGATGGCGTGATGGGCCGCAACAGCCGCAACGCGATTTCGCAGTACCAGGCGCATATGGGCTACCCGGCGACCGGCCAGTTGACCCAGTATGAGCGCGATTTCCTGATCACCTCGTATCACCGTGCCATCGCCGGTGGCCAGGCCACGTCGCAAATGATCGCTGCCCACCCGCAGGGACCGCGCGGTCTTCTCAAGACCTACCAGCAGCAGTTGGCCGCGGGTAGCGCGATGACCCCCGTGCCCCAAACCGCCATGCCGGGCACCACTGTGGTGGTTGCACCGCAGGTAGCGCCCTCGGAGGCCCCCGCCGCCAAGGCCGAGCCGGAAACGCCTGTGGTCGAGGCGGCCAAGCCCGCCGCGCCCGCGCTTCCCAACTTCATGGGGCAGGGCGAAGAGGTTTCGCTGGCCTCGCATTGCAACAAGGTCAGCCTGCTGACCAACACCAACGGCGGCTTTACCACGCTGGCCTCGATGTCCGACCCCGCCTTTGCGCTGAACGAACAGTTCTGCCTGGCTCGGACCTATGCCATCGCCGCCGGTGAAGAGATGATCGCCAAGGTGCAGGGGTTCTCGCCCGAACAGATCGCCGAGCAATGCCGCACCTTCGGTCCCGCGCTGAAAGAGCCGGTGGCCGCGCTCTCGCTCAAGCCCAAGGATGCGGTGCTGCAGGATGTCGGCGCCTTCGTGCTGAGCTCGGGCATGTCGCCGGCGCAACTGGCCAGCACCGCCAAGATCTGCCTGTCGGTCGGCTACCGCACCGATGACATGAAGGTCGCCATTGGTTCGGCACTGGTGCTGACCGTTCTGGGCGAACAGGTTTATGCCGAGCTTCTGGGCCATCACATCAGCCAGGGTTTCGGTGCGACCAAGCGCAGCGATCTGTCGCTGCCTTGGTATCAGGCCAGCTTTGACGCGATCGCGAACGGTGCGAAGCCTGTCTTCGCACCCGGACAGCCCGAGCGGGACGAGTTGCTGCAAAAAGCGGCCTTCTCGCTGTCGGGCAGGTCGGATGGTGCGAGGATGGCGCCCAAGGCGAACGATCCGCAGCCCGCCGCGCTGCCCACGTTCTCGGTCGAGAACTGAGGGTCTCAGGGCCCGCAGCCGGGGGCGCGCAGACGCCCCCGGCACGCCGCCTGAAAAGGTCGCAAAACCCCCTTCACAAGGCTCGGCCAAGCGGCTATGTAGCGCCGCACTACCAGACACGTGCGGTCGTGGCGGAATTGGTAGACGCGCAGCGTTGAGGTCGCTGTGGGGTAACACCCGTGGAAGTTCGAGTCTTCTCGACCGCACCAATCATCCTGGAACAGCCCGGAATCATTGACCGCCGAAAACGGCGGCAATGCTCTATTTTGTTGCATAAATCCTGTGCGCCGACGCTTTGATGTGCCATCATGCGGGACTGCTGGGGTGGCGCTCTGGGGGCTGCTTTGCGAGACGGACGAGGCGGGACGGCGGATTGCCGTCGGCGGGAAAAGCTGTTTTCTTGTCGTAACGTCAGCTTTCCGCTTTTTGGGCCGAGCGAAGGGTACAACATTGGTTTTGAAAGAGTTTTCTGGCCAATGCCTGTAATCAAGTTCTGCATTGATCTTGCTGCACAGGATGTTACCGTTCGTAACAAAAGCGCCTAGGCGTAAAAAAACTGCGTGCCCAGATGTGCGCGGATCAACACGGGAGAGTCGCTTGACGACCGCATCTGACACGGATTTCGTGGTCTTTGATCGCGTCCAGAAAAGCTACGACGGCGAAACGCTCGTTGTGAAAGATCTGAACCTCGGTATCGGCAGGGGCGAATTCCTGACGATGCTCGGACCCTCCGGGTCGGGCAAGACGACCTGCCTGATGATGCTCGCGGGCTTCGAGACGGCCACGCATGGCGACATCCTGCTCGCGGGGCAGCCCATCAACAACATTCCGCCCCACAAGCGCGGGATCGGGATGGTCTTCCAGAACTACGCGCTGTTTCCGCACATGACCGTGGCCGAGAACCTCGCTTTCCCGCTGGAGGTACGCAATATCGGCAAGTCAGACCGCGACGCCAAGGTGCAACGCGCCCTCGACATGGTGCAGATGGGCGAATTCGGCGGTCGACGCCCGGCGCAGCTTTCGGGCGGGCAGCAACAGCGGATCGCGCTGGCGCGCGCCCTGGTGTTCGAGCCGGAGCTGGTGCTGATGGACGAACCGCTGGGCGCGCTCGACAAGCAGCTGCGCGAGCATATGCAATTCGAGATCACGCGACTGGCCCACGAACTTGGGATCACCACGGTTTACGTCACCCATGACCAGACCGAGGCGCTGACCATGTCGGACCGGGTCGCGGTGTTCGACGACGGGCGCATCCAGCAACTTGCGCCGCCCGACGAGCTGTACGAGCAGCCGCAGAACAGCTTCGTCGCCCAGTTTATCGGCGAAAACAACACGCTGATGGGCACCGTCAAGGAAATCAACGACGGCGTGGCGCTGGTCGAACTCGACGATGGCGAGCTGATCGACGCCAAGCCGGTCAACGTTTCGCAGCCTGGCGAGCGCACGCTCATTTCCATCCGCCCCGAGCGGGTGGAGATCAACAAGGACCGGTTGGGCGAAAACGCCCATACCATCCATGCCGAGGTGCTGGAGTTCATCTACATGGGCGACATCTACCGCACCCGGCTGCGCGTTGCGGGCAACGACGATTTTGTCATCAAGACGCGCAATGCCCCCGATCAACGCCGGCTGCAACCAGGCGAGAAGATCGAGATCGGATGGCAGCCGGAGGATTGCCGCGCGCTTGAAGCCTGAGCGCGCGCAGCCCCTCAATCCTGCCCGGGCAGAGGGGCATGTACCGCTAAAGGGCCTACGAAACTAAGGAGAGAACTGCATGAAACTGAAAAGCATTCTGCTTGCCACTGGGGCGGCGCTCGTCGCCGCACCGGCGTCCTTCGCCCAGGATATGACCGACTCGATGACGTTGGTCTCCTGGGGCGGCGCCTATCAGCAAAGCCAGATCAACGCCTATGCCGACCCCTACAAGGAAATGCATGAAGGGTTGGAGGTCGTCTGGGACGAAAGCTCGAACGAGGCCGTGGCCAAGCTGCGCGCCATGAACGAGGCTGGCAACATCACCTGGGATCTCGTCGACGTGGTCGCCTCTGACGCTATGCGCCTCTGCGACGAGGGCCTCGCGATGGAATACGACCCCGACGAGCTTCTGGCGCCGGCCCCCGACGGGACGCCCGCCTCGGAAGATTTCGGTGACCTGATCGTCAGCGACTGCTTCATCCCGCAGATCGTCTATTCCACCACCTTCGGCTATCGCACCGACATGGTGGGCGACACCCCGCCCTCGACCGTGTGCGACGTGTTCGACCTGGAGGCCTACCCCGGCAAGCGTTCGCTGGAGAAGCGTCCGATCAACAACATGGAATGGGCGCTCTACTGCGACGGCGTGGCCAAGGAAGACATCTACGACGTGCTCGAGACCGAAGAGGGCCAGGACCGCGCCTTCGCCAAGCTCGACGAGATCAAGGATCAGGTGGTCTGGTGGTCGGCCGGTGCCGACACGCCGCAGCTTCTGGCCGATGGCGAGGTCGTCATTGGCTCGACCTATAACGGCCGGCTGTTCAGCCTGATCGAAGAGCAGGACCAGCCCGTCGCGATGCTGTGGGACATGCAGGTGTTCGACCTTGACGGTTGGATCATCCCCACGGGCCTGTCCGACGAGGCGCTCGCCCGCGTGAAGGACTTCGTCAACTTCGCGACGGACACGCAGCGGCTGGCAGACCAGGCCAAGTACATCTCTTACGGCCCGGCCCGCGCCTCTTCGGCGCCGCTTGTCGGCGAGCATGCCGAACTCGGCATCAAAATGGCGCCGCACATGCCGACCGATCCGGCCAACGCCTCCAACACGCTGCTCTACAACTACGAGTGGTGGGCTGACTACCGCGACGACCTGGACGCCAAGTTCCAGGCCTGGCTGGCTCAGTAAGGCCCCTGTGCCGGGCGCCCTTTCCGGGGCGCGCGGCATGGCGACACGGACACATGCCCGGGGCGTGCATGCCCATGCCCCGGGCCCATGGATAGGGGGGCACACCCATGCCCAAGGGCTATGACGTCGGCCATATCACCGTGACCGACCCGGTGGCGTACCAGGAATACACCCGGCGCGATGCGCCGATCCCGGAAAGCCATGGCGGGCGGTTCATCGCCCGCGGCGGCGCCTCGGAGGCGCCCGATGGCCCGATCAAGGAGCGGCATGTCGTGAACGAGTTCCCCGATTTCGACGGCGCCAGGCGCGCCCTCTACTCTCCGGAATATCAGGAGGTGGCCGCGATGCGCCGTGCCACCGCCGAACGTGACATCTTGCTGGTCGAGGGGGTGCAATGACCGATCTTGCGACCGAAGCCGGCCCCGCCGGCCGATCTGCCCGGAGCGGCAGCGCCGAGGGCGAAGAGACCGGGCCGGTTCTGGCCGCAGACGGCCGCCCGCTCAAGCAAAGCCTGCGCCGCGCATTGCGCGCAGAAAAGCTGCGCGCGCTGGCGCTGATCGCGCCGCTGCTGATCTTTATCCTCGTGACCTTCATCGCGCCGATCGCGGACATGCTGTTCCGCTCGGTCGAGAACGAGATCGTCTCGGAAACCCTGCCGCGCACCACGGTCGCGCTTGAGCAATGGGATCATACCAGCGGCGAGATGCCGGGCGACGACGTGCTGGCGGCCTTTACGTACGACTTGGTGGCCGCCGCCGAGCGCAAGCAGCATACCCGCCTCGGCACCCGCCTGAACTACGAGATGACAGGCATCTCGTCGCTGTTCCGCAAGACCGGCCGAAGGGTCGACGATTTCGGCGAGGTTTATCTCGACCAGTTCGTGGCGCTGACGCCGGCCTGGGAAGAGCCCGCAACCTGGATGTCGCTGATGGCCGAGCCCGGCTGGAGCGCGCAATACGAAGAGTGGCTGGCCGACCGGGCCGCGGCCGAAGAGGCCGACCGCGATTTCGAGACCCCGCAGCCGCTATTCGAGGTGAAGGACGGCGTGGCGGATGTTCTGCCTGAAACCGCCGATGCCTATGGCGAATTCGCCCGCATCGCCCAGGTCGAGAACGACGACAACCCGGCCGCGGAAGAGCCCTGGGCGCCGGTCTATCTGGCGCTTTACCGCGACCTCGCCCAGGCGACGCCCGATTCCGTGGCAACGCTCGGCGCGGATGCGCAGGCGCTGCTCGAACCGGCCCGCGCGGCCGTGGCAGGGTTTGATACTGTGCCGCTGTCGGAGATGTTTGTCGACGCCGAGGAAGACTGGGCCGATCCCGATGTCTGGGCCACGATCCAGGCCTTCGCGCCGGACTACACCGCCGGCTATTTCCTGGCCTCGGTCGATTTGCAAAAGACGCCGGACGGCGTATCCGCCCAGCCCGAAGACCAGCGGATCTACATGCTGCTCTTCAAGCGCACGCTCTTCATGAGCCTGGTTATCATGGGCAGTTGCGTGCTGCTCGGCTATCCGATCGCCTATCTCCTGTCGAACTTGCCGCTGAGGACGTCGAACCTTCTGCTGATCCTGGTGCTGCTGCCATTCTGGACCTCGCTCCTTGTGCGGACCTCGGCCTGGAAGGTCTTGCTGCAACAGCAAGGCGTGATCAACGACGTGCTGGTGTGGATCGGGCTGGTGGCCGACGACGGGCGATTGGTCATGATCAACAACCAGTTCGGCACGATCGTTGCAATGACGCACATCCTGCTGCCCTTCATGATTCTGCCGCTCTACTCGGTGATGAAGACGATCCCGCCCTCCTACGTACGCGCGGCGAAATCGTTGGGCGCCACCAACTGGACGGCGTTCTGGCGGGTCTATTTCCCGCAGAGCGTGCCGGGCATCGGCGCGGGTTGCATCCTCGTGTTCATCCTGTCCATCGGGTACTACATCACGCCCGAGCTGGTCGGCGGCACCACGGGTACTTTCATCTCGAACCGGATCGCCTATCACATCTCCAGCTCGCTCAACTGGGGCCTCGCGGCCGCGCTGGGTACCATCCTGCTGGCGGTCGTGCTGATCCTTTACTGGGCCTATGACAAGCTCGTGGGCATCGACAACGTGAGCCTGGGGTAAAAAGCTATGTCACAAATGGACCTGCCACCCTATGCCACCACCGGCCAGCGCATCTGGCATTACGGTTTCAAGGTGATCTGCGGGCTGATCTTCTTCTTCCTGATCGCGCCGATCATGGTGATCATCCCGCTCAGCTTCAACGCCGAGAACTTCTTCACCTTCACGCCGGGGATGCTGGCCTTCGAGTCCGACGCCTACTCGCTGAAGCACTACCGGGATTTCTTCACCAATCCCGACTGGCAGCAGGCGCTGTCCAACTCGGTCAAGATCGCACCGATGGCGACCATCCTGTCGGTCAGCCTCGGCACGCTGGCCGCGGTGGGGCTCAGCCAGGACCATGTGCCGTTTCGCCGGGCGATCATGGCGATTCTGATCTCGCCGATGATCGTGCCGCTGATCATTTCGGCGGCGGGAATGTATTTCTTCTATTCGCGCATCGGGTTGCAGGGCACCTATATGGGCGTCGTGCTGGCCCATGCCGCGCTGGGCATTCCGTTTGTCATCATCACTGTGACGGCCACGTTGGTCGGCTTCGACAGGTCTTTGACGCGCGCCTCGGCCAGCCTGGGCGCAGACCCGGTGAAGACCTTTTTCAGGGTGCAGATGCCGCTGATCCTGCCCGGCGTGATTTCGGGTGGCCTGTTCGCCTTCATCACCTCGTTCGACGAGGTGGTGGTGGTGCTCTTCGTGGGCTCGGCCAACCAGCAGACGCTGCCCTGGCAGATGTTCACCGGCCTGCGCGAACAGATCAGCCCGACCATCCTCGCGGTGGCGACCATCCTGGTGGCGATTTCCATCGCGCTGCTGGCGACGGTCGAGATCCTGCGCCGGCGGTCGGAAAGGCTGCGCGGCATGAGCCCGGGCTGAGGCTCAGGGCAGGAGCGCGAGCCACAGCCAGATCGTCAGGATCGACACCGCCGTGCCGATCAGCACCGACGACGCCGCCACCCGCCGCGCCGCGCCGTACATGTTGGCGAAGATGTAGGTGTTCACGCCCGGCGCCATGGCCGCGGTCAGCACCGCCGAGCGGAATTGCCCGGTGTCGAGCCCCACGGCACGGCCCGTCAGCCAGGCAACGCACGGGTGCAGCACCAACGACAGCGCGCAGGCAAAGGCAATCACGCGCAGGTCGCCCTCGGGACGATAGCGCACCAGGATGCCGCCCAGCCCGAACAGCGCCGCGGGCAGGGCGGCGCGGATCATCATGTCGAGCGCCTCGGACAACACGCCCGGCAACTGGACGCCCGAGAGGTTCACCGCGAACCCCAGCGCGATGCCGATCACCAGCGCATTTCGGAACATCGACCGCAGGATCGCGCCGAATGTGCGGACAAGCCCGGCGCCCCGGTTGCGCACGATCTCCATCGCGGTCAGCCCGACCGCGTAGCAGAACGGCGCGTGGATCGCGATGATCGCGTAATTGGGTTGCAGCGCGTTCGCGCCGAAGGCGCGCTCGGTAATCGGCAGGCCCAGAAGCAGCGAGTTCGAGAACAGCCCGATGAACCCGATGGCGACGCTGTCCTCCCAGCCGCGCCCGAAGATCAGCCGCGCCCCGATCAGCCCGACGAAGAAGCCCGCCAGCGCCCCTGAGTAGAAGGTGATGAGAAGCCGCAGATCGAAGTTCTGACCCAGGTCGAGCGTCGAGATCGCCCGGAACAGCAGGCAGGGGATTGCGAAGTTCTGGGCGAACTTCATCAACCCGTCGACAGCCGCCTCGCTGAATAGCCCGCGCCAGACCGCAACATAGCCGAAGCCCAGCACCAGAAAGACCGGAAGGATGACCTCGATCAGCGCCTGCATCAGCTGGGTAGGGTCAGGGTCATCCCGTCATAGGCCGGGGTGACATGGGCGGGCGTTTCCGCCTCCACAGTGGCATAGTCGAGGTCGAGATGCATGTTGGTCAGGACCGCGCGTTTCGGCGCCAGCCGTTCGATCCATTCCAGCGATTTTTCCAGATGCAGGTGCGTGGGGTGCGGTGTGCGGCGCAGCGCGTCTAGGACCAGGATGTCGAGCCCTTCCAGCATCGCCCAGCTTTCGTCGTACATCTCGGCAACGTCCGGCAGGTAGGCCAGCCGGTCGATGCGAAAGCCCAGCGCGTCGATGGCGCCGTGGTTGACGCGGAACGGCATCAGCGTGACCGGCCCGCCGGGCCCGTCGATGGTGACCGGCCCGTCGATCGTGTGCATCTCCAGGATCGGCGGGTAGGGCGAGCCTTCGGGCTGGGTGAAGGCATAGCCGAACCGGCTGTAAAGCGCATCCTGCGTGGCACCGTCCGCCCAGACGGCCAGCCGGCGCCGGGTGTTGAACACGATCTGGCGCAGATCGTCGATGCCGTGCACATGATCGGCATGGGCATGGGTGTAGACCACCGCCTCCAGCACGCCCACCCCCGCCCGCAAGAGCTGGGTGCGCAGATCGGGGGTCGTGTCGATCAGCACCCGCGTGATGCCCCCCGCGCCTTCGCGGGTGATCAGCATCGAGCAGCGCTGGCGATGGTTTTTTGGCTCGTCCGGGTCGCAGGCGCCCCAGTGCCCGCCAAGGCGCGGCACACCACCCGACGAGCCGCATCCGAGTATGGTGAATGTCAGGTGTCCGCTCACGCGGCCTGCCTCCAGGCGGCGGCCTTGCTGAACAGCCGGTCGAAATTGGCCTGCGTCGCGGCAGCGAAATCGGGATAGTCCATCCCGAAGACATCGGCGCCCACACGCGCGGTGAGCGCGGTATAGGCCGGTTCGTTGCGCTTGCCCCTGTGGGGCGGGGGCGCCAGGTAGGGCGCGTCGGTTTCCACCAGGATGCGGTCGAGCGGTGCGGCGGCGAAGATCTCTCGCAGCTCTTTCGACTTGGGGAAGGTCGCAATACCCGACATCGACAGGTAAAAGCCAAGGTCCAGCGCGGCGCGGGCCAGCCCCGCGCCCGAACTGAAGCAATGCATGACGCAGGCATAGGCGCCGGCGCGGTATTCCTCGGCCAGGATGCGGGCCATGTCTTCATCCGCCGCGCGGGCATGGATGATCAGCGGCAGGCCGGTCTCGCGCGCGGCCGCGATGTGGATGCGCAGGCTTTGCTGCTGCGCCTCGGCGCTGTCGGCGGTGTAATGATAGTCGAGCCCGGACTCGCCGATGCCCACGAATTTCGGGTGTCTGGCCAGCGCCAGCAATTCGTCCACGGTCGCCAAGGGCTCTTCCGCGGCGCTCATCGGGTGGGTGCCGGCGGCGTAGAAGACCGGGGCAAACCGTTCGGCGATGGCGCGCACCTGCGGCTCGTGCCGCAGCTTGGTGCAGATCGTGACCATGCGGGTCACGCCGGCCTCGGCCGCGCGGTCCACGACGCCGGGCAGGTCGGGCGCGAAATCGGGAAAGTCGAGGTGGCAGTGGCTGTCGGTGATGTCTGGGGTGTCGGTCATGCGCTCGCCTCAGGCGGCGACCTTTGCCGCCGTTTCCTCCATTCTCAGCACCGTATCGAGGATGAGCGCGGCGGGGTCAAGGTTGACCGCCCGGCCCTGGCGCGCCCGCTGGGCGAGGTGCTGCGCCGCCTCGGCCCAGGCGCGGGCGGCCGACGGATGCGGCGCGAGCCGGGCCAGCAGCGCGGCCTCGCCGGGGGCGGCCTCGGCCTCGGGCGGGCCGGCCACGCCCGCGCGGGCCACGCGCGCGAGAAACAGCTCGATCAGCCGCACCAGCAGGTCGAACCGCGCCTCGGCGCCGCGCCCGGCCACGCTTTCGGCCAGCCGGATCGCGGCGGGCCGGTCAAGCCGCGGCTGGCCCGCCAGCAGTGCAACCAGATCGGCGTAAAGCTTCAGCCCGTCGAGATTGATCAGCCGGATCGCCTCGCCCACCGAGCCGCCCGAGAGCGCGGCCAGCGCCGCGGTGTCGCCTGTGGCCTGTCCGGCCAGCGCCAGCGCCTCGGCCATCTCGTCAGGACCCAGCGTGGCGAGCCGCAATTCGCGGCAACGCGAGCGGATGGTGGGCAAGAGGCGCGAGGGCTGGTGACTGACCAGCAGCAGCGTGGATCGCGCGGGCGGCTCTTCCAGGAGCTTCAACAGCGCATTGGCGGCATTCGGGTTCATCTCGTCGGCGGCATCGACGATGACGACGCGCCGCCCCCCCTCGGTTGCCGAAAGCGAGAAAAACCCCTTGAGCCGGCGCACCTCGTCGACCGTGATCACCGATTTCAGCCGGGGCGGCCGGGCCTTGTCGTCGACAGCCCGGCGCAACAGGAACAGCCCCGGTTCCGACAGCGCGGCCATGCGGCGCGCGACGGGGTGTTCGGGATCGATGGCAAGCCGGTCAGGGGCAGGGGGGGCGTCGCCGAACAGGCCCGGGCCTGCCTCGGCCTCGGCGGGCTGGGTCAGCAGAAAGCGCGCGATCGACCACGCGAGCGTGGCCTTTCCGACCCCGCGCGGGCCCGTGATCAGCCAGCCATGGTGCATCCGCCCGGTTGAATAGGCATCCAGGAACGCTGCCTCGGCGGCCGCCTGACCGATCAGGCGCGGCGTCTCGCGCGGGTGCGGGGCGCCTGCGACGCGGTCGGGTTCGGGCACATCGTCGGTCATGCCAGTTCGGCCTCGGCAAGGCGGGCGATCTCGGCGGCCACGGCGGCGGGCGCGCGGTCGGCCTCGACCACCCGGCAGCGGTCGGGAAACTCGGCAGCGAGGTCGAGAAAGCCCGCGCGCATCCGCGCCTGCATCCCCTCGCCGAAATCCTCGAACCGCTCTTCGGCGCCGCCGCGGCCCTTGGCGCGCGCCAGCCCGGTGCCGGGGGGCATGTCCAGCACGAAGGTCAGGTCGGGTTCGCGCCCGATCATCAGGGCGTGCAGCGCGTCCACCACCCGGCGCAGATCGCCCCGCGTAATGCCCTGATAGACCCGCGTGGAATCGGCGAACCGGTCGCAGACCACAACCTTGCCGGCCGCCAGCGCCGGGCGGATGGTCTTTTCCAGATGGTCGCGCCGCGCGGCGGTAAAGAGCAAGATCTCGGTCTCGGCCGACCAGCGGTCGGGGTCGCCCTCCAGCACCAGCCGGCGGATTTCCTCGGCGCCCGGGCTGCCGCCGGGCTCGCGCGTCAGCACGACCTCGCGGCCCGCCCCTGTCAGGCGCTCGGCCAGGGCCCGCGCCTGGGTGGATTTGCCCGACCCGTCGATGCCTTCGAAGGTGATGAAACGCCCGGTTTCGCCCATGCCCTCAGAGGCCCCGGGCCAGCCCGATGGCGCGGTCGAACAGCACCTGGGCCGCGGTGCGCAGATGGGGCACGAACCCGCCGCGCGCGACGTCCTCGGCGGCGACCAGCGGCAGGCGCTTTTCCTGCATGTCGGGCAGGCGGAACACGATCTCGCCCAGTTGGTCGCCCTTGACCACCGGCGCCTCCACCGGGCTGTCATAGACAAGCTCGGCCTCGATCGTGTCGCGCAACAGCGCGGGCACCAGAAGCTCGATCTCGTTGGCCACCTGCAAGGGGACGCTGAGCTTGGCCCCCATCCAGACATCGGCCCTGGCGACCTCGGTGCCGGCCTCCACCACGGTTTTCTGTATGAACTGGCGGAAGCCCCAATTGATCAGGCGCTCGGCCTCCTGGGCCCGCTCGGTTGCCGAGGAGAGCCCGCTGATGACGACCACCAGGCGGCGGTTGCCCTGCATTGCAGAGCCAACCAGTCCATAGCCCGCCTCTTGCGTGTGGCCGGTCTTCAGCCCGTCCGCCCCGATCCCGAGATCGAGCAGCGGGTTGCGGTTGAACCGATTCTGCGGCGCGCGCCCGTCGAACGGGAATTCACGCTGGCCGAAATAGCCGTAATACTCTGGAAATTCGGTGATCAGCCGGCTGGCCAACAGTGCCAGGTCATGCATGCTCATCCGGTGGTTGGGGCTGGGCCAGCCCGACGCGTTGGAAAAGGTCGACTGCTCCATCCCCAGTGCCTCGGCGCGCTGGTTCATCAGCCGTGCAAAGGCGTCCTCGGTGCCGGCCAGCCCCTCGGCCACCACCACGCAGGCATCGTTGCCCGATTGCACGATGATGCCCCGGATCAAATCCTCGACCGTGGGCCGGTCGGTCTCGTTGAGGAACATGGTCGAGCCGCCCATCGCCTTGGCGCGGCTGGAGACGGAAAACCGTGTGTCGAGCGTTACGCGCCCGTCGCGCAGCGCCTCGAACAGCATGTTCAGCGTCATCAGCTTGGACATCGAGGCCGGCGGCAGGGGCACGTCGGCGTTTTTCGACAACAGCACGGTATCGGTGGTCAGGTCGACCACGTAGGCGGCATTGGCACGGGTTTCGAACATGGCGCGGGCGGGCGCGGCGAGACCCAGCGCCAGAACCAGCACGGCAAAAAGGGAAAACAGGCGGCGGTGCATCGCGTTTTTCTCCGGCGGTCAGTTGGTCACGAGATAGGCGTCGGAAAAGCCCCTCTCGTTGACCTTTTTCAACAACTCGCCCCGTTCGGCGGCATTCGCAGCGGGGCCGACCAGCACGCGCCAGAACGTGTTGCCACGGCTTTCCTGGGTGCGGATGGTCGGCACGATCCCGGCCTCGCGCAGCACCTCGCCGACCTGTTCGGCGTTATCCTCGACGCTGTAAAGGCCGATCTGGATATAGGGACGGTTCAGGCGCGAGGCCTGCACCGGGGGCGGCCCGGGGCGCGCGTCGGCCTCGCCGGCGTCGGCCCGGTCGATTGCCGCGGCTGCGACGGGGGCCAGCGCGGTGCTGTCGATCTGCTCGGGCGCGTCGGGCGCGGTGCCGGCCGTTTCGGTTTCGGGCCGTGGCTCCGGTCGCGCGTCGGGCGTGGCGTCGGGCTCGGTGTCGGGCTCGGCCTCCGGATCGGGCAGTTCTTCGCGGCGCAGCGCGGTCACGCTCAATTCGGTCGGCTGGCCGGCCAGCATTCCAAGCGCCGAGGCAGCGTCGGACGAGACCATCAGCTTTGGCCCCGGTGTCTCGATCTCGCGCCGGAACAGGGCGCCGATAACGAACTTTCCGTTGCTTTCGTTGCGGATAAGCACCCGCTCGGGGTCGGTCACGCCGGGATAGGCCACCCAGACGCCGCCGAGCGACGGACGCCCGTCCCAAAGCCCCGGTTCGTTGGCCTGAAAAACCTCGGGCGCCTCGACATCGCGTTCGACCAGACGCGTGGTGGCTGCGGATGCTGCGGTGTCGTCCCCGGCCGAGGCCCCGAGAAAGCCCGGCGCCTCGAAATCCTCGCAGGCGGAAAGCGCAAGCGCTGCCAAAAGGCCCAGCGCCGTTAGTCTACTCGCCCGTGTAAGCATCCCTTGCCCCCATGGTGCCGCGCGAACTCCGCCGCGCTTGTGCTCCGCGCCGCGATGCGGCGTCACTGCCGATGTTGCCCCGCGCCGCGCCGGCGGACGCGTGGCGATCATAGCGACAGGCCCGGCGCAAGGAAAGTGGACAGGCCGCCCCGCGGCAAGATTCGGCTTGCCCCCGCTTTCAGAATCGCGCCCGCTGGTCTAAGCGTGCCAGTCGGCCGGAGGAGTGGCAGAGTGGTCGATTGCACCGGTCTTGAAAACCGGCGTGCGTGAAAGCGTACCGTGGGTTCGAATCCCACCTCCTCCGCCAGCCATTTAAGTCATTTCTATCAATTCAAGAAAGACCGGATTTGCCGCTGAGAGTTCCGTGGTTTGCCGTGCTTTCGCTCCTGCAGAGACGATATACTAGACGCTGTGGTGGGGGGCGGCATGTGTCTCTGCCCGGCCCATCACGGGGTTCGGTTTTGCCGGAAAAAGGCTCTGTCAAGGGAACCTGGCTTGAGGCGGGACAGGGCGATCGGTAGCATCCTGAGATGACGACACCGAGCCCTTTCAAGTGATTCAAAACGAGCCCTGAGACCATCCGCCTGGCGGTGATGTTGTACGTCCGGTTGCGGCTGTCGCTTTGTAACGTCGAAGACATGCTGCATGGGCGCGGCATCGGCATGTGCCACGAGACGGTGCGCTTGTGGTGGCACCGGTTCGGGGCGCCCTACACGCCTCTGTCTCGAACCACATCAACCAGGATCGCAGCCTCTACAGCCGACCGGATTTCAAGCTGAACCGAACCGCCGCCCTTGCCGAGTGGCGCGGTCATTTCGCTGAACAATGGGCAGCCATCCTGCCCTTGCAGAGACTGGTTCGGCTTTGTCTGGCAGCAGCGTTGAGACTGCTGCGGTCTCTGCGCTGCCGCTCAACACTCAATCCCAACCGGAAGATTCGGGATCCCTCCGGCCCTGATCGCGGGGGAGGTCACACCGGCTCAGTCTCTGACGCGCCCGAAGGTCGACAGCCTGTTGATTTCGTCCAGCCTCTCCAGATTGACCACGGTGGAGAGCATGAGACGGTCTTGGCTCCAGTCTCCCGGTCGCTGAATTGCCACCGCCGTCAGCAGGATCGCCGCGATCAGCGGCAGCACGGCGGCCGCGAACACCAGCCTGGGCTGCGCCAGCCTCTGCCTGTCCAGGAGCGAGTTGATGCGGCGTTCGAGAAAGCTTTGCTTGCCGAGGCCGATCACCGAGCGGTCCGCCGTGACAAGTGTGACCTTCGGCACTGCAATCACGAAGGCCCGGTCGCGCCGCAAGGTCTTTTGGCACACCGACAGCAACGTCTCGCAATAGGTTCTTATGCCGATCCGACCGCGCGTCAGAACCTCGCTGTCGCAGTTCAATTCACGCAGGTTCTCCACCTGCCTTTTCCAGGCGTGGTAGGCGGGATTGAGAAAGAAGAGCGGCTTGAGCGCCTCGAGCAGGATTTCCCATTCCAGGTCGCCTTGCCGGAGGTGCTGGAATTCGTGGGCCAGCGAGACCCTCATCTCATCGCTCCGGCCCAGCATGTGCGAGGGCAGGACCACGTAATAGGTCCGCAGGCCGCGTGTCGAAAACGGAACCAGCGTTCGGTCGGAAAGGCGGATGCGCACCCGTCCGAAAGACCGCCAGGCATAGCTGTCCGCAACGATCCGGTGCAGGCAGAACATCGAACAGACCAGCCGGAGACCCCCGATCACGGTGCCTGCAAGGAAAGCGGCGATCGCCGCCCAGGCGACCCAGCCGGCGCCGCTGAGAACGTTCAGCGTGAACGTGTCGCGCATCAGGATCAGGTTCTCGAACTCGGTGGCCTTCATGCCGATCCCGCCGTTCAGATAATGCGAGACGATCATGTCCGACAGGTTCAGCTGCACCCCGCCCGCGATGCCGGAGCGCTGCAGAGTCGTGTAGAGCAGCACGACGAACGGCGCGAAGGCGACGGTCAGGAAAACGCTGTTGAGCAGTCTCAGCTGAGTTCCGTAGGCGTGTTTCAGACCCAAACGGCCCAGCAGGATACGCGTGACGAGCCAAAGCGCATAGGCCACGCAAACGAGGATATTGGCGTCGATGAAAGCATCGAGAAGTGCATCACCCGGTATCATTTTTCAACCTCCGATCCACGAGTGCCCGGATCTGCCCCAATGCTTCCTCGGTCAGGTCCTCGTCGTTCATCAGCGTCGCCACAAGCGAGGCGGGCGTGTCGTCGAAGAGCTTGGCCGACAGGTCTTTCAGTGAGCGGTATTGATACGCGTCTTTTGCCAACGTGGGCTTGTAGATGTGTCTCTTGCCGGATTTGCGGCTGGTGACGAACTCTTTCTGTTCGAGGATGCGCAGGATCGTCGCGCCCGACGTGTAGGCCAGGTTCCGGTCTTCCGGCAGTCGCGCCAGTACGTCCCGCACGGTCCCCTCCCCCAAAGCCCAAAGCTCGTTCATGAACTCCAGTTCGACTTCGGTCAGCAGCTCGCGTTTCTTCTTCTTCATTGCTGTCCCATCCCGGGCAATCGCTCACTCGGTACAGGTGTCGAGTAAAGCGCATGTGTTTCGTTTTCCAAAGCGGACTCTCAGACTTTCCTGAACACGAAGATGCCCCAGGCGACAGCGATCGCCAGCGGCCACCAGAGCGGCTGGCCCACGAGGCCGAGCCAGGCGAGGAAAATATAGGCGGTTCCAAGCAGAGAGATGAAAAGGCGGTCGCCCAGTGTCGTGGTCAGGCCAAGGATGCCCTTGCGTTCCAGCCCGTCGCGGTATCGGACGCCTTCGAGGATGCCGATCACCGCGATGGCACCGAAGAGACCGCAGAAAAGCGCGAAGGTCGCGGGCGTCCATGCCATCCAGAAGGACGGCCAAAGCGGGTCCGTCCACGAAAAACCCTTGTCCTCTTGTTGTTTGGCGACGTTGCCCCAGCCCTGTGCAAGCGCCGCATTCGTATGCAGCAGCGCGAAGATCAGGATCAGCGGCCGCATCACACCCTCCCCAGGGCAAAACCCTTGGCGATGTAGTTGCGGACGAAATAGATCACGATGGCCCCCGGAATGATCGTCAATGTGCCTGCCGCCGCAAGCAGCCCCAACTCGTAGCCGGCCGAAGACGCCGTGCGCGTCATCGTCGCCGCGATCGGCTTGGCTTCAACCGCGGTCAGCGTCTGGGCCAGCAAAAGCTCCACCCACGAGAACATGAAGCAGAAGAAGGCCGCCACACCGACGCCTGCCTTGATCGTCGGCAGGAAGATGGTGACGAAGAAGCGCGGGAAGGAATAGCCATCGACATAGGCCGTCTCGTCCAGTTCCTTCGGCACCCCGCCCATGAACCCTTCGAGGATCCAGACCGCGAGGGGGATGTTGAACAGGCAATGCGCCAGGGCGACGGCAAGATGCGTGTCGAAAAGCCCGATCGAGGAATAAAGCTGAAAGAACGGCAGCGCAAAGACCGCCGCGGGGGCCATCCGGTTGGTCAGCAGCCAGAAAAAGAGCTGCTTGTCGCCAAGGAACCGGTAGCGCGAAAAGGCATAGGCCGCGGGCAGGGCGACGCTGACCGAGATGACCATGTTGAGCGAGACGTAGATGATCGAGTTGATATAGCCCCAGTACCATGTCGGGTCGGTGAAGATGACGCGGTAGTTCTCCAGCGTGAAGGTCTGGGGGAACAGGCTGAAGCCCGACAGTATCTCGCCCGTGGTCTTGAAGCTCATCGCCACCAGCCAATAGATCGGCAACATCAGGAAGGCGATGTAGAGGATCGGAACGAGGGATCGTTTTCTCATTTCGCGTCATCCTTCGTCATCAGTGTGTAGAACAGCCACGAGACCAGAAGCGTGATTGCGAAGTAGATCAGGCTCATGGCCGCCGCCGGGCCAAGGTCGAACTGGCCTAGGGCGATCTTCACGAGGTCGATGGACAACAGTGTCGTCGAGTTGCCCGGGCCGCCGCCGGTCAACACGAAGGGTTCGGTGTAGATGTTGAAGCTGTCCATGAACCGCAAGAGCACGGCGATGGTCAGGACCGTCTTCATCTTGGGTAGCTGGATGTAGCGGAAGACCTTCCAGGGGCTGGCGCCGTCGATCTTGGCGGCCTGGTAATAGGCATCCGGGATCGAGACCAGGCCGGCATAGCTGAGCAGGACGACCAGCGAGGTCCAGTGCCAGACATCCATGACGACGATCGTCACCCATGCGGAAAACGGCTGCTGCGTCATGTCGTAGTTGATGCCGAGGACATCGTTCATGAAATAGCCGAGAAGCCCGATATTCGGCAGGGTGAAGATGTTCCACATCGAGCCGACCACGTTCCAGGGGATCAGCATCGGCAGCGCCATTGTGACAAGGCAGATGGGCACCCAAAAGCCTTTTCGCGGCATCGACAGGGCTACGACAATGCCCAGCGGAACCTCGATGATGAGGATCAGGAACGTGAACAGGAACTGCCGGCCAAGCGCGGCATGAAACCGGTCCGACCGCAGGATTTGCTCGAACCAGTCCAGCCCCTGCCAGAAGAAGACGTTGTTGCCGAAGGTTTCCTGCACCGAGTAGTTGACCACCGTGATGATCGGGACAAGCGCGTTGAAGGCGACCAGCAACAGGACCGGCAGGACGAAGAACCAGGCGCGTTGGTTTTCGGTTCTCATTGCATGGCCTCCGTCGTGATCCAGCCGTCGCGGTAAAGCCGGGTCTGGTCGGGCCGGAAGGCCAGGTGCACCTGGGCGCCCTGTTCCACTTCCGCATGCCCGATGACCGCCTTGACCGGCGTGTCGCCCACCATCGCTTCGATCACCGCGTGCCGGCCCACGTCCGAGACCTTGCTGACCCGCGCGGGCAGGCCGGTTTCGGACAGCGACACGAATTCGGGGCGCACGCCCAGTTCGGTCCGGCCGCCTTCGCCCTTTACGGCACCTTCGACGGCGACCGGCTGACCCTCGAAAGTGACACGGCCGTCTGTCACCGTCGCGGGCAGAATGTTCATTCCCGGCGAGCCGATGAAATGGCCGACGAAGGTGTGCTGCGGGCGATCGAAGAGTTCGACCGGCGTTCCGATCTGCACGATTTCACCGTCCTGCATGACAACCACCTGATCGGCGAAGGTCAGCGCCTCGGTCTGGTCGTGAGTGACGTAGATCATCGTCGCCTTCACCCTCTGGTGGAGCTCTTTCAGTTTCGAACGAAGCTTCCATTTCAGGTGCGGGTCGATCACGGTCAGCGGCTCGTCGAACATCACGACGTTCACGTCATCGCGGACAAGGCCCCTGCCCATCGAGATTTTCTGCTTGTTGTCGGGCGAAAGATGCGCGGCGCGGGTGTCCAGCATATCTTCCACTTCCAGCATGGTCGCGATCTCGGCCACGCGCTGGGCGATCTTGGCGCTTTCCACCCTGCGATTGCGCAAGGGAAACTCAAGGTTCTCGCGCACCGTCATCGTGTCGTAGATCACTGGGAACTGGAACACCTGGGCGATGTTGCGCTGGGCGGGTGGCAGGTCGGTCACGTCCTGGCCATCGAACAGGATCCGGCCCTCGGACGGGGTGAGCAGCCCGGAAATGATGTTGAGCAAGGTCGACTTGCCGCAGCCCGACGGGCCGAGCAGCGCATAGGCCCCCCCATCCTGCCAGTCGAGATCGATCTCTTTCAGCGCGTAGTCCGACGGGCCGGCCGGGGCCGGCAGGTACGAATGGCGAAGGTTCGAGAGGGTGATCTTGGCCATCAGGCGACGAGCCTCCCGTCGGGTGTGAAATAGAACGCCTGGCTTGCGTCCATGTAAAAGCGATGATCTTCGCCCACCCGATAGGGGTGAACGCCATGCGAGAGCGAGACCCAACTCTCATCGCCCATCTGGAAATGCGCGCTGGATTCAGAGCCCGAAAGCTCCGTCACCTGCACGATGCCGTTCAATGCCACGTCGCCCGGATCGGATTGTATCGGCACCACGTGATGCGGCCGTATAGCGATCGTATATTCGCCGTCGGGCAGGGATGCCGCCGCCCCCTGCATCGTCCATGTGACGCCGGTCCGAAGCCGTGCCTCGGAGCCTGTCTTGACGATCCCGGCGGCATTGATGGGCGGGTCGGAGAAGACGCGCGCCGCGGTCAGCGTGGCAGGTTTTCGGTAGATCTCGGCCGTGCGCCCGAATTGCGTGACGACGCCGCCATCCATCAGCGCAGTGTAGCCGCCGAGGAGAAGCGCTTCTTCCGGTTCGGAGGTGGCATAGACGACCACCGCCCCGCGCCCGGCAAAAAGCTCGGGCAGTTGCTCGCGCAGTTCCTCGCGCAGTTTGTAATCGAGGTTGGCGAGCGGTTCGTCGAGAAAGACCGCGCGGCTTTCCTTGGCGATTGCGCGGGCCAGGGCACAGCGCTGCTGCTGCCCGCCCGAAAGCTCCTGCGGGCGCCGTTTAAGCATCGGGCCGAGTTGCAGGATATCGGCGGCCTCCTGCACACGGTCTTCGATCTCGGACTTCGCCATGCCTGCGACCCTAAGCGGGGAGGCGATGTTATCGAAGACGCTCATGTGCGGGTAGTTCACGAAGAACTGGTGGACCAGGCTGATGTTCCGCCTCTGCGTCGACAGCTTCGAGACGTCCTGGCCTTCCATCAGGATCTGACCGGAGGCCAGCGGGTCGAGACCGGCCATCAGCTTGATAAGGGAAGTCTTTCCGGCACCTGTCTGGCCAAGAAGGACATTGAAATGCCCCGTCTCCATCACCAGCGACGTGGGCTTGATGTATGTGATGCCGCGCACCACCTTGCTGGCGTCTCTCAATTCGAGCGTCATGCCGTTACCCCGCAGCCCGGGCCCACGCCCGGCATCCCCGATGCTGCCGGGCGTGGGCCCGGCCTACGGTCGTTCGAAGCCCGGCCCCGGGCAGATGCCGGGGCCGGGTGTTCGCCTACTGGTTCCAGCGCGCGACCAGGTCGTCGTAGTTGACGGTCTCGCCCTGCGGCTTCTCGTTCTCGAGCTTCGCTTTCGCGCCACCCTTGCCCAGCCATTCCGAGGGGTCCTTTTCCTCGTTCAGGCGCGGGCCGCAGCCGCCGTAGACGTTCTGCGCCTCGTCGGCGGCCTGCATGCGGGCCATGGTGATGTCCATCTCTTGGGCGAGACGGTCCATCGCTTCCTGCGGCGTGAAGGCGCCCGAGTTCACGTCACCGATCTGCTGCCACCAGATCTGGGCCAGCTTCGGATAGTCCGGCACGTTGATGCCCGTGGGCGACCACGCCACGCGGTCGGGCGAGCGGTAGAACTCGACGAGACCGCCAAGCTTCGGCGCGCGCTCGGTGAAGCTCTCGTGGTTGACCGAGCTGTCGCGGATGAAGGTCAGACCCACGTGGGATTTCTTCACGTCGACCGTCTTGGACGTGACGAACTGCGCGTAAAGCCACGCGGCCTGCGCCCTGTCGGACGGTGTGGACTTGAGGAAGGTCCACGACCCGACGTCCTGGTAGCCGACTTTCTGGCCTTCTTCCCAGTACGGGCCGTGGGGCGAGGGGGCCATCCGCCAGAGCGGGTTGCCATCTTCATCGACCGTGTTGTTGCCTTCCGACTGCGGTTTCACCATGTCCGCGGTGAAAGCCGTGTACCAGAAGATCTGCTGCGCCACGTTGCCCTGTGCCAGAGCGGGCAGCGACTGGTAAAAGTCGTAAGACGCCGCGCCCGGAGGGGCGTAGTTTCTCAGCCACTCGTCCCACTTGCGGATCGCATAGACCGCCGCGGGGCCGTTGGCGGCGCCACCGCGCGAGACCGAGGCCCCGACCGGGTTGCACGAACCGGCCTCCATCCGGATGCCCCATTCGTCGATCGGAACGCCGTTGGGCTCGCCCGGGGATCCGGCACCGGCCATCGAAAGCCAGGCATCCGTCATTCGCCAGCCGAGGTCGGGCGCGCGCTTGCCGTAATCCATGTGGCCGTAGATCCGGACGCCGTCGATTTCCTGCACGTCGTTCGAGAAGAACTCGGCGATGTCCTCGTAGGCCGACCAATTGACCGGAACGCCAAGCTCGTAGCCGTATTTCTCTTCGAACTGTGCCTTCAGCTCGGGATCGTCGAACCAGTCCTTGCGGAACCAGTAGAGGTTGGCGAACTGCTGGTCGGGCAACTGGTAGAGGTTGCCGTCGGGGCCCGTGGTGAACTGAAGCCCCATGAAATCGTCGAGATCGAGCGTGGGCGAAGTCGTCTCTGACCACTCGCCGGCCATCTGCTCGGTCAGGTTATAGGCCTGCTGCAGGCGGGAATGGGTGCCGATCAGGTCGCTGTCGTTGACGTAGCCGTCATAGAGGTTCCGGTTCGTCTGCATTTGCGTCTGGACGGCCTGAACGACCTGGCCTTCGCCGAGGATCTGGTGGTTGACCTTGATGCCGGTGATTTCCTCGAACGCCTCGGTCAGCACCTCGGACTCGTAGCCGTGCGTCGGGATGCCCTCGGACAGCACGTTGATTTCCATGCCCGCGAACGGTTCGGCGGCCTCGATGAACCACTCCATCTCGGCCATCTGCTCTTCTTTCGTAAGCGTCGATGGCTGGAATTCCTGGTCAATCCATTTCTGGGCCGCCGCTGCATCGGCAAAAGCGCTCCCAGACCCCGCGATGACGGCCATGGCCGCAGTCGCGGAGAGCAGATACTTCCGCATCTTATCTCCTCCCAAAGATATATTTGAGCTGATCATCGCCAGCTTCCAAAGGGGTATGCCTTGCTGCGACCATCTGTCAACTAATTTGTTAGTAGTTCGTTCATGACCGTGCTGGCCGGCAATCGAGTTCGCCAATCACACAGGCGCGGCTCTGGTTCCGCCAGCCCGCAGCATTGGCCGTCCCGGTGGCTGCTCGCCTTCGCCCGCGCCGCCGGCCCACCCTCTGGCGGGGCACGGGCGACGGGGTTGCAGGGGCAGGCGTGTCAGATCGTCAGGTCGAGCCTGGGTTTCCAGAAGGGCCGGAAAAGCTCGATCTTGGGGCAGCGGTTCATGACGACCTTCAACCCGGCCTTCTCGGCGAGTTCGGCGGCCTTGTCGTCGTAAACGCCGATCTGCCCCCAGAGCACCTTGGCCCCTATTTCGATGGCCTCTTCGGCGATGCCGTAGAGCTCTTCCTTTGGGCGGAAGACCTCGACCATGTCGACGGGGCGCTCGATGTCTTTCAGGGACCGATAGACCTTGAGGCCGCGGATTTCCCGGACTTCGGGGTTCGGGTTGACGGGCAGGATTTCGTAGCCGGTTTCATGCAGAACACGCAGAACGCCATAGCTGAACTTGGTCTTGTCCGCGCTCGCCCCGACCATCGCGATCGTCCTGGTGTTTTTGAGAATGTCGGCGAGGTAATCCGGCGGATAGTCGTAGATGCGATCGATATGGGCCTCGGGCATGTCTCATGACTCCCTTGGTGTGGCAATGTCAGGCTTCAGCTCATGTGGCTCAAGCGGGTCGAGGAACGGGTTGCGGTAAAGCCGGTCGTGGCTTTCTACCCCGATTTCGAGCGTGATATCCGTCAAGGGCCGCGCCACGCAGAGGATCACATATCCCCGGTCGATCTGCCGGTTGTTCAGCGCGACCTGACGGCGCTGATCGACCTCGCCCGAGGTCAATTTGGCCGCGCAGGTGATGCAGCCGCCGTATTTGCAGCCGTAGGGCAGGTCCACGCCCTGCTCGCGCAGGCTGTCGAGCAGGGGGCGTCTCGCATCGACGCTATGGGTCGCGCCGCCGCGATTGGCCAGGGTGACCGTGCGTGTCGTCATACCCAGATATCGCTTGTGCAGTCGCCGCCCGGATAGCGGGTTTCGTGGCAGCGTGACGGGCCATTCGGCTCTTTGCCGAAGTCGACGACGAAATCGGGATCGATCTCCATCCCGCCCGTCTCGGTATCGCAGTTGACCATCAGCATGCAGCCGCCATTGGTGCGGATTTCCGGGTAGAACTGGTTGTCCCAGGTGCTGAAAAGGCTTGTTGTGACGTAAAGACGTTTCCCGTCGAGGCTGAGTTGGATCATCTGCGGCCCGCCGGTCACCTTGACGCCGTTGACCTGCGGCGCCCGGCCAAGCAGCCCGCCCATCCAGACCTGTCCGGTCAGAACCGGGTTGTGCGGGTCTTCGATGTTGTATTGCCGGATGTCGCCGTGCAGCCAGTTGCAGAAATAGAGAAACCGGTCGTCCATGCTGAGCAGGATGACCGAGATGACCCCGGGCACCGGTATCGGCCATTCCGGGTGCGGCTCGTTCTCGACGTCGACGATCTTTTCCCATTTCCAGTCGTCGCCGTCCTTCCACCAGTGGATGATGTTGGCCGATAGTGCCGCCCCGCAAAAGCCGTGGGTCGAGTCCGGGTCGTGATGAAATCGCACTTCCAGCGGGATCAGGCCGTCCTCGCCCAGGTAAAAGGTCTGCTTGGGCTCTTTCTTTTCGAAGTCCCACAGGTGGATGCGGCGCCCGTATTTCAGGTGGCCGACCTCTTCGAGGTCGAAGCCCGGCATGAACGTGTTCGGCGCGGCCCATTCGGACGAGGCCATCACGTTGTGGCGCGGCTGATACCAGAAGTCATAGCCGAACGGGATATCGCCCATCGTGGTTTCCCACCGACCCATGATGTCGAAGTTCTTGTCCAGATGAAGGTAGCCGCCCGGCGCCTCGCCCTTGGCGTCACCAAGCATCGAGATGATGATCTCGCTGCCCAGGCAATGCACCGTGTGCGGCGCGCTGAGGTTCGTCTTGGCCTTGATCTCGGTCCCCTCGACGACCTTGTGCAGGACCGGCGCTCGCGGGTCGATGGTATCGACGATATGCAGGTTCGACGAGCGCACGCCCGGCACGATCAGGTAGCGCCGGCTCATCGAGGCATCGTCGTGACAGGACGAGCAGGCATTCCAGCCCATGTGGTGCAACTCGTCCCCGATCCCGGGCATCTCCAGCCGGTGAATCACCTGTGAATAGGTCTCGCTCTCCGGGTCGGCGTCGATGGTACAAAGGTAATCCGGCTTCTGGATGCCGGTCCCGGTGTAGATCGCAATTGTATAGAGCAGCTTTTCTCGCGGGGCTTTCATCGCCTCGGACGGCGACGCATACCCGGGTCCGCAACATTCCATCCGTTGTCCTCCCTGCCGGCAGGGCATCGCTGCGAACAGCGATGTCCCCGGGGCATCGTACCTTATTTGGGCCTGACTAAGATACGGGCGGAATCAAGTTGATGTCGTCGAACGGGGCAGGGGAGCGGCATGACGTTCGGCGACGAGAAGTCCGAACCGCTTTCCCGGCGTCGGAGGTTGGCCCGGCCGGCCCGACAGCCGCGTCACCGGACTTCTCCAAATGCTGTCGAACGCGCCTGCCAGCACCCCAAGTGACGGGCCCGCCTTACTGCTTACGATCGAGGCGAGGGGTCGTTTTCGGGGCCTCGTTCGGCCAGATCGTGTCAATCGTGGCGTCGCTGACGCCCGCATCCCGCAGTTGGGCGATGCTCAGCAAGGCGCTGATCCCGGCCTTGGGCTGTTGCGACAGCCAACTGGCGGAAAACACGCCGGCGCGTGCGAACGCGTTTGAAACCGACCTGCGGTCGAAGGTGGTATACCCGCGGCCCGCACTTTGATCACTGTTCAGCAGGCCAATAAGGTGCGCTTCGACTTTGTCGATGAACGCGCCGAGCGACGTGCGCTCTGGCCTCTCGCACCAGCAATTCGGGTCTCCATCGAATCCTGCCGCGTCGATGAGGGGGCCGTCTTTCGTCAGGTCGTGGCCAAGGCCCAGCAAGAACGCCCTTTGTATGTCTACCAGAGAAATCTTGCCGGGCATGGCCAGCCCGAAGCGGGTCCAGGCCTCCGTTTCAGCGGGTTCTTCCGGTTTAAGGCGTTCTTCAGGTTTCGGGGGCTCCTGGGACGGGCCGCTCTGCGCAGGCGCCAGTGTCACCAAAGCCGAGGATACGGCCTCGAAACCATGGGCCGCAACCAGGTTCTCGACCGCACGGTTCAGGGGCAATTCATTGGGGGTCGCGTCCTCGGCACCGGGCACCGAGGAAAGAAACCGTGCCACGCTCGATTTCGAAACACCGATTGCGTTGGCTATGGCACGGACGGACTTGCCCTCACTACGCAGCGCAAGCGCCTTTTGGGCAAGCTCGTTGTCGGCGAAGACGGGCGGACGGCCAAGTCTGGAAAGGCTCTGATTCATCATGTGGGATTCAATACCGGCAGTCCATAAATGGCAAGCGACAGTCCCCAAAAAAGGCACGAAACGTCCCAAAAAGAAAGTGAACTGTTGCCGCGCCCACTGTGATCCGTCTGTTGGGACCTGTCAAAAGAACTCGGGCCGCGGCCAGGCAGGGCGGCGGGTAGCGTTCGGAAAAGCGGCGTCTGCAACCCGTTTCGCCATTTCAGGACCGGCCCGAGATCGTCGGCCGTGATGATGGATGTTTGTGTCCCGCGGCTCCTGCGGCAGGCCGAGGACGTCTGGAAAGAGCGGGCGACGCTCCGGTTTCCGCAAATGCGAAACCTGCAGAGATTCGCCTCGCGGTCCCGCGTCCGTTTCAAACCACGTAGACCAGGGCCGCGGCTTTACCATCGGGTCAACCTGCACGACCAACCGCGCCGCCCCCGCCGGGCGGCGTGGTCTCGGTCCGGCACAAGGGTCAGTGCCGTTGTCCCGGCGCAAGCGCGCATGCAGACATGTGCCAGCACCCGAATGAGCGGTCTTGGGAACATGCAAGCGTAGGGCGGGCGCCACGCCTGCGCCCTATGACAGGCAAGGCCGGCCGCAAGCGACGGGCCGTTTGCATGCGTCGCGCAATGCGGTAAACCATCGACATGACCCGCAGCCCTGCCCGTTTCCTGCTTGCCGCCGCTCTGCCGATCCTTGCGGCCTGCGCCCCTGCCCATGACGGGCCGCCGCGGGCCGTGACCACGTATTACGGTGCCCGCGTGGTGCCCGATGCCGACACGCCCGGCCAATTCCGCGTCTTCGGCCTGCCCGGCTACGGGCCGGGAGAGTTCTGGTGCGCCGCCGGCGAATACGCGCAGGACGAGCTGGGCCTCGGCCCGGGCGACCGGGTGTATCTCGCCGCGCCGCGCGGTCGGGCGGGGGAGGGGGTTCTCTATACCGTCGCGCCCTCGCCAACGCTGGCCGGCTACGAGCGGCCGGCGGGGCGGTACGGGTTCAGCCTGACCGAGCCCGGCTACAACCTGCGCACGGCCCATGCCCGGCTGCGCTGCCGGCAGATCATGCCGCTCAATTTCGAGGCCGACGCGCCCTGAGTGGCGAAAATCGGCCTTTCCTGCCAGACCTGTGACAATTCGTGCCGCCGACAGCCGGTCCGATTTTGACGTATGTCAAGCCAGCTTGACACAGAGTTGGGTATCCACCTGTCATGACATCCCACATCACCCCCCCGCGTCCCTCGCGCGGCGTCGGTGCGCTGCCTTTCACGCCGCCGCTTCCGCTGTTTCTGCTGCAACCGGTCCTGAACCGGATCGTCCGCAAGATCGCCGCCGAGAATCCCGACATGTTCGCCCGTCTGGGCCCGCACCGGCACGAGCACTTTCTGATCGACCCGACGAACATGCCGTTCATGCTGTATCTGCGCCCCGACCCGGACGCGCTGGATTTCCGGGCGATCAACCGCTGCACGACGCCGCCGCCGCATGTGGCGCGGATCTCGGGCAGCTTTCTCGACCTGCTCACGCTGATGGATGCCGAGCAGGACGGCGACGCGCTGTTTTTCTCGCGCGACCTGATCGTCACCGGCGATACCGAGGCGGTGGTCTGCCTTCGAAACGCGCTCGACGATGTCGACGAACCGATCGCCGAAAGCGTGGCCGACATGTTCGGCCCGCCGGGGCGCGCGGCGCTCAACGCGCTGCGCCGCGCCGCCGAGAACGCCACCAAACGAAAAGAGGCCCAGTCATGATCAAACCCGAACTGATCTGTCCGGCCGGCACCCCCGCCGCGCTGCGCAGCGCCGTCGATGCAGGTGCCGATGCCGTCTATTGCGGGTTTCAGAACGAAACCAACGCGCGCAATTTCGTCGGGTTGAACTTCACCGATGCCGAGCTTGAGAAATCCATCCAATACGCCCATGACGGCGGCACCAAGGTCTTGATCACGCTCAACACCTTCCCGCCCGCGGGCAAGTTCGATCTTTGGCGGCAGGCCGCAGATACCGCCGCGCGGCTGGGCGCCGATGCCTGCATCGTGGCCGATATCGCGGTGGCCGAATACATCCAGCGCAAGCATCCCGACATGCGCATTCACCTGTCGGTGCAGGCCGCGGCCTCGTCGCCCGAGGCGATCGAGTATTACGTGCGCGAGTTCGGGGTAAAGCGCGTGGTGCTGCCGCGGATCATGACCGTGGGCGAGATCAAGGGCCTGGTCGAGGAGATCCCCTGCGAGGTCGAGACCTTCATCTTCGGCAACCACGGGCTGATGGTCGAGGGGCGCTGCTCGCTGACCAACTATGTCACGGGGCAGTCGACCAACATGGATGGCGCCTGTTCGCCGGCGGCCTGCGTGAAATACGAACGCGCCGATGATGGCAGCATGTCCACCAAGCTGGGCGGCTACATGATCGACCGGTTCGGCCCGAACGAAACGGCCGGCTATCCCACGATCTGCAAGGGCCGCTACCGGGCCGACCCGCGCGAGGACGGCTATTACGCCTTTGAAGAGCCGATCAGCCTGAACGCCTCGACCATGCTGCCCGAGCTGATCAATGCCGGCGTGCATGCCTTCAAGATCGAGGGTCGCCAACGCTCGCGCGCCTATGTCAAAAAGGTCGTGGGCGCCTTTCGCGAGGCGGTCGACGCGATCATGGCCGGGCAAGAGCCCAAGCTCGCCGATCTGGTGGCCCTTACCGAGGGCCAGAAACAGACCGAAGGCGCGCTGAAAACCAAGAAATGGAGGTAAGCGGGATGAGTGTTGAACTGACCCTGGGTCCCAATCTCTTTCACTGGTCGGCCGAGAAAAAACGCGACTTCTACTATCGCATCGCCGACGAAAGCCCCGTATCCACCGTCTATCTGGGCGAGGTGATCTGCTCGAAGCGGACGCCGTTCTTCGAAGACGACATGGAGGCCGTCGCCGAACGGCTGGAGCGCGCCGGCAAGAAGGTCGTGTTCTGCTCGCTGTCGGAGGTGGTCATCAAGCGCGAGCGCAACCTGCTGCGCGACTGGTCCCAGCAAGAGGGGCGCGACCTGGAACTGAACAATACCGCCGCTCTGCTTTACCTCAAGGGCAAGCCGCACCGGGTCGGCGCGCTGCTGAACGTCTACAACGAAGAGACGATGGCCTATCTCGCCCGCCAGGGCGCGACCCATTTCGCGCTGTTGCCCGAACTGCCGCGCAACGTCATCGCCGTGCTGGGCGAACGGGCGAAAGAGCTGGGCGTGGGGCTGGAGGCGCAGGTGTTCGGCCGCGCGTCGCTGGCGCTGTCGGCGCGCTGCTATCACGCAAGGGCGCATGAGCGCACCAAGGACAACTGCCAGTTCGTCTGCGAGAACGACACCGACGGGATGACGCTGAGAACGATGGACGATCGGCCCTTCCTGACGATCAACGGCATCCAGACGCTGACCTACGGCTATCTCGACCTGCTGGCCGACATGGCCGACATGGCTGCGCTGGGCGTCACCCATTTCCGCGTCATGCCCCATACCTGCGACATGGTCGCGGTCACGCGCATCTTCGACGACGTGCTGAAGGGCCGGATGGAAGTGGCCGAGGGCGAGGCGCGGCTGCGCGACCTCGGTATCGACGCGCCGTTCATCAACGGGTTCTACCGCGGCAAGGCGGGCGATAACTGGGTCGACGGCACCGAGGCGATGTCGGCCTGAGCGCGCCGCGCAACGGCAAGGCCGTGCCTGAAGAGGGCCGTTGCCCGAATGATGCCGGTCCGCTTTGTTGCCGGTGAGGACATCGACCATAGGCGGACCGGAAACCGGGCCGGCGCCTTTTTTGGCCCGCGGCCGGGCCGGAGGCCATGGCGGGCGGCAGCGTCGTGCCGTCAAGCGGCGCCAAGGTCGCCGGGGCTTCGGCCGACATACAACGTACCCAGCGTTTCCCGCGGACGCGCCGCTCGATAGCGTGGCGGCGCGGGCCTGACAGCGGGCGGCTGGGGCCAGCGCCCGCGTAGACCCCCCGCGCAGCCTTCAGCGCAAATGCTCTCCGAAGAACGCGATCGTCCGGTCCCAGGCGAGATTGGCGGCCTCTTCATCGTAGCGCGGGGTCGAATCGTTGTGAAACCCGTGGTTCACGCCCGGGTAGATATGCGCGGTGTAGGTCTTGCCGTGCTCTTGCAGCGCCGCTTCGTAGGCGGGCCAGCCGGCATTGATCCGTTCGTCCAGCTCGGCATAGTGCAACAGCAGCGGCGCCTCGATGCGCGGCACGTCTTCGGCGCTGGCCTGGCGCCCGTAGAACGGCACCGAGGCGCCGAGTTCGGGATAGGCCACGGCCAGCGCGTTGCAGACCCCGCCACCATAGCAAAAGCCGACGCAGCCGACCCTGCCGGTGCTGTCGTCGCGCGCCTTGAGATGCTCGAACCCGGCGAAGAAATCGTTCATCAGCTTGACCGGGTCGACCGATTTTTGCAGCGCGCGGCCCTCGTCGTCGTTGCCGGGGTAGCCACCCACGCTGGTCAGACCGTCGGGCGCCAGCGCCATGTAGCCGGCCTTTGCGACCCGCCGCGCCACGTCCTCGATATAGGGGTTGAGGCCGCGGTTCTCGTGCACCACCAGCACGGCGGGCAGCGGGCCCTCGGCATTGGCGGGCTTCACCAGATAGCCGCGCACCTCGCCATGGCCCTCGGGCGAGGGGTAGGTGATGTATTCCGGCACGATCTCGGGGTCGTTGAACGACACCTGCTGGGCCAGCGCGTAATCGGGTTTCATCATGTTCAGAAGCGCCGCGGCGGTCAGCCCGCCCACGGCGTATTTCGCCGCGCGGTCGAGAAACTCGCGCTTGGTGATGCGTCCGTGCGCGTAATAGTCGTAAAGTTCCAGAAGCTCTTGGTCGAAATCCTTTGCGGTCAGTCGTGTCATGGCGCCCTCCCTGGCCGCACGGGCGCATTGCCCGCGCTTGCTCGGTAAAATAGCGTGGCCTGAGCCAAGGAAAATACCGATGCAGACCTGTTTCACCATCGCCACCTCGGGCCCCGGCCTCTACGAGTTCACCCGTGACGTGCTGGCCTGGACGGCGGGGCAGGGCGACGGGCTGCTCACGCTCTTCGTGCGCCACACCTCCTGCTCTTTGCTGATCCAGGAAAACGCCGACCCCGACGTCAAGCGCGACCTCGACGCCTGGCTCGCCCGGCTGGTGCCGCCGGCAAGCGACCCGTCGATGGCCTGGCTGCGCCACACGGCCGAGGGCCCCGACGACATGCCGGCCCATATCAAGGCCGCGCTGTTGCCGGTGTCGCTGTCGATTCCCGTGGCGGGCGGGCGGCCCGTTCTGGGTACATGGCAGGGGCTTTACCTCTACGAACACCGCACCGCGCCGCACCGGCGCGAGGTCGCCGCGCACCTGGCCTGACCGCAAGATATAGCGGGCCATTTCGCCTCTACCCAAATTCTGGCGGCTCCCCTATAGTGCCTGTGGAAAACAGCCCCAGCCCACCGAGGGAGAGGTCATGCGCTGCCCCTTTTGCGGAAATGTCGACACGCAGGTAAAGGATTCGCGGCCCGCCGAGGACCATGTCGCGATCCGGCGGCGGCGCTTTTGCCCGGCCTGCGGCGGCCGCTTTACCACCTATGAGCGTGTGCAACTGCGCGACCTCGTGGTGATCAAGTCGAACGGCCGGCGCGAGGATTTCGACCGCGACAAGCTGGAACGCTCGATCCGCATCGCGCTGCAGAAACGCCCCGTCGATCCCGAGCGGATCGACCAGATGATTTCCGGCATCGTCCGGCGGCTGGAAAGCATGGGCGAGACCGACATCCCCTCCAAGGTGATCGGCGAGATCGTGATGGAGGCGCTGGCGCGGATCGACACCGTGGCCTATGTGCGCTTCGCCAGCGTCTACAAGAATTTCCAGGAAGCCGGCGATTTCGACAAGTTCGTCAGCGAGCTGCGCCCGCAGGGCCCGCCGGAGGAGTGAGCGGGGCCGGTGACGCGCGCTTCATGGCGCTTGCGCTGGGCCTGGGCGCGCGCGGTCAGGGCGCGGTCTGGCCGAACCCCGCCGTCGGCTGCGTCATCGTCAACGCGGGCCGTGTCGTGGGGCGCGGCTGGACGGCGCCGGGCGGCCGACCTCATGCCGAGCCGCAGGCGCTGGCCCGCGCGGGGGCGGCGGCGCGCGGCGCCACCGCCTATGTCAGCCTCGAACCCTGCGCCCATCACGGCGCCACGCCGCCCTGCGCCGAGGCGCTGATCGCGGCCGGCGTGGCCCGCGTCGTGACCGCGCTGGAAGACCCCGACGCCCGCGTGGCCGGGCGCGGCCACGCGATGCTGCGCGCGGCCGGGGTGGCGGTGACCACCGGCGTTCTGGCGGCCGAGGCCGCGCGCGCGCACCGGGGGTTCTTGCTGGCCCGCACCGAGGGGCGCCCGGCGCTGACGCTCAAGCTCGCCTCCTCCTTCGACGGGCGCATCGCCACCGCCACCGGCGACAGCCAGTGGATCACCGGCCCCGAGGCCCGGCGCATGGTCCATGCGCTGCGCGCGCGCCATGACGCGGTGATGGTGGGGGGCGGCACCGCCCGAGCCGACGACCCGATGCTGACCGTGCGCGGGCTGGGCGTGGCGCGCCAGCCGCTGCGCGTGGTCTGTTCGCGCCGGCTGGATCTGCCGCTGGGCGGACAGCTCGCGCAAAGCGCCGCCGCGCCGCCGCTCTGGCTCTGCCACGGCCCCGACGCCGCCACCGGCCGGCGCGAGGCCTGGGCCGCGGCGGGCGCTCGGCTGATCGAGGTCAGGCCCGGCCCCGATCGCCAGCTCGATCCCCGCGCGATCCTCGCCGCGCTCGGGGCGGCCGGGCTGACGCGCGTCTTCTGCGAGGGCGGCGGGGCATTTGCCGCCTCGCTGCTGAACGCCGGTTTGGTGGACGAGCTGGTGGGCTTCACCGCCGGTCTGGCACTGGGGGCCGAGGGCCGCCCCAGCCTCGGCGCGATGGGAATCGACGCGCTGTCCGAGGCGCCGCGCTTTCGCCTGATCGAGACGCGCGATGCGGGCGGTGACGTGCTGCACCGCTGGGAGCGCGCCGGACCATAAGCGCGCGTTGCCAACTTCTTCTGGCCGAAAATATCCCCGCCGGAGGCACCGGCCCGCGAGGGCCGGCCGCGTCACCGCCACAGATGCGCACGGCTCGCCAGCAGCCCCTGCAGCTTCGACAAGACCCGGTTGCCCGGCCCGGGGCCGGGCACCTCTCCGGCCGCCAGGCGGTCTGCCACCACTTCGGCCGGGCAGGGGCGGCCCGTGACCGGATCGCGGTAGCGCGGATAGGCGATCAGCACCGCATGGGCCAGCGCCAGGATGTCGGGCCGGGCGGCGCGGCGGGCGGGCACCGGCCCCAGATCGGCCGTCAGCCCCCAGCCCGCGTAGAACGGCGTGCCAAGGCAGGTGACCGGCACGCCCCGCAGCAGCGCCTCGAAGCCCAGCGTCGAGGTCAGCGTCCAGACCGCATCGACCCGCGCCAGCAGCGCCGCGGGATCGGCCCCGGCAAGCACCGTGTCGGCATGGGTCCGCGCCTCGGCCTCGGTCAGCGCGCCGGGGCGCAGCCCGGCCTCGACATCCGGGTGCGGCTTGTAAAGCAGCACCGCGTCGGGGTTCTCGGCCCGGCACCGCTCCAGCAGGGCGCGGTTGGTCCGCTCCGCCCCGCAGCCCAGCCGGATCGAGGCATCGTCCTCGACCTGGCCGGGCACCAGGATGCGCCGGCCCTCGGGCAGTTCGGGCAGCGGCGCCGAAGCGGGGGTGTATTTGCTGAGCCCGGCCCGGATCACGGTCGCGATCAGTCGCTCGGCCCGGCGGCGCTCGGTCTCGGGCAGGCTGCATGCCTCGGCCACCAGCCGTTCCAGCCGGCTTTCGCGGGTCGGGTCGTAGTAGATGCCCAGATCGTCGCAGACCAGCGACAGCGGCGGCACCAGCGCCGCGCCGAGGCCGGCCGAGCGCAATATGCCGTCCTCGACGCGCACCGTGTCCGGGCGCGCCCCGCCGCCCTTGCCGGCCCAGACCATCGCGCGGCGGCCCTCGGCTTGGGCGCGGGCCTCGGCGGTGGCCAGGTCGGGGGCAAAGCGCACCGGGCGCTCCTGGCCGAACACCCGTTGTATGGTGGGCCGTTTCCAAAGCCGCATCCCGGCCGCGACCCAGCCTCGCCGGTCGTCGCGCCAGGCGCGGGTTTCGGCCTCCAGCGTGGCCAGCGCGTCTTCCAGCGTGCAGAGCCGGTCCCGATAGGGGTCGTACCATGTCGGCGCCAGGATCATCGCCGCGGCGAAGAGCTGGGCGCGTGTCAGTCGGCGCGTGCGGCGGGGTACCGGCGCCTCGTCCTGGGTCAGCCCCCAGCCAGAATAGAACGGCTGGCCGAAGACGCGGGGACGATGGCCTGCGAGGATCGCCTCGAACCCCATCTGCGACGACACCGTGTAGACCGCGACGGCGCCCTCCAGCAGCGCCCAGGGCGAGACCGGGTCGCTCAGGTGCGTGACCCTGGGGTCGGTGTCGCCGCGTTGGTAATACCCCGCCCGCGCGCCCGCGGCGGTTTCGGGATGGGCCTTCACGATGATCGGCGCGCCGGGGTTCTCGATCTGCGCGACGGCCAGCATCTCGCGGAAGGTCGCCCGGTTGGCGCCGCTGGCGCGCACCGCCGCGTCGCCCGCCGTCTGGTCGATCACCAGCACGTAGCCGGGCGCCGGCGCCGGCAGGTCTGGGTCGAACCCGGTATATTTGCTCAGATGGCCGCGCCGCATCCGGACGATGGCGTCACGAGCGCGGTTCAATAGGGCCGTGTCGTCGAGCGGATGCTCGGCCAGCAGCGTTTCCAGGGCCGAGGGGCGGGCCGGGTCGAAATGCACGCCGCCGGTGTCGAGCATCAGGCCCAGCGGCGCCCCGCCGCCGCGCCGCCCCGGCCGGACCGAGCGCAGGAACGCATCCTCGACACAGAGCAACCCGGCGCCGCGTCGCGCCGCCACTGCGCGGCCGCGGGCGGCGACCGGCGTGGCGCCCCAGACGGCCACCCAGTCGTCGGGACCGGGCAGGCCCAGCCGCAGGCGGTAGCCGGCCAGGGCCAGGATCCGCCGCAGCCGCGGCTGGGCCAACATGCCCCCGTTATAAAAGAAGAGACGCCGGGACGCGGGCGCCCCGGCGGTCAGGTGACTTGGGGGGGCGGGCCGGTCCACCGCGCCGCTTAATTCGCGAGGTTGCTGACGGAACTCGCCGAGGCGGCGGTGCCGGTGAGCACCCGGAGGCTTTTCTGCCACTGCACGTAGGGCGCTTCGGTAACGTAAACCGTGTCATCGTCGCGGATGGCAAAGTCGCGCGCCATGAACATGCCGTTGGTCTCGGTCAGATCGAGCACGTAGACCATGCGCTGCGCGCCAACCAGGTCGGACCGGCCGAGCACCACATTGGCGATCTCGCCCGGTTCGTTGCGGAACACGAAAACGCCGGTCGGGTCGGCGAGGTTCGAGTTCAGGCCGCCCACCTGGGCGATCGCCTCGATAGCCGACAATGTCTGGGTCTCGAACGGGACGCGGCTTTGCGCGCCGGTGGCGCCCAGCGCGGTGAAGGCGCGGGTATCCTGTTCCACCAGGATACGGTCGCCGCCCCTCAGCGCGATGTCCATCTCGGGGCTGTCGTAGAGGTCCTGAAACCAGATATGGCCGCGGTGAGGGCCGCGGACCACGGTGATCTGGGCCACTTCCGGGGGGATCGAGACGCCGCCGGCCGCGGCCAGCATCCCCGACAGCGTGCGCGTCGGCCGTTCGATCGGGTAGACGCCTTGCCCGCCCACGCCGCCCACCACCGACACGGTGGCGCCGTCGCCGGCCAGCCGGCGCACCACGACCTGCGGGTCGGGCGTCTGCGCGTCGAGCTTTTCGGTTATGATCTGGCGCAGCCGCTCGGGGGTGTTTCCCGCGGCGCGGATACGCCCGGCATAGGGAATGAAGATGAAACCCGCACCGTCGACCTGCACCTCGTCAAGCACGCTTCCATTGGTGCCCTCGGTGGTCAGAAGCCCGTCATCGACGTTTTCGTAGATCGTCAGGCCCAGCGTGTCGCCCGGCCGGATCGTGTCAGAGCCCAGCAGCCCGGCATTGCGAAAGGCGGTCGTGAAACCCAGCACCGGCGTGACGGCGGTGGCGCGGGTCACGCGGTCGTTGACCGATACCACGAAGGCGTCGCCCTGCTTTTGCACCGACCCTTCGAAGATTTCGCGCTTGTTGGGGCCGGACCGCGGCAATCCGCAGGCCGCAACCATCGAAACCAGGGCCAGAAGGGCCACGGCCCTCGCCCCACGGGATGCCATCATGTTCACTGCTCGAGCTCCTCGAGATTTTTATTCTGCCTGCCTGTATTTTTACGCGGATGGTAACCAAAAAACTGCCTGCTGGCCAGCGCGGCGAATCACGCGCCGCATTCGACCGCGTATAACTGTTGCCGGTGCGCCGCGCCCGGTGCGTCGAGCGCGGCATAGGGTCCGGCCTCGGCCAGCATCAGGTCGACGACCCGGCGCATTGCCTGCCGCCGCCCGTCGGTGGAGTAGAACCCGCCCGGGATCTGCGAGCTTTCCAGCAGGAAGCGCCGGAAATCGGCATAGGCGGCCCGGTCGGGGCGGCGGGGCGCGGCGAAAAAGGCGTCAAGCGGCTGGTCGGAGACGAATTCGGGCTTGCTGTAGACCGCGCGTCCGAACGCCCTGAGCGGCAGGCCGCGCCACAGCACCTGTTGGCCGGCCGTGGAATTGACCGTCACTGCGCTGGTCGCCTGGTCGAGAAGCGTGGCGAGCTTGCCGCCGCGCACGAAATGCACCCGGTCCGCCAAACCGTGCGCGCGGGCCAGCCGCGCGACCTCGGCCCGGACCGGGCTGCGCCCGTCTTCCAGGGGGTGGGCCTTGAGGACCAGATGGTGATGCGGCGGCGCACCGGCGGCAAACCCCTCCATGCACAGCGCGAGGAAATCAGCCATCGAGGAAAACGGGCTGTGGCAGCGAAAGCTGGCATCGTGTTCGAGCTGCAACAGCACCAGATGATAGGGAAATCCGCTGCGGGTGATGCGGGCCGTGGCGGCCAGGCGCCCGACCGCGTGGGCCGGCATCAGCAGCAGCCGCCTGAGGTGAAGCCGGAACTCGCGCCCGATGCTGACGCCGCGGTGAGGCCGGAACCGGCGGTAGCGCCGGGTCGGCAGCATGACCAACCCGTGATAGAGCGCGCCGTAGAACATGTGCGCGCGCATATCGCCCCAATGGGCCGGGGCGGCGATGGCGGGCCCGCCGGGGGCGTAGAGCGCGGCGCGCATCTCGTCCACGCTCAGTTCCATCAGGCGGGAATGGCCGTTCGCGCCGTCGCGTTCATAGGTGACCCAGTAGGGGCGCAGGTAACCCTCTTCGAAGACATGGACCCTCAGGCCGCGCGCGCGGGCGATGGCAATGGCCGCGGCGTGGACGGGCCGCGTGTCGCCGTAAAGCACAAGGTCGGTGATGGCGCGCGCATCCATGATCTCCGCGCAGGTCGCGGGCCAGTCCTGGACGGTGCCGGTAAAGGGGATGTAGCGCCGGCGGTCGCCCCAAAGCACCTGGTCGCCGAGGTTGAAACCCACGCGCCAGGCCTCGGCGCCAGCGCGGCCCAGCATGCGTGCGAGCCGGCCGAAGAAGGGGCCGTGGGGGCCTTGCAGGAACAAGAACCGGCGCGGGGCGTGCGGACGGGGCAGGGCGGGTCCTCCGTAAGGGTGTGCCGGCCAGTGTGTATCAGCACGGCACGGTTGTGATGTGAAAAATTCGCGGCATTTTCACACCGCTGCGGCGGGTTGGCGGGCTGGGGCGGCTTGCCGGTCGCCGGGGCAGGGGCTAGACGGAACACCAAAAGGAGGCTGCCCCATGTTCACCGGCATCATCACCGACATCGGCACAATCCGCGGGCTGGAGCAGCGCGGCGACACGGTTGCCACCATTGCCACCGCCTACCCGCCCGACCGCATCGATATCGGCGCCTCCATCGCCTGTGACGGCGTGTGCCTGACGGTGATCGACCGCGGCACCGACGATCAGGGTGCATGGTTCCAGGTGTCGATGTCGGGCGAGACGCTGTCCAAGACCAACCTGGGCAGCTGGGCGCCGGGGGCGCGGATCAACTTGGAACGCGCGCTGAAGGTGGGCGACGAGCTGGGCGGGCATATCGTGTCGGGCCATGTGGACGGCCTGGCCGAGATCGTGGGAATGGAAGACGAGGGCGACAGCACCCGCATCCAGTTCCGCGCGCCCGAGGCGCTGGCGAAATTCATCGCGCCCAAGGGCTCGGTCGCGCTGAACGGCACGTCACTGACGGTCAACGAGGTGCAGGGCGCCGTGTTCGGGGTGAATTTCATTCCTCACACCAAGGAGTCGACCACCTGGGGCCTGGCCAAGACCGGCGACAGGGTGAACCTCGAAATCGACACGCTGGCGCGCTATGTGGCGCGGCTGGCCGAGGCTGGCTGAGCCGCCCCTTCACCGCGCAGTCTGCCATATCGATGCGCTGATGCCCGGCATTCCCGCTCCGGCACCGCGGCATCCCGCGCCGTATCGGGCTCTGGCAACCGTCGGGCTTATGGTCTATCTGCCTCGCGACGACGACGACGCGCAAAGGCACAGCATGACCCCCGACAGCCCCGATCCCGAAACCTGGCGCGACGCGATGTCCTCGATCGAGGACATCCTCGAGGATGCGCGCAACGGGCGGATGTTCATCCTCGTCGACCACGAGGACCGCGAGAACGAGGGCGATCTTGTGATCCCGGCACAGATGGCCACGCCCGAGGCGATCAACTTCATGGCGATGCATGGGCGCGGGCTGATCTGCCTGTCGCTGACCGGAGAGCGGGTCGATGCGCTGGGCCTGCCGCTGATGGCCTCGCAGAACTCGTCGCGCCACGAGACGGCATTTACCATCTCGATCGAGGCGCGCGAGGGTGTGACCACGGGCATTTCCGCCCATGACCGGGCGCGCACCGTCGCGGTGGCAATCGATGCCAGCAAGGGCGCGACCGACATCGCCACGCCGGGCCACATCTTTCCGCTGCGCGCCCGCGACGGCGGCGTACTGGTCCGTGCGGGCCATACCGAGGCGGCGGTCGACGTGGCGCGGCTGGCAGGCCTCAACCCCTCGGGCGTGATCTGCGAGATCATGAACGAGGACGGCACCATGGCGCGGCTGCCCGACCTGGTGGCCTTTGCCCAGCGCCACGGGCTGAAGATCGGCACGATCTCCGATCTGATCGGCTATCGCCGGCGCCACGACAACCTGGTCAACGAAAGCGCCGTGCGCGCCGTGACCTCGGCCTATGGCGGCGACTGGATGATGCGCATCTTTACCGACGAGACCCAGGGCGCCGAGCATGTGGTGCTGACCAAGGGCGACATTACCACGCCCGAGCCGGTGCTGGTGCGGATGCACGCGCTCGACCCGTTGCAGGACGTTCTCGGCCTCGGGCCGCACCCGGCGGGCGAGATCGGCCGCGCGATGGAGATCATCGCCGAGGAGGGCCGCGGCGTCGTCGTGCTGTTGCGCGACACGACGATGAAGCTGACCTCCGACGGTGCCGTCTCGCCCCAGACGCTGCGCCAATACGGGCTTGGCGCGCAGATTCTGGCGGTGCTGGGCTTGCACCGGCTTGTCCTGCTCACCAACTCCCCCTTGCCCAAGGTGATCGGGCTTGAGGCCTACGGGCTGAGCATTGAGGGCACCTGCAAGATCGACGGAAAGGGCTGATCCATGGCCGACCAGGACCCTCACCACATCCTGCCGCTGCCGGCATTCGACAAGCCGGTGAAGCTGTTGATCGCGGTCGCACCGTTCTACCGCGACATCGCCGACAATCTGATCGCCGGGGCGCGGGCGACGCTGGACGAGGCCGGCGCGGCCCACGACCTGGTCGAGGTGCCCGGCGCGCTGGAGCTGCCCTCGGCGATTTCACTGGCCCACCGGATGTCGAATTTCGACGGCTATGTCGCGCTGGGCTGCGTGATCCGCGGCGAGACCAGCCATTACGAGACCGTGTGCAACGACAGCTCGCGCGGGCTGATGCTGCTGGGGCTTCAGGGTGCGCTGATCGGCAACGGCATCCTGACGGTGGAAACCCACGAACAGGCCATGCGCCGCGCCGATCCAGAGGACATGAACAAGGGCGGCGGCGCGGCGGCGGCCGCGCTGCACCTGATCGCGCTGGGCCGCAAATGGGGCGGTGCGACCAAGGGTGTCGGCTTTCGACCCTCGGAAAACCTCCAGATCGCCGAAGGGACCGACCGCGCATGACCACCGCCCGCAAGACCGACAAGCGCCAGATGCGCTCGGCAGCGCGGCTTTATGCCGTGCAGGCGCTGTTTCAGATGGAGCAATCGGGCCAGGGCGTGGACGCGGTCGGGCGCGAATTCGAGGACTGGCGCTTTGGCGTGGGCTACGAGGACGGCGAGGAACTGGCCGAGGGCGATGTCGACCTCTTTCGCGCCACGCTGGAAGGCGCGGTCACCCGGCAGGCGAAGATCGACCAGATGACCGACCGGGCGCTGGTGGCGAAATGGCCGATCGCCCGGATCGACCCGACCCTCAGGGCGCTGTTTCGCGCCGCCGGCGCCGAACTGGTGGCGGGCGAGGCACCGCCCAAGGTGGTGATCACCGAATACGTGGACGTCGCCAAGGCATTCTTCCCCGAGGGGCGCGAGGCGAAATTCGTCAACGCCGTGTTGGACCACATGGCGCGCGAGGCCAGGCCCGAGGCGTTCTAGGCGGCCCGCCCGCCTGCCTGCGGCGCGGCACGCGTCTCGCCCGTGTCGATCGGTGCCGTCAACGTGCCCTCGGGCGCCTTGCCGGGATGGCCGGCGGCAGCGGCGCAGACGTGTCGAGCGTGGATGAGCCGGGACGCCGCCGGGGGCGGCGCGCGATTCTTTCCTTGGATTTCGTCCAGGAATGACTAAGTTTCAGGGTAAGGTAACGGAGGCACCCATGCCCAAGCTTGTCAGACTTTATATCCTGCAATCGCTGATCGGTTTCGCCCTGGCTGGGGTGTTTACCGCGCTGCTTCTTTATTTCAACGTCGCCAATCTGTGGCACCTCGTGACCCACGTTTCGATGGGCTGGCTTGCCGCGCTGCTTTTGTTCACGCTGAACGGCATCGTTTTTTCCGGCGTCCAGTTCGGCATCGCTGTCATGCGCATGGCCGAGGACCGCGACGACGACACCGGCGGCCGCCGGGCGCCCGAACCGGTGCTGTCCGAGGTGCTGGTGCCTGTGCCTGTGCGCAACGACCGGCGCCCGCCGCGCTGAAGCTGACGCATCTTTGAAAGCCAACGGGCGGCCAAGCGGCCGCCCGTTTTTGTGTCTGGCGTGTGGAGCAGCGGGACCGCCGACAACCGTTGAGGCAACTAATTCCCGAGGACCTGTTCATACAGGTGGGCACCAGGTAACCGGGCCAGGACCCGGACAGAGCCAGCTCCCTCGGATTTGCTTAAGGCCACCGGAATTCGACCTCGTCACGAGAAGGGCAGAACCCGCCACCCGCCAGAGATAGGGGCTTTGCCCGCCCGCGGCAAGACTTGTCATATGTTCACGTAACGTTCATGCTGTGGCCATGTCCGAGACCGACAGGTTTCTGCCCGGCCAGTTGCTGGCGCGCGGTGTCTGCCGCCACCTGCGCAGCCTCGATTTCGCTTGCGTAGAAGAGTTGGTGCCGGCGCCGGGGCTGCGCGTCGACGTGATGGCGCTGGGCCCCAAGGACGAGATCTGGGTGGTGGAGTGCAAGTCGGGCCTGGCCGATTTCCGCGCCGACCAGAAGTGGCAAGGCTACCTCGACTGGTGCGACCGGTTCTTCTGGGCGGTGGACGGCGATTTCCCGACCGAGATCCTGCCCGCCGAGACCGGGCTGATGGTGGCCGACGGCTATGATGCCGAGATCCTGCGTATGGGCGCGCAGGCGCGGCTGGCGCCCGCCCGGCGCAAGGTGATGATGCGCAAATTCGCCCGCCACGCCGCGCTGCGGCTGCAGGCGCTGCGCGACCCGGGGATCAGTCCTTTTTCGGCGCCGTAGGGGCCATCTTGCGGGCGCGCGCGGCGGCGGCGCGGATTTCCTCGGCGATCTCTTCGGCCTCGTCCGGGTCGAAATCGAGCGGAAGCTCGACCCCGTCGCCCTCGATATAGAGGCGGACCATGCCCAGACTGGTCGGCCCGATCTGGAGATTGGCGGCTATATCGCTTTGCTTGTCGATGCCCATGGCTGGTCTTCCTTGCGCTTGGGGCATTTGCGATAGCGCGCCGTCCGGTCCGGGGCAAGGGCCGGCGGCGCTGCGCCATTGGGTATTTTCGCCAAGAAGAAGCCGCGGGGTTGACGGAAGACCGGCGCGGGCGGCTTTTAAGGCTATGGAGGAGATCGGATTCCGCGACCTCGGCATCGGCGACATGGGCTGGCTGATCCAGCGCCATGCCGAGCTTTATGCACAGGCGGAGGGGTTCGATGCCAGCTTCGAGCCGCTGGTGGCGCAAATCCTGCTGGACCACGTGGCGGGCCGCGACCCGGCGTGCGAGCGGGCCTGGATCGCCCATGCCGGCGAGCGGCGGCTGGGCTCGATCTTTTGCGTCAAGGGCGCGGCGCCGGGGGAGGCGAAGCTGAGGCTGTTTTTCGTGGAGCCCGAGGCCCGGGGGCGGGGGCTGGGCGCGCGCCTGTTGCGGCTTTGCCTCGATTATGCGCGCGCGCGCGGCTATGCCCGGATGACGCTCTGGACCCATGAAAGCCATCGGGCCGCTTGCGCGCTTTATGCCGGTTACGGGTTCCGGATGGTGAGCACGACGCCGGTGCGGAATTTCGGCTGCGATCTTGTCGAGCAGGGCTGGGAGATCGACCTTGCGCGCTGAAACCGGGCTTGCAATCGGGCCTTGCTGGCGCTAAATCGCCCGAACAGTGCCGCCTTAGCTCAGTTGGTTAGAGCGCTGGATTGTGGATCCAGAGGTCCCCCGTTCAAGCCGGGGAGGCGGTACCATCCCTTCACATCCCTCTCACGTTTGCGCCGGGCCCCTTGCCAGCGGGGCCGTTTCGCGCTGGAAGTTGTCGTGAGCAACCGGGAGGATTGCGATGCTGGACGCTGCGATGCGCAAGGTGATCGACCCGCCGCTGGCCCGTGCCGGCCGGCTGCTGGCAGGGCGCGGCGTCGGGGCCGATGCGGTGACGCTGGCGGGCCTGGCGCTGGGGCTGGTCGCGGCGTTGACGATCGCGCTGGGGGCGCCGGGGCTGGCGCTGGTGCCGCTGCTGGCGAGCCGGCTGGCCGACGGTCTGGACGGGGCGGTGGCGCGGGCGAGCGCCAAGACGGATTTCGGCGGATTTCTCGATATCACCAGCGATTTCCTGGTCTACGGCGCGGTGCCGCTGGGGTTTGTGCTGTTGGACCCCGCGGCGAACGGGGCGGCGGGGGCGTTTCTGCTGACCAGTTTCTATTTCAACGGGGCAACCTTTCTGGCCTTTGCCATCCTGGCCGAGCGGCGCAAGATGGAGACGCGGGCGCGGGGGGTGAAGTCGCTCTACTTCACCGGGGGGCTGCTGGAGGGGACCGAGACCATCGCGTTTTTCGTGGCGCTTTGCCTCTGGCCCGGCTGGTTCGCGCCGCTGGCCTGGGCCTTCGGCACGCTGTGCTTTGTTACCGCGGGGGCGCGGGTGCTGTTGGCGCGGCGGGTGTTTCCGGCCGTGCGCTAGGGTGTGTCGCCTGCGGTGATCTCGACCGTCTGGGTCAGCGCGCCGGTTTCGGCGTCATAGATCAAAATGCGCTGGTCTTCGGTCACCACCGCGTACCAGCCCGGCCCGTAAGTGACCGCGCTGGCCCGGGTGCCCTCGGGCAGGGCGACGGTGTCGGGCAGGGCGGTCGGCGCACCCCCCGGCATACGGATGACAAAGAGCACGACGATCACTAGAAACCCGGCAATCATCGTCACCATCAGTACGGTGACGAGCACGCGCAAGATTTTCAGATTCGGGGGCAGGTCCTCCGTCTGCGGAGTTTCGTCCATGTCCACGCCTCGCCGGTTCACGGTCACCATCGGGCCCAATCCGCCCGCGCGTCTTGATAAGGCGCTGGCGCGCGATGTGCCAGAGGCGGCGGGGCTGTCGCGCTCACGCCTGGCCAAGGCGATCGCGTCGGGCGAGGTGCGGCGCGGGGGCGCGGTGCTGCGCGATGCCAAGGCCAAGGTGGCCGAGGGCGAGGTGATCGAGATCGCGCTGGCCGCGCCGGCCGAGGTCGCGGCGCTGGCCGAAAACATTCCGCTGGCGGTGGTCTACGAGGATGCGGCGCTTATCGTGATCGACAAGCCGGCGGGCATGGTGGTGCATCCCGCGCCCGGGGCGGGCTCGGGGACGCTGGTCAACGCGCTGCTGGCCCATTGCGGCGAGAGCCTGTCGGGGATCGGCGGGGAAAAGCGGCCGGGCATCGTGCACCGGATCGACAAGGACACGAGCGGATTGCTGGTCGTCGCCAAGACCGACCGCGCACATGCGGGGCTGGCCGCGCAATTCGCGGCGCATTCGGTGGAGCGCGAATACATGGCCTTCGTACATGGTCTGCCCGACGCGGCCGACGCACGGCTGAGGGGCGTGCCGGGGCTGAGCGTTGAGGCGGGCGGCGTCTTTCGCATCGCCACGCAGATCGGGCGGCACCGCACCGACCGGCAGCGCCAGGCGGTGCTGGCCGCGGGCGGGCGCCATGCCGTGACCCGGTTTCGGGTGGAGGAAGCGTTCGGCCGGCCCGGCGCGGCGGCACGGATTGCCTGTTGGCTGGAGACCGGGCGCACCCATCAGATACGCGTGCACATGGCCCATGCGGGGCACGGACTGATCGGGGACCCGGTTTATGGCGGGCGGCGGCGCCTGCCGGCGCGCGCCCTGGGCGAGGCCGCGGTCGAGGCCGCGGCGAAATTCCCCCGTCAGGCGCTTCACGCGGCGACTTTGGGCTTCGTTCACCCTGAAGACGGGAAAAGGTTGATTTTCTCCAGTGCCTTGCCCTTGGATATGCAGGTGTTGCAGGCGGCGCTCGGGGGTGAAACAGAGGCGCAAAGCTCTGTGATCGAGTGACATATTCGGCCGATTTCGACGGAAATCCGCACAGGCTTCGTGCAATGATGTGAATCGGCGTAACTTGAACTGAGCGGTTCAGTTTCTAGATTCAGACCCAACTACAGGGAGTTCAAAGGGACAGACATGAGCACATATGCCAACCTTCCCGCCCCGTCCCCGGAGCAGGGGCTGAACAGGTACCTGCAGGAGATCCGCAAGTTTCCCCTGCTGGAGCCCGAACAGGAATACATGCTGGCCAAGCGCTGGGTGGACCATCAGGACACCGAGGCGGCGCACCAGCTGGTCACGTCGCACCTGCGGCTCGCGGCCAAGATCGCCATGGGCTATCGCGGCTACGGCCTGCCGCAGGCCGAGGTGATTTCCGAGGCGAATGTCGGCCTGATGCAGGCGGTCAAGCGGTTCGACCCCGAAAAGGGGTTCCGCCTGGCGACCTATGCGATGTGGTGGATCCGCGCCAGCATCCAGGAATACATCCTGCGCTCTTGGAGCCTGGTCAAGCTTGGCACCACCTCGGCGCAGAAGAAGCTGTTTTTCAACCTCCGCAAGGCCAAAAGCCGGATCGGCGCGCTGGAAGACGGCGACCTGCGGCCCGAGAACGTGAAACGGATCGCCCATGACCTCAACGTGACCGAGGAGGAAGTGATCTCGATGAACCGGCGGCTGTCGGGGGGCGATGCCTCGCTGAACGCCACCATCGGCAGCGACGACGACGGCGCGACCCAGTGGCTGGACTGGCTGGAGGACGAGGGCGCCGACCAGGCCAACGATTATGCCGAAAAGGACGAGCTGGACAGCCGGCGCGAATTGCTGGTCAAGGCGATGGACGTTCTGAACGACCGCGAGAAGGACATCCTGATGCAGCGCCGGCTGAAAGAGACCCCGGTCACGCTGGAAGAGCTGTCGGGCGTCTACGACGTCAGCCGCGAACGCATCCGCCAGATCGAGGTGCGCGCCTTTGAAAAGCTGCAGAAGCGGATGACCGAGCTGGCCCGCGACAAGGGGATGCTGCCGGCGGCATAGGGGCGCGGAACCGGCGCCGAGACCCAACGGGCAGATGACGCGAAATCGGACCGGTTCGCCTGGATCCCTTTGTGACCATTTGGTTTCGCTGCGCTGCGCGTGGCGACCAAGTGGTGGGCACGCCCCGCCGCAACGGTCTTTCGGACCAATGGCGCGACACTGGCGATCCCAAGATTTTTTAGCCGGAAGACCCCGCTGCCTGCTTCTTCTGGCCCCAAATATCCCGGGGGGAGTCCGAAGGACGGGGGGCAGCGCCCCCCTTGCCCGGTCGCATCGCTCGCTCTGCTTCGTCCGGCACATGGCCAGCAAGAAGGGCTGTGAGTGCCACCAGCGGAGCGGCCGATCGAGTGCGCTGCGGGCTCAGGCCTTGTCGGCCAGCGCCTTGCACCAGGCTTCCATTTCCTTGGTGGCCACTTCCATCGGCGGCTCCATGAAGGAGATGTGGAAATAGCTGCCCATGTCGGCCACGCCGATCGAGCGCGGGCGAACCGACAGCACATGGGGGTTGGGCAACGCCACGCCGAAGCAGAAGACGATGTTGCGCGCGTCCTCGATGCCCTCGGCGATGGTGCCGTCGATCGACTTGGTGTGGCTGAAATGGTCGAAGGTGGCGATGTAGGCGACCTTGGGGTGGGCGTCGATCTTTCCCTTCAGCTTGGCCAGGATGTCGTCGACCGTTGCGCAGCTTGTCTCCGATTTCGGGATGTCGATGTCGAAGAAGGGATATTTTTCCATAAGGAGGGAATGTTTCATGGCGCGATCTCGAATCTTTTCTGTGAGGGGACTGAGGCGAGGAACCCCATTGGGGAATAGATGCATGTTGGATGCAGGAAAAGCGATGGGATAGCTTGGTGCATCACGCGGATGTGAGGCCGTGGCGCGGCCCATGACGGGCCGGGACAGCCCGACGACGCTCCGAGACCATTAGGGGCATTGGGTGTCGCCTCGCTTTGGCAAGGCGTCGCGCCGGCGGCGCTAGCCTGGCGCGACTGTCACTCGGATCAATTGCGCGGTACTGGCGGCCCGCGGGCGTATTTTCGCCAAGAAGAAGCAGACAGGTCTTACTTCTGGCTCCAAATATCCCGGGGAAGGCCGAAGGACGGCGGGCAGCGCCCCCCTTGCCGGGTTGCCATCCCGAGGTTTGCTTCGCCCCCGGAAAACAGGCAGTTGGAGGATTTTGCGACTGCGGTCGGGCTCTAGCGCCGCCAGAGCCGCAGAAGGCCGATCCCCGACACCCCCAAAATCAGCGCAGTGGCATAGCCCCAGATATCCCAGACCAGCAGCAACAGCGTGAAGACCACCACATAGGCCATCACCAGAAACGGCTTGGTGTAGTTCTCGACTGGCCTGACCGGGCGCTCGCGCATGGCATGCCTCGCGTTTTCGCAGACATGCTAGCGCAGCCCCGGCCGGGCTGTCAGTCAAAATCCCGTCGGCCTCAGCCGGTCAGGCGGAAATAGGAGGCCTCGAAATTGTCCTCCATGCCGCTGCCGCAAAAGCCCATGGTCATGTTGGAGGTGCCCGAGATGGTGCCGCCCGAGATGAAGGATGCGCCTTCGATCCCGTTGGCCTCTGCCGAGAACTCGATATCGTCCATGGCCAGCATCTGGCCGCCATAGACGCGCATCTGCGAGGGGAACGAGATGCCGCCGAGGGTCACGAGCTGCGCGCCGCCGTCGGGGGCGCAGTTGTCGTCGCGGCCGATCTGAACCTGCGCCGGCGCGCTGATCGAATCGACGGTGGTGTTGCTGGTGGCGATGATCGCGTTGTCGAGGATGGTGCCCTGGCCCAGCTCGACCGGGCAGTTGGTGTCGATCACGATCTCGTTGAGGAAGCTGCCATTGGCGACCTTCAGCTTGTGCGGGCCGCTGCAGGTATAGGTGTGGATGCGGCCTGGGGTGAAATCGGCGTCGCTGACGTTGCGCGAGGGCAGTTCGATGGGCACCGACGAGACGATATAGTCGGGCATGTAGCCCGAGCTCGGGTCATCGAGCCCCTCCATGATTTCGGCGAGCCGGTCGAGAATGCGCAGCCGGTAGGCCCCGTCGCGCAGCGCCTCGGCAAGGCCATCGTTCGATTCGAATCCCGATTCCGGCAGCACCAGATCGGACCGGTCGGGCATCGACACGATGGTGTTCTCGGCGAAGTAGTTGCTCTGGTTCACCTCGACATGGGTGTTCGAGTGGATGCAGAAGCCGTTGGTGTAGGCGTTGTTCGACTGCACATCGACGATCTCTTCGGCGACGAAGCCTTCGCGCAGGCAGGTCGGCATGTAGGTCTGAAAGATCGAATCGCGCCGCACGTCCCAGGAATCGAGCCCGGCCAGGCCCAACAGAAAGGTGCCGACCGAGTTGTTCCGCTGGCTGCTGCGCTCGGCCAGCACGCGCACGGCCTGCTTGGAATAGGGGCTGGGGGTAAAGACGCGGGTGGCTTCGTCCCAAGTGCCGAACTCGATGTCGTCAACCGTCAGGATCGTGCCGTACTGCTCTGGCGGCAGGGCGACCTCGAAGACCTCGAGGGCGCGTTGCTTGGCGACGTCCTCGCTTTGCAATTCGCGGGTGTAGATGGCGGCATGGGCCGCCGAGTCGGCGGCGATCGCCAGGTGGGTGCGCACGGCATAGGCATTGCCGACATCCACGGCGAGGCCGCCAAAGATCAGCATACCCAGCAAGGCGGTCAGCCCGTAGGCCAGCATCCCGCCCTCTTCGTCGCGGACAAATCGCTCGGGTCCGCGAAGCGTGGCTTTCTTCGCGTTCATTGACCTATCCTCAATACTCGATCAGGTGCTCGGACTGGACGGTCACGTCCAGGTTCGTGAAGGCGTTGAACCAGTTGGTCGCCACGAGGTCGGAGGCCGGCACCGACACGCGCGAGATCACCGCGCCCGACACGATGGCGGATTCGGCGCGGGCGTTGGGGGCAAAGCCGGCGACACCGCTTTCGATAAAGGCGGTCACCTCTTCGGTGGTGCGCAGCCGCCCGATCGACATGTTGCGGTTGGCGTCCTGCACGGTGCGCAGCACCATCGTCTGGCCGTTGAAGATCATCGACACGTCGACGACCAGCACGAAGGCGGCCAAAAAGATCGGCATCCACATCAGCGACTCGATCGTCGCGTTGCCACGGTCTTCGCGCGCGAAGCGGGCGAGCCACCGCGGAGCCGGCATGGACTTGGGAGACAGATGTTTCAGAAACATGGTTTTGCCTCGGATTGATGCGAATTGGAGCAAATCCGGGCCAACATCCAGCCAACTGGCGGCAGAATTATGGCGGGAATTGGGAATTGACGGAAAAAGGCGGAGTTTGCGGCTGCAACAGGGCCGGATTGCGGTGGCCGACCTACAGCCCCTTGGCGCGATAGCTGGCGGCGACGCGGTCGATGGCGACCACGTATGCCGCCATTCTCAGATCGCCCACATCGCTGCGCGCATGCCAGACTTCGCGCATCGACTGATAGGCGGCGCGCATCGTGTCATCGAGGCCCGAGCGAACCAGCTCCAGCTCGTCGGCACCGCGCAGGTAGCGTTCCTTGAAATCGGGCGACAGGCTCCAGCTATTGCCCAGCATCTGCGACAGCCTTTCCATCTCGTTCACCACCAACTGGTGGCGGGCCTCTTCCTGCCGGCGCTGCATCCGGCCGAATCGGATATGGCTGAGGTTCTTGACCCACTCGAAATAAGAGACGGTCACGCCGCCGGCATTGGCGAAAAGGTCGGGAATGATGACGGTGCCCCGGTCGCGCAGGATCTCGTCGGCCGCGGCGGTGATCGGGCCGTTCGCGGCCTCGATGATCAGCGGCGCCTTGATGCGGGCGGCGTTCTCGCGGCTGATGACACCCTCCAGCGCCGCGGGGATCAGGATGTCGCAATCCTCTTCCAGCAGGGCCGCGCCGTTGCCCACGTATTGACCTTCGGGGCAGCCCTGCACGCCGCTCATGGCGCCGATCCAGTCGCGCACGGCGTCCACGTTCAGCCCGTCGGCGTTGTAAAGCCCGCCGTCGCGCTCGATGATGCCGACGATCCTGGCGCCGTCCTCGCCCGACAGGAACCTGGCCGCGTGGTAGCCCACGTTGCCCAGCCCCTGCACGATCACCCGCTTTCCGTCGAGCGTGCCGTCAAGCCCGGCATGGGCCAGGTCTGCGGGGTGGCGGAAGAACTCGCGCAGGGCGTATTGCACGCCGCGCCCGGTGGCCTCGATACGGCCGGCGATGCCGCCGGCATGGGGCGGCTTGCCGGTGACGCAGGCGCGCGCGTTGATGTCGGTGGTGTGCATCCGCTGGTACTGGTCGGCGATCCAGGCCATCTCGCGGGCGCCGGTGCCCATGTCGGGGGCGGGCACGTTCTGGCTGGGGTGGATCAGGTCGCGCTTGACCAGCTCGTAGGCGAAGCGGCGGGTGATCTGTTCCAGCTCGTGCTCGTCCCACTCGCGCGGGTCGATGCACAGCCCGCCCTTCGAGCCGCCGAAGGGCGCCTCGACCAGCGCGCATTTGTAGGTCATCAGCGCGGCCAGCGCCTCGACCTCGTCCTGGTCCACGGCCAAGGCGTAGCGAATGCCGCCCTTGACCGGCTCCATGTGCTCGGAATGGACGGCGCGGTAGCCGGTGAAGGTCTCGATCTTGCCGCGCAGGCGTACCCCGAAGCGCACGGTGTAGGTGGCGTTGCACACGCGGATCTTTTCTTCCAGCCCGGGCGGCAGATCCATCAGGGCGACCGCGCGGCTGAACATCAGATCGACCGAGTCGCGAAAGCTCGGCTCGGCGCCGTCGGCCATCTCTTCCTCCCTGCCGTAACCGCGGTTGCGGGGCGAATCGATCTTGCCGAAAGCCTACGCCGGATGCCCTTTCAAGACACCCCCGATCCGTGACCATCGGACGCGGGGGGCTGAGTTGTCTCAGCGCGACCGACAATGCGGCGCGATCTCAGGAATTGGCCCGAATCAAAGCGCTGTAAGCGAAAACTCTCCCTGCCGACGCCCTATTCGGGTCATATATGAAGAGGAAATTCGGAATTGGGGGCGGAATGTATGCGGCGGGCCGGTGACACGGTTTGTCGACCCAAAGTTGTTTTGAGAAAGGATTGGGACGATGCGGAGCGAATGCGCGAGAGACGCCGGAATGGCCTCGAGGTTGCGCGGTTTCGGCCGCAACGAGGACGGGTCGCTGATCATCTTTTCGCTGATCATGTTCATCATGATGCTTGTGTTCGCCGGCATGGCGATCGACATCATGCGGTTCGAGACCCAGCGCACCACCCTTCAAAACACCGTCGACCGGGCCGTGCTGGCCGCCGCCGACCTCGACAACTCTGCGGATGCCACCGAAGTGGTTCTCGACTATTTCGACAAGGCGGGCCTGGGCGAATATCTCGACGCGGACGATGTGACCGTGCTGAACTCCGTGGCTGCCGGCAGCCTCAGCTACCGCCGCGTCTCGGCGCTGGCGCGGGCCAATGTCGACACGATGTTCCTGAACATGACCGGGATCGACTCGATCGAGGCCGCCGCCTTCGGCGCCGCCGAAGAGGGCATCACCAACCTCGAGGTGTCTCTCATTCTCGACGTGTCGGGCTCGATGGGCAATTCGTCCTCTACCGGGCGCAGCAAGATCTACGAGTTGCGCGAGGCGGCCAAGGATTTCGTCTACTTCATCCAGTGCCACCCCGACCGTTCCCGCGGCACCTACGACGCGAGCAGCGGCGAGGAAGAATGCTCGGTCGATCCGGGCAAGGTGTCGGTTTCGCTGATCCCGTATTCCGAGCAGGTCGTGGGCAGCGAGCGGCTGCTGGATGCGCTCAACGTCTCGACAGAGCATAACTATTCGCACTGCCTGATCTTCCGCGGCGACGATTTCACCGAGCTGGCCATGTCCGACATCACGCCGCTCGACCGCGCGGGTCATTTCGACCGCTATTCGTCGAACCGCAGCCGCGTGCAGGATAACGACCCCGACCTGATCTGCCAGACCGATGACGATTGGCGCACCGTGCGGCCCTTCGTCGAGGACCACGAAGAGGCGATCGGCTATATCGACCAGCTCAGCGCCGGCGGCTGGACGTCGATCGACCTCGCCGCGAAATGGGGCACGCTGCTGCTGGATCCCTCGGTCCAAAGCGCAGTCGACGAGCTGACCGCGTCGATCGACGACGAGGGAAGCCCGGTCACGCCCCTGATCGATCCGGCCTTCCGCGGCCGCCCCTACGACTATGGCACCGAGAACGGCATGAAGGTGCTGGTGCTTATGACCGACGGTCAGAACACCAAGCTGCACCTGCTCAAGGACGCCTACCGCGACGGCCCCTCGGGCGTGTACGAAAACACCAGCACCGACGAGATCTACTCGGTCTACCATCCCGGCCGCGATGCCGACGGCGACCCGGCATACGTTTACGTCGACGATGACGGCGACAATATCAACTACAACGGCTCGACATGGCACGAGACGCCCTTTGGCGACGGCACGGACATCACCGAGACGCGGGTCTGCGTCAGATGGTACAACCCGTGGTGGAGCTGGCGCCGGTACTGCTCCGAATACGAGACCACCGTCGAGACGGTCGAGCAGCCCGGCGATGCGCGCGAGCTGTCCTTCCCCGAGCTTTTCGCCCGCTTCCCGACCGAATGGTACGACCGTTACTCGTGGCATGACACGCCCTGGACGGTGGACCAATACGAAACCAAGGACGCCCAGCTTCGCAATATCTGCGACGAGGCCAAGGACGAAGACGTGGTGATCTATTCCATCGGCTTCGAGACCGACGGCATCGACGCCGCCGAGGCCGTGCTGTCCTACTGCGCTACGACGCCCAACCACTTCTTCAGCGCCGACGGCACCAACCTGGCCGAGGTGTTCGGCACCATCGCCACCTCGATCAACCAGCTGAGGCTGACGCAATGACACGGCCTGGCAAATTTCGGCCCCTGTCGCGCCTGTTCCGATGGTTCGGGCGCGACGACGGCAACGCCACGATCGAGTTCGTGATCCTGTTTCCGGTGTTTATCACGCTGATGCTGTCCTGCTTCGAGTCGGCGCTCTTGATGACCCGCCAGGTGATGCTGGAGCGTGCGCTGGATATGGCCGTGCGTGGCCTGCGCCTGGGGCGCTGGCCGAATATCGAGCATGACGAGTTCAAGCAGATCGTCTGCGACCGCGCCGGCATCATCCCGCAGTGCAACGAGGTACTGATGGTCGAACTGCGCGCGATCCCCAAGACCACCTGGGATCTGCCCAGCCCCGCCGCCACCTGCGTGAACCGCGACGAGCCGATCCAGCCGATGACGAGCTTTCTTCAGGGGCCGGAAAACGAGCTGATGCTGGTGCGCGCCTGCGTCAAGGCCGATCCGTTCTTTCCGGGCACGGGGCTGGGCCTGCAGCTGTCGCAGACCGACGATGGCGGCTACGCGCTGATCTCGACCTCGACCTTCGTCAACGAACCCGCCGCAGGGAGCTGAGAAATGCCCAGGCACATGCTGTCCCGTTTTTCCCGCGACACCAAGGGCTCGGTCACTGTCGAGGCGGTGATCATCCTGCCGCTGCTGGTCTGGTGGTTCGTGGCGAGCTACGCCTATTTCGACGCGTTCAACGAGCGGAACGTGAACCTCAAGGCGGCCTACGCGCTCAGCGATCTTCTCAGCCGCGAGATGGGCACGGTGGATGCGGACTATATGGAAGGGCTCGACGACGTCTTTCAATACATGACCGGCTCGTCCGACGGCGACAGCTATATCCGCGTCTCGCTGCTGAGATGCAGCGCGAACTGCGGCGCCGACGACACCGGCCGGGTGCTCTTTGCCGACTGGTCCTACGCCACCGGCGCGATCGAGGGCTATTCGACCGATACCAATGACAGCGACAACCTCGAATCGCGCGTCGGCGACCAGATTCCGATCATGCCGGCGGGCGACCGCGTGATCGTGGTCGAAACCTTCATGGACTACGAGTCGCCCTTTACGGGCGGCCTGTCCGACCGGGTCTACGACAATTTCATTGTCACGCGGCCCCGATTCGTGCCCAAGCTCGACTGGGACGATGGCGGCACCAGCTAGGGCGCGCGGCGTTCTGACAGGGCCAGCATCAGGATTTCGGACATCGCCTTGCCCTGTCCCGCCGCGGTGACGCCGCCGACGCCCACGTGCCGGCCCAGCCGCCACCAGACGCCCGGCGCCCAGGCCCGCGTGCCGGGGGTCTTGAGGCGCAGAACGAAGCCATTCGAAGGCTTCATTGCGAACATGCCCCGTTCCACCGCCTCGATATCGTCGAGCAGGGCCAGAACCCGGCCCTCGCTGTCGAAGAGGCCCTCATCGGTCAGCCGCAGATCGCGCGCGGTGGCGCGGTGCATCGCCACGCTCAGCCACAGCGCGCCGCCGCCCACCGCCAGCAGGAAGAGCTGGAGGCCGATGGCCGCCGACGGCGTGGAAAAGGCGACGTAAAGCGCGACGCCCGCCAACGCCAAGAGCATGGCCAGCCCGAAATAGCGCCGCGGGGCGGCCACGTTGAGCCGCGCCAGAACTTCCGACAAGGCGGGTCTCCTTCTGCCAGTCGCCCGCTTGACGGGCGCACGGACAATGCCCAAGCCGGGGCCCGGACGCAAGCCGCGCCGTGGCTCAGCCCCGCGCCGCGGCCAGCGCGGCGGGCAGCTCCTCGGCCAGCACCGCCAGCGCCTGCGCATCGCCCACCGAGACGCGGACACACCGGTCGAGAGGGGCCACGCCCGGCATGCGCACGAACACGTCGCGCGCGGTCAGCTCTTCCAGCACCCGGCGGGCCAGCGCGCCGTCGCCTCCGCAGTCGATGGTGACGAAATTGGTGGCCGAGGGCAGGGGGGTTAGCCCGTTGGCGCGGGCGATGCGGGCGATCTCCTGCCGCCCGCGCGCGACCTCGCCCTGCACATGGGCCAGCCATTCCTTGTCGCCCCACGCGGCCAGCGCCCCTGCCTGGCTGACGCGGCACATGCCGAAATGGTTGCGGATCTTGTGAAACGCCTCGATCAGCGGCGCCGCGCCGATGGCATAGCCCACCCGCGCGCCCGCCAGCCCCTGCGCCTTGGAAAAGGTGCGCATCCGGATGACCCGCGGGTCGGCGGGGTCGAGCGGCGGCGCGGTGCCCTCGGGCGCGAACTCGATATAGGCCTCGTCCAGCATCAACAGCGTGCCCGGCGGCACTGCATCGATCATCGCCTGCACGCGGCCTGCATCGTGCCATGTGCCCATCGGGTTGTCGGGGTTCGACAGGTAGACGATCTTGGCACCGGTCTCCGCCGCTTTCGCGATCAGAGCCTCGGGGTCCTCGTGGTCGCCCGCAAACGGCACCTTGTGCAGCACCCCGCCGAAGCCGGCCACGTGGTAGTTGAAGGTCGGATAGGCCCCCTCGGAGGTGACCACCGCATCGCCCGGCGCGACCAGGAGACGCACGAGATAACCCAGCAACCCGTCGATCCCTTCGCCGACCATGATCGTTTCGGGCGGCACGCCCAAATCGGCGGCCAGCACCGCGCGCAGGTCGTGGTTTTGCGCGTCGCCGTATTTCCACGCCTCGGCAGCGGCCTGCTGCATGGCGGCGATTGCCTTGGGCGAGGGGCCGAACAGGCTTTCATTGGCGCCAAGGCGGGCACGGAAAGGCCGCCCGCGGGCGCGTTCCTGGGTTTCCGGCCCCACGAAGGGCACCGAGGCGGGCAGGCTTTGGGCGAGGGGGGTCAGGCGCGGTCCGGTCATGGACGGAGCAAAACGCAAAAGCCCGGCCCCGGCAAGGGCGGGGCTTGCGGGCGCCGCCGCGCGCGATAGGGTCGGGCGACACCGCGAAAGGGGGCGAGATGCACACACCGAGCTATCTGACCACCGACACCGGCCGCAAGCTGGCCTATCACAAGACCGTCGGCGCCGGTCCCGGCGTGGTGTTTCTCGGCGGGTTCGCTTCCGACATGGAGGGAACCAAGGCACTGCACCTCGAGGGCTGGTCGCGGGCCGAAGGCCGGGCCTTTCTGCGCTTCGACTATTCGGGGCATGGCCAGTCCTCGGGCGGCTTCACCGAGGGCTGCATCGGCGACTGGGCGGCGGACGCGCAGGCCGCGCTGACGCAGCTGACCGAGGGGCCGCAGGTGCTGGTGGGCTCGTCCATGGGGGGCTGGATCGCGCTATTGCTGGCCCGCGCCATGCCGGAAAAGGTGGCGGGGCTCGTCGGTATCGCCGCGGCCCCCGATTTTACCGAGGATTCGATGTGGGCCGGGTTCGATGCGGACCAGCGCGCGGCGCTGGAGGCCGAGGGCCATGTCGCGCTGCCCTCGGACTACTCCGACGCGCCCTACATCATCACGCGGCGCCTGATCGAGGATGGGCGCGGGCACCTGGTGCTGCGCGCGCCGCTGCCGCTGCAAATGCCCGTGCGGCTCTTGCAGGGCACGGCCGATGCAGATGTCGATGTGTCGGTGGCGCTGCGCCTGCTCGATCATGCCGAGGGCGAGGATATCCGGCTGACCCTGGTCAAGGGCGCGGATCACCGGTTCTCGGCGCCGGAAAACCTGGACCTGGTCACGCAAACGCTTGCCTCAATAGTGCCGGCAACGGCCTGAGCGGCGCGGTGCAGGTTTGTCTCTTTTCGCACTGGCGCCAATGTGCGCGCCGCCTGCGTCATTTTAAAACAACGCCTTGCGATGCATCCTTCATGCTACGCCGGGGCGCTGCTTGCACGAATCGAATGTTCAGCGGATCGGGGCGCAATCGCCGCGCGGCCGTTGTAAAAATACGCGATCCGGCGCCGTCCGCCCGGCGCTGCGGCCGGGCGCGGGCGATCAGACGCTCCTCAGTCGCGGGGTGCGGCGCGGCCGGCCGGCATTGGCGTCGATGAAATCGAGCACGAGCGGGCGGATGTTGTTGCGCCAGCTCCGGCCGGCGAAGATGCCGTAGTGGCCCGCGCCGGGCTCGACATGGCTGGCTTTCTTTTCATCCGGCAGACCGGTCAGCAGGTCGAGCGCGGCGACGCACTGGCCGGGGGCCGAAATGTCGTCATCGGCGCCCTCTACGGTCTTGACCGCGACATCGGTAATCGCGGCGATATCCACCTTGTTGCCGTCCACGACAAAGGCGTTCTGCGCGATCTCGCGATTCTTGAATACCCGCTCGACGGTCGAGAGGTAGAACTCGGCCGTCATGTCCATCACCGCGAGATATTCGTCGTAAAAGCGGTTGTGCCTGTCGTGGTCGCCCGCCTCGCCCTTGGCGGCCTTGAGGATCTGCTCGGTAAAGGCCTGGCTGTGGCGCTCGCTGTTCATCGACATGAAAGAGGCGAGCTGCAAAAGCCCCGGATAGACCAGCCGGCCGACGCCCGCGTATTTGAACCCCACCCGCTGGATCACGAACTGTTCCAGCTGGCCCATGGTCACGCGCCGGCCGAAATCGGTCACGTCGGTGGCCGCGGCGTCGGGGTCGATGGGCCCGCCGATCAGCGTCAGCGACCGGGGCTGGGCCGAGGGGTCCTCTTCGGCCAGGTAGGCGGTTGCGGCCAGCGCCAGCGGCGCGGGCTGGCAGACCGCGATGACATGGGTATCGGGGCCCAGGTGGCGCAGGAAATCGACGAGGTAGAGCGTGTAATCCTCGACGTCGAACTTGCCGGCCGATACGGGGATGTCGCGCGCGTTGTGCCAGTCGGTGATGAACACCTCGCAATCGGGCAACAGGCTTGCCACGGTCGAGCGCAGAAGCGTGGCGTAGTGGCCCGACATCGGCGCCACCAGCAGCACGCGCCGTGCCTTTTCCGGCCGGCCATGCACCTTGAACTGGATCAGGTCTCCGAAGGGCCGTTTGACCAGATGCTCCACCGACACGATGTGATCACGGCCATCGGCGCCCACCACCGTCTGGATGTTCCAATCGGGCTTGGCCACCATCCGCGAAAAGGTGCGCTCGGTGATCTCGCCCCAGGCGGCAATGATCTGGAAAAAGGGGTTGGGCACAAGCCCGGTGATGGGATATGAGCCCAGCGCGAGGGCAGATGCGCCCAGCCACTGATTGGTGTTGCGGGCGCTTTCCATGAGATCATAGGTCGCCATGTACTTCATTCGCCACTCCTTTTTCACGCAGCGGGGCTGCGGCCCGGCGCTTTCGCCACTATACTCGAGAACATGGCGACTTCATGCTGCGCATGCGAAACTAGGGGGGATTTTCGGCCGTGACAACTGAGGAAGATGTGCCGGGCACCAATCTGGAACGCCTGAACGAGAATTTGTCCAAGATCGAAGAGCTATCCGAGAGGCTGGTCAACGCGCTTTCGAAGAAGCGCCAGATCGACCCCAACCTGCAGGGGCCTGGGCAGGATTTGTTCATGAAGGCGGCCGCCGCCTACGTCGCCGAAATGATGCAGAACCCCTCCAAGCTGATCGAACATCAGGTCTCTTACTGGGGCAAGGCGCTGAAGCACTACGTCGAGGCACAGCAGGCGCTGGCCAGCGGCAAGCTGCAGGCCCCGCCCGACAACACGCCGTCGGACCGGCGGTTTTCCAGCCCGCTTTGGCAGACCCATCCTTATTTCAATTATATCAAGCAACAATACATTATGAGCGCCGAGGCGGTCACCAAGGCGGCCGCCGAAATCGAGGGGCTGGAGCCGGCCGAACGCAGGCGCGTGGAATATTTCACGCGCCAGATCGTCGATATGTTTTCGCCGACCAATTTCCTGGGCACCAACCCCGAGGCGCTGTCGCGCGCGGTCGAGACCGATGGCCAGTCGCTGGTGCGCGGGCTGGAGAACCTGGTGCGCGACATCGAGGCCAACGAAGGCGAGATCCTGGTATCGCTCGCCGACAAGAAAGCCTTTCGCGTGGGCGAGAATCTGGCGACCAGCGAGGGTGCGGTGATCTACCGCAACCGGATGTTCGAACTGATCCAGTATGCGCCCACCACCGAGACCGTGCATGCCCAGCCGCTGATCATCTTCCCGCCCTGGATCAACAAGTTCTACATTCTCGACCTGAAAGAGAAGAATTCGCTGATCAAGTGGATCGTCGACCAGGGCTTCACGCTATTCGTGGTCTCCTGGGTCAACCCCGGCCCCGATTATGCCGATGTGGGCATGGATACCTATATCGAAGAGGGCTACTTCGAGGCGATCCGCGAGGTGAAGGCGATCACCGGGCAGGACAAGGTCAACGTGGTGGGCTATTGCATCGCCGGCACCACGCTGGCGCTGGCGCTGGGCCTGATGGCCAAGCGGGGCGATTCCTCGGTGCGATCGGCCACCTTCTTCACCACGCTCACCGATTTTTCCGACCAGGGCGAAGTCGGGGTGTTTCTCAACGACGATTTCATCGACGGGATCGAGCGCGAGGTCAAGCAGGAGGGCTATCTCAGCAGCTTCTTCATGTCGCGCACGTTTTCCTTCCTGCGCTCGAACGATCTGATCTATGGCCCCGCGATCCGCAGCTACATGATGGGCGAGTCGCCGCCGGCCTTCGACCTGCTCTTCTGGAACGGCGATTCGACCAACCTGCCGGCGCGCATGGTGGTGGAATACCTGCGCGGGCTTTGCCAGGAGGACCGTCTCGCGCGCGGCTGTTTCGAGATCTGCGGTGACACCCCCACGCTGAAGGACATCAAGATCCCGCTCTGCGCGGTCGCCTGCGAGAGCGACCATATCGCCGCCTGGCGGTCGAGCTTTAACGGGATCAAGCAGATGGGCAGCCGGGACAAGACCTTCATCCTGTCGGAATCGGGCCATATCGCGGGCATCGTGAACCCGCCCTGGAAGAAGAAATACGGCCATTACACGTCGGACGGCCCGCTGGACGAGCCCGGCGCGTGGAAAGAGGGCGCGACCTATAACGAGGGCTCGTGGTGGCCGCGCTGGGGCGCGTGGCTGAAACGGCGCTCGGGCAAGCAGGTGCCGGCGCGCGTTCCGGGCGATGCGGGACATCGGGTGCTGGCCCCCGCGCCGGGCACGTACGTTCTGCCTTCCGATCAAAGCTGACCGCCTCCAGCGCAAATTTTTATGCTGCGACGCAGCAAAAGGGGTTGAAATGCTGCGCTGCAGCATGTATTTCTCTTGCGTAATGAACAACGCGCGACGACACAGAGCGGTCGCGCCAGTCAGGAGAAATGAAAATGGCCAACCCGCAAGATTTCACCAAGATGATGCAAGACATGATGTCCTCGCTCCCGATGGACATGCACGCCATGCAGGACGCCTTCAAAACCTCGGCGGCCCTGGGTGAGAAGATGTCGAAAGTGGCGCTCGAAGCCGCTGAGAAGTCGACCGAGATCTCCTCGAAGTGGACCAAGGAAACCATCACCAAGATGGGCGCCCTGACCACCGTCAAGGAAGAGCCGACCGACTATTCCAAGGCGATGACCGACTTCGCCTCGGCCAGTGCCGAGATGACCGCCGAGAACATGGCCGCCTTCGCCGAGGTCGCCAAGAAGGTCCAGATGGAAACCGTCGAGCTGATGCTGGCCGCCGGCAAGGACTTCTCGGAAGACGCGACCGCCGCGATGAAGAAGGCCACCGACGAGGCCACCGCTGTTGCCAAGAAAGCCAGCGCCGCGGCGAAGTAAGCGACCCGATGAAATACTGCCGGCGTCCTCCCCGCCGGCGGGATTTCTGGGGCGGGCATCTTTTGCCCGCCCTTTCTTTTTGCGTCCGCAGCGCCTAAGCTCTGCTGCGCTGCAATATGCATGCTTATGCCGAGGGAGGCCCGCCCTGTGTCCGACGATCGACCGCCGCTGCTGATCAAGCGCTATGCCAGCCGCCGGCTTTATAACACCGAGACCAGCGACTACGTCACGCTCGAGGATATCGCGCGGTTCATCCGCGACGGGCGCGAGGTGCAGATCATCGACCTGAAAAGCGGCGACGACCTCACGCGCCAGTACCTGTTGCAGATCATCGCCGAGCACGAGAGCAAGGGCGAAAGCGTGCTGCCGATCGCGGTTCTGACCGACCTGGTGCGCAGCTACACGACCTCGGCCAATTCCATCGTTCCGCAATTCCTGGCCGCCAGCTTCGAGATGCTCCGCGACGGGCAGTCGAAGATGATGCAGAACATGGGCAAGATGAACCCGATGGCGGCGGTGCCGGGCTTCGAGGCGATGCAGGCCCAGCAAGAAGCGTTCCTCAAGGCGATGACCGGGGGCTGGGCACCTAGCTCGACTCCCGAGAAAGAGTCCGAAGAGGATCTCGCGGAGATCAAGCAGCAGCTTGCCGAGTTGCAGGACAAGCTTTCCAAAATTAACGAATAGGACGCCGCCCGGCTGGCGAGGCGCTCAGGCGACCTCGGCGAAGACCCGTTCGAGCGACGCCTCCAGCTTTTCGAACATCTCGTCCATCTGGGCTTCGGTCATGATGAAGGGCGGGCAAAGCACGATCGACTGGCCCAGCGGGCGGCAGATCAGACCGTGATCGGTACAGGCATTGGCGACGCGCTCGCTGACCGACAGCTCGGCGGGGAAGGGGGTCTTGGTCGCCTTGTCCGCCACGGCCTCAAGCGCGCCCATCAGCCCGCGTCCCCGCCATTCGCCGATATTGCGGTGCTCGGCCAGCCGCGCGAGCCCGGCCTCGAATTGCGGCGTCAGGGCGCGGACATTGTCGAGCAGCCCCTCGTTAAGGATCACGTCGATGGCTTTCAGCGCGATGGCGCAGCCCACCGGGTGGCCCGAGGCGGTAAAGCCGTGGGGGAATTCCTCGACCGCCTCCGAGGCCGCCTGCATCCGGTCGGCCAGGTCGGGCCCCAGGATCACCGCGCCCATCGGGAAGTAGCCCGCCGTCAGCGCCTTGGAGGCGACGATGGCGTCGGGCGTGAAATCGTAGCTCTCGCAGCCCCAGACCTCGCCGGTGCGCCCGAATCCGCAGATCACCTCGTCCGAGATCAGCGGGATGCCGTGGCGTTTCAGGATCGGCCCGATGGCCTGGAAATAGCCCTCCGGCGGCGGGATCACGCCGCCCGCGCCGATCACCGGCTCGGCGAAGAAGCCGGCGATGGTCTCGGCGCCTTCGCGTGCGATCACCTCTTCCAGTTCGTCCGCCAGCCGCGCGGTAAACGCCGCCTCGCTTTCGCCGGGTCCGCCCTCGCGCCAGTAATGCGGGCAGGTGAGATGCAGGAAGCCTGGCAGCGGCAGGCCGAAAAGCGCGTTGTAGGGCTTGCCGGTCATCGAGGCCGCAGCGACCGTCACCCCGTGATAGCCGTTCACCCGCGTCAGGATCTTGCGCCGCTCGGGGGCGCCCTCGGCGCGGCCCAGGAACCACAGCATCTTGACCAGCGTGTCGTTCGCCTCGGACCCGGAATTGGTGTAGAAGACGCGGCCGCGCGGAAACGGCGAGACCTCGACCAGTTTTTCGCTGAGCATCACGGTCTGGTCTGACATCCGCCCGAAAAAGGAATGATAGCCCGGAAAACGGTCGTATTGCGCCTTTGCGGCTTGGGCGAGGCCGGCGTGGTCGAACCCCGCGACCATGTTCCAAAGCCCCGAATTGGCGTCGAGATAGCGCCGGCCCTCGCTGTCGATCACGTAAGGCCCCTCGCCGCGGGTCAGAACCACGGTGCCGCGCTCGCGCACCGAGGGCAGGTCGGTGAAGCCGAAGAAACTGCTGGCTTCGGCGCGGGCGGGCCAACTCGTCGGGGCGGTGTCGGGCATCGCCGGTCCTTTCGCAATCGCGCGCGGGCCATGCCGGAGACGCGGTTTTGTGGGGGGCCAGCACAAAGAGGCGCGGCTGGTCGCTTGCGGCGGAGTGTGGCCGAGCGCGGCCTGCCCCGTCAATGCGATGCGGCGCCCACGGTCAGGTCGTCCAGAAGGTCGTGGCGTATCGGCTGCCCTTCTTTTCCCGCCCCTTCCAATGCTCGAACCGCTGGAAGGCCGGGCGCGCGTCGATCACATCCGCGTGGACCGGGTTCTCATAGACGATCCGCAGCCGGCGCGGATGCGCGGTGAGGCTTTCTTCGAGGTTTTCCAGCACCTGTTGCAGCGTTGCGGGTCCGAAGGCGTGAAATATGTAAACGACATTGGCCGTTTCGGGGCTGTATTCCTCGGCCGGCGCGTTGTGGAACCGGATGCGGTCGTCGCGGCGGCGGTAGCCGTCGAGGTTTTTCAGCGTGTCGCGGAACAGCGTCTCGTTGATCTCGACCCCCACGGCTTCGGCGGCACCGGACCAATGGGCGGCGAACACCGCCCGCCCGAGGCCGCTGCCGAGGTCGAGGAACCGGCAGGACTCATCCAGTTCTAGCCGCTTGAAAATCTCGAAGATCCGCCTGTAGCCGGTCGGGTTGTAATGGACCCGCCGGGTGGGGGACTCGCGGTCGCCCTCGCCGGGCATGTACCCGAACGTCCCGACCCCCAGCCGCTGGTCCCAGAATTCGTCGTAGGGGTGCATCACGCGGGTCTTCAGCCCGGTTCCCTTGAGTTTATCGATCCAAAGCATGGGGTGTCTTCAATACGCGCTGCGAAATGGCGGACCCGCGATGACCGCGCGTCCCATCGCAAGGTTAGGGCCGATTGCCCTCTGGCGCCAATCCCGAATGCGGGAGCGCGGGCACGCGCCGTGCGAAAGCCTGCGGTTTCCGTTGCCCCGGGGGGCTCAAGGCCGTAGCGTCGGTGCGGTCCCACATCGAAGGGCTTTATTGCCATGGTCCAGTCTGCCGGCCGTATCAGCCTTTGGGGGATCGAGGCGTTTCTCGCCGCCGCCGAGGAAGGCACGGTATCGGCCGCGGCCCGGCGGCTTCAGGCCAGCCCCTCGGCGATCAGCCAGCAGATCAGCGCGCTCGAGGCCGCCCTCGGCGCCACGCTGATGGACCGCGCCACCCGCCCGGTGATGCTGACGCCCGCGGGCGAGATGTTTCGCCAGCGCGCACGGGTGATCCTGACCGAGGCCCATCAGGCCCGCGCCGAGCTGGCCGCCGAGGACATGGCCGGGCTCACCCGGTTTCGCCTGGGCATGATCGAGGATTTCGAGGCCGACGTGACGCCGCGCCTGTTGGCGGGGATGGCCGAAGACCTGCGGCAATGCCAGTTCCAGCTTGTCACCGGGCCCAGCCACAGGCTGTTCGATCTGCTCGACACCCGCGCGCTCGACATGGTCGTGGCCGCCGACATGGGCGCCACGGCCGACTGGATGGAGGTGCATCCGCTGCTCAGCGAGCCCTTCGTCGCGGCGGTGCCGCGGGGCGCGGTCGACCCCGGGGGCGACGTGCTGGCCCAACTCAAGACGCTGCCGCTGATCCAGTACACCCTGCGCCACCTGATGGGCCGGCAAATCGCCGAGCACCTGGCGCGCCAGAACCTCACCCTTGCCCACCGGTTCGAGCTCGACAGCTATCCCGCGATCATGGCGATGGTGGCCGGTGGCGCCGGCTGGACCATCCTGACACCGCTGGGCTATCTGCACGCCCAGCGTTTCGGCGACGAGGTCGCGCTGATGCCGCTGCCCTTTGAGCCGTTGTCGCGCACGATCTCGCTCAGCGCGCGGCGGGGCGTGTTGCGCGACATGCCCGAGCGGGTGGCCGACCGGCTGCGCGGGCTGGTGCGCGCGGTCGTTGTCGATCCGTCGCTGGCGAGGCTGCCCTGGCTGGAAGGGCGGCTGAAGGTGCACGAACGGCCCTGAGGGTTTGCTGCGCCGCCGCGCGCCATCTGTTCGCACGTGCCGCGATGTGTTAGCCTTGAGTTCAATTGAACGTTCTGGGGGGGCGTCATGCGAAAGCTCATTCATTCTACCATTCTGGCCGGCGCGACCGTTCTTGGCCTTGGCGTTCCGGCCTCGGCCGTCACCATTTCCGTCATCGACTGGTCGACCAACCTGACGGGCAACACGGCGGATGTTTTCGCCGAGGGCTATGGCGCCCATATGCCCGGCGGCGCCAGTTGGAGCGGCCCCGACCCGCAGGTCGATGTGCCGCCCTCGACCGTGCCGCGCAGCTATCGGTCGCCCTTTGCCAATACCGGGATCGCCGACAGCAGGGATTTCTTCGCGGTCGGTGGCGTCAACGGCTCGAACGGCGCGCCGTCGCCCCAGACGCTGACCCTGGCCGGCAGCGGTGTCGGCTCCATCAGGCTGCTCTGGGGCTCGATCGACGTTTTCAATGAGATCATCTTCAACGGCACCGAGTCGGTGACCGGCGACGACGTGATGGAGGTCATCAACGCCGATCTCGAAGATCCCATCACGCCGGTCGGCGCGGGAACCTACAACACCGTCGCGCTGATCGAGTTCTCTCTGGACGAGGCCATCACCAGCCTGACCTTCCTGTCCGAGCGGGACCTGGACGTGCCCGGCGGACCCGACATGCCGGCGATGGAATTCGCCCTTGCCCCGGTGCCGCTGCCCGCCGCCGGGCTGATGCTGTTGGCCGGGCTCGGCGCGCTCGCCGCGTTGCGCCGAACGCGCAGCTGACACGGGCAAGAGCGATCGTGATGGCGGCGGCCCGAGGGGTCGCCGTTTGTCTTTCCGCCGCATCCGCGCAGGGGCCGGTTCGGGCTTGTACCGGTCTTCCGCGCTCGGATCTTTCCCGCCGTCCCGCGCCGCGCCTTACGCCACGGTTGCCGGATAGGCCCGAACTTGGCACGATGCGTTGTATGTCTTTGGTGCCATTCGTAAAGGTCCGTTCGGCCATGAGGTTTCAGGCAAGAATTCTCCGTATTTTCCGGCTCTTCCTTTTCGCGCTATGCGTCGGCTCTGCAGCTCCGTCGGTTGCGCAAGATCGTACGCCCTATCGGCTGAGCGTATCCGACGTGGTCGAGGTGCAGATCGTCGAGTTCAATGCCGAAGAGACGGTCAACCGCACATGGACGGCGCTGTCGCGCGAATACGTCATCGACACCGACGGCAATATCAGCATTGCCTTGCTGGGCTTCATCCCGGCGGCGGGCCGGACGCTGCCCGAGCTGACCGATGACGTGGCCCGCGCGCTGCAGGATCGCATCGGCCTGATCGAGGCGCCGGGCCTGTCGGTCAGCATCGTGCGCCACGGCCCGGTCTTCGTGCTGGGCGATGTCGCCGCGCCCGGCGCCTACGCCCTGACACCGGGCGCCCCGGCGGTACAGGCGCTCAGCCTCGCCGGCGGTCTGCTTGGCACGACCGATGCGCGCTACACGCTGACGCGCGACCATATCTCGTCGGCCTCGACCATCGCGTCGGCCCGTGACGAGCGTGCACGGCTGATCGCCCGCGAAGCGCGGCTGGCCGCCGAGTCGCAGGATGCCGAGGCGATGGCGCCGGTCGGTGCGCTCGACCACCCCGACGGACCCGAGGCCGAGGCCGCCATCCTCGCGGACGAGCGGCGTGCCTTCGAACTCGCGCAATCGCAGTTCCGCGAGGAAATGGCCGCCTTCGACCGGCTGGAAGAGCTGTTGAACGCCGAGGTCGCGGCCATCGAACGCAAGATCGCCACCCAGCGCGAGCGGATCGCCAGCGTCGATGCTGCGGCCGAGCGGCTCAACCGTCTCGACGAGCGCGGATTGGTGCGCTCCGACCAGATGCTGGCGATCCAGGCGACCCAGGCCAGCCTGGAAAACGGCCTGATCGACCTCGAACAGGCGCTGTTCGAAACCCGCACACGTATCGCCGAGGTCGAGCGCGACCGCCGCCAGACCCTCGCCGAACGGGAACGCCGGGCCATCGTGGCGCTGTCAGAGGTGCGCCAGCGGCTGCCGGTGCTTGAGGTCGCAATCGAAGAGGCCCGCGACAAGCGGCGCCTCGCCGGGCGCGAACTGGGCCAGTTGACCGGGCCGGAGCGTGAGGTGACGGTAACCTACCGGCTGATGCGCCGCAACGCGGATGGAGAGCTTATCGAGCGCGAGGCCGACGCGACAACCGAGATGATGCCGTCGGACGTTCTGACCGTCACGGTCGAGACCGACTAGCCCCCGCCGGGTCGGGGCCCTGCGTGCCTCAGCCCAGCCGTTTCGCCACGATCTCGTTCACCGCCTTGGGGTTGGCCTTGCCGCCGGTGGCCTTCATCACCTGGCCCACGAACCATCCGGCAAGCTTGGGGTTCTGCTTGGCCTTTTCCACCTGCGCGGGGTTTGCGGCGATGATCTCGTCGACCACCTTTTCGATTTCGCCGGTATCGGTCACCTGCTTCATACCGCGCGCCTCGACGATCTCGGCCGGGTCGCCGCCCTCGGTATAGACGATCTCGAACAGGTCCTTGGCGATCTTGCCGGAAATGTCGCCCTTGGCGATCAGATCGATGATGCCGCCCAGCTGCGCGGGGCTCACCGGGCTCTCGGTGATATCGTGCTCTTCCTTCTTGAGCCGGCCGAACAGTTCGTTGATCACCCAGTTGGCGGCCATCTTGCCGTCGCGGCCCGCGGCCACGGCCTCGAAATAGGCCGCCGAGTCGACATCGGCGGTCAGCACGCCCGCATCGTATTCGGTCAGCCCGAACTCGGTGACGAAACGTGCCTTCTTCTCATCGGGCAGTTCAGGCAGGCTGGCGGCGATGTCGTCCACCCATGCCTGTTCGATCTCCAGCGGCAAGAGGTCGGGGCAGGGGAAGTAGCGGTAATCATGCGCCTCTTCCTTCGAGCGCATCGACCGCGTTTCGCCCTTGTCCGGATCGTAGAGGCGGGTTTCCTGCACGACCTTTCCGCCATCCTCGACGATCGCGATCTGGCGCCGCGCCTCGTGCTCGATCGCGGCCTGGATAAAGCGCATCGAGTTCATGTTCTTGATCTCGCAGCGCGTGCCGAGATGCGAGAAATCGCCGGTCTCGCGGTATGTCTCGTAGGCGCCCGGCTTGCAGATGCTGACATTCACGTCCGCGCGCAGGTTGCCGTTCTGCATGTTGCCGTCGCAGGTGCCGAGATAACGCATGATCTGGCGCAGTTTGCCGACATAGGCCGCCGCCTCTTCGGGGCCGCGGATGTCGGGGCGGCTGACGATTTCCATCAGTGCCACGCCGGTGCGGTTGAGATCGACGAAGGACATATGCGGGTCCATGTCGTGGATCGACTTGCCGGCGTCCTGCTCGATATGGATGCGCTCGATCCGCACACGCCGCGCCACGCCCGGGCCCATGTCGACCAGCACCTCGCCCTCGCCCACGATCGGATGATAAAGCTGGCTGATCTGGTAGCCCTGCGGCAGGTCGGGGTAGAAATAATTCTTGCGGTCGAAGGCCGAGACCAGGTTGATCGCGGCCTTCAGCCCCAGCCCGGTGCGCACCGCCTGGGCCACGCAAAACTCGTTGATCACCGGCAACATGCCCGGCATCGCCGCATCGACGAAGGACACGTTGGAATTGGGCTCGGCGCCGAAGACGGTGGAGGCCCCGGAAAACAGCTTGGCCTTGCTGGCCACCTGGGCATGTACCTCCAGCCCGATCACAAGTTCCCAATCGGCCTTGGCGCCGGCGATCACCTTGGGTTTCGGGGTCTCAAAGGCAAGGTCGAGCATGGGGCAAACTCCGGTCCGGAACGAAGGGCGTTCTAGGCCAAGCCCGGCAGGGGGGCAAGGGCCGCGCGGCTTTCCGCCGACGCGCGCATCCCCGTGTTGCCCGCCGCGCCCGTTACCGACAGACTGCCCGCGAAAATCGAGGCTGCGCCGGAGAGACAGATGCGGGCGATGGTTCTGGCAGGGCTGGTGGCCCTCTTGGCGGGCTGTTCGGGCGGCAAAGATGCCGTGATGCGGGCCGATACCGCCGGTTTTTCCACCAGCAACGTGCGCCCGCCGATGCGCTGGGATCACCGCCCCGAGGCCGCGCGCTGGACCGAGGCCTCGCTCGCCGCGCTGCAGGGCCCCGGCGCGCCGCTCGTCGATCTGGTGCCCGCCGATATCACCGCGTGGTGCCCGGCCTACCCCGAGGCCGGTCCGGCCCAGCGCCGCGCCTTCTGGGCGGGCCTCTTCTCCGCGCTCGCCAAGCACGAAAGCACCTGGAATCCGGGTGCCGTGGGCGGCGGCGGGCGCTGGTTCGGACTGGTGCAGATCGCGCCTGCCACCGCGCGCGGCTATGGCTGCCAGGCGCGCTCGGGCGAAGACCTCAAGAACGGCACCCTCAACCTGTCCTGCGCCATCCGTATCGCCGCCCACACGGTGCCGCGCGACGGGGTGGTGGCGAAGGGTGGGCGCGGCATTGCCGCCGATTGGGGGCCGTTCCACAGCGCTGCCAAACGCACCGACATTGCCACCTGGACAGCCCAGCAAAGCTATTGCCGCCCGCGCTGACCCGCCCCGGTTCTTCTGGCTGAAAATATCCCCGCCGGAGGCCGGCCGCGCGCCCGCGCGCGGCAAAAAAAGGCGTCGCGCGTCAGCGCGTCCTTGTAACAGCCGGCCCGGGTCCGCTCAGGACATGCCCGCCAACGAACGTGCCCAGCTCGGCCGGCGCGTGCTCGCCACCAGGCTGACATCGGGGGCGTAGCGCCCGCCCAGCGCCAGCGTCGCCTGGCGCAGCATCTCGATGCCGTCTTCCGATTTCGAGGGCAGCGCGGCGGGCGAGATCGGTGCGCCCACGGTCATGCGGTAGGGCTGGCTGCCTTTGTTCAGGGTTTCGTGGAACAGCGTGATGTCGCGCAGCGTCGGGTGGATCAGGTCGAAGAAATAGAACAGCACCGAGTTGCGCGCGCGGATATTCACCGGGATCACCGGCAGGTCGAACTTGCGCGCGATCATCGCCGCCGAGGCCATCCAGGGCCGTTCGTGCAGCCGCAGCCCGCGCCGCTTGGCCAACCGCCCCGAGGGGAAGATCACACCCAGCCGCCCGGCGTCGATCGCCTTGCGGGTATAGGCCATGGTCTCGCGGGTCTTGCCGTGGCTGCGCTTGTCCTCGCGCCATTCGACGGGGGCGATCATCGCGTCCATCTGCGGCATCACGCGCAGGATGTCGCGGTTGGCGTAGAAAAAGAGATCGGGGCGCAGCTGGCCCAGAAGGCTCCACATCATGATGCCGTCGGCGATGCCGGTGGGGTGGTTGGACACAACCAGCGCCGGGCCCGAGCGGGGGATGTTGTCCAGCCCCGTCACCTCGACATCCTGCGCCAGCAGGCGGGCCATTTCGTCCATGATGGTGGAGGCGGGGTGGTCTTTCAGCACCTCGCCCAGCGCAATGGTGCGTGGATAGCCCAGCAAACCGGTCAAAACCCGGCGCGAGATATCGCTGACCGGGTTCTGGGCGAAAAGCCAGGGCGCACGCTCTTCGATGAGGGGGTCGATTCGATCCTGCATGCGCCTTGTCACCATTTCTTCATGACGATTCATTGACAGGAGACCCGATTCGCAGCGCTCTGGTCAAAGCAAATACCGTTTCATGCGGATCTTCGCCACTCTAACTCCCGCTGCCCAGGATGCGTCCGACCATCTCGCCCATGTCGCGGCTGAGCCCCGGCTTGGCGGCGATTCGCTCCAGCGCCGCGCGCATCCGGGCCTGCCGGCTGGCGTCGTACCGGCCCAGCGTTTCAAAGGCCGTCGACATCCGCGCCGCGGTCTGCGGGTTCACGTCGTCGAGCCGGATCAGCCAGTCCGCTACCAGCTCGTAAGACGCGCCCGAGGGGTCGTGAAAGCCCGCCGCGTTGGCTGAAAGCCCGCCGATCACCGCGCGAAAGCGGTTGGGCGTTTTCCAGTCGAAATCGGGGTGTTCGGTCAGCGCGCGCGCGGTGGCCGCGGCCCGCTGGGGCGGGGCGAGGCTCGTTTGCAAGGCAAACCACTTGTCCATCACCAGTCGGTCGGCCGACCAGCGGGCATAGAACGCTTCGATCTCCTCCTCGCCGCGCCCGATCTCCAGCAGCGTCGACAGCGCGCCGATGGTTTCGGTCATGTTGCCGGCCTCGGCATAGAGCCGCCGGGCCTCGTCGCCCGTGTCGAGCCGGGACAGATAGCCAAGCGCGGTCAGCCTGAGCGCCCGCCGCCCGGCATCCGACGCGCTGGGGGTGTAGGGGCCGGGGCAGGCCATCTCGCGGTAAAGCGCCGGCCATTGCTCGGCCAGGTGCCGGGCCACCGCCGCCTTCAGCTTTTCGCGCGCGGCGTGGATCTCCCAGGGGTCGGGCGTGATGCCCGAATTCGCCAGCGCCTGGGCCAGGTCGTCTTCGCTGGGCAGGCGCAGGGCAAGCGCCCGGAAGGCCGGGTCGAGCGTGTCGTCGCGCGCGACTGCGGCCAGCGCGTCCAGATAGGCAGGCCCCGGCGCCGCGTCCTCGGTCGTCATCTTCGCCAGCACCTCGCGGGCGAGCTGTCGGCCGGCCTCCCACTTGTTGAAGGCGTCGGTGTCGTGGGCCAGCAGAAAGGCGCGTTCCTCGGCGCTGGTTTCGCGCTCCAGGATCACCGGGGCGGAAAAACCGCGCAACAGCGAAGGCACGGGTTTGGCCGCCAGCCCTTCGAAGCTGAAGCTCTGTTTCGCCTCGGTCATCTCCAGCAGCGTGGTCGGCACCACCTCGTCGCCATTCGGGTTGAGCAGGCCCACGGCCACTGGGATCACCTGCGGCGCCTTCTCGGGCTGGCCAGGCGTGGGCGGCGTATGCTGTTCCAGGTGCAGGGTATAGCGGCCGTCCGCGTAGTCCTCGGCCACCTTCAGCCGGGGGGTTCCGGCCTGGGAATACCAGCGCCGGAACTGGGTCAGGTCGCGCCCGGTGACATCCTCGAAGACCTTCAGCCAGTCCTCGATGGTCGCCGCGTCCCCGTCGTGCCGGTCGAAATAGAGGTCAAGCGCCTTTCGATACCCCTCCGGCCCCACCAGCCGGCGCAGCATCCCGATCACCTCGGCGCCCTTCTCGTAGACGGTCGCGGTGTAGAAATTGTTGATCTCGACATAGCTTTCGGGCCGGACCGGATGGGCCAGCGGCCCGTTATCCTCGCGGAACTGGCGGGCGCGCAGTTGCAGCACGTCCTCGATGCGTTTTACCGCGTGGCTGCGCATGTCGCCCGAAAACTGCTGGTCGCGGAACACGGTCAGCCCCTCTTTCAGGCAGAGCTGGAACCAGTCGCGGCAGGTGATGCGGTTGCCCGTCCAGTTGTGGAAATACTCGTGCGCCACGATCCCCTCGATCAGGTCGAAGTCGCGGTCGGTCGCGGTCTCGGGGCTGGCAAGAACGTATTTGGAGTTGAAAATGTTCAACCCCTTGTTCTCCATCGCGCCCATGTTGAAGTCGTCGACGGCCACGATGTTGAAGACGTCCAGATCGTACTCTCGGCCATACGCGCTTTCGTCCCACCGCATCGACCGTTTCAGGGCGTCGAGCGCATAGCCCGCGCGCCCCTCGTCACCCGGACGAACCCAGACGTTGAGTTCGACCGGCCGCCCGGAGGCCGTGGTGAACCCTTCCGATACCGCGCGCAGATCGCCGGCCACCAGGGCGAACAGGTAGGCCGGTTTCGGCCAGGGGTCGTGCCATTCCGCCCAGCCCGCACCGCTGTCAGCCGGGTTGCCGTTCGACAGCAGCGCCGGCGCGTCGCCCTCGATGCGCACGGTGAAGGGGGCCATCACGTCGGGCCGGTCGGGGTAATAGCTGATCTTGCGAAACCCCTCGGCCTCGCATTGGGTGCAATACATGCCGTTGGAGATATAAAGCCCCTCCAGCGCGGTATTGGCCTCGGGCGAGATGTCCACCTCGGCCTCCCAGGTGAAGGGCGCGTCTGGCACGGCGCAGGTCAGGCCCTGGGGGGTGATTTTCGGCGTCACGTCCTGCCCGTCGATCCGTGCCGAGACCAGCGTCAACTCTTCGCCGTGCAGGAAAAAAGTCCGGTCCTGTGCCGCCGGGTTCGGGCGAAACGCGATGCGTGCGCTGACCCTTGTGGCCTTGGGGTCAAGGCGGAATGTCAGGTGCACGTCATCGACCAGATAGGCGGGCGGCGCGTATTCCTGCAGGTGGACCGGCTGGGGGGCGGCGTCTTTCATCGGCGGACTCCTCTGCTCGCCCGACAGGTCTATCTGATCCGTGGCGGGCTGCAACCGGCCCGCCCTTGCCGAAGATGCCGTTCCCTGTATGTTCCCGCCCATGGACGTCACGATCCTCTGGTTCAAGCGCGATCTGCGCATCCACGACAACCCCGCGCTGGCGTTGGCCGCGGCGGGCGAGGGCGCGGTTCTGCCGCTTTACATCGTCGAGCCCGGCCTCTGGGCGCAGCCCGACGCCTCGGCCCGGCAGTGGCGCTTCGTGGCGGAATGCCTGGAGGGGCTGTCGGGCGCGCTGGCCCGTCTCGGCGCGCCCTTGCTGGTGGAGATGGGCGAGGCGGTCGAGGTGTTGGCGGCGCTGTGCGCCCGGCACGGCGCGCGGCGTATCGTCAGCCACGAGGAAACCGGCAATGGCTGGACCTATGCCCGTGACCGGGCGGTGGCGGCCTGGGCCGGCGCCAACGGGATCGACTGGGTGGAACTGCCCCAGGGCGGCGTTGTGCGCCGCCTGGCCAGCCGGGATGGCTGGGCGCGGACGCGCGACGCCTTCGTGCGCGCGCCCGTCGCGGCGCCGCCCGAGGGGCTGCGCGGGCTGCCGGGTCTCGCCGCCTGCGCGCTGCCCTCGGCGCTGGACCTCGGCCTTGGCTTCGACCCCTGCCCGGGGCGGCAACGGGGCGGACGGGACGCGGCGCAGGAGCGGCTGGACAGCTTCCTCACCCTGCGCGGGCGGGACTATCGCCGCGCCATGTCCTCGCCGCTGTCGGGCGCGGCGGCCTGTTCGCGGCTCTCGCCGCACCTGGCCTTCGGCACGCTGTCGTCCCGCGAGGTGGAGCAGGCGACGGCACGTCGCCGGGCCGAGGTGGGGACAGGCGGCGGCGACGGCTGGCCGGGCAGCCTGAAGAGCTTTTCCGCGCGGTTGGCCTGGCGCGACCATTTCATGCAAAAGCTGGAAAGCGAGCCGGCGCTGGAACAGCGCTGCCTGCACCGCGCCTACGAAGGGCTGCGGCCGCGCACGCCCGACGCCGGCCGGCTGGCGGCGTGGCAGGCCGGCGAGACGGGCCTGCCCTTCGTCGATGCCTGCATGCGCGCGCTGGTCCATACCGGCTGGCTCAATTTCCGGATGCGCTCGATGCTGGTGGCGGTCGCCTCGTATCATTTTTGGCTCGACTGGCGGGCCACCGGCGCCCATCTGGCCCGTCAGTTCACCGATTACGAGCCCGGCATCCACTGGAGCCAGTGCCAGATGCAGTCGGGCACCACGGGCATGAACACCATCCGCATCTACAACCCGCTGAAACAGGGCCACGACCAGGATCCGACGGGCGAATTCACCCGCCGCTGGGTGCCCGAACTGGCCGAGGTGCCCGATGCCTGCCTGCAAGAGCCCTGGCGCTGGTCCGGGGCGGGGCGGCTGCTCGGGCGGGGCTATCCCGCGCCCATCGTCGATGTGGCCAAGGCGGCGAAGGCCGCGCGCGAGGCCGTCTGGGCGGTGCGCGGCCGCGCGGGCTTTGCCGAAGAGGCCGCGCGGGTGGTGGCGAAACATGCGTCGCGCAGGGACAGGGCGGGGCGCTTCGTCAACGACCGGGCGCCCCGGAGGCGCGCGGCCAAATCGCCGCCCGCGCAGCTGAGCCTCGATCTCTGATGGCCCGCATGCGCCGCAAGTGCGACCTGCCCACGAAGGTGTGCGCCGCCTGCGGCCGCCCCTTCGCCTGGCGGCGCAAATGGGCGGCGGACTGGGACGCGGTGTGCTATTGTTCCGACCGCTGCCGGGCCACGGCCCGGCGCCCGAAAAAGCGGCAGGGGCCCGATACGTGAGCCATTGCAGAGGGGTCGTGCGCCCGTTGGGCCTTCATTCCGCCGCATCGTCGCTATATCGTAAAGAGAAATCAGCATGAGGACCCCATGACGCGCCCCAAGGTCGGTATCATCGGCAACCAGTACCTGATCAACGACCAGTACCCCGCCCATGCGGGCGGCACGATGAATGCCGAGGCCGTGGCCGAAGTGTCCGGCGCCCTGCCGCTCTTGATCCCGGCCGATCCGCGCTTCGTCTCGGTGCAGGACCTGTTGGAAAGCTTCGACGGGTTCCTGTTCACCGGGGGGCGGCCCAACGTCCACCCCGAGGAGTACGGCGAACAGGCGACCGACGCCCACGGTGCCTTCGACCGGGCACGCGACGCGATCGCGCTGCCGCTGATCCGGGCGCTGGTCGACCGCGGCCAGCCGTTCTTCGGCATCTGCCGGGGGTTCCAGGAGGTGAACGTGGCGATGGGCGGTTCGCTCTACCCCGAGATCCGCGAGCTTCCGGGGCGGATGAACCACCGCATGCCCCCCGACGGCACGCTGGAGGAAAAATTCGCGCTGCGCCACACCGTGCGCTTTACCGAGGGCGGGCCGTTTCACCGTCTCTTCGGCGCGAGCGAGGTGATGACCAACACGCTGCACGGGCAGGGGATCAAGACGCCGGGCCCGCGGATCGTGATCGACGGCCTGGCCCCGGACGGCACGCCCGAGGCGCTTTACGTAAAGGATGCACCGGGCTTTACCCTCTCGGTGCAGTGGCACCCCGAATACAACGCCGCCTGCGACCCGGTTTCGCGCCCGCTGTTCGAGGCGTTCGGCAAAGCGGTGCGCGCCTGGGCGGCGGGCGCGCGGACCGTGGCGCTGAAAACCGCCTGACGGGGTGCCCGGCGGGGGCCGGGTTTGGGTATTTTCGCCAAGAAGAAACGGGCGCGGTTCAGGCCGCCATCAGCGCGCGCGCCTCGAACCGGCGCAGGCTGGGCCGGACGGCGGGGCCGTAGGTGCCGATATCGCTGCGCAGGTCGGGGAAGAGCGCCAGGAGCTCTTGCCGGGCGGCCGGGGCGATCGCATCGAGCCCGAGCTGGCCGGGATGGAAGCTTTCGCTGCGCGCGCCGTTGGCGAAAACGATCTGGTGGCGGTCGAACAGCAGGTGGACATAGGTGACCTCGCCGCCCGGTTCGGGGCAGACGGCGTGATAGTCGACCAGGTGCTTGGCGGGCACCAGCACCTGGTGGCTGTTGAAGAGAAGCTGCGCCTGGTAGCCCTCGAAGAGCATCCGGTGCTGGGGCGAGACCATCAGGTCGGCATGGTTGTCCATCAGCCCCCTGGCGATGCGGATCGGCGCGAGCTTGCCCTCGGCGGCCACGGTGCGCGCGCCCACCCAGCGGATCGGCTGGGGGCCGGCATCGGCGGTGATCACCAGATCGCCCGGCCGCAGGGTTTCCACCGGGCGCTCGCCCCGCGGGGTGAGGATGCCGGTTCCGGCGGTGAAGCAGATGATCGACTCGATTTCCGAGAAATTGACCAATGTGCCGTCGGTCAGCGTGGCGCTGCCCGACAGCCCCCCCGCCGCGTCGTCGGTATTGGTGTAGGTGACGCTGCCCAGCACCAACAGGCCCTGGAAGTCGAGCGTGTCGCCCAGCGTTTCGTCGTCCTCGCCGCCGACGATGTCGATGGTGCCGGCGCCGGCCTCGCCGTAATCGGCGATGAGGAACATGTCGTCGCCGCCGCCGCCGGTGGCGCTGTCGCCCTGGCCCAGGGTGATCGTGTCGTCGCCCGCGCCGCCGCTCAGCGTGTCGGCCCCGGCGCCGCCGTCGAGCGTGTCGTCGCCCGCGCCGCCGTCGATCAGGTCGTCTCCCGACCCGCCGGTAATCGTGTCGGCCCCGCCGCCTGCGGTGATGTCGAGCCCGACAGTGTCGAGGCTGGCATCGACCGTGTCGTCCTGGTCGGTCAGGATCAGCGCCTCGATTTCCGAGAAGGTGACGCTGTTGGTGCCGTCCGACAGGCTGCCGGCCTCGTCGCCCGTGTAGGCGCCCGTCAGCCCCGTGCCCAGCGCCGAGGCGTCGAGCGTGTCCGCGTCATCGCCCGTCTCGCCGCCCTGTACCGTGTCGGTGCCAAAGCCGTCGGAGACGGTGAAGGTGTCGGCGCCGGCCCCGCCGTAAAGCGTGTCGTCGCCCGCGCCGCCGTCGATGGTGTCGTCGTCGCCGGCGATCGGCACGGTGTCGAACTCGACATCCGTCACCCAGACGCCGGCCGCGCCGGTACCGACGTTTTCGTAATAGACCTCGATGCGCGCCACCGGCCCGGCGATCTCGACCAGCACCGAGCCGCCCACCGCGTCGGTGGCGTCCGCGTTGTCGTCGGCGGTGACGGTGTTGCCCGACAGCGTGTCGGTGCCGCCCAGCGTGAGCGTGACCGGCACCACGTTGCCCTCGGCGTCGTAGGCGTTGACGGTGACGGCATCGCGGTGGTCGTTGGGCTGCCAGTCGACGTCGTTGACGCGGAAGCGGACGTTTTCCACCTCGTCGGCCAGGCCCGAGCCGGTATCGGCCGAGAAGTCGAGGTTGAGCGTGGCGATGCCGCCCGAACCGGTGCCGCTGCCGCTGGCGATCAGGATACTGGAATTGGTGCCGAAACTCTCGCCCGCGCCGACATACATGTTGGCGCTGTCGATCTCGACGAAATCGAGCGACGGCTCGGGGGTGAAGGACACGTCGACCCGGATGTCGCCGGTATCGGCGGTGAAGCCGCCGCTGACATCGCTGCCGTCGGCGCCGTATGCGGTCCAGTTAAGCGTTTCGGTGGTCGATGTCGCGGCGGGCCCGTCGCCGTAGATGGTGTCGGCCCCGGCACCGCCCGAGAGCGTGTCCTGCCCCTCGCCGCCGAAAATCGTGTCGTCGCCTTCGCCGGCTGAAACGGTGTCGTCGCCGCCGCGCCCGTCGATGATGTCGTCAAAGCCCGCACCGCCGCCAGACCCGTCATCGACCTGGTCGCCCTCGGGGTCGCCGGCATAGCTGGCGTCGATCGTGTCAGCGGCCGCGGAGCCGTCGACCACCCGGTCGTATTCGGCGGCCTCGGCGGCGAAATCGGTGTAGTCGAAGCTGGCATCGCCGCCTGCGGCGTCGGGGTTCGAGTTGAAGCTGACCACCTCGTAGGTGCGGCCCTGCACCAACGCCTGTTCCGACAGAAGGTAATCGCCCGCCGCCGCGCCGCCCTCGACATCGAACTGGACGATCTGGAACACCTCGCCGCTGACCGTGTCGCGCACGGACCAGACAAGCTCGGCATCGACTGTGGTGCCTGTGGAGGTGTTGCCGCCCAGGGTGACGTTGGCGGTGGCGGTCTCGCCACCGTTGGAATCGTCGTCGAGCGTGAGGCCCTCGATACCGCTTTCGTTGTCGGTGACGGTGGCGCTGCCATCGAAGGTTGAAGGGCGGGTCCATGTGAAGGTGCCGCCACTGCCGGTGGGGATCAGCGCGGCCGGATTGACCGCATAGAATTCAAGATCGTACGTCGCCACCGCTCACCTGTTCCACACGGGTCCCGACACGTGCGAGACCGGGCACGGGTGCCGGCGCGCATCGCCGGCGTGCCGTGCTTTCCGTCTCCTGCGACCAATTGACTACATGCCAACTGCGGCCAGAGATGGGGGGCAAAGCGGTGACACTGGGGCAAATTCGCGGTCTGCGGCGGCCTGATCCGGCCGCTCAACAGGTCGGGTCGCGGTCGGCAGTCAATTGAAATTCCATGCGGAAATTCATCAGCGCCACGCCCCTGCGGATGACGGTCTGCCGGGCGGTCTCACGCCAGCCGCGCCGCAGGAAGAAGCTGCGCGCGAGGTGGCTGGCCTCGGTCGTCAGAAGGCTCAGCCCGGCGGCGCGCGCACGGGATTCCAGCGCGCCGCACAGCGCGTCGGACACGCCCCGGCCCATGAAGCGCGGGGCGACATAGGCGAAGTCGATATGCCCGTCCGCGCCCATGGTCATGAAACCCGCAATCCGGCCGCGGCGTTCGGCGATCAGCGTCAGGCCCGACAGGAGCTGTGCCTCCCAGTCCGGCGGGGCGTCTGCCGTGGGCGCCCAGGCAGCGCGCTCTTCGGCGGAGTAAAACGCGGCGGCGCCCTGGTGCACGGCGGCATGAAACACGGCATGGCAGGCCGGCCCGTCGCCGGGCCGGGCCGCGCGCAGGCGAACGCCGATCAGGTGACCGCGGCGCGCTGGCGATAGGCTGGATCGTCCCATAGCCGCCCCTCCATCACCTCTTGCAGGATACCCGCGGCATGGCGGATGTCGTCCTCGCCGATGTAAAGCGGCGCGATGCCGAAGCGCATGATGTCGGGCGCCCGGAAATCGCCGATCACGCCGCGGGCGATCAGCGCCTGCATCGCGGCAAAGCCCTCGGCAAAGCGGAACGACACCTGGCTGCCGCGATCGCGATGGACGCGGGGCGTGACCAGCGCCAGCGCCGGGCAGCGCGCCTCGACCTCGGCGATGAAGAGGTCGCCCAACGCCAGTGACCGGGCGCGCAGGGCGGCCATGTCGACCCCGTCCCAGATGTCGAGCGCGGCCTCCAGCGCGGCCATCTGTATCACCGGTGGCGTACCCACCCGCATCCGGTCGATTCCCCGGCCGGCGCGGTAGGCGGGCTCGAAATCGAAGGGCGCGGCATGGCCCAGCCAGCCCGAAAGCGCCGGGCGCGCGGTCTCGGCGTGGCGGGGCGCGACATAGATGAAGGCCGGCGCGCCGGGGCCCGCGTTGAGATACTTGTAGGTGCAGCCTGCGGCGAAATCGGCACCGGTGGCCGCGACGTCCACGGGCAGGGCGCCCGCGGAATGGGCCAGATCCCAGATCGTCAGCGCGCCGGCCGCGTGGGCCGCGCGGGTCAGCCGGGCCATGTCGTGGCGCCGCCCGGTGCGATAGTCGACCTCTGTCAGCATCACCACGGCGACCTCGCCGTCGATGTGATCCTCGACCGTTTCGGGGGCGACGCATTTCAGCTCATGGCCCCGGCCCAATGTCGAAATCAGTCCTTCGGCCATGTAAAGATCGGTCGGAAAGTTGCCGGTATCGCTGAGAACTACCCGCCTGTCGGGCCGCATCTCCAGCGCAGCGGCCAGCGCCTGATAGACCTTGACCGACAGCGTATCGCCCACCACCACCGTGCCCGGTGCCGCGCCGATCAACCGGCCGATCCGGTCGCCCAGGGCGCGCGGCTGGGCCATCCACCCGGCGCGGTTCCAGCCGGTGATGACCATCTCGCCCCATTCCCGTGTCACGGTGCGCGCGACGCGCGCGGCCGCGGCGCGCGGCAGGGGGCCCAACGAATTGCCGTCGAGGTAGATCACTCCCTCGGGCAGGTCGAAGAGCGGGCGTGTGGCGGCGAAATCGGTCATCGGCACATCCTCTGTCCTGCATGGAGTGCCCTTGGCCCGCGCGATCCGCAAGCCCCTGCTGCGATCTCGCCCCTTGCCAAGCGGCGGAGTGCCGCCGATACAGGCGCCCAAGCCGGAGGAGAGACATGCAACGCATTCTGCGCGCCGCGTTCGCGGCCCTTGCCCTTGCCGCCCATCCCGCCCAGGCCCAGGACGACCCGGTCGCCGAGGCGGTGCAGGATTACATGGCTTTCGCACCCTGCGAGGCCGGCCTCGCCCTGCCCGCGCAGCGGGGCGCCGAGATGCTGGCCCGGGCTACATTCGCCGCCCGCCTGTCGGGGCGCGGGCACGTGCCGGTGCTAAAGAACGGGTTTAGCGGCCGGCAGGCGCGAGGGGCCGCGTGAAGGGGCCGCTTCAGACGCTCGTCCACTACCTAGAACTGCCGCCGGTCTGGCTGGCGGTGTTCGCGGCACTTGCGTGGGGGCAGGCGCAGATTTGGCCGATGCAGGTGCTGGGGCTGGCGGGCGACGTGATCGGAACGGCGCTGGTCGCCGCGGGGCTGGGCGTGTCCGGCTTTGCCGCGCTGCAATTTCTTCTGAGCCGCACGTCGCTGATCCCGCGCGAGACGCCGGGCAAGCTGATGACGGGCGGTCTCTATCGCTTTTCGCGTAATCCGATCTATCTGGCCGATGCGGCGATCCTTGTGGGTCTCATCCTGATCTGGGACGCGTTGCCGAGCCTGATCCTGGTGCCGGTCTTCGTGAAGCTGATCGAATGGCGCTTCATACGGGTGGAAGAGGCCTTCATCGCCGAACGTTTCGGCGCCGAGTACGAGGCCTATCGCGCCCGGGTGCGGCGCTGGATTTGACAATGCCGCACCTGCGGCGAGGAAACCGGGAAGATCGGGTTGTGAAACAATATTACGCGGTGGTACTACACAGCGGCCTGAACCGGCGTATCAGTCGTCCGTCGAACGACGCGCGCGCTATAGGGGGAGTAAGTACGTGAAGATCGGGACTCCGAAAGAGATTTTTCCGGGGGAGGCGCGCGTCGCCATGACCCCCGACAGCGCCCTCCAGCTGCAGAAGCTGGGGTATGATTGCGCGATCCAGGCCGGCGCCGGCGCGGCCGCCGGCTTTGCCGATGACGCCTACAGGAAGGCCGGGGTCGAGGTGGTCGACAGTGCCGAGGCGTTGTGGTCCGGCGCCGACATCGTGGCCAAGGTCCGCGAACCCTCCGAAGACGAGGCCAAGCGGCTGAAAAAGGGCCAGACGCTGATCAGCTTTTTCTGGCCGGCGCAGAACGAGGCGATGCTGGAGCTGTGCAAGGCGCAGGGCGCCAACGTGCTGGCCATCGACATGGTGCCGCGCATCTCGCGCGCGCAGAAGATGGACGCGCTGAGCTCCATGGCCAATATCGCCGGCTATCGCGCGGTGATCGAGGCGGGCAACAATTTCGGCCGCTTCTTCACCGGGCAGGTGACCGCCGCCGGCAAGGTGCCGCCCGCCAAGGTGCTGGTCGTGGGCGCCGGCGTGGCCGGGCTTGCCGCCATCGGCACCTCGACCTCGCTGGGCGCGATCACCTACGCCTTCGACGTGCGCCCCGAAGTGGCCGAACAGATCGAATCGATGGGCGCCGAATTCGTCTATCTGGATTTCGAGGAAGAGACCGCCGACGGCTCCGAGACGGGCGGCTACGCCAAACCCTCGAGCCCCGAGTTCCGCGAAAAGCAGCTGGAAAAGTTCCGCGAACTCGCGCCGGACATGGACATCGTGATCACCACCGCGCTGATCCCCGGCCGCCCCGCACCCAAACTGTGGACCGAGGACATGGTCGCAGCGATGAAGCCCGGCTCGGTCGTGATCGACCTCGCGGCCGAAAAGGGCGGCAACTGCGATCTGACCAAGCCCGATGAAAAGGTCGTGTCGGACAACGGCGTGACGATCGTCGGCTACACCGACTTCCCCAGCCGGATGGCCACGCAATCCTCCACGCTCTATTCCACGAACGTCCGCCACATGATGACCGATCTGACGCCCGAGAAGGACGGCAAGATCGTGCACAACATGGAAGACGACGTGATCCGCGGCGCGACGGTCACCTACGAGGGCGAGATCACCTTCCCGCCGCCGCCGCCCAAGGTGAAGGCCATCGCAGCCGCGCCGGCCAAGGAAAAACCCAAGGAGCTGACGCCGGAAGAGCGCAAGGCGCAGGAAATCGCCGCGTTCCGCAAACAGACGCTGACGCAGGTCGGGCTTCTGGCCGTGGGCGGCCTGTCGCTTCTGGGCGTCGGCCTGGTGGCGCCGGCCAGTTTCATGCAGCACTTCATCGTGTTCGTGCTGGCGGTCTTCGTCGGCTTCCAGGTGATCTGGAACGTCAGCCACAGCCTGCACACGCCGCTGATGGCGATCACCAACGCGATCTCGTCGATCATCATCCTGGGTGCCCTGATGCAGATCGGGTCGGGGTCGATCCTGGTGATCGTGCTGGCCGCCGCCGCGGTCTTCATGGCCTCGATCAACATCTTCGGCGGCTTCCTCGTGACACGGCGCATGCTCGCCATGTTCCAGAAATCGTAAAGAGGGGTGGAGACAATGGATTTCGGCTTTACCACAGCGGCCTACGTGGTCGCGGCTGTTCTCTTCATCCTCGCTCTCGGCGGGCTCAGCGGGCAGGAGAAAGCCAAGCGTGCGATCTGGTACGGCATCGTGGGCATGGCGCTGGCGGTGATCGCCACCCTGATCGGGCCGGGGCTGGGGCTGTGGCCGCTGTCGCTGGTGCTGATCGCGGGCGGCGCGGCCATCGGCTACCAGCTGGCCACGCGGGTGCAGATGACCCAGATGCCCGAGCTTGTGGCGATCATGCATTCGCTGGTCGGCCTGGCCGCGGTCTTCGTCGGCTTCAACGCCGATTTCGAACTGGCCCGCGTGATGGCGATGGACGATGCGGCGCGCGAAAGCCTAAAGGGCTTTGCCGCGATCCTCGCCCACAAGACGCCGGTCGAGGTCGGCATCCTGCGGGTCGAGCTGGTGCTGGGCATCTGGATCGGGGCGGTGACCTTCACCGGCTCGGTGATCGCCTACGGCAAGCTCGCGGGCAAGGTGAACAGCGCGGCGAAAAAGCTGCCCGGCGGGCACATTCTGAACGCGACGGCAGCGGCGTTGTCGTTGGCTCTGGCGGTCTGGTACTTCCAGGGCGGCGGCTTCATCGCGCTCTTCCTGCTGACGCTCTGCGCGCTTTTCATCGGGTATCACCTGATCATGGGCATCGGCGGCGCCGACATGCCGGTGGTGGTCTCGATGCTGAACTCGTACTCGGGCTGGGCCGCCGCGGCGATCGGCTTTTCGCTGGGCAATGACCTGCTCATCGTGGTCGGTGCGCTCGTGGGCTCGTCCGGTGCGATCCTCAGCTACATCATGTGCAAGGCGATGAACCGGCATTTCGTCAGCGTGATCCTGGGCGGCTTCGGCGGCACCGGGGGGCCGGCGGCCGATGTCGAGGGCGAGATGGTCTCCGCCGATGCGGAAACCGTGGCCGACGCGCTGGAAGAGGCCGACAGCGTCATCATCGTGCCGGGCTACGGCATGGCGGTGGCGCAGGCGCAGAACTCGGTCTCGGTGCTGACCGAGCATCTGCGCAAGGAAGGCAAGAGCGTGCGCTTTGCCATCCACCCGGTCGCCGGTCGCCTGCCGGGGCACATGAACGTGCTGCTGGCCGAGGCCAAGGTGCCCTATGACATCGTTCTGGAAATGGACGAGATCAACGACGACTTCCCCGACACCGACGTCGTCATCGTCATCGGCTCGAACGACATCGTGAACCCCGCCGCGCAGGACGACCCCAACAGCCCCATCGCCGGCATGCCGGTGCTGGAGGTGTGGAAGGCCAAGCAGGTCTTCGTGTGCAAGCGCGGCCAGGGGACGGGCTATTCGGGCATCGAGAACCCGCTGTTCTTCAAGGACAACACGCGGATGTTCTACGGCGACGCGAAGGCGAGCCTCGACAAGCTGCTGGCGCTGATCCGCTAAGGCCCGCCCGATACCGAAAAGACGCGCCGCCGGTCGCCCCGGCGGCGCGCCTGTTTTGGCGCCCCTCCGCCCCGCCCCGAGCGGCCACTGGACCTCGGCCCGCGCATGGTCCATATGGAAACGAAGCTGAGCGGAGGGCGCCATGGGCATCGTCGACACCATCAAGAAATACGCCACCTGGTGGAACGGCCAGACGGTGGGCACGCGGATCTTCACGTCGCGCCATGGCGTGCAGGTCGGCGAGGACGAGCAGGGCAATGTCTTTTACCAGAACCGCGACGGCAAGCGCCGCTGGGTCATCTACAATGGCGAGGTCGAGGCCAGCCGCGTCTCGCCCGCCTGGCACGGCTGGCTGCACCACACCTTCGACGCCCCGCCGACCGAACAGCCCTTGCCCCGCAAGAGCTGGGAAAAACCCCACGTGCCGAACCTGACCGGCACACCCGAAGCCTATGCGCCCCCGGGTTCGATCCGCCGGCCGCACCCGGTCGAACGGCGCGATTACGAGGCCTGGCAGCCCGAATAAGGTCCGCACATGTCGGAGAACACCACTACCGAGGTCCTGGTCGGGGGCGCCGTTCTGGCGCTTGCGCTGGGCTTTCTCGTCTACGCGTCGAACGCCACAGGCATGCAGAAGAGCAGCGCGGGCAGCTACGAGCTGACCGCGAGCTTCCGGTCGGTCGAGGGCATATCGGTGGGCACGGATGTGCGGCTCGCCGGGGTCAAGATCGGCACGATCACCGATCTGGAACTCAACTCCGCCACCTTCCGCGCCGATGCGCGCTTTACCGTCCGCGAGGGGATCGAGCTGCCCGACGACAGCGCCATCCTGATCTCGTCCGAGGGGCTTCTGGGCGGCAACTACGTTGAAATCCTGCCCGGTGGCTCGCCGTTCAATTTCGAACCCGGCGACGAGATCGAGGATACACAGGGCTCGGTCTCGCTGATCTCGCTGCTGATGAAATTCGTCTCGGGCAGCAGCGAGGGGGACGCGCCGTGATCCGCGCGGGGCTGGCGGCGCTGGCGCTTGCGCTGGCCGGCGGCACGGCGGCGGCGCAGGAGGTGGCCCGCGCGCCGGGCGCGATGCTGCGCGGGCTGGACAAGCTGACCGGCACGCTGACCGACATGCAGCTTTCCACCGGGCAATCGGCCGAGTTGGGCTATCTCACCGTCACGCTGGGCGAATGCCGCTACCCGGTTTCCAACCCCGCCTCGGACGCCTTCGCCTATGTCACGGTGATCGACGACCGCGACGACCGCCCGGTCTTTTCGGGCTGGATGCTGGCCTCCAGCCCGGCGCTGAACGCCCTCGATCACCCGCGCTACGATGTCTGGGTGCTGCGCTGCAACAATTCCTGAGGGGTTGGCACTGCCCCCGGCGCGTTGAAATCGGCGCGCCGCTTCAGGGCGTCCGCGAGGCGGGCGTGATAGGCGTCTCGGCTGATCTCGACCGCGCCCAGGCTTTGCAGGTGGGGCGTCAGGAACTGGGTGTCGAACAGCGTGAACCCCGCCAGCCGCAGCCGGTCGACCAGATAGGCCAGCGCGATCTTCGACGCGTCCCTGCGGCGCGAGAACATGCTTTCCCCGAAGAACGCGGCGCCCAGCGTCACCCCGTAGACACCGCCCACCATCCGCGGCCCGTCCCAGACCTCCATCGAATGGGCATGGCCCATGGAGTGCAGCCGCGTGTAGAGGCGAAAGATCGTGCCGTTGATCCAGGTCTCTTCCCGCGCCGCGCAGCCGGCCACGGTGCCGGCGAAATCGGCGTTGACCCGCATCGTGTAATCGCCCCGGCGGATGCTGCGCCGCAGGCTGCGCGAGATGTGGAACGCGTCCAGCGGGAACACCCCGCGGCGTTCCGGGTGGACCCAGAACAGGGCGTCGTCGTCGCGCGCTTCGGCCATCGGAAAGATGCCGGCGGCATAGGCGTCGAGCAACAGGTCTGGTGTCAGCGCGTCGCGTTCCATCGCTTTCGTCCGGGCGGGCCGGGGCGGCGGCGCGTCAACCGTTCAGCGCGTCTTCCAGCCAGCGTTCCAGCCAGTGAATGTTGTAATTGCCGCTCAGGATGTCGGGCTCTTCCAGCAGCGCCCGGAACAGTGGCACGGTGGTGTCCACCCCGTCGACGATCAGCTCGCCCAGGGCGCGGTTGAGCCGGGCCAGCGCCTCGCCCCGGTCGCGCCCATGGACGATCAGCTTGCCGATCAGGCTGTCGTAATAGGGCGGGATCGTATAGCCCTCATAAAGTGCCGAATCCATCCGCACGCCGAGCCCCCCTGGGGCGTGATAGGCGGTGATGGTGCCGGGGCAGGGGGTGAACTGGGGCACCCGCTCGGCATTGATCCGCACTTCGATGGCGTGGCCGTTCAACACCAGCTCTTCCTGGGTGAAGGACAGCTGATGGCCCTCGGCCACCCGGATCTGCTCGCGCACGAGGTCGACGCCGAAGATCGCCTCGGTCACCGGGTGCTCGACCTGCAGCCGCGTGTTCATCTCGATGAAGTAGAACTCGCCATCCTCGAAAAGGAATTCGATCGTGCCGGCGCCGACATAGTTGATGCGCGCGACCGCGTCGGCGCAGACTTGGCCGATGCGGGCGCGGGTTTCGGCGTCGATCACCGGGCCGGGGGCCTCTTCCAGCACCTTCTGGTGGCGGCGCTGAAGCGAACAGTCGCGCTCGCCCAGATGCACCGCGCGGCCCTTGCCGTCGCCGAAGACCTGGATCTCGATATGCCGCGGGCGGCCGAGATATTTCTCGATATAGACCTCGTCGTTGCCGAAGGCGGCCTTGGCCTCGCCGCGCGCCGTCTGGAAGGCGTGGTCCAGATCGTCGGCGGTTTTCGCCAGCTTCATGCCGCGCCCGCCGCCGCCGGCGGTGGCCTTGATGATGACCGGATAGCCGATATCGGCGGCTACCTTCCGCGCGGTCTGGAGGTCGGGCACGCCGCCGTCCGAGCCGGGCACGCAAGGCACGCCCAGCGCCTTCATCGTCTCCTTGGCGGTGATCTTGTCGCCCATCATGCGGATATGCTCGGCGGTCGGGCCGATGAAGGTCAGGCCGTGATCCTCGACGATCTGCACGAAGCGGGCGTTTTCCGACAGGAACCCGTAGCCGGGGTGGATCGCCTGGGCGCCGGTCACCTCGCAGGCCGAGATGATGGCCGGGATCGACAGGTAGCTCTGCGTTCCGGGGGGCGGGCCGATGCAGACGCTTTCGTCGGCCATGCGCACGTGCATCGCGTCGACATCCGCGGTGGAATGCACCGCGACCGAGCGAATGCCCATCTCGCGGCAGGCACGGACGACGCGCAGCGCGATTTCTCCGCGGTTCGCGATAAGGATTTTGTCGAACATCGCGTGCGCCCTATTCGATGATCATCAGGGGCGCGCCGTATTCCACCGGGGCGCCGTCCTCGACCAGGATACGCTTGACAGTGCCGGCCCGCGGCGCGGGGATGTGGTTCATCGTCTTCATCGCCTCGACGATCAGCAGCGTCTGGCCCTCGGTCACGGTGCTGCCCACCGAAACGAAGGCTTCGGATCCGGGCTCTGGCTGCAGATAGGCGGTGCCGACCATGGGCGAGGTCACCGCGCCGGGGTGCTGGGCGGGATCCTCGACCGGGGCGGCGGGCGCCGGCGCGGCGGGGGTCGGCGCCGCTGCCGGCAGGGGCGCGGCGACCGGCGCGGCCGCGACCGGTGCGGCCCGCGACACCCGCACATCCAGGCTGTCATCTTCGCCGTACTCGCGCTTGACCGACAACTCGGTGAGCTCGTTCACGTTCAGCAGTTCGGCCAGGGCCTGGATGAAGGCAACGTCGTCATCGCGGGAATTCTTGCTCATGCCGTCCTCTCGGTCTGCGGGGCCGCCGTCGGCTGCGGCGAAGTCCCGACCTTATACGTCAGCGCAAAAGGGGAGAAAAGCGGCCATTGCGCGCGGTGCGTGGGGTGGGCAGGCAGCGGGCATCGCTGTGTGCGCGGCTGCGGCGAATCTGCCTAATGCGTCGGAAAAGCGGCAATAACGCGGTATTTTCGAGATGCGGCGAATCAGGTACCGTTGCACGACATTTGGTTAAAGCTGGAGATGCTCTGAAATGAAGAAAATTTCCCTTTCGGTGCTGATTGCACCAATCGCTTTCGCTGCGGTGCCGGCACTTGCGGTGCCGGTCGTGGATGTCGTCGAGGCTCCCACCGGGTTTTTCGCTCCGGGCGAAGCTGAAACATTTGACAGCCCTTATTACCGCAACGCGGATCAGGACTGGGGCTGGACCCATGGTCCGATCGCCGCCGGGTTCACCTCGGCATCGCTGCTGATCAGCGCCTTCGATGTCGACTTCGAAAGCACGTCTTTCCCGCCGGGTGAGCGGGATGAGATCTTCGTCAGGAATGACGGCGTGTTGGAATCGCTTGGCTTCCTCGTGGGCGAAAACGATACCTACGCGTTCACCGAGTTTACCCTCGGCGCCGACCTGTTCGACGACATCGCGGCGGGCCTCGAGGTGTTCATGGACATCGACACCGGCAATGACGGCTGGTTGGTGACCCTCGGCAAGTCGGTCATCACCACCGATGGAGCCAGCCCGCCGCCGCCCACCCCGGGCGAGGTTCCGGTGCCGGCCGCGCTGCCACTTCTGGCCTCTGGCTTCGCGCTGATGTCCGGTCTTGGTTTCGCGCGTCGCCGTCGTAAGGCTTGATTGGCACTCAGTGCCCGGTGCAACAGGTTTGCGGCATCGCCCTTGCGGGTGGTGCCGCGTTCTTTTGGGGCGGCCCATGGGGACCGCGCCATGACGCGGAGCGGAAACGTTTATGGGTTTGATTAAGCCTGCTTCCTATGGCAGCGTTTCGTGAAACGCCCAAGCCAGGGAGCTCAGGCCTTGACCAACACCCAGTTGACGCCCGGCGTCGCGCCCGCGCGTCTGCGTGACGAGGACTACCAGGACAATTTCGCCGACAAGGCGCCGCCGCTCGACACCCACGCCGCGGCGGTGGCGGCCGACCGCTGCTATTTCTGCCACGATGCGCCCTGCATCACGGCTTGTCCCACGGCGATCGACATCCCGCTTTTCATCCGTGAAATCGCCACGGGCGCGCCCGTGGCGGCAGCCCGGACGATTTTCACCCAGAACGTTCTGGGCGGCATGTGCGCCCGGGTCTGCCCGACCGAGATGCTGTGTGAAGAGGCCTGTGTGCGCGAGGTGGCCGAGGGCCGGCCGGTCGAGATCGGGCGGCTGCAACGCTATGCCACCGACACGCTGATGATGCGCGGCGACCATCCGTTCACCCGCGCGCCCGAAACCGGCCGGCGGGTCGCCGTGGTGGGTGCGGGGCCGGCCGGGCTGGCCTGTGCCCATCGCCTGGCGATGAAGGGTCACGAGGTACGGCTTTTCGACGCAAGGCCAAAGCCCGGCGGGCTTAACGAATACGGCATCGCCGCCTACAAGACGGTCAACGATTTCGCCCAGGCCGAGGTCGCCTGGCTGATGGGGATCGGCGGCATCACGGTGGAAAACGGCAAGGCGCTGGGCCGCGACATCTCGCTCGACGCGCTGCGCGAGGGGTATGACGCGGTGTTCCTGGCCATTGGCCTCGGCGGGGTCAACGCGCTGCGGACCGAGGGCGAGGAAAAATCCCACGTCCAGGACGCGGTCGATTTCATCGCCCATCTGCGCCAGGCCGAGGATCTGTCGAAGATCCCCGTCGGCCGCGACGTGGTGGTGATCGGCGGCGGCATGACCGCGGTGGACGCGGCGGTGCAGTCAAAGCTGCTGGGCGCCGAGACGGTGACCATGGTCTACCGCCGCGGCCGCGCCAACATGAGCGCGAGCGGGCGCGAACAGCAGCACGCGGCCTCGAAAGGGGTGCGCATCATCACCGGCGCGGCGCCGTTGCGCATCTTCGGCGAGGGCGCGGTCGAGGCGGTGGAATTCGCCTATACCAACGAAACCGAGGCGGGGCTGGAACTGACCGACAAGACGTTCAAGCTGAAGGCCGACCAGGTGTTCAAGGCCATCGGCCAGGTGCTGGACGGCGCGCCGCAGGGGCTGACGCTCTCGGGCCGCAAGATCGCGGTCACCGGCCCGGGCCGGACCAGTCTCGACGGCGTCTGGGCCGGCGGCGACTGCGCGGCGGGTGGCGATGACCTGACGGTGACGGCGGTGGCCGAGGGGCGCGATGCAGCCGAGGATATCGATGCAATGTTGACGGGCACGGAGGAGAGGGCGCATGGCTGATCTGAGCTGCGATTTCGTCGGGATCAAGTCCCCCAACCCGTTCTGGCTGGCCTCGGCGCCCCCGACCGACAAGGAATACAACGTTCGCCGCGCATTCGAGGCCGGCTGGGGCGGCGTGGTGTGGAAGACGCTGGGCGAGGACGGCCCGCCGGTGGTCAATGTCAACGGCCCGCGCTATGGCGCGATCTGGGGCGCCGACCGGCGGCTCCTGGGGCTCAACAACATCGAATTGATCACCGACCGCCCGCTGGAGGTGAACCTGCGCGAGATCAAGACGGTCAAGCGCGACTACCCCGACCGGGCGATGGTGGTCAGCCTGATGGTGCCCTGCGAGGAAGAGGCGTGGAAGGCGATCCTCGCGCGGGTGGAGGAAACCGGCGCCGACGGGGTCGAGCTGAATTTCGGCTGTCCGCACGGGATGAGCGAGCGCGGTATGGGCTCGGCCGTGGGGCAGGTGCCCGACTATGTCGAGATGGTCACCCGCTGGTGCAAGGCCAACACGCGGATGCCGGTGATCGTCAAGCTGACGCCCAACATCACCGATATCCGGCTGGCCAGCCGCGCGGCCCACAAGGGCGGCGCCGACGCGGTGAGCCTGATCAACACGATCAACTCGATCACCGGGGTCGATCTGGACCAGATGGCGCCCGAGCCGACGATCGACGGCAAGGGCACGCATGGCGGCTATTGCGGCCCGGCGGTCAAACCCATCGCGCTGAACATGGTGGCCGAGATCGCCCGCGACCCCGAAACCGCGGGCCTGCCGATTTCCGGCATCGGCGGCGTGACGACGTGGAAGGATGCGGCCGAGTTCATGGCGCTGGGCGCGGGCAACGTGCAGGTCTGCACCGCGGTGATGACCTATGGCTTCAAGATCGTGCAGGAGATGATCTCGGGGCTCTCGCAATGGATGGACGACAAGGGCCATGCCCAGGTCTCCGACCTTGTCGGGCGCGCGGTGCCCAATGTCACCGACTGGCAATATCTCAACCTCAACTACGTCACCAAGGCGCGCATCGACCAGGCGGCCTGCATCAAGTGCGGGCGCTGCTTTGCGGCCTGCGAGGATACCAGCCACCAGGCGATCACCATGTCGCCCGAGCGCGTGTTCGAGGTGCAGGACGACGAATGCGTGGCCTGCAACCTGTGCGTCAACGTCTGCCCTGTCGAAGACTGCATCACGATGGAGCGCCTGGCCGCCGGCCAGACCGACCCGCGCACCGGCCAGACGGTCAGCGACGATTACGCCAACTGGACGACCCACCCCAACAACCCGGGAACCTGCGCGGCAGAATAGGCGCGATAATCGGCGCGAGGGTGAGCTTTGCACGGCAAGACGCTGAGGCCCTTTGTTTTTACGGCGCTGAATTTCGCGGCGCTCGCGCGCCGTTCCGATGCAGCGCCTTGTCCGCCTGGCGCCGGGCCGGAGGGTATCGGTTGACTGGGCCTTGCCCTCTGCTAGCGTGACCGCGTCCGAAGGGACATTTCTCCTGTTGCTGCGCGCCGCAGTGGCCGCGCTAAAACCCTTGGAGTGCTGCCATGGCGCTTGATCGCAATCCCGTTCCCAATGACCTCTCGGCCTTCTGGATGCCGTTCACCGCGAACCGCCAGTTCAAGAAGGCGCCGCGCATGTTCGTGGGGGCCTCGGGCATGTACTACAAGACCGCCGACGGGCGCGAGGTGCTGGACGGCACCGCCGGTCTGTGGTGCTGCAACGCGGGCCATTGCCGCCCGAAGATCACCGAAGCCATCCAGAAACAGGCGGCCGAGCTCGATTATGCGCCGGCCTTCCAGATGGGCCATCCCAAAGCGTTCGAACTGGCCAGCGCGGTGCGCGACATGGCGCCGGAGGGGATGGAGCATGTCTTTTTCACCAATTCCGGGTCCGAGTCGGTTGAAACCGCTTTGAAGATCGCCATCGCCTATCACCGCGCCCGCGGCGAGGGCAGCCGCACCCGCCTGATCGGGCGCGAGCGGGGCTATCACGGGGTCAATTTCGGCGGCATCTCGGTGGGCGGCATCGTCAATAACCGCAAGATGTTCGGCACGCTGCTGGCCGGCGTCGACCACCTGCCGCACACGCACCTGCCCGAAAACGCCTTTACCCGCGGCCAGCCCGAACATGGCGCGCACCTGGCCGAAGATCTGGAGCGCATCGTCGCGCTGCACGGGGCCGAGACCGTCGCGGCGGTGATCGTGGAACCCATGGCCGGCTCGACCGGCGTCCTGATGCCGCCGAAGGGCTATCTGGAGCGGCTGCGCGAGATCTGCACGAAGCACGGGATCCTCTTGATCTTCGACGAGGTGATCACCGGGTTCGGGCGGCTGGGCTCGGCCTTTGCGGCGGACCATTTCGACGTGATGCCCGACATGATGACCACCGCAAAGGGGCTGACAAACGGGGTGATCCCGATGGGCGCGGTGCTGACCACGCCGGCGATCCACGACGCCTTCATGCAGGGACCCGAGCACCTGATCGAGCTGTTTCACGGCTACACCTATTCGGGAAATCCCATCGCGTCGGCGGCCGGTCTGGCGACGCTGGAAACCTACCGCGAAGAAGGGCTGTTCGAGAACGCCGCATCGCTGGCGCCCTACTGGGAAGACGCGCTGCACAGCCTCAAGGACCTGCCCCACGTCATCGACATCCGCAACATGGGCCTGATCGGCGCGGTCGAGCTGGAGCCCATCGCGGGCGAGCCCACCAAGCGCGCGTTCACCGCCTTCCTGAACGCCTATGACAAGAACCTGCTGATCCGCACCACCGGGGATATCATCGCGCTGAGCCCGCCCTTGATGATCGACAAGGCGCAGATCGACGAGCTGTTCGGAAAGCTGTCGGACGTTCTTAAGGCCCTGGATTAACTTCCCTACGCAAGGCACAGATAACCAAAGGAGAAGGCCATGCCCGCCCCAGGAGAAAACCTGAAGATCAATGGCGAGCGGCTGTGGGACAGCCTGATGGAGATGGCCAAGATCGGCCCGGGCATCGCAGGCGGCAACAACCGCCAGACCCTGACCGACGACGACGCCACAGGCCGCGCGCTGTTCCAGAAATGGTGCGAAGACGCGGGATGCACCATGGGCCTGGACGAGATGGGCACCATGTTCGCCCGGCGCGAGGGCACCGACCCCGACGCCCTGCCGGTCTATGTCGGCAGCCATCTCGACACCCAGCCCACGGGGGGCAAGTATGACGGGGTGCTGGGCGTGCTCGGCGGGCTGGAAATCGTGCGCAGCCTCAACGACCTCGGGATCAAGACCAAACACCCCATCGTGGTCACCAACTGGACCAACGAGGAGGGCACGCGCTTTGCCCCCGCGATGCTGGCCTCGGGCGTTTTCGCGGGCAAGCACGCGCTCGACTGGGCCTATGACCGCGAGGATGCCGAGGGAAAGCGCTTTGGCGACGAGCTGGAGCGCATCGGCTGGAAGGGCGACGAGAAGGTCGGCGACCGCAAGATGCACGCCTTTTTCGAGCTGCATATCGAACAGGGCCCGATCCTGGAGGTCGAGGGCAAGGATATCGGCGTCGTCACGCACGGCCAGGGCCTGCGCTGGGTCGAATGCACGGTCACGGGCAAGGAAAGCCACACGGGCTCGACCCCGATGCACATGCGCAAGAACGCGGGCCGCGGGCTGGCGCTCATCACCGAGCTCGTCCACGAGATCGCGATGAAGAACCAGCCCAATGCGGTGGGCGCCATCGGCCATATCGACGTCTACCCCAACTCGCGCAACATCATCCCCGGCAAGACGGTCTTCACCGTCGACATGCGCACCCACCTCCTGGACAAGCTGAACGGCATGGTGGACGAGTTCATGGCGCGCGCGCCGAAGCTGTGCGAAGGCATCGGCGTCACGTTCGAAAGCCAGATCGTCGGCCAGTTCGACCCGCCGGCCTTCGACAAGGACTGCGTCAAGGCGATCCGCGACGCGGCCGAGCGGTTGGGCTATTCCCACATGGATATCGTCTCGGGCGCCGGGCACGACGCCTGCTGGATCAACGACGTGGCGCCCACGGCCATGGTGATGTGCCCCTGCGTGGACGGCCTCAGCCACAACGAGGCCGAGGAAATCTCACCGGAATGGGCCAACGCCGGGGCGAACGTGCTGTTCCACGCGGTGGTGGAAACGGCGGAGATCGTGGAGTGACGAAGGCCGGGGGGCCAGCCCCCCGGACCCCCCGGGATATTTTTGGCCAGAAGAAGATGAGGGGCCGGTGCAGAGCCCCGCAGGGAGCGTAAACATGACCACAGTGATCAAGAACGGCACAATCGTCACCGCCGATCTGACCTACAAGGCCGATGTCGCCATCGACGGCGGCAAGATCGTCGAGATCGGACCCGACCTGAAGGGTGACGAAACCCTGGACGCCACCGGCTGCTACGTGATGCCCGGGGGCATCGACCCGCATACCCACCTGGAGATGCCCTTCATGGGCACCTATTCCAGCGACGATTTCGAGAGCGGCACGCGCGCGGCGCTCTCGGGCGGCACCACGATGGTGGTCGATTTCGCGCTGCCCGCGCCGGGGCAGGGGCTGCTCGACGCGCTGCAGATGTGGGACAACAAGTCGACCCGCGCCCATTGCGACTATTCTTTCCACATGGCGATCACCTGGTGGGAGGAGCAGGTGTTCAACGAGATGGAAACGGTCGTGCGCGACCGCGGCATCACCACGTTCAAGCATTTCATGGCCTACAAGGGCGCGCTGATGGTCAACGACGACGAGATGTACGCGTCGTTCAAGCGCTGTGCCGAGCTGGGGGCGATTCCGCTGGTCCATGCCGAGAATGGCGATGTGGTGGCCGAGCTTCAGCGCAAGCTGATGGAAGAGGGCAATACCGGCCCCGAGGCGCATGCCTATTCGCGGCCCCCCGAGGTCGAGGGCGAGGCCACCAACCGCGCGATCATGATCGCCGACATGGCCGGCGTGCCGCTTTACGTGGTGCATACCTCTTGCGAGGAGAGCCACGAGGCGATCCGCCGGGCGCGGATGCTGGGCAAGCGGGTCTGGGGCGAGCCGCTGATCCAGCACCTGACGCTGGACGAAAGTGAATATTTCGACAAGGACTGGGACCACGCGGCGCGCCGCGTGATGTCGCCGCCCTTCCGCAACCAGCGCCACCAGGACAGCCTCTGGGCGGGGCTTCAATCGGGCTCGCTCTCGGTCGTGGCCACCGACCATTGCGCGTTCACCACCGACCAGAAGCGCTATGGCGTGGGCGATTTCACCAAGATCCCCAACGGCACCGGGGGGCTGGAGGACCGGCTGCCGATGCTGTGGACCTATGGGGTGGGCACCGGGCGGCTGACACCCAACGAGTTCGTCGCCGTCACCTCGACCAACATCGCAAAGATCCTGAACTGCTATCCGAAAAAGGGTGCGGTGCTGGTCGGTGCCGATGCCGACCTGGTGGTCTGGGACCCCGAGAAGGAAAAGACCATCGCGGCCGCCAACCAGCAATCGGCCATCGATTACAACGTCTTCGAGGGCAAGCACGTCAAGGGCCTGCCGCGGTTCACGCTGACGCGCGGGCGCGTGGCCGTGCATGACGGCGAGGTGCGCGGCGAGGAAGGCCACGGCCAGTTCGTCAAGCGCGACCCGAACGGTGCGGTCAACCGGGCGCTGTCGAGCTGGAAGGAACTGACCGCGCCGCGCCCGGTGGAGCGGACGGGCATCCCGGCGAGCGGCGTGTGAGGCTGCGCGCATCGTGAAAACCCCTGTCATCAAGGCGGATCACCTCGACCTGGTGTTCGAGACGAATGACGGCCCCGTCCACGCGCTGAGCGACGTGTCGCTGGAAGTGGTGCGCGGGGATTTCGTCAGCTTCATCGGCCCGTCGGGCTGCGGCAAGACCACCTTCCTGCGCTGCGTGGCGGCGCTGGAGCACCCCACGGGCGGCAGCCTGACCGTGAACGGGATGACGCCCGACAACGCCCGGCAGGAGCGCGCCTATGGCTACGTCTTCCAGGCCGCGGGGCTTTATCCGTGGCGGACCATCGCAGGCAATATCCGGCTGCCGCTCGAGATCATGGGGTTCGCCCGGGCCGAGCAGGCGAAGCGGGTCGAGAAGGTGCTGGAGCTGGTCGATCTCGCCGGGTTCGGCAAGAAGTACCCGTGGCAGCTGTCGGGCGGGATGCAGCAGCGGGCCTCGATCGCGCGTGCGCTGGCCTTCGACGCCGACATATTGTTGATGGACGAGCCCTTCGGCGCGCTGGACGAGATCGTGCGCGACCACCTGAACGAGCAGTTGCTGGAGCTGTGGGCGCGAACCAAAAAGACCTGTCTCTTCGTCACCCATTCGATCCCCGAGGCGGTGTATCTCTCGACCCGGATCGTGGTGATGTCGCCGCGGCCGGGCCGCATCGCGGACGTGATCGAAAGCCCGCTGCCGAAGGAACGCCCGCTCGATATCCGCGACACGCCGGAGTTTCTGGAGGTCGCTCACCGGGTGCGCGAGGGGCTGAGGGCGGGGCATGCCTATGAGGAGTGACCGCGACACCCGGAAAGGGGCGGGCGATGCGTAGCGTCCTGCCCATCCTGACCGTCGTGATGGTCATCGTGGCGCTCTGGTATGCCGGTGCCGTGGCGATGAACAAGCGCTGGACGCTGGACCAGGCGGCGCGCGCGGACCAGGAGCTGACCGTCGCCGAGATCGTTGCCGACACGCTGCAGCAGGAGCGGCCCAAGCTGCCCGCGCCGCACCAGGTGGGCGCCGAGCTGTGGAAGACCACGGGCGCGATGGTGCTGAAGGGGCGCGCCTTTTCCAAGCGCAGCCTGATCTATCATGGCTGGATAACGCTCTCGGCGACATTGATGGGCTTTGCCATCGGCGCGGGGCTGGGCATCCTGCTGGCGGTGGGGATCGTGCATAACCGGGCGATGGACATGAGCGTGATGCCCTGGGCCATCGCCAGCCAGACCATCCCGATCCTGGCGATCGCGCCGATGATCATCGTGGTGCTGAACTCGGTGGGGGTGACGGGGCTGTTGCCCAAGGCGGTCATCTCGGCCTATCTCAGCTTCTTTCCCGTCGTGGTGGGCATGGTCAAGGGCCTCCGAAGCCCCGACGCGATGCAGCTGGACCTGCTCAAGACCTATTCGGCCAGCCCCGGCCAGACTTTCCGCAAGCTGCGCTGGCCCTCGGCGACGCCGTATCTGTTTACCTCGCTCAAGATCGCCATGGCGGCCAGCCTGGTGGGCGCCATCGTCGGCGAGTTGCCCACCGGCGCGGTGCGGGGCCTGGGCGCGCGGCTGCTGGCGGGCAGCTATTACGGCCAGACGGTGCAGATCTGGAGTGCGCTTTTCGGCGCGGCGATCCTGGCGGCGCTGCTGGTGGGGCTGATCGGGATCGCACAGCGGCTGACGCTCAAGCGGATGGGGTTGGCGCGGTGAGCGCGGCGGTTGGGATAGGTGGCGTGCTGGCGGGTGCGTGCCCGCCGCGCTTGGCGCTGGCACCGAAGGCGCGCCCGATTGCGGCCGCTGGGGTAGTTTTCAGTCGGCACAATGGGGGGGCGGCATGATCTGGCTGGTCGGTGCACTTCTCTTCTGGGCAGCGGCGTGGATGCTGAACGTCTGGATCGCGCGGCAGCCCTGGCGGCAGAGCATGGCGGCGCGGCTGGCGGTGCCGGCGATTTTCGGGCTGACCGTGCTGGTGGTCTGGGAGGGGCTGGTGCGCGGGCTGTCGGTGCCCGGCGTGATCCTGCCGCCGCCGACGGCCATCGGTGCGCGCATCGCGGCGAGCGTGCCGATACTCTGGACCGATTTCGTGCAGACCTTCCTGAAGGGCGCGCTGACGGGGTATGTTATCGGCTGCGCCGCGGGGGTGGCGACGGCCATCGCGGTGGACCGCTCGCCCTTCCTGCAGCGGGGGCTGTTGCCGGTGGGCAATTTCGTGGCGGCGCTGCCGATCATCGGCACCGCGCCGATCCTGGTGATGTGGTTCGGCTTCGACTGGCAGTCGAAGGCGGCCGTGGTGGTGGCGATGGTGTTCTTTCCCATGCTGGTGAACACCGTGCAGGGGCTGGCCGCGGCGGGCGCGATGCAGAAGGACCTGATGAAGACCTATTCCGCCAGCTACGTCCAGACCTTGATGAAGCTGCGCCTGCCCGCGGCGATGCCGTTCATTTTCAACGGGCTGAAAATCTCGACGACGCTGGCCCTGATCGGGGCTATCGTTGCCGAATTCTTCGGCAGCCCGATCAAGGGCATGGGGTTTCGCATCTCGACCGAGGTCGGGCGGCTTGCGCTCGACATGGTCTGGGCGGAAATTGCCGTAGCGGCGCTGGCGGGCTCGGCCTTTTACGGGCTGGTCGCCGTCATCGAGCGGGGGGTCACCTTCTGGCACCCCTCGCAGCGGGGCTGAGGCGCCAGAAAGAAAACGACTGATGACAACAAGGAGGTACACCATGAAAGCCAAATTCATCACCACGCTGGCCGCGGTTTCGCTGGGGGCGGGTGCGGCGCAGGCCGCCGACGATCTGACCCTGCAGCTCAAGTGGGTCACCCAGGCCCAGTTCGCGGGCTATTACGTGGCGCTCGAACAGGGGTTCTACGAGGAAGAGGACCTCGACGTCACGATCAAGCCCGGCGGGCCCGACATCGCCCCCACCCAGGTGATCGCCGGCGGCGGTGCCGACGTGACGGTGGAATGGATGCCCGCCGCGCTGGCCGCGCGGGAAAAGGGCCTGCCGCTTGTCAACATCGCCCAGCCCTTCAAGAGCTCGGGCATGATGCTGACCTGCCTGAAAGAGACCGGCATCACCGGCCCCGATGACTTTCCCGGCCGCACGCTGGGTGTCTGGTTCTTCGGAAACGAGTACCCGTTCCTGAGCTGGATGAGCCAGCTGGGCATTCCGACCGACGGCTCGGACGGGGGTGTGACCGTGCTCAAGCAGGGGTTCAACGTCGACCCGCTCTTGCAAAAGCAGGCCGACTGCATCTCGACCATGACCTACAACGAGTATTGGCAGGTGATCGACGCCGGCATCTCGGCCGACGAGCTGATCACCTTCAAATACGAGGATCAGGGCGTGGCGACGCTGGAAGACGGGCTTTATGTGCTGGAGGAAAAGCTCAACGACCCGACCGAGGTGGACAAGCTGGTGCGTTTCGTCCGGGCCTCGATGAAGGGCTGGAAATGGGCCGAGGAAAACCCCGAGGACGCGGCGATGATCGTGCTCGAGTATGACGAGACCGGCGCGCAGACCGAAAAGCACCAGATCCGCATGATGGGCGAGGTGGCCAAGCTGACCGCCGGCTCGAACGGGGCGCTGGACCCGGCCGATTACGAGCGCACTGTCGACTCGCTGCTGTCGGGCGGCTCGGATCCGGTGATCACCAAGGCGCCCGAGGGCGCGTGGACCCACGCGATCACCGACGAGGCGCTGCAGTAAACGCCCCGCATCGCGGACAGGCCGCCCCGCGGGAGACCCGCGGGGCGGTTTTCTTATTGCAGGTATCGGTGCAGAGAGCCGGGTGCGCACCGGGCCATAGCCTGTGGGCAGCGGCACGTCTGGGCGAAGGGCGGTGCGGCCCTATTCCCGTACGCCCCGCTTGATCCGCTCACGCGCGAGTGCTTTCTTTCCGCATCGACGGGCCGCAGACCCTACGGGAGGACAGAGGATGAACCTGGCGCTTTGGCTGGCGCGCACGGCGTCCATTCGCGGTGCTGCGCCCGCGCTTTTTCACGGCACCGATTGCGCGGCCGATTACGCCGCCTTCGATGCCGCCGCCGCGCGGCTGGGCGGGGCGCTGACGGCGCGGGGCGTGGCGCCGGGCGACCGGGTGGCGATCTTCATGGCCAACGTGCCCGATTACCTGATCGTGCAATACGGCGCCTGGTATGCCGGGGCCGCGGTGGTGCCGATCAACGCCAAGCTTCACGGGCGCGAGGCGGCCTGGATCGTCGAAAACGCCGGTGCCGGGCTGGCCTTCGCCACGCCCGGCCATGCCGCGGCGCTGCGCGAGGCCGGCGCCCAATGCGAGATCGTCGAGGTGCCGTCGGGTGCCTATGCCGCCCTGCAACAGGCCGCCCCGCTCGCCGCGCCGCACCCGCGCGGCCCCGAAGACCTGGCCTGGCTCTTCTACACCTCGGGCACCACCGGCAAGCCCAAGGGCGTGGTGATGACCCACCGCATGCTGATGGCAATGTCGCTGAGCTATTTCGCCGATGCCGACGAGGTGCGCCAGGACGATGCCGCGCTTTACGCCGCGCCGCTCAGCCACGGGGCGGGGCTTTATAACATGATGCATGTGCTGAAGGGGGCGCGGCATGTCTTTCCGCCCTCGGGCGGCTTCGACCCGGCCGAGATCTTCAGCCTGGCGCGGCATCACGGCAGCATCCACATGTTTGCCGCGCCGACCATGGTCAAGCGAATGACGCGCCACGCGAAAGAGACCGGCGAGACCGGCGAGGGGCTGAGGACCGTCGTCTATGCCGGCGGGCCGATGTACCTGGCCGACATCATCGAGGCGGTCGACCATTTCGGGCCGGTCTTCGTGCAGATCTACGGGCAGGGCGAATGCCCGATGTCGATCACCGCGCTGTCGCGCCATGACGTGGCCGACCGCGGCCACCCGCGTTGGCGCGACCGCCTGTCCTCGGTGGGGCGGGCGCAATCCGTGGTGGAGGTCAGGATCGGCGATGCCGAGGGCCGCCCGTTGCCGGCGGGAGAGGCCGGCGAGATCATGGTGCGGGGCGAGTCTGTGATGCCGGGCTACTGGCAGGCTCCGGCGGCGACGGCCAAGACGCTGGTGAACGGCTGGCTGATGACGGGCGACATGGGCCATATGGATGCCGACGGCTATGTCACCTTGGTCGACCGCTCGAAAGACATGATCATCTCGGGCGGGTCCAACGTCTATCCCCGCGAGGTGGAGGAGGTGCTGCTGAGCCACCCCGACGTGGAAGAGGCCGCCGTGGTGGGCCGGCCCCACCCGGACTGGGGCGAAGAGGTGGTGGCCTTCGTCGTGCCGCGCGCGGGCAGGGGGCTGGACCCCACGGCGCTGGACGCGCTGTGCCTGGACAGCATCGCCCGGTTCAAACGGCCTAAGGCCTACCTGGCCATCGCTGAACTGCCGAAGAACAATTACGGCAAGGTGTTGAAAACCGACTTGCGCGCCCAGCTGGCCGAAGGCCGGGATTGATCCCGATCAAGTCGGGCACAACCTGAACGGCATAGTTTCGTTTTGCGAGCGCGGGTGTGCCCGCCGCAAAGGGAGACCGAAGATGCGCAAATTCAGGCATTGGGGTTTGGCCCCGCTGGTGCTGGCGGCCTTCGTCGCGGCCTGTGCCGACGAGATCGAGGAAGAGATCGGCGAATGCGAGCCCGGCCTTGGCGATATCAGCCAATGCGCCGACGTCACGCCGCCCGCGATCTGAGGCGGAAACGGGCGGCCCGCCGGGGCCGCCCGCAGATCGGCCGTCAGGCCTTGTTCATGCGGTTGTCGATCAGGTCGTCGACCACCGAGGGGTCGGCGAGCGTCGAGGTGTCGCCCAGGCTGCCGTAATCGTTCTCGGCGATCTTGCGCAGGATACGGCGCATGATCTTGCCCGAGCGCGTCTTGGGCAGGCCCGGCGCCCACTGGATCAGGTCGGGCTTGGCGATCGGGCCGATCTCGGTGCGGACCCACTTTTCCAGCTCCTTCTTCAGCTCGGCGGTGGGTTCGACGTCGTTCATCAGCGTGACATAGGCGTAGATGCCCTGGCCCTTGATCTCGTGCGGGTAGCCGACCACGGCGGCCTCGGCCACGGCGGCATGCGCGACCAGCGCGCTTTCCACCTCGGCGGTGCCCATCCGGTGGCCCGAGACGTTGATCACGTCGTCGACCCGGCCTGTGACCCAGTAATAGCCGTCCTTGTCGCGGCGGCAGCCGTCGCCGGAGAAGTAGTAGCCCTTGTACTGCGAGAAATAGGTGTCCTGGAAGCGGTCGTGGTCGCCCCAGACGGTGCGCATCTGGCCCGGCCAGCTGTCTTTCAGGCACAGCACGCCCTCGGCCTCGGTCTCGGTGATCTCCTTGCCGCTTTCGGGCTCGAGGATGACCGGCTGCACGCCGAAGAACGGCTTGGTGGCCGAGCCGGGCTTGGCCGGGGTCGCGCCGGGCAGGGGGGTGATCAGGTGGCCGCCGGTCTCGGTCTGCCACCAGGTGTCGACGATGGGGCATTTGCCCTTGCCGACGTGGTCGTTGTACCAGTTCCACGCCTCGGGGTTGATCGGCTCGCCCACGGTGCCGAGCACCTTGAGGCTGGAGAGGTCGTACTTGTCCACCCATTCCGGGCCCTGGCCCATCAGCGCGCGGATCGCGGTCGGCGCGGTGTAGAACTGGTTGACCTTCAGATCCTGGCAGACCTGCCAGAAGCGGCCCGCATCGGGGTAGGTCGGCACGCCCTCGAACATCACCGTGGTCGCCCCGTTGGCGAGCGGCCCGTAGACGATGTAGCTATGGCCGGTGACCCAGCCCACATCGGCGGTGCACCAGAAGATGTCGCCCTCGTGATAGTCGAAGGTGTATTCCATCGTCATCGCGGCAAAGACGAGGTAACCGCCCGAGGAATGCACCACGCCCTTGGGCTTGCCGGTGCTTCCGCTGGTGTAAAGGATGAAGAGCGGATGCTCGGCGGCCAGTTCGCGCGGCGGGCAGTCGGGGCTGGCATGCTCCATCAGCGCCAGCACGTCCACGTCGCGCCCGTCGATCCAGGTGGTCTGGTCGCCGGTGTGTTTCACCACCATGCAGCGCACCTTGTCGGAACAGTGCAGCAGCGCGGCGTCGGTGTTCGACTTGAGGTTGGTCTTGCGCCCGCCGCGCGGCGCGGTGTCGGCGGTGATCACGACCTTGGCGCCGCAATCGTTGATGCGGTTGGCCAGACCGTCCGAGGAGAAGCCCGCGAAGACGATCGAATGGATCGCGCCGATCCGCGCGCAGGCCAGCATCGCATAGGCCGCCTCGGGGATCATCGGCAGGTAGAGCACCACCCGGTCGCCGCGCATCACGCCCTGGCTTAGCAGGACGTTGGCCATGCGATTGACCTTTTCGTGCAGCTCTCGATAGGTGATGTGCTTGACCGGGTCGCCCGGCTCGTCGGGGACGAAGATGATCGCGGTCTGGTCGCCGCGCTTGGCCAGGTGCCGGTCGATGCAGTTGGCCGCCACGTTGAGGGTGCCGTCGCGGAACCAGTGGATCTCGACCTCGCCCATCTTGAAGTTGGTGTTCTTGACTTCGGTGTAGGGCTTGATCCAGTCGATCCGACGCCCATGCTCGCGCCAGAAGCCTTCCGGGTCTTCGATCGAGGCCTTGTACATGTCCTCGTACTTTGCCGCGTCGATATGGGCGGCCTTTGCGAAGTCGTCGCTCGGCGGGTAAATCTGGTCAGTCATCTCCGTGATCCCTTTGACTGGGTGGACCTATTCGTGAAAACGCCCCGCCGGGGCGGGGCGTGCCCGGCTCAGATGGCCAGGTACTCGGCGCGCAAGGCTTCGTCTTTCAAAACCTCCGAAGCGGTGCCGTCATAGACGATCTGCCCCGTGTCGAGGATCACCGCTCGGTCGGCGAGTTCGAGCGCGCGAATGGCGTTCTGTTCGACGATGATGGTCGTGATGCCTTGTTCCTTGATGTGCACGAGCGTCTTTTCGATCTCGTCCACGATCACCGGGGCCAGCCCCTCGTAGGGCTCGTCCAGCAGCAGCACCTTGATGTCGCGGGCGAGTGCGCGCGCGATGGCCAGCATCTGCTGCTCGCCGCCCGACAGTGTCACGCCCTCTTGCTTGCGCCGCTCGCCCAGGCGCGGGAAGAGGGTGTAAAGGCGCTCGATCGTCCAGCCCACGGGCTCCACGATCTGCGCCAGCTGCAGGTTCTCCTCGACCGTCAGGCCGGGGATGATGCGCCGGTCCTCGGGCACCAGCGACATGCCGGCGACGCTGGCCTCGTGCGAGCTCATCGTGTGCAGGTGCTGGTGGTCGAGCCAGATCTCGCCATGGGTGACGCTGGGGCTGCCCAGCCGCGCGATGGCGCGCAGCGTGGATGTCTTGCCGGCGCCGTTGCGGCCCAGAAGCGCGAGGATCTCGCCCTCGTGTACGTTGAAGCTGACGCCCTGCACGATGTAGCTCTCGCCGTAATAGGCGTGCAGGTCGTAGACCGACAAGAAGGCCGGCGCGGTTGCCGCCTGGTTGGCGTTCTTGTTGAAGTCGGGTTTGACGTTCATGTCCGCTCCTCCTTAACCGTGGGATTGGCCGAGATAGGCTTCCTGCACCTTGGGATGCCCCTTGATCTTCTCCGGCACGTCCTCGACCAGCGGTGTTCCCTGGGCCAGCACGGTGATGCGGTCGGCGAGGCTGAACACGACGTGCATGTCGTGCTCGATGATGGCCATGGTAATGGCGCGTTTCTTGTTGATCTCCTTCAAGAGGGCGATCGTGTTGTTGGTGTCGGCGCGCGCCATGCCGGCGGTCGGCTCGTCGAGCAGCAACAGCTTGGGCTCCTGCACCAGGCACATTGCCATTTCGAGACGCCGCTTGTCGCCGCGCGACAGCGACGCGGCGTGCATGTCCTTTTTGTCGGCCATGCTCACGTCGTCCAGCATGTGCATGGCCTTGTCCACCATGTCCTTCTCGGCGGCCACGGTTTCGAATGCATGCATCCGGAACGACCCGTCGCGCTTGGCAAAGCAGGGGATCAGCACGTTCTCCAGCACCGTCAGATCGCCGAAGATCTCGGGCGTCTGGAACACGCGGGAAATGCCCATCTGGTTGATCTCGTGCGGCTTGCGCCCCAGCACCGACTGGCCGTCGAACATGACCGACCCGGTGTCGGGGATCAGCTTGCCCACCAAACAGTTCAGCAGGGTCGACTTGCCCGCACCGTTCGGCCCGATGATCGCATGGACCGTGTTCTCGACGACCGAGAGGTTCACATCGCCTAGTGCCTGAAGCCCGCCGAAGCGCTTGTTGACGCCTTTGACTTCGAGAATACCCATCTCTCAGCCCTCCTTATTCGGCCACGTGCGGCGCGGGTTTCGGGTGATGCTCGTGGTCCGGTCCGCCGGGCTTGGTCGCCTTCTTGCGGCGGAACAGACGGCTGATGCGCTGCATCCCCTCGACAAGGCCGCCAGGCAGGAAGATGACCACCATCATGAACAGGATGCCGAGCGTCAGGTGCCAGCCCTTGCCCACGAAGGGATGGACCAGCGCGACCAGGAAGTCTTCCATCCCGTCGGGCATGAACGCGAACCAGCTATGCAGGACGTTGTCGTTGATCTTCGAGAAGATGTTCTCGAAATACTTGATGAAGCCTGCGCCCAGAACCGGGCCCATCAGCGTGCCGGCCCCGCCGAGGATCGTCATCAGAACGACCTCGCCCGACGCGGTCCACTGCATCCGCTCGGCCCCGGCCAATGGGTCCATCGCCGCCAGCAGGCCGCCGGCAAGCCCGGCATACATGCCCGAGATCACGAACGCCGCCAGAGTGTAGGGGCGCGGGTTCAGGCCGGTGTAGTTGAGCCGGGTCTGGTTGGTCTTGATCGCACGCAGCATCATGCCGAAGGGCGAGCGGAAGATCCGCATCGAGAGGTAGAAGGCGAGGATCGCGATGATGGCGCAGAAGTAATAGCCGTTGTTGAAGGTGAACACCCAGCCGCCCACGGCGAACTCGCTCGACTCGCGCATCACGATGCCGAACAGGTGCGGGCTGGTCGGTGCGTTGGCGCCCGCCAGCATCTGCGGGTCGTTGCTGTAGACCTGCAGGCCGGTTTCGCCGTTGGTGATCGGCGTCAGCACCGAGTAGGCCAGGTTGTAGGACATCTGCGCGAAGGCCAGCGTGAGGATCGAGAAGTAGATCCCCGACCGGCGCAGCGAGATGAAGCCGATCAGCAGCGCGAAGAGCCCCGAGATGATGATCGACAGGATCAGCCCCGGCAGGATGTTGTAGCTGAGAAGCTTGTACATCCAGACCACCGTGTAGGACCCGACCCCCAGGAAGGCCGCGTGGCCGAACGAGAGATAGCCGGTCAGCCCGAACAGGATGTTGAAGCCGATCGCGAAGATGCCGAAGATGGCGAATTTCTGCATCAGGTCCGGGTAGCCCGCGTTGAACTGCGCCATCGCCGAGTTTTCCGGGAAGGGTTGCAGCAAGATCGGCGTCGCCAGCGTCAGGAACATGACGATCAGGAGGAACCGGGTGTCTTTTGCGCTCAGTCCAAACATAGGATTAGTCCTCCATCACGCCCTTGCGGCCCATCAGGCCACGGGGACGCGTCAGCAAGATAAGGATGGCGATGAGGTAGATGATCACCTGGTCGATGCCGGGGATCACGCTCTTGATCTCATTCATCGAGGCAAAGCTCTGCAGGATGCCCAGCAGGAAACCCGCCAGCACGGCGCCGGGCAGCGAGCCCATGCCGCCGACCACGACCACCACGAAGCTGAGCACGAGGAATTCCATGCCCATGTGATAGTTTGGCGACAGGATCGGCGTGTACATCACGCCCGCCAGGCCCGCCACGGCGGCGGCCAGCCCGAACATGATGGTAAAGCGGCGGTCGATGTTGATGCCCAGCAGGCCCACGGTTTCCCGGTCGGCCATGCCCGCGCGCACCACCATGCCGAAAGTGGTGAATTGCAGGAAGGCGAAGACCCCGCCGATGATGAGCGCGGCGAAGAGGAAATAGACCATCCGCCAGTAGGGGTAGATGATGACGTTCGGGTCAAAGCCCAGCAGCACGCCGAAGTCGAACGAGCCGGCAAACGCCTCGGGCGATGCGGACTGGATCGGGTTGGCGCCGAAGAAATACTTGATGATCTCCTGCAGCACGATGGCCAGGCCGAAGGTCACGAGGATCTGGTCGGCATGGGGGCGCTTGTAGAAGTGCTTGATCAGACCGCGCTCCATTGCGAAGCCGAGCGCGATCATCACCGGGATCGCCAGAAAGATCGCCAGCGGCACCGACCAGTCGATGATCGCGGCGCCGATCTCGGGGCCGAACCATTTTTCCACATAGGGCATCTGCACCACCAGCGGGTTGCCCAGGAAGTCGGTCTTGGAGGGGTCGACCTGATCGAATGACAGGCCCAGCAGCCGCTGCATGACCACGGCGCAGAACGCCCCGATCATGAACAGCGCGCCATGCGCGAAGTTGACGACACCGAGGGTGCCGAAGATCAGCGTAAGTCCCAGCGCGATCAGCGCATAGGCAGAGCCCTTGTCGAGCCCGTTCAGGATTTGCAGAAGAATGGCTTCCATTTTCCCACCCGATTTTTTTGAGGGGTCCGACGGCTTGGCGTGCCCGGGAACGCGCCGGTCGCGCCGTGCAGGCGCGACCGGCAATGGTTTTCAGCTCAACGGCTTAGGCGCCGTTGTTGCACTCGCCGAGAGAGGCCTCGCCGCCGCCAAACATCTCGTGGTCCGGGGCGTACTCGACCTGGGCGCGCGGGGTGACTTCGACCACTTCGAGGATGTCGAACTCGGTCGAGGGGTTGTCCTTGCCCTTCATGACCAGCACGTCCTTGAAGCACTGGTGGTCGTCGGCGCGGTAGAGCGTCGGACCGTTGCCCATGCCGTCGAACTCGAAGCCTTCCAGGGCTTCGGCCACGGCGCAGGGGGCGAACGAACCCGCACGGGTCACCGCGTCGGCATAGAGCAGGGTCTGCACGTAGCAGGTGTGCGCCGAGTTCGACGGCGGACGGCCGTACTTCTCGCCGAACGACTTGACGAAGGCCTTGGTGCCCGCGTCCTGCAACTGCCAGTTCCAGTTCATCGAGCCGTAGACGCCCTTGATGTTCTCGCCGGCACCTTCGGCCATCAGCTCGGAGTAGAGCGGCACGACGATCTCGAAGTTCTTGCCGTTCACCTGCTTGTCGCGCAGGCCGAACTGAACCGCCTGGGTGATCGAGTTGATCATGTCGCCGCCGTAGTGGTTCAGGATCAGCACGTCGGCGCCCGACTGCAGGACCGGCGTGATGTAGGACGAGAAGTCGCCGGCGCCGACCGGGGTCTTGACCTTGTTGACGGTTTCCCAGCCCAGCGCCTCGGTCGAGGCCTGGATCGACGCCTCCTGGGTGTAGCCCCAGGTGTAGTCGGCGGTCAGGTGGTAGGCGCGGCGGTCGGTGCCGTAGGCTTTCTCAAGCACCGGGCCCAGCGCGGCGCCGGACATGTAGGCGTTAAAGAAGTGACGGAAGCCGTTGGCCTTGCGGTCCTTGCCGGTGGTGTCGTTCGAGTGGGTCAGGCCGGCCATGAAGATGATGCCCGCCTCCTGGCAGAGGCCCTGCACCGCGATGGCAACGCCCGAGGACGAGCCGCCGTTGATCATGACCACGCCGTCCTTCTCGATCATCGACTTGGCGCTGGCGCGCGCGGCGTCCGACTTGGTCTGGGTGTCGCCGGTCACGAACTCGACCTTCTTGCCCATGATGCCGGTGCCGTCCAGCACCTTGGAGCTGAAGGTGTTCAGCATGCCGCCGTCGCCCATGCCGTTGATGTGCTCGACGGCCAGTTCCTGGGCGCGAAGCTCGTCGAGGCCTTCGTCGGCGTAGGGGCCGGTCTGCGGAACGTTGAAGCCCAGCGTCACGGTGCTGCCGGTGGGCTCGTTGGTGAACGCCGAAGCGGCCGACGTGAAGATCGTCGGCAGCGCGAGGCCGGCACCGGTCACGGCCCCGGTCTTGATCACGCCGCGGCGCGTCAGTTTCGAAATGGTCATGAACATCCTCCCAAGATGCTTGAATGTCGGCCCGCTGCGTCCTCTCGCGCGGGCCAGGTGCCTTTACAAAGCGCCGCCATTATCGCGGGAGAGGCGAAAATTTGGCAACAACTGCTTTGACTATAACGATTTTTTTGTAAATATTTACACAATCTGACCGGCGGTCTTGTAAACAACTTATCTCGCCGATGCAGAAAGTGCTTGGAAAAGAAGGGAGATTTCGCTTTGCCGCGCAGTGCGCTTACCGGCACGCGGATACGCGAGAGGCGGGCCTTTCTGGGGCTGCGCCAGGCCGAACTTGCCCGCCGGGTGGGTATTTCGCCCTCCTATCTCAACCTCATCGAACATAACCGCCGCAGAATCGGCGGCAAGCTGCTGGTCGAGATCGCGCGCGAGCTGGAGGTCGAGGCGAGCCAGCTCACCCAGGGCGCCGGCGCGGCGCTGATCGAGACGCTCCGGCTGGCCGCCGCCGACCACCAGGCCGCCGCCGAAGAGCTCGACCGGGTCGAGGAGTTCGCCGGCCGTTTTCCGGGCTGGGCGCAGCTGCTGGCCGACGGCCAGCGGCGCATCTCGGACATGGAGCGCACCGTCGAGATGCTGACCGACCGGATGACCCACGACCCGTTCCTGTCGGCGTCGCTGCACGAGGTCCTCTCGACCGTGACGGCGATCCGGTCGACGGCCGCGATTCTGGCCGAGACCGACGATATCGACCCCGACTGGCAGCGCCGGTTCCACCGCAATATCGGCGACGACAGCCAGCGGCTGGCCGAAGGGGCACAGGCGTTGGTGGCCTATCTCGACGACAGCAGCGACGATGCCCAGATCCGCAGTTCGCCGCAGGAAGAGGTCGAGGCCTGGCTCAGGGCGCAGGACTATCACGTCGCCGCGCTGGAACGCGGCCTGCCGCCGTCGCTGGACAGCATCATCGCCGCGGCCCCCGACCTGACCTCGGCGCCCGCGCGCGACATCGCGCGGGCCTACCTCACCCGCTACCGCCAGGATGCCGAGCACATGCCGCTGGCCGCCTTTGCCGAGGAGGTGCGCGCGGTGGGGGCCGAACCGGGGCATCTGGCGCGCCGCTTCGGGGTCGATGCCGCGGCGGTCTTTCGCCGGCTCGCGGCGCTGCCCTCGGACATGGCGCCGGGGCCGGTGGGGCTGGCCGTCTGCGACGGCTCGGGGACGCTGACATTCCGCAAGCCGGTCGAGGGGTTCGCGCTGCCGCGCTTCGGCGCGGCCTGTCCGCTCTGGCCGCTCTACCAGGCGCTGTCGCGGCCTATGGCGCCGCTGCGCGCCGTGGTCGAAACCGCCGGGCGCGTCTCGCAGCGCTTCGTCACCTATGCGCTGTGCCAGCCGTCGGGCGCGGCTGGGTTCGACGGCCCGCCGGTGCTGGAGGCCGCGATGCTGATCCTGCCGGACGACCCCGATGCGGCCCCCGGCGTGCCGGTGCAGCCGGTGGGCACCTCCTGCCGCATCTGCCCCCGGCGCGACTGCATCGCGCGGCGCGAACCCTCGATCCTGTCCGATGGTTTTTGACAGTGCTGGGGATTGCGACGATAGTCGTGTAAACAAGCGCGAAAAGGCGCATCGACCCGGGGGGAGACGGATGGGCAAGCATGTCCTTCTGATTGAGGATGAGCCGAATATCATCGAGGCGATCCGCTTTATCCTGGCCCGCGACGGCTGGCGCGTGGACACCCATTCCGACGGTCGCACCGCGCTGCAGGCCGTGCAGGCGCGCGCGCCCGACGTCGTGATCCTCGACGTCATGCTGCCGGGCCGATCGGGCTTTGACATTCTAAAGGATATCAGGGCCTTGCCCGGTCTTTCGGGGCTGCCCGTGCTGATGCTGACCGCCAAGGGACAGAGCAAGGACCGCGAAATGGCCGAGCGGCTGGGGGCCAGCCGCTTCATGACCAAACCGTTCTCGAATACCGAGGTGCTGGCCTCGGTGCGCGAGCTTGTCGAGCCGTGAGGGGGCCGCGCGCTCCACTCTTTTTGGCCCGTCAGGGCTATCGCCGGCGGCGCCTGGTCGACATGGCGCTGCTGCTGCCGCTCCTGGGCGTGGTGTTGTTCCAGCTGCCGCTGCTGGCCGGTGGCGCCGAAACCGGGCCACGAGCGTCCACGATCGCCTATCTGTTTGCCGCCTGGGCGCTCTTGATCGTCATGTCGGCGCTGCTGGCCCGGCGCCTGTGCCAGGCAGGCGACCCCTACGAAGAGGAGGCCGGCACCGGACCCGGTGACGGCGCGCCATGATCGCTTTCAACCTGCTGGTCGCGATCTGCCTCGTCTACGTGGTGTTTCTGTTTCTTGTCGCCTTCTGGGCCGAACGCCGGGCGATGGCGGGGCAGGGCGGCTGGCTGCGGTCGCCGCTGGTCTACACGCTGTCGCTGTCGGTCTACTGCACCGCCTGGACGTTTTACGGCGCGGTCGGCTACGCCGTGCGCTCGGGGCTGGAATTCGTCACGATCTACCTTGGCCCCACGCTGGTGCTGATCGGCTGGTGGTGGACGCTGAGAAAGCTGGTGCGCATCGGCAAGACCCAGCGCATCACCTCGATCGCCGACCTGATTTCGTCGCGCTACGGCAAGTCGAACGTGCTGGGGGTGATTGTCACGCTGATGGCGGTGGTGGGCACCACGCCGTACATCGCGCTGCAGCTTCAATCGGTGACGCTGTCCTTCGCGGTCTTCGCACCCAAGGACGTCGGGCAGTGGGCGATGGCCGACCTGAACGCCACCGCGCTGACCGTGGCCGCGGGGCTGGCCGTCTTTACGGTGCTCTTCGGCACCCGCAACCTCGACGCGAACGAGCGCCACCACGGCGTGGTCACCGCCATCGCCGTCGAGGCGGTGGTCAAACTGGTGGCGCTGCTGGCGGTCGGCGTCTTCGTCGTATGGGGGCTGGCGGGCGGGCCGGCGGACATGATGGCGCGGATCGAGGCATCGCCGATCACCGATACGCCGATCTCCACCGGACGCTGGATCGGGCTGACCTTTCTGTCGGCGGCGGCGATCCTGACCCTGCCGCGGATGTTCCAGGTGCTGGTCGTCGAAAACGCCGACGAGCGGCACCTGGCCACCGCGTCCTGGGCGTTTCCGCTGTATCTGCTGCTGATGAGCCTTTTCGTGGTGCCCATCGCCGTGGTGGGCCTGGCCGAGATGCCGGCGGGCACAAACCCCGACCTTTTCGTGCTGAGCCTGCCGTTGGCCCACAGCCGCGAGGGGTTGGCGACGCTGGCCTTTCTGGGCGGCTTTTCCTCGGCCACGTCGATGGTGATCGTGGCGGCCATCGCGCTGTCGACGATGGTGTCGAACCACATCGTGATGCCGCTCTTCCTGAGCTGGAAGACCCAGGGCGCGACCATGTCGGGCGACGTGCGCAAGCTGGTGCTGCGCGCGCGGCGGGTCTCGATCGCGGCCGTCCTGTTTCTGGGCTATCTCTATTTCCGTCTCTCCGGCGGGTCCGAGGCGCTGGCCGCGATCGGTCTGATCTCGTTCGCCGGCGTGGCGCAAGTGCTGCCGGCGCTGGTCGGCGGCATCTTCTGGCGCGGGGCGACGCGGCGCGGCGCGGTGGCGGGGCTGGTGACGGGCTTTGCCATCTGGGCCTACACGCTGTTTCTGCCCAGCTTCGGCGAAGGCGCGGTGATGGGCGCGCGGCTGATTGCAGAGGGGCCCTTTGGCCTGGGCTGGCTGCGTCCGCAGGCGCTGTTCGGCACCGGCGGGCTCGACCCGGTGGTGCATGCGGTGTTCTGGTCGATGGCGCTGAACGCGGGCGCCTTCATCGCCGTTTCGCTGTCGGGGTTCCCCTCGCCGATGGAGCGGTTGCAGGGCGCGCAATTCGTCAATGTGTTCGAGCATTCCAGCGCCGGGCGCGGCTGGAGCCAGGGCCGCGCCGAGGCCGAGGACCTGCTGTTGATGGCCCAGCGAATCCTCGGCGCCGAGCAGGCGCAGGGGCTGTTTCAGCGCACCGCCGCCGAGCAGGGCAAGCTGGGCTACCTGCCCGAGATCACGCCGGACTTCCTGCAGCGTCTGGAACGCGAACTGGCAGGCTCGGTCGGCGCGGCCACGGCCCATGCGATGGTGGGCCAGATCGTCGGGCGCTCGTCCGTCTCGGTCGAAGACCTGATGGCGGTGGCCGACGAGACCGCGCAGATGATGGAATATTCCAGCCAGCTCGAGGCCAAGTCCGAGGAACTGGCGCTCACCGCGCGGCAGCTGCGCGAGGCCAACGAAAAGCTGACCGAGCTTTCGATCCAGAAAGATGCCTTTCTGAGCCAGATCAGCCACGAGCTGCGCACGCCGATGACCTCGATCCGGTCGTTTTCCGAGATCCTGCTGGACGGCCAGGGGCTGGGCGACGAAGACCGGCGCCGCTATTGCCGGGTGATCCACGAAGAGGCGCTGCGGCTCACCCGTCTGCTGGACGACTTGCTGGACCTCAGCGTTCTGGAAAACGGCCAGGTGACGCTGAACCGGCAGGAGGGCGAACTGGCCGAGCTGATCGACCGGGCGGTGGCCGCGGCGGGGGTGACGGGGGCGCGTGCGCGCATCGCGATCCGCCGCGACCCCGCGCGCGAAAGGGTGAAGCTGGTCACCGATACCGACAGGCTGAGCCAGGTCTTCATCAACCTCATCGCCAACGCGCAGAAATACTGCGATGCCGAGGCCCCCGAGCTGCGCATCGAGGTGCAGGCCGGCGGCGGCAGCGTGGCGGTGGATTTCATCGACAACGGCAGCGGCATACCGCGCAAGAGCCAGAGCATCATCTTCGAGAAATTCGCGCGCCTCTCCGACCCGCGCTCGGCGGGTGGCGCGGGGCTGGGCCTGGCGATCTGCCGCGAGATCATGGCCAAGCTGGGCGGGTCGATCATCTACCTGCCCGGCGGCGGCGGCGCGGCCTTCCGGGTGACGCTGCCGCTCGCGCGCGCCGCCGAGGCCGCCTGAGCCGGGCCGCGTCAACGTTTTGACAACCCTCTGCCGGCTAGACCTCGGGAAACCGAAAACCAAGGGGCATGGCATGACGGGCGAGGCGCATCGCGCGCTGATCAGGCGAATGGCAGGCGGCGCGGGGCCGGTGCCGGGCGGCGACGCGCCGGCGCTGGCGCCTGCGCTGATCCGTGCCGCACAGGACGAGTTCGGCCTCGCGCTGCGTGTGACGGCGACCGAGACCATTGACCTGCCGATTGCCGATCTGGCCGAGGCGATCCCTTGCGAGGGGCTGATCCTGCGGCTGGCGGGCGCGGACGGCGTCACCGGCGCGGCGGCGTTTGACGGCGCCCTCGCCGCGGCGTTGCTGGAACAGCGGCTCACCGGGCAGCTTGGCGCCACGCCGCCCGCGCCGCGTCGGTTCACCCGGACCGACGCCGCGCTCCTGCACGACTTTGCGGCCCGCGCGTTGGCCGCCCTCGCATCCCCTGCACTGGCGCCGGCCGGCCGGATCGAGGCGGCGCGGCTGGTGCCGCTTGCCCTGACCGCACGGTGCTACCGGATGGATGTCTTCGACCTGTCGCTCGGCGGGGGGGCGCGCGAGGGGCGGTTTCGCCTTGCGCTGCCGCTGGCCGAAGCAGCCCCCGCGGCGGCGCGCGGCACTGCGCGCCCGGCCGCGGCGGCATGGGCGGCCGCGCTGCGGGCCAGCGTCGGCGCGGCGCATGCCCCCTGCAACGCGGTGATGGCGCGCGAGAGCATACCGCTTGGCCGGCTCCGCGCGCTGAAACCGGGCGACCTGCTGCCGCTGGCGGCGGACGCGCTGAACGGGGTGCGGCTGGAAGGGGCGGGCGGCGCGGTGCTGGCCACGGGGCGGCTGGGCCAGTCGCAGGGCCACCGCGCGGTGCGCATCGCCGCCGGCCCGCCCGGCGCGCCCCCCTTGCCCGCGCCGGGTGACTAGCCGCCGACGGGGGCGAGAGCGCCACTGGTTTTCGGAAATCCATAGCAAAAAAACCCGACCGAAGGTTTCTTTTTTCGGCCGCCTTATTGCTACGAGCTATCGTCCGCGCCGTGCTCTGCTCGGTCTCTCGATATCATTCGAATTGGCGGCAGGGCGGGCTATGGCTGATACGCATACGGGGCAGTGCTACTGCGGTGCCGTGGAAATAGAGGTGACGGGCGCGCCTGCGGGCATGGGCTATTGCCACTGCGAAAGCTGCCGCCATCATTCCGCCGGCCCGGTCAATGCCTTCACGCTTTGGGACCCGGGCGCGGTGCGTGTCACCAAGGGCGAAGAGCATATCCGGCAGTACAACAAGACCGTCAACAGCGACCGGAAATCGTGCGCGCTCTGCGGCGGCCACGTCATGGCAGGCCATCCCGGCCCCGGCCTTATCGACGTCTATGCCGCGGTGATCCCGAGCGCCGCATTCACGCCGGGCCTGCATGTCAACTATGCCGAGACCGTTCTGCCGATAAAGGATGGTTTGCCGACAATGGGGAACTTCCCGTCCGAGTTCGGCGGATCGGGCGAATTGGTGCCCGAATAGGTTCGGCGGCGGGCGCGGGCGCGTATCAGTCCGTCCCGGCCTCCTTCTGCCTGGCATAGGCGGTGAGCTGGTCCTCGATACCGGCAAAGCCAAAGCCGCCCTCGGCGAGGGCGGCGGCGATCGCCTCGGGTGTCATCGGCCCGACCATGGCAAAGGCCCACATCAGCGCCGATCGGGTGCCCGAGGTGCAATAGGCCAGGTGCGGCCCCGGCGTCTCGGCCAGGAGGCGCGCCTCTTGCGCGACCACCTCGCCGGTCAGCCCGAACGGCGGCATTTCCACCTTGTGAAAGCCCAGCCCGGCGGCGCGCGCGTGCTCTGCCAGCGCCTCGGCACGTAGCTCTATCGGGACCTCGTCTTCGGGGCGGTTGCACAGCACGGTGCGGATGCCTGCCTCGGCCAGCTCGGCCATGTCGGCGGGGCCGAGTTGCTCGGCGGTGGCGAAATCGGGGGTCAGCCAGCGATACTGGGCCATCGGCGCGCTCAGGCCGGCTCGGGCATCAGGCGGGCGCGCGGCGGCACGGCCGCCCACATGCCCGCCAGCATCGCCACCAGAAACAGCCAATGCCCCCACCCGCCATAGCTGAGCGAGGCCAGCGCCGGGCGCGGGCAGAGCCCCGCCAGCCCCCAGCCCATGCCGAAGAACATCGACCCAACAATCAGGTCGCGCCCCGGTTCGGGCAGGCGCGGGGCGGGAAACGCGCCGCCCGAAAGCGGGCGCCGGTCGCGGGCAACAGCCCAGGCGATCGCCATGGGGATGATCGCGCCGCCCATCACGAAGGCCAGCGTCGGGTCCCAGTCGCCGAACACGTCGAGCGAGCCCTGTACCTTGGCGGTGTCGGTCATGCCCGAGATGAACAGCCCGCCACCGAATAGCGCCCCGGCGACAAAGGCAGAAACGTTGCGGCGCATCAGATCACCCCCCAGACTTCACGAAACATCGCAACCGTAAGGCCGCCGGCGAGAATGTAAAACACCGTCGCACCGAAGCCCCTGAGCGACAGCCGCGAGATGCCGCAGACCCCGTGGCCCGAGGTGCACCCGTTGCCAAAGCGCATACCGTCCCCCACCAGCAGCCCGGCGGCGATGATGATCACGATGTTATGGGTGTTTGGGTGTCGACCGAGCGGTAGAGCGCGCAAAGCGGGCTCGGCGCCAGCACGCAGCCCGCGACAAAGGCGCCGCGTTGCCACAGCATGCGTATGCCCGACCCGTCGATCAGCCCGCCGAGGATGCCCGAGGCACCCATGATGCGCCCGTTCACCAGCAGGAAGACGGTGCCTGCCATGCCGATCAGGACGCCGCCGACAAAGCCCCGGACCCAATCGGTCTGAGTCATGTCCCAGAGCATGGTGGATTTGTCCCTTGTCCCAATTGGGGGCGGTTGCCGAAACGTCACCGGCCCGGATCCGGCCGGTGACCGAGCCGAGCTATGGGCCCGGTTGCGCGGTGCGGTCTCCCAATCGCCCCGCGCCGCCCCGCCCGCTCAGAGCTTGTTGACCGGCACCTTGAGATAGACGGTGCCGTTATCCTCGGCCGGCGGCATCTGGCCGGCGCGCATGTTGACCTGCAGCGAGGGCAGGATCAGCCGGGGCATGGCCAGCGTCGCGTCGCGCTCGGTGCGCATCTTGACGAACTCGTCCTTGTCGTTGCCGCCGCCGATATGGATGTTCCTGGCTTTCTGCTCTCCCACGGTGGTTTCCCAGGCATACTGGTCGCGGCCCGGCGCCTTGTAGTCGTGGCCGACGAAGATGCGGGTCTCGTCGGGCAACGCGAGGATCTTCTGCACCGACTCGTACAGCGTCTCGGCCGAGCCGCCGGGAAAGTCGCAGCGGGCGGTGCCGAAATCGGGCATGAACAGCGTGTCGCCCACGAAGGCCGCGTCGCCGATGACATAGGTCAGGCAGGCCGGGGTGTGGCCGGGCGTGTGCAGCACGTCGCCGCGCATCTGGCCGATATGAAAGCTGTCGCCCTGGCTGAACAGCCGGTCGAACTGGCTGCCGTCGCGCTGGAACTCGGTGCCTTCGTTGAACACCTTGCCGAAGGTGTCCTGCACGACCTTGATCTTTTCGCCGATACCGATCTTGCCGCCCAGGTGCTTTTGCAGGTAGGGCGCCGCCGACAGGTGGTCGGCATGGACATGGGTCTCCAGCAGCCACTCGACCTCGAACGCCTGATCCTTGACCCAGGCGATGATCTCGTCGGCCGAACTGGTATCGGTGTGCCCCGAGGCGTAGTCGAAATCCAGAACGCTGTCGATGATCGCGGCCTTTTTGCTCATCGGGTCGCGCACCACGTAAGAGACGGTATTGGTCGCCTCGTCGAAGAACGCTTTCACTTCGGGTGACATCGATCTCCCTCCTTTAGAAGCTCTGTAAACATATGCGATTGTTTTAATTTGTTGCAATGGCAACGTTGGCAAATTTGACGTGCATCAAGGAAGCCCACCGCCGCCCGTGCCACCGTCGCCGGAACAGTCTGGGAGGGGCGCATGAAAGCGCTGAAAGAACGCGAAAAGCAACTGGTCGATCGCCTGGGCGAACTCGACCACCGTCTCAAGGATATCGAGACCGAGCTTGATGCCCACCAGTCGCGCGATTGGTCCGAGTTGGCGGTCGAGCGCGAAGAGGACGAGGTACTCGAAGGGATCGGCAGCCAGGGGCTGGCCGAGATCGAGCAGATTCGCGCGGCGCTGCGCCGCATTGAAGATGAAAGCTATGGATTCTGTGTTCGTTGCGGCGAATCGATCGCTGAAGAGCGGTTGGATCTTTTGCCTGCGACGCCGTTTTGCCGCAGCTGTGCGACGTAAGCGAATAGTGACGTAGGCGGCAAAAAAATGCTGCAAACGCGTGAACTGACGGGATGTGATATGGTGAATGGCTACGAAAGACGGGCCCGCAGCGGCGGGCAACCGGAAGGGATGGTGAACGAAGCGGCCGCCCGGCAATTGCTTCGGGCGCAGATCGAGGCCGTCCTGCGGTCGGGGCTGGTGGCCCAACGGGTGCACCAGCGGCTGACGTCGGAGCGCGGCAGCGCGCACCGCCGCCCGGGCGACCCGTCGCCCTGGGCGCAGGGGGAGGATGCCCTCGACTGAGCCGCCGGCGGCCGGGCGCAATGCGGTAACAGGGAGGACCACATGGCCTTTGAACAGCTCAAGAGCGGCATCGCGCTGCTTCTCGAAGAGATCGAGAAGCGGCCCGAGGACCGGCACATCCTGCAGGAAGAACTGCGCGAAAAGATTTCAGAGTTGCGCGCGATGGGCCTGCCCGTGCCCGAGGATATCCTGCGCCTCGAAAAGGAACTCGAGGACGACGACTCCGACGACATGTACGACAACATGCCCGTCTAGCCCCGGGCGGGGCTGCTCGGGCATTGCCTTACCCCCCGTTCTCAAAGATTAATGCTTTGAGGCACGACGTGTTTCGGCGGTCGTGTGCGATGCAGGGGAACGGCAATGGGGCAGGCGGCCAGGTTCGAGCTATCCGACGGCGGGGTGGGGCGGATCGTGCTGTCCGCGCCCCCCTTCAACATGCTGACCGAGGCGATGCGCGCCGGGCTGGACGAGGCCTTGGCCAAGGCGCATGCCGCGCCAGGGCTGAAAGCACTGCTGATCGGCGGCGAGGGCAGGGGCTTTTCCGCCGGGGTCGAGCCCGCCACCCATGACGCGCCGCCGCATGGGCCCGCGCTGCACGATCTGTGCGCGAGGCTCGAAGCGCTCGATTGCCCGGTCATCGCACTGCTGCATGGCTCGGTCTCCGGCGCGGGGCTGGAGTTGGCGCTCGCGGCCCATTACCGCGTCGCCGCCGCCGGCACTCACATGGCGCTGCCGGACATCACCCTTGGCCTGCCGCCCTCGGCCGGTGCCACCCAGCGCCTGCCGCGGCTGATCGGGGCCGAACCTGCGCTCGAGATGATGCTGGTGGGCAAACCCGTCGCCGCGCCCGAGGCGGCCCGGCTGGGCCTCGTCGACCGTGTGTTTGAAAACGACCTGGGCGGCAGCGCGATGCGCTTTGCCGAAGAGCTGATCGCCGAGGGCCGACCACCGCGCCGGTTGAGCGAGGTCGCGCACCTGCCCGGCGATTCGGCCGCAGCCCTGCAGGCCCTCAAGCGCCGGCGCGCGCAGGTTTTGGCCAGCCCGATGCCGGCACCCGGCAAGATCGTCGATTGTGTCGAGGCCGCGCTTCTGCTGCCCTTCGAGGCAGGGCTCGCCTTCGAGCGCGCCGCCTACGAGGATTGCCGCAGCTCCGACGCCTCCAGGGCCCAGCGCCATGCATTTCTGGCCGAACGGCGCGCCGCGCGCCCGGCCCGCGCCGCCAGGCCGCGCCCGCTGCGCCATGTGGCCATTGCAGGGGCCGACGCCACCGGTGTGGCGTTGACCGCCGCCTGCCTCGATGCCGGGCTGGACGTGGCGCTTTACGAAGAGAACGATGCGGCCCTGGCCGGCGGGGTCGAACGGCTGGATGCACTCTATTCCGACGCCGTGTCCGCGGGGCGGCTCGACCATGCCGCCCGCGCCAAAAGCTGGGCGCGGCTCGCCGGGGCGACCCGGCTGGAGGCGCTCGGCGGGGCGGATATGCTGATCGAGACCGGGCTCAGGCGCGACCCGGCGTTTTATCGCCGGCTCGGCCGGGTGCTGCGCGCCGATGCCTGCCTCGCCTCGGCGACGGAAGCGCCCGATCTCGACCGGCTGGCCGCCGGCAGCGGCCGGCCGGCCGATGCCGTTGGGCTCCATCCCGCTCTGCCGATCTCGCCGATACGGCTGGTCGAGGTGGTGCCGGGCGCGCGCACCGGGCCCGAGGCCGTGGCCACGGCCTTTGCGCTGGCGCAAAAGCTGGGCGCGATCCCGCTGAGCAGCGGCATAGCCGAGGGTTTCGTCGCGCGCGCGGTGCTCAGCGCCGCGCTCGATGTCGCCGACGCGCTGTTGGAAGAGGGCGCCACCCCGTATCAGGTGGATTCCGCGCTCGTGGGCTACGGCTTTGCCCGCGGGCTCTACCGGCTGGTCGACACCGTCGGCCTCGACCATTTCTGGGAGGCCCGCCGCCGTCAGGATGCGACGCGGCCCGCGGGCGCGCGCTATGTCGAGATCGCCGACCGGCTGTGCGAGGCCGGGCGCCTGGGCGTGTCCACGGGGCGCGGCTATTACCTCTATCCCGAAGGCGCGGGCCCCGCCGAAGACCCGGACATGGCCGCGCGCCTGGCCGAAGAACGCGCCGCCAAGGGCATCCGGCCGCGCACCGTGCCCGAGGGCGAGATCGTGCAGAGGGTGCTGGCGGCCATGGCCAATACGGGTGCCAGGCTGGTCGAGGGCAAGATCGCCAGGCGCCCGTCCGACGTCGATGTCGCGGCGATCCACGGGTTCGGTTTTCCGCGCTGGCGGGGCGGGCCGATGGAGGCCGCCGATCTGGCCGGGCTGCTGCGCATGCGCAGCACGCTCAGGGTGCTGGCCGAGGACGACCCGGTGCTCTGGACACCCGCGCCGCTATTTGACGATTTGATCAAGAACGGCCGGCATTTCGCCGACCTCAACGGCTGAGGCGCCCTTCAGGCCAGGGCGATCCCGACGATCACCGCCATCAGCCCCAGCCCCGACAGCCCCATCGCGGCAAGGTTGTAGGCGACAAGCTGTTGCAGACGGGCGCGCAGCGCGTCCTCGGCCAGCCCGGCGCGGCGGGCCTTCATCGCCTGCAAGATGCACCAGACGAGGCCGACCAGCCCCAAAACGGAAATCGCCGCTCCCAGCCAGATCAGCCAGTCCATGCCCCGTGCCCCCATCCTTGCTTTACCGCCGCCCCGGGGCCTAGTCCAAGCGCCGCCCTCGCGCAAGGGCGGGGCTTGCGGCGGGCCGGGCCGGGCGCTACTCACCCCAGCGGAGATCCCCCGAAAAACGAGGCAGCACATGGAAGAAACCGACCAACAGGCCAGCTACCGCGTCACCGCCGACGAGCTGCGCCAGTTCATCGAACGGTTCGAGCGGCTGGAGGCCGAGAAAAAGGACATCGCCGAGCAGCAGAAAGAGGTGATGGCCGAGGCCAAGGCCCGCGGCTACGACACCAAGGTGATGCGCAAGGTGATCGCGCTGAGAAAGCGCGACAAGGACGACATCGCCGAGGAGGAGGCGGTGCTGGAGATGTACAAAGAGGCGCTGGGCATGGCCTGAGGCCGGCATCCCCATCGAATCGGCCATTTTTCGATTCCGCAAGTCAGGAATACCGTAGTTTTTCCGTTTCAAGGAGTGTGCGACAGTTCGCCCCATGCGAGTGGCGCCTTGCGCGGGCGGGGCGCCTATTTTCTTGAGTTATTGACTTGTGGGGGCAAGTGACATGGCAACGGTGACCTTGAGCGGCGGCTCGACGACGGAGCTATCGGGCAGCGGGGATCGCAATTACCTCAACTGGACGATCACGCTGAGCGGGACGACCTCGGGCGATACGGTGGTGTACTATCGCTTCCTGTCCGGCACGGCGGAGAAAGAGCGGGACGCCTACGCCTATTTCAGCGGAACAGAGGTCACCTTCGCGCCCGGCGAGACCTCGAAGACGATCCAATACCGGATCGACTCGGACAGCGTGGACGAGACCGACGAAAGCATCGTGCTGGAGGTCTACGGGGTCGAGAACGGGACATTGTCGGGCGGCGCGCCGGTGCTGCGCTCGACCGCGTGGATCCTCGACGATGACGGCAGTTCGCAGGATCTTGCGCTCTTCGTGTCGAACCCGGTTCTGGTCGAGCGTGACAGCGGCGAGCGGGACGCGGTGTTCGAGCTGTCGCTCTCCGAGCCCGCGCCGTCGAACTTCGAGGTGGCCTATACAACCGTCGATGGATCGGCCAAGGCCGGCGAGGACTATGACCAAACCGAAGGCACCGCAACCTTCGTCGCCGGGCAGAGCCGCGCCTTCGTCCGGGTGCCGGTCTCGGGCGACAACACGCTCGAAGGCACCGAGACCTTCAGCCTCGCCGTCGATGCCGGCGGCCCGGTGGATGCCGAGGCCAATGGCGAGGCGACCATCCTGGACGACGACGCGGGGGCCGCGCTGGGTGGCCAGCCGACCGTCTCGGTCGAGGGGAGCTGGGCCAGCGAACTCTCGGGCAGTGGCGACCGCAATTACCTGAACTGGACGATAACGCTGGATGAGCCCGGCTCGGGCGATACGGTGGTTTACTATCGTTTCCTGTCCGGCACGGCGGAGAAAGAGCGCGACGCCTACGCCTATTTCAGCGGCACTTCGGTCACCTTTGCACCTGGCGAGACCTCGAAGACGGTGCAATACCGGATCGATTCCGACAGCGTGGACGAGACCGACGAAAGCATCGTCCTTGAGGTCTACGATGCCGAGAACGCCGCGCTGGCGGGCGGTGCCCCGGTATTGCGCTCGACGGCGTGGATCCTCGACGATGACGGCAGCGCGCAGGACCTGGCGCTCTTCGTCTCCAGCCCGGTGCTGGTCGAGGGTGACGACGGCAGTCAAGAGGCGGTGTTCGAACTGTCGCTCTCCGAACCCGCCCCGTCGGAATTCGAGGTGAGCTATTCGACCGTCGACGGATCGGCCGTGGCCGGCGAGGATTACACCCAAACCGACGGCAGCTTGACCTTCGTCGAGGGCCAGAGCCGGGCCTATGTCCGGGTGCCGGTCTCGGGCGACGAGACCCTGGAAGGCACCGAGATGTTCACCCTCGCCGTCGATGCCGGCGGCCCGGTGGATGCCGAGGCCAATGGCGAGGCCACGATTTTGGACGACGACGCGGGGGCCGCGTTGGGTGGCCAGCCGACCGTCTCGGTCGAGGGGAGCTGGGCCAGCGAACTCTCGGGCAGTGGCGACCGCAATTACCTGAACTGGACGATAACTCTGGACGAGCCCGGCTCGGGCGATACGGTGGTCTACTATCGTTTCCTGTCCGGCACTGGCGAGGCGGAAAGCGACGCCTACGCCTATTTCAGCGGGACGGAGGTGACCTTCGAGCCGGGCGAGACCTCGAAGACGGTGCAATACCGGATCGACTCCGACAGCGTGGACGAGACCGACGAAAGCATCGTCCTTGAGGTCTACGATGCCGAGAACGCCGCGCTGGCGGGCGGCGCCCCGGTATTGCGCTCGACCGCGTGGATCCTCGACGATGACGGCAGCGCGCAGGACCTGGCGCTCTTCGTCTCCAGCCCGGTTCTGGACGAGGGCGACGGCGAGGATGCCGAGGCGGTGTTCGAAATCTCGCTTTCCGCCCCGGCTCCGTCCGCGTTCGAACTGAGCTATGCCACCATCGACGGCACGGCAGAGGCGGGTGAGGATTACACCCAGACCGACGGCACGATCAGCTTCGTCGAAGGCCAGCGGCTGGCCTATGTCCGGGTGCCGGTGACCGGCGACAACTCGGTGGAAGTGGCCGAGACATTCTCGCTGGTCGTGTCATCGGCCACGATCACCGTCGATCTTTCGCCGGCGGGCGAGGCGACCATCCTCGACGATGACCAGTACCGGCCCGAGGCCAACCGCGACACCTACGAGACCGACGAGGATGTCACGCTCTCCGTCGATGCCGCGGAAGGTGTGCTGTCCAACGATACCGACGAGGAAGGCGACGACCTGACCGCCGAACTGGTCAGCGACGTTTCCGACGGCCGGCTGGTGCTCAGCTCCGACGGCAGCTTTTCCTATACGCCCGATGACGGCTTCTTCGGCACCGACAGCTTTATCTACCGCGCCTTCGACGGCACCGACCCGAGCGACGACACGCGGGTCGATATCGATGTGATCGAGGATGCCGGCCCTGTGGGCCTCACGCTGATCGGCACGCCCGGCGACGACGAGCTGGAGGGCGGCGCGGGCGACGACACGATCCGCGGCCTCGGCGGGGCCGACACGCTGATCGGCAATGGCGGCGACGACACCATCGAGGGTGGCGACGGCACCGACACGATCAATGGCGGCGACGGCGACGACACGATCCTCGGCGGCGACACCTCGGCCGACCGGCGCGACGTGATCCTCGGGGGCGACGGCAACGATGACATCGACGCGGGCTACGGCAACGACCAGGTGTTCGGTGGCGGCGGCAACGACACCATCGCCGGCGGCTTCGGCGCCGACGACCTGCGCGGGCAGGCCGGCAACGACGTGATCACCGGCTCGGCGCTGTCCGACCTCGTCTTCGGCGGGGATGGCGACGATTTCGTCAACGGCGGGTTCGGCTTTGACCGGATCAACGGGGGCGCAGGGGCGGACAGCTTTTACCACCTCGGCATCGCCAACCACGGCTCGGACTGGGTGCAGGATTACAGCGCCGCCGAAGGCGACGTGCTGCTCTTCGGCGACGCCACGGCCTCGGCCGACGATTTCACGGTGCGGTTCACCCACACCTCGTCGCCCGAAACCGGGCGGTCGGGCGAGGACGATGTGCAGGAGGCGTTCGTCGTCTACCGGCCCGCGGGCCTGATCGTCTGGGCGCTGGTCGACGGCGGCGGCGAGGACAGCCTGAACATCGAGATCGGCGGCGAGGTGTTCGACCTGCTGTCATGAGGTCGGCGCGGCGCCCCGGCTGGTGCCGGCGCCCGTCGCGCGCAGCACATGCGTGCAGCGGGTGCGCTGCAACAGTTCGGCCAGCGCGACGCCCGGCGCGGTGAGTTCGGCAAACAGCACGCTGCCGGGCCCCAGCCGGTCGAGCAGGCGCAACAGCGCCGCCGGGTCGGTGGGGCGCGCGGTGGGATCGTCGGGCGTCGGGGCCGCGCCCGGCGGCAGGATAGCGCGCATCGGGCGCTCCAGTCGCGCGGCGGTGGCGCGCGCGGCGGCGGCGAGGTACGGGTCGTCCGCGGCGCTGCCAAGCAACACGATCTCGCGCACCCGCGCGCGCACCGGACCCGTGGGCACGACCATCAGGTCGCCGGGTGCCGCGCTGTCGGTCAGCAGCGCTGCCACGCGGCCGCGCCTTCGGGAAAACGACCAGGCCAGCGCGGCGGGCCCCGCCGCCGCCCGCAGCACCCGTTCGAACCGCGCCGCATCGCGCTCGAAGGCCGCGCGCATACGTGCCCCGCTGTCGGGTGCGACCGTCCGGCCGGCGAGGTCGACCAGGCTCGCCCCCGGCGCGGCGCCGATTGCCAGCAGCGTCTCGTCCTCGATCAACAGCCCCTGCAATTCTGCCCCGGACGCGGCGGCCAGCCCCGCGGCCAGCGCCAGCGTCGCCTCGGCATCGGCAAAGCTCGTGGTGCCGAGGATCACCCGCCGCGCGGTCATGGCTGCCCCTCCCGGTCGCCCGGCCTTTGCGTGAAACGCCTGCGCGCCTCTGCGAACCCGGCCAGCCGCGCCTCGACCCGGCCGTTCACGCTGTCGGGCGGGAAGGCGCCGTCCGCGCCGCGCGCCCCGGCCTCTATGCCGGTCAGCAGCGCGATGCCCTCGTCGATGCGGGCCATCGGGATGACGCGGAAGCTGTCTGCCGCCATCGCGTCCAGCACCCGTGCGCGCAGCACCAGGTGCTTGACGTTGGCCGCCGGGATCAGCACCCCCTGCCGCCCGCTCAGCCCGCGCGCGGCGCAGATGTCGAAGAACCCCTCAATCTTCTCGTTTACCCCGCCGATGGCCTGCACGTCGCCGAACTGGTTGACCGACCCGGTGACGGCAAAGCTCTGGTCGATGGGCAGCTCTGCCAGCGCCGACAGGAGCGCGAAAAGCTCTGCCGCCGAGGCGCTGTCGCCCTCGACCCCGCCATAGCTCTGCTCAAAGACGAGGCTGGCCCAGAGCGACATCGGCAGGTCGGGCGCGTATCGCCCGGCCAGGTAGCCCGAGAGGATCATCACCCCCTTGGAATGGATCGGTCCGCCCAGCTCGGCCTCGCGCTCGATATCCACCACCTTGCCCGTGCCCATCCGCACCCTTGCGCTGACGCGGGTGGGCCGGCCGAAACGCGTCTTGCCGATCTGCATGACCGACAGCGCGTTGATCTGGCCGACCCGCGCGCCCTCGGTGTCGATCAAGAGCGTGGCGCGGGTGATCGCCTCGTGGCTCAATTCGCGCAAACGGCCCGCGCGCCGGTCGGCGGCGTCGATGGCGGCCTCCACCGCCGCGGGCCCGATCGCGTCTTCGCCGGCTTGCCCGGCCCGGTGATCGGCCTCGCGCAGGATGTCGCCCAGCGCGGCGAGGTTGAGGGTAAACCGCTCCACGTCGTCCGACAGGCGCAGGCTTTCGGTCAGCAGCCGCGCCACCCCGTCGGCGGTCACCGGTCTCAGCCCGGCCTCGCGCGCCACCGTGCCCAGCAGACGGGCAAAGAGCATCGCGCTGTCTTCCGAGCGCGGCATCCGGTCGTCGAAATCGGCCTCCAGCTTGAAGAGCTGGGCAAAATCGCGGTCGAGCGCCACCAGCACGTAATAGAGCAGCCGGTCGCCCACCAGCACCACCCGCAGCTTCAGCGGGATCGGGTCCGGTTCCAGCGTTTCGGTCGAGATCAGGCTGAACCGCTCGCCCGCGGAATAGATCGTGATCTCGCCGCTCTTCAGGCAGCGTTTCAGCGCGTCCCATGCCAGCGGCTCGGTCAGCACATGGGCGGCGTCGAGGATCAGCACGCCGCCATTGGCGCGGTGCAGCGCGCCGGAGCGAATCATGGAGAAATTGGTCACCAGCGCGCCGCGTTCCGACTGGTACTCGATCCGGCCGATCAGGTTGGCGAGCGTCGGCAGCGCCTCTTGCACCACCGGGGCGCCCTCGGCCCCATCGCCGTGCGAGACAATCACGTTGACCGTGTAGCGCTGGAATTGAGGCTTGAGATAGTGCCGGGTGGTGGCCACCGGAAAGGCGCCCGCCTGTGGCCCGTCGGCGCGGATCAGGAACAGCTCTGCATTGTCGATCAGATCGCGGCGCATCGCGGCGAGGTAGGCGGCGACCTTTTCCTGACCTGAAAACCGCGCGGTGACCTCGGCCATCGCGTCGTCCACGCCCTGGCGGGCCATCGAGATGTTCAGCTCTTCCACCTCGCGGCGCTGGGCCTTCATGGCCTTGGGCACCTCCTTGAGGATCGTCTCCAGTTCGGCGCGCACCTGTGCGATGGCCGCGTCGATCGCGTCGCGTTCGTCCTTGGGCAGCTTTTCGTAATCTTCGGGCGGCATGACCTCGTTGCCCTGCCGGGCGGCCACGCCGAACCCCATGGGCGTGCGCACGATCGCCACGCCCTTTTCCCGCGCGGTGTCGGCCAGCGCGCTCATCGCCTTTTCGTGGCGCTCTTCGTAGATGTCCTCGATGGCGCGGCGACGGGTCTGGTAATCCTCGGATTCGAAGATCGCGGGGATGTCGCTGGCCAGGTCGTTGATCACCTTGCGCGCCGCGTCGCGCAGGGCCACGGCCTCGCCCGGCGGCAGCGACAGGGCGACCGGGCGGCGCGGGTCGTCGAAATTGGCGACATAGGCCCAGTCGCGCGGCACCGGGCGGGTCTTGGCGGTCTCGCGCATCAGGGCGCGCGCGGCCGAGTGCCGGCCGCTGCCCGGCGGGCCGAGAACGAAGAGGTTGAAATCGGCATGCGGAATCTCGGCGGCCAGCCGCATCGCCTCTAGCGCGCGGTCCTGGCCCGGCCAGTCTTTCAGCGGGTCCAGTTCGGCCGTGCTGGCGAAGCCGAAGCCGAAGGTCCGCGCGTCGTTCAGTGCTGCCGGGGTGAGCGGGGTGCCGGTTGCGGGATCGCCCATCTGCCTGCCCTCCTGCGAGGCGTGGGGGCCGTGCGGCACTCCCACCACCCCAGCGAACACGGCTTGACGCCGCGGCGCAAGGGGATTGGCGGTCTCGGACCCTTTGCCTGTCAGGATATCGGTTGCGCGCCGCGCGTCCCGCTTTGACCCGCGCCTTGCGTCAGCCTCACCAAAGCGTCCGCCCGCCGGGACGGGCTGGCGCCTTCGGTTTGAGTCCGGGCCAGGGGCGCAGGGTGAACACTCGCCTCGCACTGCCCGAGCGGCCTCGGCGACGGAAGCGAACCTGATCGCTCTCCCCCAACGAACCCAAAGGGCGCGCGAGCGCCGTTGGTGCGAGTGCGACTTGGTCAAACCCGCCGGATCAACGCCTTGTCAATTCCGGGTCGCAAACGCTGGCCGCCCGGCCCGCTCAGGCGGCCTCTTTCTCGGCCACCGCCTCTGCGAAGGCGGCGAAGAACTTGCCGGCCAGCTTGTGCGCCGTGCCGTGGATCAGGCGGCTGCCCAGTTGCGCGATCTTGCCGCCGACCTCGGCCTTGGCGGTGTAGCTCAGAAGCGTCTCGTCGCCCCGGTCCTCCAGCAGCACGTCCGCGCCGCCCTTGGCAAAGCCCGCCGCGCCGCCGCTGCCCTGGCCCGTCAGGCTGAACGCGCCCGGCGCGCCCGAGGGGTCGAGCGTGACCTCGCCGGCGAAGCGCGCCTTTACCGGGCCGACCTTGAGCACCACCTTGGCGGTCAGTTCGGAGTCGGAGACCTTTTCCAGCTCTTCGCAGCCGGGGATCGAGGCGCGCAGGATGTCGGGGTCGTTCAGCGCGGCGAAGACCACGTCGCGCGAGGCGGGGATCAGGATTTCGTCTTTCAGTTCCATGGGGGTCCTTTCTCAGCAGCAGGGGAATTTGATCCGGGCGACAGGCTGGGCCTGGGCGGCGGGCAGAGGTCGGGGGCCGAACAGCCGTTTCAATGCGGTCCACATGGTTCAGTCTCCTTGTGTGCCGCGTTGTCCCGCGCGGCGTGTGGCAACCATTTCCGCGAGGATCGACAGCGCGATCTCTTCGGGCGTGATCGCGCCGAGGTTCAGGCCGGCGGGCGCGTGCAGCGGCTCGAACGCGGCCTCTGGTACGCCCGTGGCGCAGAGCCTGTGCTTCAGCGAGGCGACCTTGGCCCGGCTGCCGACGAAGCCCAGGTAGGCCGCCGGGGCGGCGAGCGCGGCGCGCAGCGCCGCCTCGTCGCCCTTTCCCTGCGTGGCGACCACAACGTAGCGTTCGGCCGTCGGGGCGACTTCGAACGCGTAGCCCTCGACACGCCGGTCCGGTGCGGCGAAGGCCGGCTGGTCCTCGGCCGGCGCGCAGGCGGTGACGGCAAAGCCGAAGCGCGGCGCCAGCTCGGCCAGCGCCAGGGCCACGGGGCTGGTGCCGCAGATCACGCAATCGGGTGCGGGCATGACGGCCTCTATGAAAATGTCCATCGTGCCCTGGCTGGGGCACATGTTGCGGGCAAAGCGGATGCCGTCGCGGGTATCGCCGGGCGCCACCCCGTGTTCGGCCAGCGCCGTCTCGGGCTGTACCGAGATCAGCCGCGGCGCCCCGTCCTCGAGCGCCTCGCGCGCAGCCTTGAGCACCGCGCCCCGCGCGCAGCCGCCGCCGATCCAGCCGGCCTCCAGCGTGCCGTCGGGCAGGATCACCGCCTTGGCGCCGGCCTTGGCGGCAGTGGCCGCGACGGTGCGCACCACGGTGGCCAGCGCAAAGGGTTGCCCGGCCCGTTTCAGCGCGGCGATACGCGAAATCAGGTCGGTGTCGTGCGAGGAGGGCGCGGTCATCGTCATAGCCTTGCAAGCTCCGGTTCGAGGGCGGCCAGCGCGTCGAGCGTGCCTGCCGCGGCGAAATGGTCGAGATGGGGCAGGGCGGCGGCCATGCCGCGGGCGACCGGCGCGTAGCCCTGCCACCCCATGAGCGGGTTGAGCCAGACGATGCGGCAGCCGCGCCGCTTCAGCCGGGCAAGCTCGGCGGCCAGCCGGTCCGGCGGGTCGGTGTCGTAGCCGTCGGACAGCACGATCACGACCGAGCGCCCGCCGACGCGGGCGCGGGCGTAGAAACGATTGAAATCGGCCAGCGCGCCGCCGATCTTGGTGCCCCCGCCAAAGCCCTGGGCCATCAGCGTCAGCCGGTTCACCGCGCGCAGCGGGTCGGGGTCGCGCAGCGCGTCGGTGATGCGCACGAGCCGGGTGTGGAAAAGGTAGGCGTCGGCCTTGAGGTCAGCGCCGACCAGCCCCTTGAGAAAGGCAAGGAAGACCCGCGCGTAAACGGTCATCGAGCCCGAGACATCGAGCAGCGCCACGATATGGGCCGGCCGCTCGGGACGGGCGCGGCGGTATAGCCTGATCGGCTCGCCCCCGGTGGCGACCGCGCCGCGGGCGATCCGGCGCAGGTCCAGCCGGCGGCCGTGCGGGTCGGCGCGCCAGCGGCGCGAGCGGCGGTCGCGGATGGCGCGCGCAATCCGCTCGGCGGTGGCCTCGGCTTCGGCGATGTCCTCGGGCGAGACCATCTCGCGCAGGTCGGTGCGCTTGAGCTGCGCGATGCGCGCGGCGACCAGCCGGCCCTCGCCCTGCTGCTCTGCGGCCCCCTCGCCCCCCTCGGGCTGGTCGGGGGTGCCCTTGCCCTGGCCCGATGCCGACAGCGCCTCGGTGACGAAGGGTGTTCGCTGGTGCCGCGTCGGGGCGCTGTCGCCGCCCGCCGGTTGGGCCCGTTCGCGCCCGCGGTTCAGCCAATAAGCGGCGAAGAGGTCATCGAAACGGGCGGCCTCGTCGGCGTTGCCGGTGCAGACCGCGCGCAGGGCGTGGCGCACCTCGCCCGCGTCGGTCGGGTCGACCGTGGCCAGCGCCTCGAGCGCCGTGGCGGTTTCCTGCACCCCAAGCCGCAGCCCGTTCATCCGCAGATGCGCCATGAATCCCGCGACCCGCTCGGCCGGGCCCGCGGCGCGGGCGGGAAAGCGGGTGACGCCGGCCATCACGCGGCCTTCCCGGCCAGGCGCTGGGCCAGCTCGGTCGGTACCCGTGCGCGGTCGGCCTGGGTTTTCAGCAGCGTCACAAGCGTGGCCTGCAACGCGACGGGATCTTCGGTCAGATCGCTCATCCCCAGCCCGGCCACGGCAGCGGCGAAATCCAGCGTCTCGGCCACGCCCGGCGTCTTGTCGAGGTCCTCTTTGCGCAGCGCCTGCACAAAGCCCACGATCTGCCCGGACAGGTGCGGCTCGAGCCCGGGGTGGCGCTTTTGCAGGATCGCCAGTTCCATCGCCCGGTCGGGATAGCCCAGATGGGCGTAAAGGCAGCGCCGTCGCAGCGCGTCGGACAGATCGCGTGTGCCGTTCGCGGTCAGGATGACATGGGGCCGCGCGGTGGCGTGGACGGTGCCCAGTTCGGGGATCGAGATGGTGAAATCCGACAGGATTTCCAGAAGATAGGCCTCGAATTCCTCGTCGGCGCGGTCGATCTCGTCGATCAGCAGCACCGGCGGGCGGTCCTGCCGGATGGCCTGCAGCAGCGGACGCTCCAGCAGGTAGTCCTCGGAAAAGATGCGCGCCTCGATGTCGGCGCCGGCCTCGCCGCGCTCGCCGGCGGCGCGGATCGCCAGCAATTGCCGCTGGTAGTTCCATTCGTAGATGGCGTGGCCGGCATCCAGCCCCTCGTAGCATTGCAGCCGGATCAGCGTGGCGTTTTGCAGGTCGGCCAGCACCTTGGCGACCTCGGTCTTGCCCACGCCCGCCGCGCCCTCCAGCAGCAGCGGCCGGCCGAGGCGCAGAGACAGGTGAAGTGCCATCGCCAGGTCGTCGCCCGCGACATAGCCGTGTTCGGCCAGATCGTGTTGCAGATCGCGCCACGCCGCCATCGGTATCCTCCCGGTGTGGGCCCGCCCCCGCGGGGGCGGGCAGGGGCCTTATCCGTGCAGGCCGAGATCGCGCGCCGTCTTCCAGATGCGCCAGTGGTCGTGGGGCATGTGCGTCTGGGTCAGGCCGAAGGCGCGAAAGGCATCGTGCACCGCGTTGGAAAACGCCGGCACGCCGCCCACGTTGGGGCTTTCGCCCACGCCCTTGGCGCCGATCGGGTGATGCGGGCTGGGCGTCTCCGTGTGGTCGGTGGTGTAGTGCGGCGTCTCCCATGCCGTGGGCAGGAAGAAATCCATCAAGGTGCCGGTCTTGACGTTGCCGATGTCGTCATAGGCGATTTCCTGGCCCATCGCGATGGCCAGCGCCTCGGTCAGCCCGCCATGCACCTGCCCCTCGATGATCATCGGGTTGATCCGCGTGCCGCAATCGTCAAGCGCGTAGAACTGCCGGATCTCGTGCTCGCCGGTGTCCACGTCGATTTCCATCACGCAGATATAGGCGCCGAACGGGTAGGTCATGTTGGGCGGGTCGTAATAGCTGACCGCCTCCAGCCCCGGCTCGACCCCCGGGATCGCCTGGTTGTAAGAGGCATAGGCGATCTCGGCCATGGTCTTGAACCGCTCCGGCGCGCCCTTGACCACGAACCGGTCGATATCCCATTCCAGATCGTCGTCATGAACCTCCAGCAGGTAGGCCGCGATCATCTGCGCCTTGGCGCGGATTTTCCGCCCCGCCATCGCGGTGGCAGCCCCCGCCACCGGGGTCGAGCGCGACCCGTAGGTGCCCAGGCCATAGGGCGCGGTGTCGGTGTCGCCTTCCTCCACCGTGATCTTGTCGGCGGAAATGCCGATCTCGCTGGCGAGGATCTGCGCAAAGGTCGTCGCATGCCCCTGGCCCTGGCTGATCGTGCCCAGCCGCGCGATGGCGCTGCCGGTGGGGTGGATGCGGATCTCGCAGCTATCGAACATCCCCATCCCGAGGATGTCGCAATTCTTGACCGGACCCGCGCCCACGATCTCGGTGAAATGGGTCAGCCCGATACCCAACAGCTTGCGCGTCTCGCCGCGCTTGAACGCTTCGACCCGCTCGGCCTGCTCCTTGCGCAGGGCCTCGTAGCCGACGGCCTTCAGGGCCTTGTCCCAGGCAGTGTGGTAATCGCCCGAGTCGTATTCCCAGCCCAGCGCCGAGGTATAGGGGAACTGCTCTTTCCGGATGAAGTTCTTGGCGCGCAGTTCGGCCGCGTCCATGCCCAGCTTGATCGCCAGCACCTCGATCATCCGCTCGATGAAATAGGCCGCCTCGGTCACCCGGAACGAACAGCGATAGGCCACGCCGCCGGGTGCCTTGTTGGTGTAGATGCCATCGACCGCGCAATAGGCGGCGGGGATGTCGTAGCTGCCGGTGCAGATATGGAAAAAGCCTGCCGGAAACTTGGTGGGGTCGGCGCAGGCGTCGAACGCGCCGTGGTCGGCGGTGACATGGGCGTGCAGCCCGGTGATGCGGCCGTCCTTCGTCGCCCCGATCCGGCCCGTCATCCAGTAGTCGCGGGCAAAGGCGGTGGCCATCAGGTTTTCCATCCGGTCCTCGACCCATTTCACCGGCTTGCCGGTAACGATAGTGGCCACGATCGAACAGACATAGCCGGGGTAGACCCCCACCTTGTTGCCGAAACCGCCGCCGATATCGGGCGAAACGACGCGGATATTGTGCTCGTCGATCCCTGAGAGCAGCGAGGCCACCGTGCGCACCACATGCGGCGCCTGGAAGGTGCCGTAGAGGGTCAGCTTGCCGTTGACCTTGTCCATCGAGGCGACGCAGCCGCAGGTTTCCAGCGGGCAGGGGTGGGTCCGGTGGTAGTAGATGGTTTCCTCGGCCACCACCTCGGCGCCGTCGATGGCCGCGTTCGCGCCGGCCTCATCACCCGCTTCCCAGGTGAAGATGTGGTTGTGGTGGCGGCGGGGCCCGTGGGCGCCCTCGGTCACGCCCTCGAGGTCTTCGCGCAGCACGGGCGCGTCGGGGTCCTGCGCCTTGAACGGGTCGACGACCACGGGCAGGTCTTCGTAATCGACCTCGACCAGGTCTACCGCGTCGGCCGCGATATACCGGTCGGTCGCCACCACGAAGGCGACCTCCTGGCCCTGAAACAGCACCTTGCCGTCGGCCAGCACCATCTGCTTGTCGCCCGCAAGGGTGGGCATCCAGTGCAGGCCCAAAGGCTCCAGATCCTTCGCGGTCAGCACGGCGATCACGCCGGGCAGCGCCAGCGCGGCCTCGGCATTGATCGACTTGACGCGGGCATGCGCGTAAGGAGACCGCACGAAATCGCCGTGCAGCATGCCTGCCATCTTGATGTCGTCGACATAGTTGCCCTTGCCCTGGGTGAAGCGGGCATCCTCGACGCGCTTTCGGCTGCATCCCAGCCCCTTGAGGCCGGCCTTGCGCTCTTCGGTATCGGGAAGATCTTTCATTCCGCGGCCTCCTTCATGGCGTTCATCTGGTCGGCGGCCGCAAGGATCGCCTTGACGATGTTCTGGTATCCGGTGCAGCGGCAGAGGTTTCCGGACATGCCGAAACGCACCTCTTCCTCGGTCGGGCTCGGGTTGTCCTGCAGCAGCCGCCAGGCACGGGTGATCATCCCCGGCGTGCAGAAGCCGCATTGCAGCCCGTGATGTTCGCGGAACATCTCTTGCAGAACGTGCAGGCCGTCGGGCGCGCCCAGCCCCTCGACGGTGGTGATTTCGGCACCTTGCGCCTGGGCGGCGAACACGGTGCAGGCCTTGACCGACTTGCCGCCCATGTCGACGGTGCAGGCCCCGCAATGCGAGGTTTCACAGCCGATATGGGGGCCGGTGATTCCAAGCTGCTCGCGCAGCACATGGATCAGCAGTTCGCGCGGCTCGGCCAGCGTCTCGTGCGCCTCGCCGTTGACCGTCAGTTTCAGATGCATCTTGTCGGACATCGTGCCCTCCCTCAAGCGCGCGACCAGGCGCGCACGATGGCGCGGGCCAGGATCACGCCGGCGACGTGTTTCTTGAATTCGACGGGGCCGCGGTTGTCCTCCATGGGGTCGATATCGCCCAGCATGGCGGCAACCGCGGCCTGCACCGCCTCCTCCCCACAGGCGGTGCCTTCCAGCGCCGCGCCGGCGGCGGCACTGAAAACGGGGACGTCGGAAAGGTTGGTCATCGCGACCGAAGCGGCGCTCACGCGGCCGCCCTCGGCCACGATCTGCACCGCCGCGGCGGCGGTGGCGTAGTCGCCGATCTTGCGCTTCTGCTTTTCGTAGGCATAGCCGCCGCGGGGCCGGTCAAAGCTGACCGCGGTGAGGACTTCCTCTTCCTCGCGGGTGGTCACATAGGCGGCCTCGTAGAAATCGCGCGCGGCCACCTCGCGGGTGCCGTCGGGGCCCACCAGCGTGAACCGTGCGTCGAGGCACTGCATCAGCCCCGGCATGTCGTTGCCCGGGTCGCCATTGGCGATGTTGCCGCCAACGGTGCCGAGGTTGCGCACCTGCGGGTCGGCGATCTGCCGGGCCGCCTCGGCCATGATCGGCGCGGCCTCGGCCAGCCCGTCATGGTCGATGATCTCGGCCTGGGTGGTCATCGCGCCGATGCGGATCACGTCGCCGATCTCGATACCCTTGAGATCGCTCAGGCCCTGAAGGTCGATCAGGTGCGCAGGATCGGCCATCCTCAGCTTCATCATCGGGATCAGGCTGTGACCGCCGGCGACGACGCGCGCCTCGTCGCCATGTTCCTGCAGCAGCGCTATCACCGCGGCCAGATCGTCCGGCCGGTGATACTCGAACGTCGATGGGATCATGTCCCGCTCCTCCCTATGGTGCTGTGCCCGCTCTTTCGGCGGCGGGCGACTGCGTGGAGGAAAGCTAGCTGTCAGGCGGTGAGCTGCGACATATTGCTGCACGGTGTGCCGGGCGGATTTCACGAACTGCGAAATGGCTGCACGAACTGCGAATGGCGAGTTTTGCCGGGTAGCAAGGGGCCGCTGGGCGACGGCCCGCCGCGCGCGGGCAGGCGCCGCGGCCCGTGCTCACAGGCCCAGCCGGTCGCGCAGCGCCGCGACGCGCGCGCGGCTGACGGGCACCTTGTCGAGATGGGCGTGGCCATCGAACAGGCACAGGCCGTTATCCTTGCGCCGCTCGAAGGCGCTGACCTGCGCGGTGTTCACCAGATAGCTGCGATGGGTGCGAAAAAACCCGGCCTCGCCCAGCCGCCGCTCGGCCTCGCTGATCGACCAGGGGCAAAACACCCGCCCCTCGGGCGTGTAGGCGATGGTGTAATGCCCCTCGGCCCGGATCGCGGCAACCTGGCCCGCGGGCAGGAAATAGGTCACGCCCTCGCGTTCGTAGGGCAGGCGCGGCTCGGTTTCGGGGGCGGGTGGCGGCAGCGGGGCGTGCGGCGCCTCGGTCAGCGCCGGTGCCCCGGCAGGCTGCGGTGCGGAAAGAAAGCTCGCCCCCGACAACAGGAACGCCCCCGAGATCACGAAGGCGGCCAGCATCACCACCAGCGCCAGTTGCGCGTTGCCCAGTGCCGGGCTGGGCCCTGGCGCCCCGGCGGCGGCCATGAAATCGGTCCAGTACATCGCGGTGAAATGGACGATGGCGACCGAAAGCCCGAAAATCGCCGTGGCGCCCAGGATGTTGGCCGCGCTGCGCCGGCCATAGGCGGTGCGGATCGCCAGCATTCCCATCAGCACGGCCAGCCCCCCCGCTGCGGCAAAGCCCGCGGGGTGGTAGACGGCGCGGCAGCCCTCGATGCCCGCCAGCCCGGTGTAATGCATGATGACGATGCCCAGGCCCAGCACGAGGCCGGCCAGCGCCATGCGCAACCGCGTGCGGGGCCCGAAATGCATGAGGATAAGCGCCAGCCCCGCCAGCAGGATCGCGATCAGCACCGAGGCCACCGTGGGCAGCGCCCGGTAATAGACCGCCACGTCAAAGCGCATCGCCAGCATCGCCACGAAATGCATCGTCCAGATGCCGCCGCCCAGCGCGATGGCGGCCATGGCGATGCGCAGATGCCGCACGCCGTCGGACACCCCCGACAGCCCCCGCGTCAGCGCCAGCCCGGTAAAGGCGGCCATCATCGAGATGACGATCGAGGCCAGGATCAGCCTGTAATCGTAAACGTAAATCAGCATGTTTGCGCGGCGCCGCATGGCACGGCCCGGCGTCCTCCCTTGCCGGGTTTCCCGGCGTTTCGGGCAGTATCCTGCCCGGCCGGGCCGGGTGTCAATATCGCCGGAGGCTCCGGCGGTTCATACCGCGCGCGACAGCCGCCGCGCCACGGGTGCAATCAGGAAATGGGTGACCGGGATCAAGAGCAGCCCCAGGCCCAGCCCGATCACACCGTCGATCAGCGCGGTCACGCTCCATTCCATCGCCCCGTTGCCCCAGGGCAGGGCATCGGCGGCCACAACGGCGATGTGGTGGATCGTCTCGTAAGGCGCGTGCCAGCCCAGCTCGTGCGCGCCGTGGACCAGGATCGAGCCGCCGACCCAGATCATCGCGGCGGTGCCCACGATCACCAAAAGCCGCATGAAATGCGGCATCCCCCGCACGATCCAGCAGCCCAGCCGCCGGGTGAGCGCCAGCCGCCCGCCCGCGGCCATGGCCAGCCCCGCGTCGTCGGCCTTCACGATCAGCCCGACGGCGCCGTAGACGGCCACCGTGATCAGCACCCCGGCCACGGCCAGCGCCAGCGCCGTCGTCCAGAACGGCACGTCGGTCGGCAGGCCCGAGAGGATGATGGTCATGATCTCGGCCGAGAGGATGAAATCGGTCTTGATCGCGCCCTTGACCTTTTTCTCCTCCAGATGCGCGTCGGAGAGTTTTTCCTTGTAGAGGTCTTCCTCGTGGTGGTCGGCCGGGTTCAGCACGTGCCAGACCTTCTCGGCCCCTTCGAAGCACAGGTACGCCCCGCCCAGCATCAACAGCGGCGCGATGGCCCAGCTGGCGAAGGCCGACAACAGCAGCGCGACGGGCAAAAGGATCACCAGCTTGTTGAAGAGCGATCCCTTGGCGATGTTCCAGACGATGGGGATTTCCCGGTCGGCGGAAAAGCCGTGCACGTATTTCGGCGTCACGGCGGCGTCGTCGATCACCGCGCCGGCGGCCTTGGAGGACGCCTTGACCGCCTGGCCCACCACGTCGTCCACCGAGGCCGCGGCCACCTTGGCGATCGCCGCCACGTCGTCGAGAAGCGCGAGAAGGCCGCTCATGCCCGTTCCTTTTGATAGCTTGCCATGGGCCGAAGGATAGCGGATCGGGGCGCGGGGGCAACGGCGGGGTCGCCTCCGGCTGCGGGTCGGGCGCTGCACGGGCTGACACCCGGGCGGCACGTTTGTGCGGATGCGGTTTTCTCTACCCGCCGGTGTGGCTCATGTGCCGGCTGACCTGCCCGTCGGCGCGCTGGCGGGAATAGTCGAAATCGTGGCCCTTGGGTTTCAGCGCGATCGCCGCGCGCACCGCCTCTGCCAGCGGCGCGTCGGTCTCGGGATGTGCCCGCAGCGGCGCGCGCAAATCGGCGCGGTTTTCCTGCCCGAGGCACATGTAAAGCTCGCCCGTGCAGGTCAGCCGCACCCGGTTGCAGCTTTCGCAGAAATTGTGGCTGAGCGGCGTGATAAAGCCGATCTTCTGGCCGGTCTCGGTCAGCCGCACATAGCGCGCGGGCCCGCCGCTGCGTTCGGCGAGATCCATCAGGGTAAAGCGTTCGGCCAGCCGGTCGCGCACATCGGTAAGCGACCAGTATTGCCCCACGCGGTTTTCGTTGCCCAGATCTCCCATCGGCATGACCTCGATAAAGGTCAGGTCGATGTCGCGCGCCGCGCACCAGTCCACAAGGTCGAACAATTCGTCCTCGTTGAAGCCTTTCAGCGCGACCGCGTTGATCTTGACCCGCATGCCCGCGTTCTGGGCGGCGTCGATGCCGCGCATCACCTGGGCCAGGCGGCCCCAGCGGGTGACGCGGGCGAATTTCTCTTCGTCCAGCGTGTCGAGGCTGACATTGACCCGCCGCACCCCGGCCGCGAAAAGCGCGTCGGCGAATCTCTCCAGCTGCGAGCCGTTGGTGGTCAGCGTCAGCTCGTCCAGCGCGCCGGTCTCCAGGTGCCGGCCCATGGCGTTGAAGAACGTCATGATGTCGCGGCGCACCAGCGGCTCGCCCCCGGTGATGCGCAGCTTGCGCACCCCCAGCCCGATAAAGGCCGAACAGACCCGGTCGAGCTCTTCGAGGGTCAGCAGCTCCTTCTTGGGCAGGAATGTCATGTTCTCGGCCATGCAATACACGCAGCGGAAATCGCAGCGGTCGGTGACCGACACGCGCAGATAGGTGATCGCGCGGGCGAACGGATCGATCAGGGGCGCTTGGTTTGTCATGATCGAAAGGTAAGCGCGACGGGCTGTCGCAGCAAGGTCTTTGCGCCGCTTGACAGGCCGCGCCCGGCGCGCGTTCATGAACATGCGTTCAATTCAAGCCCGGGGGAGGAAGGCATGGAGGATCGCAGGCTTTTGCCCGATCAGCGCGACTGGGACGCCATGCGGGACAGCTTCCGTTGGGACGTCCCATCGCGGTTCAACATCGCGGCGGCCTGTTGCGACAGCTGGGCCGCTGAGGCGCCAAACCGTGTCGCGGTGATCGACGCCAGCGACGCTGACCGAGGCTGGACCTATGGCGAGATCAAGGACGCCTCAGACCGGCTGGCCACGGTCTTTGCGCGGGCGGGGCTCGGGCAGGGCGACCGGGTGGCGGTGCTGCTGCCCCAGGCGCCGGCGGTGCTGATCGCCCATTTCGCGGCGATGAAGCTGGGGGCGGTGGGCCTGCCGCTCTTTGCGCTGTTCGGGCCGGATGCGCTGGACTACCGCCTCGCCGACAGCGGGGCCAGGCTGGTCGTCACCGATGCCGAGGGCGCGGCGAAACTGGCCGGGCTGCGCGACGGGCTTGCGGCTCTTGCCGATGTATTCTCGGTCGATGGCGGCCCGGCGCGCGATCTCTGGGCCGAGATCGACGACGCGCCGCCGCTGGACACCCCGGTGGACACCTCTGCCGAAGACCCCGCGGTGCTGATCTACACCTCGGGCACCACCGGCCCGCCCAAGGGCGCGCTCCATGCCCACCGCTTTCTGCTCGGGCATCTGCCGTCGATCGAGCTGCACCACCGGGGCTTTCCGGAACCGGGCGATTGCGGCTGGACCCCGGCCGACTGGGCCTGGATCGGCGGGCTTATGGATATGGCCTTGCCCTGCCTTTACTACGGCGTGCCCGTGGTCGCCTGCCGGATGCGCAAGTTCGACGCCGCCGAGGCCTGGCGCCTGATCGACCGGCTGCGGGTGAAAAACCTCTTCCTGCCGCCCACGGCGCTGAAGCTGATGCGCGAGGTGCCGGTGCCGCCCGGCGTCAGCCTGCGCAGCGTCGGCTCGGGCGGCGAGAGCCTCGGGGCCGACCTGCTGGCCTGGGGGCGCGAGGCACTGGGGCTGGAGATCTGCGAATTCTACGGCCAGACCGAGTGCAACCTCATGCTCACCTGCGTGCCCGAGTTGATGGACGCGCCGCCGGGCAGCATGGGCCGCGCGGTGCCGGGCTTCGACGTAGGCCTGATCGGGGCCGACGGGGCGCCCGTGGCACCGGGCGAGGTCGGCGAGATCGCGGTGCGCCGCGGGGCGGCCTCGATGTTTCTCCAATACTGGGGCCTGCCCGACAAGACGGCAGAGAAATTCGCCGGCGACTGGATGCGCACGGGCGATCTGGGCACCTGCGACGCGGCGGGCCATTTCACCTATGTCTCGCGCGACGACGACATCATCACCTCGGCGGGGTACCGTATCGGGCCGACCGAGATCGAGAATTGCCTTGTGGGACACCCCGACGTGGTGATGGCCGCCGTGGTGGGCGAACCCGACCCGGTGCGCACGCAGGCGGTGGTGGCCCATGTCGTGCTGCGCGACGGCGCCGACCGCGCGGGGCTGGAACAGGCGCTGATACGCCGCGTGCGCGACAAGATCAGCCCCCATGTCGCGCCGCGCCGCATCCATTGGGCCGACAGCCTGCCGATGACGGCGACGGGCAAGATCATGCGCCGGGCGCTGCGGGACGGGTAGGGCGCTTTTGCGGTTGTGGCCCGCGGGCGAAGGCGCTTTACCTCGCCGCAGACCATCGAAAAGGGGGCGGCGATGCCGGACCTTGCGCAATTCCTGCCCTTTCTGGCGCTCTTGCTGGCCGTCGGGGCGCTCGCGGGCCTTCTGGCCGGCCTTCTCGGCGTGGGCGGCGGGATCATCATCGTCCTGGCGCTGTTCCACGCGTTCTCCGCGCTGGGCTATGACAGCCCCTACCTGATGCAGATCTGCCTGGCGACGTCGCTGGCCACGATCATCTTCACCTCGCTGCGCTCGGTCGCCAGCCACCATGCGAAGGGGGCCGTCGACTGGTCGATCCTGCGCAAATGGGCGCCGGGGATCGCGCTGGGGGCGCTGGTGGGCGTGCTGGCGGCCGCGTCGCTGCGGTCGGTGGTGTTGCAGGGCATCTTCGGCGGGCTCGGGCTGGTCCTGGGGCTCTACCTGGCCTTCGGGCGGCGCGACTGGCGGCTGGGCGCGGCGATGCCCGGCGGGGCGCTGCGTGCCATGATGTCGGCGGTGGTGGGGTTTCTCTCGGTGCTGATGGGCATCGGCGGGGGCGTGATGGGCGTGCCGCTGATGACGCTTTACGGCCTGCCGATCCACCGGGCGGTGGGCACGGCGGCGGGATTCGGTGCGCTGATTGCGGTGCCCTCGGTCGCGGGGTTCCTGATGATCGCCATCCCCGAGGCGATGCGCCCGCCGCTGACCTTCGGCGCGGTCAACCTGCCGGGATTCCTGGTGGTGGTGTCGATGACGATGATCACCGCGCCGCTGGGCGCCAGGCTGGCGCACCGGACAAACCCGGTGCTATTGCGCAAGATCTTCGCCATCTTCGTGGTCGTTGTCGCGGCGAACATGCTGCGAAAGGCGCTGGGGGTCTGAGCGCGCCTAGGGCCTTTGCCCGATCCGGTGTGCGCGCGCGGGCAGCTCGGCCATCACCTCCTGGCGCGCGGCGTCGCTCATTCGCGTCCAGAGGGTGATCTCGTCGATCGTGCGCAGACAGCCGGTGCACAGCCGCGAGGCCCGGTCGACGGTGCAGACCCGGTTGCAGGGGCTGGCGATGCCCGCGGCCGGGCGGGCCGGCGTTTCGTCACTCATGGCGTGGCTCCGATATTGCGCAGGCGGTCGAGCACGCCTTGCAGGATATAGGCGGCGGCCACGTGGTCAATCACTTCGGCGCGGCGGCGCCGCGAGGTGTCGGCCTCCAGCAGCGCGCGCTCGGCGGCCATGGTGGACAGCCGTTCGTCCCAGAAACCGATGGGCAGCTCGGTCAGCCGCGACAGGTTGCGCGCGAACGCGCGGGTCGACTGGCAGCGCGGCCCCTCGCTGCCGTCCATGTTGCGCGGCAGGCCCAGCACGATGCCGCCCGCCGCGCGGTGGCCGGCGATCTCCATCACGCGGGCCGCGTCGAGGGTGAATTTCTTGCGCCGTATGGTTTCCAGCGGAGAGGCCACCGACCACGACGTGTCCGAGACCGCCACGCCGATGGTCTTGTCGCCCAGGTCCAGCCCGATCAGCGCCCGTCCGCGGGGCAGGGCGGTGGCGAGTTCCTCGACCGTGTCGACGACGCTCACTCGGCCACGCCCGCGCGCACGGCCGCCTGCCGCACGGTTTCCAGCGCCTCCGGCTGCCCGGCAAAGACCTGCTGCGCCTCGGCCCAGATCGCGCCGGCCTGGTCGGTGTCGCCAAGCACGCCCAGCGCGTTGAGAAGCTGCGCCCATTCCTGCGGCCTGCCGCCTTGGCTGGCCAGCCGGTCGGAAAGCCGCGCGACCATGCCGCGGATCATCTCTTGCTGCTGTTCCGGCGTCATCTCCTGCGCCGCCTCGACATCCTCGGCGCTGGGGCCGCGCAGGGGCGGCGCGGCGTCCGGCTCGGGCGGCAGGGTGTAGCGCACGCCCGCCATCTGGGCGAGGTTCTCGATCTGCTCGCGGATCGGGCGGTACCACGGGTCGCCGGGGGCGGATTGCTGCAACAGCCCGCGCCAGGTGCGGAAGGCGAGGTCGGGCCGGTCGGTCTGAAGCCGCATCAGCCCCCAGTAATAAAGCGCGGTGCCGTTGGACTGGTCGCGCCCCAGCGCCTGCATCAGCACCGCCTCGGCCTCGGGCGAGACATAGCCGCCGGCGGCCAGCACCATCATGTCGGCTAAAGTGGCGTAGTCCTCGGCGGTGGCGCCGCCGTCTTTCAGCTCGATCGCCCTTTGCTGCGCGGTGTAGGCGGCGTTGAAATTGCCCAGTGCCGCCTCGTTGCGCGCCAGCAGGACCTGCCCGCGCACGTCGTTGGGCCGCTCAGCGACCGCGCTGCGCAGCTTTTCGACCAGCTCTACATGCTCGGGGTCGGGCTCGGACAGGCCGGGCAGTGGCGGGGCCTCGTCCTCGGCCCGGGCTTGCGAGGGTCGGTTTTCGCGCAGCGCGTCGGCGGCGGCGATGCGCTTGGCCATCGGCAGGTCGGGATAGCCCGGCGCGCCGATCCGCGAATAAAGCGCGAAGGCGCCCGCCGTCAGTACCGTCAGCGCCAGCACGCCCGCCACGATGCTGGCCCCCTGCGGTGCCCGGCCCGCGCTCTCTTGTGCCTTGAGCTTTCGGTCGGCCTCCAGCACCCGCCGCGACACCTCGGTGCGGATGCGGCTTGCCTCGTCCTCGGTGATGACGCCGCGGGCGAGGTCGCGTTCGACCTCCTGCAACTGCTCGCGGTAGACCTGCAGATCGTAGGCCGCGGCCGGTGCCGCACCAGCCCGCCCGCGCAACAGCGTGACGACCAGAATGAGCGCGATCATCCCACCCGCCCCGAGGGCGGCCAACCAGAACGTCATGGACAAGTCCTCTTCCCTTATCTGACGCTCATCTATTACGCATGGGGGCCGTCCGAAAGGGGCAATCCGGGTTGCCGGGTCTTGCACCCGGGGCGATGTCGCGTTCTTCTCACGGCATGCCGCTGCCCGTCGCGGTCCCTGGGCGCCGATGGCGCATGTAAGGGCCCGAAGGGCTTGCCGTTCAAGGCTTCACTAGGAGAGTCGCCCGTGGGGATGAGACGTTATTCCGCCTTCGCCGTGGCCCGCGAGGCCGCGCGCTACCACCAGGGTTGGGCGCGTGCGTGGGACTCGCCCGCGCCGAAGGCTCACTACGATGTGATCGTGATCGGCGCCGGTGGGCACGGGCTGGCCACCGCCTATTATCTGGGCAAGACCCACGGGGTGAAGAACGTGGCGGTAATCGAGAAGGGGTGGCTGGGCGGCGGCAACACCGGCCGCAACACCACCATCATCCGCTCGAACTACCTGCAGGACCCCTCCGCCGCGCTCTATGAAAAGGCGCGCAGCCTTTACGAGACGCTCAGCCAGGACCTGAACTACAACATCATGTTCAGCCCCCGTGGCGTGATCATGCTGGCCCAGACCGAGCACGAGGTGCGCGGCTGGAAACGCACTGCGCAGGCCAACGCGTTGCAGGGCATCCCGACCGAGTTCATCGGGCCCAGGCGCGTCAAGGAACTGGTGCCGATCATGAACATCCACGGCCCGCGCTACCCGGTGCTGGGCGGGCTCTGGCAGGCGCGCGGCGGCACCGCCCGGCACGACGCTGTGGCCTGGGGCCTGGCGCGGGCCTGTTCGGCGATGGGGATGGACATCATCCAGAATTGCGAGGTCACGGCGATCCGGTCGGAGGGCGGGCAGGTCAAGGGCATCGAGACCACCAAGGGCGCGATCTCTTGCGGCAAGCTCGCCATAGTGGTGGCGGGACATTCGGGCGTTCTGGCCGAGATGGCCGGGTTCCGCCTGCCGATCGAAAGCGTGGCGTTGCAGGCGCTGGTCAGCGAACCCATCAAGCCCTGCATGGACGTCGTCGTGATGGCCAACACCGTGCACGGCTACATGAGCCAGTCGGACAAGGGCGAGATGGTGATCGGCGGCGGCGCCGACGGGTTCAACAACTACACCCAGCGCGGCAGCTTTCAGCATGTCGAGGAAACCGTGCGCGCGCTGTGCGAGACCTTCCCGATCATCTCGCGGCTGAAAATGCTCCGGCAATGGGGCGGCATCGTCGACATGACCGGCGACCGCTCGCCGATCCTGTCGAAAACGCCGCTGGGCAACTGCTTCATCAATTGCGGCTGGGGCACCGGGGGCTTCAAGGCGATCCCGGGCTCGGGCTGGGCGATGGCGCAACTGGTGGCCAAGGGCGAGCCGGGGCCGCTGGCCGCGGCCTTCGGGCTGGAACGCTTCCGCGAGGGCCGCTTCATCGACGAAAGCGTGGCCGCGGGGGTGGCGCATTGATGCGGCGCGCCACGAGATCCGTAACCGAACGGGCCGCTGCCGTCGGCGCGTGGGCCGGGCGCCGGACGCGGGGGAATTTCGCCGTTGCCGTCGCGCGGGCCGTTTGCGAAACTCTCCGCGGCACAGGGCCTTACGCGATAGCGGCGCCTGTGCCCTATGACGTCGCGCCGCACCCCGTGGCACATCAGGTCGCCTTGACCCGCCCGGCCCATCGCCTAAGTTGGCGCGAGCCTATTCGGGAGAGTTGCACATGTCTGACGAGAACGAGGTTTACCTCCTTCCCAAGAGTTCGCCGATCTGGTTGGGGCTTGCCTTCGGGCTGTTGCTCCCGCTTCTGCTCGGGCTTGCTGCCGGCACGATCTATACCAAGAACACCGGCGGCAACGATGTGGCGGTCTACCCGCTGCCCGCAGACTAAGGGGACGCTCCGCAGCGCCCCCGCCCGTCTGACCCAATTCCAGACAAGGGGGGCGCAATGCTGTCTCTGAGATGCCCGTATTGCGGCGTCGAGGCCGAGGAAACCGAACTCGCCCCCGGGGGCGAGGCCCATCTGGTCCGGCAGGGGCCGGGATCCTCGGATGAGGATTTCGAGACCTACCTCTTCCTCCGCGAGAATCCCAAGGGCGTTCATTTCGAACGCTGGCGCCATGCCCATGGCTGTGGCAAGTGGTTCCACGCCGCGCGCTGCACCGTCACGCTTGAGGTATTCGGCACCTACTCCGCTCAGGTGAGCGCCCCGCCCGAGGACATCCTCGCGGCGATCGACGCGCGCCGGCCCGGCTGGCGCAGGGAGGGCCCGCGATGAGCCTGCGCCTCGAGACCGGCGGCCGCCTGATCGACCGCAGCCAGCCCCGCCGCTTCACCTTCGATGGCTACCCGTTCAAGGGCTATGCCGGCGACACGCTGGCCAGCGCCCTTCTGGCCAACGACAAGATGCTCATGGGACGGTCGTTCAAGTATCACCGCCCGCGCGGCCCCGTGACCTCGGGCGTCGAAGAGCCCAACGCGCTGATGGGCGTGGGGCAGGGCGGCCGGTTCGAGCCGAACCAGCGCGCCACGGTCACCGAACTTTACGAGGGGCTGACCGCGGACAGCCAGAACCACTGGCCCAGCCTGGAACTGGATGTCGGGGCGGTCAACGCGCGGCTCGCCCGGTTCCTGCCGGCGGGGTTTTACTACAAGACCTTCCTCGCCCCGCGCGCCTTTTGGAAACATGTCTACGAGCCTTTCATCCGCCAGTCGGCAGGGCTGGGCCGCGTCCCGGCCGAGCGCGATGCCGACCGCTACGAATATTTCTACGCGTTCGTGGATGTGCTGGTGGTGGGCGGCGGCGTGGCCGGGCTGCAGGCGGCACTGGCCGCCGGGCAGGCGGGGCTCAGGGTGCTGCTTATCGAGCAGATGCCGCATTGGGGCGGGCGCGCGCCGGTCGACGGGGTGAGCCTGGCGGGCAAGCCCGCCGGCGACTGGGTGGCCGAAACCCTTGCCAAGCTGGAGGCGATGGAAAACGTCACGCTGCGCAGCCGCTGCATGGGGGCGGGCGTCTACGACCACGGCTATGTGCTGGCCGACGAGCGGCTTTGTGACCATGCGCCCGGCGCGCCGGGTCCGCGCCACCGGGTCTGGCGTATCCGCGCGCGGCAGGTCGTCACCGCGACCGGCGCGCTGGAGCGTCCGCTCGCCTTTGCAGGCAATGACGTGCCCGGCGTGATGCTGGCCTCGGCGATGCGCGACTACGCGGTCAACTGGGCCGTGGCGTCCGGTGCGCGCACGGTGATCGTGACCAATAACGACGATGCCTACCGCACCGCGCTGGCGCTGGCCGATGCCGGGCTCGCGGTGCCCGCCATCCTCGATGCGCGGGCCGAGGCCGACGGCCCGCTGCCCCGCGCCGCGCGCGACCGCGGGCTCAGGGTCGAGACCGGCACCGGCGTTGCCAGGGTCAAGGGCGGCAAGCGCGTCACGGGCGTGGCCATTTGCGCCCAGAACGGCAAGGGCCAGGTGCTGGAGACCATCGCCTGCGACGCGGTGGCGATGTCGGGCGGCTGGTCGCCCGTTGTGCATCTGTGGTCCCATTGCGGGGGCAAGCTGAACTGGGACGCGGGACAGGCGATGTTCCGCCCCGACCCGGCCCGCGCGCCCATCGGGGCCGACGGCATCCCCATCGTCCGGGCCGCCGGCGCGGCCAATGGCGCGCTGGCCGCCGGGCCGTGCATGGAAGACGCCGCCGCGGCGGGCAAGGCGGCGGCAATGGCGCTGGGCGCCGAGGCCGAGATCGCGCCCGCCCCGGCCGAGGCCCCCGTCGAGTCGGCCCTGCTGCCGGTCTGGATGATGCCCGCCGGCGCAGGCCCCGAACTGCGCATGAAGATGTGGCTCGACTACCAGAACGACGTGAAGGTGTCGGACATCCAGCTCGCCGCCCGCGAGGGCTATGAAAGCGTCGAGCACGCCAAGCGCTACACCACGCTCGGCATGGCGACGGATCAGGGCAAGCTCAGCAATATCAATGGATTGGCTATTCTGGCCGATGCGCTGGGCGCGGATATTCCGGCGGTGGGTACCACCACCTTCCGCCCGCCCTACAGCCCGGTGCCGCTGGGCGCGCTGGCCGGCGAGGCGCAGGGCGATCTTTTTCAGCCGCTGCGCCGCACGCCGATCCAGGACTGGCACGAAGACAACGACGCCCGGTTCGAGCCCGTGGGCCATTGGCGCCGCCCCTATTGCTACCCGGCCAAGGGGGAGGGCATCGCCCGCGCGGTGCGCCGCGAGGTGACGAACACACGGCAGAATGTCGGCCTGCTCGACGCCTCGACGCTGGGCAAGATCCTCGTCTCGGGGCCTGACGCGCCCGAATTCCTCGACCGCATCTACACCAACATGATGTCGACCCTGAAACAGGGCCGCTGCCGCTATGGGCTGATGTGCAGCGAGAACGGCTTTCTCATGGACGACGGCGTGGTTGTGCGCCTCGATGAGCAGACCTTCCTTTGCCACACCACTTCGGGCGGGGCCGAGCATGTGCACCAGCACATGGAGGAATGGCTCCAGACCGAATGGTGGGACCTCAAGGCCTACACCGCCAACGTGACCGAGCACTACGCCCAGGTCGCCGTGGTCGGCCCCAAGGCGCGGCAATTGCTCGACCGTCTGGGCGGCATGGACCTTGCCAAGGAGGCACTGCCTTTCATGGGCTGGGCCGAGGGCGAAGTTGCCGGCATCCCGGCGCGGGTCTACCGCATTTCCTTTTCGGGCGAGCTCAGTTTCGAGGTGGCGGTGCCGGCAAACCGGGGCCGGCAGTTCTGGGATGCCTGTCTTGAAGCCGGGGCCGATCTGGGCGTTGCGCCCTACGGCACCGAGGCGCTGCATGTCATGCGGGCCGAGAAGGGCTTTATCATGATCGGCGACGAGACCGACGGCACCGTGATCCCGCAGGATCTCGGGCTCGACTGGGCGGTGTCGAAGAAAAAACCCGATTTCATCGGCAAGCGCGCGCAGGAGCGCAGCCACATGACCGACCCCGAGCGGTGGAAGCTGGTGGGGCTGGAAACGCTGGACGGCTCGGTCCTGCCCGATGGGGCCTATGCGCTGGACAAGGGGGTGAACGCCAATCGCCAGCGCAACACCCAAGGGCGCGTGACCTCGACCTATTTCTCGCCCACGCTGGGGCGGGGCATCGCCATGGGGCTGGTCCGCCATGGCCCCGACCGGTTGGGCGAGGTGATCGAATTCGGCGATGTGGGCGGCAAGGCCATCGCGGCCCGCATCGTCAGCCCGGTCTTCTACGACCCGGATGGGGAGAAGCAGAATGTCTGAGCCGCAAACGCCCCTCGGGCCCGCCCGGTTCGACGGCATCGCCCGTATCGAGGCGCTGCCCGCGCGCGGCATGATCACGCTGCGCGGCGATCTCGGGCAGAGCCCCCTGCGCGGGGCCGTGCACCGGGCATTGGGCGTCGAGCCCGGCGGCCCCGGCACCATTGTCGAGGCCGGGGGCGGCGGCGCGGTGGCCTGGATGGCGCCCGACGAGGTGCTGCTTTTCCTGCCCGGCGCCGAGGCCGCGCCGGTGCTGGCCGAAATGCGCGATGTGCTGGCCGATGCGCCGCACCTCCTGGCCGATGTATCGGACGCGCGTGCGCTTTTCCGCGTGTCGGGGCCCGGCGCGCGCGATGTGCTGGCCAAGCTCGCCCCGGTCGATTTCGCCCCCGATGTATTCCCGACCGGCAGCTTCCGCCGCACCCGGCTGGCCCAGGTGCCCGCCGCCATCTGGCTGGGCGGCGACGGGGCCTTCGGCGTCATGTGCTTCCGCTCGGTCGCGCGCTACGCGTTCGATCTGCTCGGCACCGCCGCCGCGCCCGGGGGCGAAGTGGGCTATTACTGACCGCCGCAGGCCGCGAGGGAACAACCCGCCCGCTGAAGGGTTGACCCATGAGACGTTTAGACACACGTATGCCGCATGCATACGCCGCAACAACAGAGGGGCACGAGATATGGCTTTTGAACTTCCCGATCTTCCCTACGCTCACGATGCGCTCGCCGACAACGGCATGTCGAAAGAGACGCTCGAATATCACCACGACCTGCACCACAAGGCCTATGTCGACAACGGCAACAAGCTGATCTCGGGCTCCGAGTGGGAGGGCAAGCCGGTCGAAGAGATCATCAAGGGTACCTATCAGGCTGGCGCGGTCGCCCAGAATGGCATCTTCAACAACGCCTCCCAGCACTGGAACCACTGCCAGTTCTGGGAAATGATGGGCCCCGGCAAGGGGGCGATGCCGTCCGAGCTGGAATCCCGCATCGCCGACGCCTTCGGCTCGGTCGACAAGTTCAAGGAAGATTTCGCCGCCGCGGGCGCGGGCCAGTTCGGCTCGGGCTGGTGCTGGCTGGTGGTCGACACCGACGGCACGCTGAAGGTGACCAAGACCGAGAACGGGGTGAACCCGCTCTGCTTCGGCCAGACCGCGCTTCTGGGCTGCGACGTGTGGGAGCATTCCTACTACATCGACTTCCGCAACAAGCGCCCGGCCTACCTGACCAACTTCCTCGACAACCTGGTCAACTGGGAAAACGTGGCCGAGCGCCTGTCCAAGGCCTGATCGCCCCGACCCTGACTGCGCAAGAGACGGCCGCCCGGCAGGGGCGGCCGTTTCGGTTTCGGCGGTCTCGATCTGCCTGTGGCGCCGGCCTTTCACGATCAGCGCGTAAAGCTCGGCCACGGGCAACACACCATTGGCCTTTTGCAGCCCGGTCCGGTCCGGCGCGCCCTGGTCCAGGAATTGCTCTGCGTGAAAGCCGCATGACTTGCCCTTGGGCCGATGGCGTTGCGCGCAACCGGTCGACCGCGCGCGCTCGGCGATGCGCATGCCCTGCGTCACGGCCAGTGCCGGCATCGCGGCGAGGGCCGCGCCCGCCGGAGTGTTCCTTAGGCTCCCTGCCAGTTCGACCCCTGGCAAGGACCGGGAACGGGCGAGGTTTACGCGACGACCTGGGCCAGGCCATGGCACATACCCGCCACGCCCCCGTGGCGCAGCCCTCGCGGATGGGGTAAGCCCGAGCGTCGGTGGCGGAGCGGGCGATGGACGAGGCGAAAAAAGGCGTTCTGGCGATGGTTGCGGCCTGCTGCATCTGGGGGCTGTCGTCGCTCTATTACAAGCTTCTGTCCCATGTGCCGCCGCTGGAGGTGCTCAGCCACCGCACGCTTTGGTCGCTGGTCTTTTTCTCGGCGGTCCTGCTGGTGCAGGGCCGGCTGGGGCTGGTGGGCGCGCTGTTTTCCCGGCCGCGGGCGCTGGGGCTGGTGGCGATGGCCGCGCTCTTCATCTCGACCAACTGGTTCTTTTTCATCTACTCGATCCAGATCGGCCGCGCCGTCGAGGCGAGCCTGGGGTATTACATCTTTCCGCTGGTGGCGGTGATGCTGGGCTTCGTCTTTCTGGGCGAGCGGCATTCGGCGGCGAAATGGGTGGCCGTGGTGCTGGCCGCGCTGGCCGTGGCCGGGCTGACATGGGGGCTGGGGGCGGCGCCCTGGGTGTCGCTGGTGCTGGCCGCCACCTTCGGGCTTTACGGGCTGATCAAGCGGGGCGTGGACGCCGGGCCGGTGGTGTCGGTCACCACCGAGGTGCTGCTCCTGGCGCCGCTCGCGCTGATCTGGCTCTGGGGTGTCCATGTGCAGGGCTGGACGGGGCTGACGGGCCGCAGTCTCGGCGCGTTCGGGGCCGATTGGGGCGACAGCCTGCTGCTGATGGCGTCGGGCCCGCTGACGGCGACGCCGCTGATCCTGTTCTCCTTTGCCTCCAAGCGGGTCAGCTTTGCCACGGTGGGGCTGGTGCAATACCTCAACCCGACGCTGCAATTCCTGGTGGCGACGCTGGCCTTTCGAGAGCCGTTCACGCCGTGGCACGCGATGGCCTTCGGGCTGATCTGGACGGCGCTGCTGCTCTATTCGGGCGAAAGCCTGCGTCAGGACAGGGCGGCGCGCAGGGCCTCGGTCAGCTCGGTCACCGAGGCGACGACCCGGACGTAATCGCGCAACGAGGGTTCGGCAAAGCCCTCGGCGATGAAATGGTCGATCAGCGCGGTCAGCGGCTGCCAGAAGCCGGCGGTATCGAGCAGGATGATGGGCTTTTCGTGCAGGCCCAGCTGGCGCCAGGTCAGCACCTCGAAAAATTCGTCCAGCGACCCGCCGCCGCCGGGCAGCACCACGATCGCGTCGGAATTCATGAACATGACCTTCTTGCGCTCGTGCATGTTCTCGGTGACGATGAAGGTCGACAGGTCCCGCTTGCCCACCTCGCGGTCGAAAAGGTGCACCGGGATCACCCCGAATGTCGTGCCGCCGGCGGCCTGCGCGCTGCGCGCGATACGCCCCATCAGCCCGACGTCGCCGGCCCCGTAGACCAGCCGCCAGCCCTCGGCCGCCAGCGCCCTTCCGGCCTCTTCGGCGGCGGCGGCGTAGCCGGGGTTGCGGCCATCGCGGGAGCCGCAGAAAACGCAGACGGATCGGGTAGGGGCGGGCATGGGACTCGGAGCCGTGGAATATGGACCCCTGATAGCGGGGTTGCTATGGTCTCGCAAGCGCGCCTGAAAGGCTTTGGCGCGCCGGGGGTTGGACCATGCAAAAGGACCGCGCGATAGGAGGGCGCCGCGCCGCAATCGCAATCGCGCTGCTGTTGTTCGCGGCGGGGGCCGTCGCATTGGCGGTCTGGCGCGGCGGCTTGATGCCGGGCGCTGAGCGGCCAATGGACACGTCCGCGCCGCAGACCGCCATGGGGCCCGGCCCCGAGACCGAGGGTGCGGCGCCGCCCGAGGCCGGCCCGGCCGGCCGCGACACCGCCGCGCAGACGCCCGCCCCCCGTACCGCCCCGCAAATGCCGCTGCCCGAGGTCGCGCCGGTCGCGACCCCGCCCGATCCGGCCGCCGACCCCGAGCCCGCGCCGCCGGGCTTTGACGTGGTCCGCGTGGCCGCCGACGGCAACGCGCTGGTCGCAGGCCGGGCCGCGCCCGGCTCGACCGTCACCGTGCTGGTGGCCACGCACGAGGTGGCGCGCGCCCAGACCGACCGGACTGGCCGCTTCGTCGCGCTGTTCGACCTTGCCCCCAGCGCCGAGCCGCGCGTGGTCGAGCTGGAGATGCAGCTTGCGGACGGGCGTCGCGTGCGGTCGTCCTCGCGCGTGATCCTGGCGCCGGCGGCCCCGGCGGCGACCGTCGCCACTGCCGGCGCCGACACGCCCGATGCCGCAGGCCCGGCGCCCGCTGCGGTTGCGCCGCCGGCAGGCCCCGAGGCCGACAGGCTCGCCGCCGCCGCCCCGCAGGAGACAGGCCCGGCGCCCGCGCCCGGCATGGCCCCCGACCCCGAGAGCGCGGGCCCGCCCGCCCAATCCCCCGCACCGGACGCCGCGCCCGACACCGCCGCCGCCCCCGCCCCCGGACCCGTGCCGCCCGCAACGCCGCCCGCGACCGCCCCCGGCGCCACGCCGCCTGCCCCGGGCGGCCCCGGCACAGCGCCGCAAACCGCCGGGGTCCCCGCGCCGGTGCCCGACCCCGTGCCTGAAGAGGCCACGCCCGCGGCGCCCGCGCGCGCGCCGGCGGTGCTGCTGGCCGAGGGCGGCGCGGTGCGCCTGTTGCAGCCCGCCAGCCCCGCAGACGCCCCCGATGCCCCGCCGGGCCTGATGATCGACGCGATTTCCTACGGGGCGGCGGGCGACCTGACCGTCTCGGGCCGGGGCGTCAAGGGCGAGACCGTGCGCCTGTACCTCGACAATACCCGCCTGGCCGAACGCACGGTCGGCGCGAACGGGCGCTGGCGGGTCAGCCTCTCGGGGGTCGCGCCCGGCCGCTACCGGCTGCGGGCCGACCAGGTCGGGGCCGGGGGCGAGGTGACCGCCCGCTTCGAGACGCCGTTCCAGCGCGAGGCGCCCGACGCGCTGGCCCGCGCGGCAGAGGCCCAGGGCGACGAGGATGTCTCGCTCATCACCGTCCAGCCGGGCAACACGCTTTGGGGCATTTCGCGCGGGCGTTATGGCGAGGGCATTCTCTACGTGCGCATTTTCGAGGCGAACCGCGACCAGATCCGCGACCCCGACCTGATCTATCCGGGGCAGGTCTTCGAACTGCCCGAAGCGGCCGATTAGGCCGCTGGCCTTTCCCGGCCCCGCGCCATAGTCTGGCGGGCGCCCGTCCGCCAGGAGCCCGTCGATGTCGCCTAGCCAGATTTCCCCCGATTTCGCCAAGTTGGACCGCCAGAAGGGCTGGCGGACGATCCGCCGGGTCGGGCCCTATCTGTGGCCCGAGGGGCAGGCCTGGGCCAAGCGGCGCGTCGTGCTGGCGCTGACGGCGCTGATCCTGGCCAAGCTGGTGTCGGTGGGCACGCCGTTTCTCTACAAGGCGGCGGTGGACATGCTGACCGGCGAGGGCGGCAGCGACGCGATGATGCTGGCCGTGGGCGCGGTCGGGCTGACCGTGGCCTATGGCATGGCCCGGCTGATGAACGTGGGCTTTCAGCAATTGCGCGACGCGCTTTTCGCCCGGGTCGCCCAGCGGGCGTTGCGCCGGCTGGCGCTGGAGACCTTCACCCATATCCACGCGCTGTCCTTGCGCTACCACATCACCCGCAAGACCGGGGGCCTCAGCCGGATCATCGAGCGCGGCGTGAAGGGGGTCGAGTTCCTGCTGCGCTTCATGCTGTTCAGCGTGGGGCCGCTGGTGCTGGAGCTCACCATGGTCGCGGTGATCTTCTTCGTCGTGTTCGACGTCTGGTACCTGGCGATCGTGGTTCTGACCATCGCGCTCTACGTCCAGTTCACCTTCAAGGTGACCGAGTGGCGGGTGCAGATCCGGCGCAAGATGAACGAGCAGGATACCGACGCCAACCAGAAGGCCATCGACAGCCTGCTGAACTTCGAGACGGTGAAGTATTTCGGCGCCGAGGCGCGCGAGGCCGAGCGTTACGACAGCGCTATGGCCGGCTACGAAGAGGCGGCGATCAAGACCTCGCTGTCGCTGGCCTTCCTCAATTTCGGCCAGTCCTTCCTGATCACCTCGGGGCTGGTGGGGGTGATGGTGCTGGCCGCCATGGGGGTGCAGGCGGGGCAGCTGACCGTGGGCGATTTCGTCATGGTCAACGCCTACATGATCCAGATCACCATGCCGCTGAACTTTCTGGGCACGGTCTACCGCGAAATCCGGCAAAGTCTGGTCGATATGGCCGAAATGTTCGATTTGTTAGAGCAACCGGCAGAAGTGACCGATAAACCCGGCGCGGATGTTCTGAAAGTGCAAGGCGGCGCGGTGGAGCTCCGCGACGTGCATTTCGGCTACGACCCGGAACGGCCGATCCTCAAGGGCGTGTCGCTGAGCGTGCCGCCGGGGCGCAAGGTGGCCATCGTGGGGCCCTCGGGGGCCGGCAAGTCGACCATCGGGCGGCTGTTGTTCCGGTTCTACGACGTGACCGGCGGGGCGCTGATGATCGACGGGCAGGACCTGCGCGACGTCACGCAGGACAGCCTGCACGCGCATATCGGCGTGGTGCCCCAGGACACGGTGCTGTTCAACGACACGATCTATTACAACATCGCCTATGGCCGCCCCGAGGCGCCCCGGTCCGAGATCGAGGCCGCGGCGAAGGCGGCCAAGATCCACGATTTCATCGAGTCCCTGCCCAATGGCTACGAGACGACGGTGGGCGAGCGGGGGCTCAAGCTGTCGGGCGGCGAGAAGCAGCGGGTGGGGATCGCCCGGACGCTGCTCAAGAACCCGCCGATCCTGCTGCTGGACGAGGCCACCTCGGCGCTGGACAGCGAGACCGAGGCGGGCATTCAGGCGCAACTCAAGGCGATGGGCGAGGGGCGCACGGTGATCGCCATCGCGCACCGGCTGTCGACCATCGTCGACGCCGACGAGATCGTGGTGCTGGAGGCGGGCCAGGTGGTCGAACGCGGCACCCACGAGGGGCTGGTGGCGCGCGGCGGGCGCTATGCCGCGATGTGGCAGCGCCAGCAGGCCGGCGAAGACAGCGACGAGGAAGCCGCCTGAGCCCTCGCCAGGGCCTCGGGCCGCGATGCCACGACCCTATCCATCGCGGACGGACAGCCGGCGCGCTATTCGGCGGCGCGCAGCGGCGGCTTGCCCCGCGGCGGGGCGTCCTTGTCCTCGGCTTCGGGGTCGCGGGCGTCCAGCACACGGCGCAGATCGTCGGCCGAGGGGCCCTCGGCCGCGTCGTCGTAGACCTGCGGCCAGTCGCCCAGCGGCCAGATGAGTTCGGGCGACTTGATCCGGCGCGCGGCGCGGTTGAGCGCGAGGTCGCGCGCGGGCACGCTTTCGCGGCCCATCGCCAGCGCCTGGAGCCGGCGCCACGACCCGTAGGCGCCCGCCTTGAACCAGACCCGCAGCGCCAGCAGCGCCGGGGTGAAGACCAGCGTCAGCACCGTGGCGATGCCCAGGCCGAAGACCACCGCGGTGGCGAGCTGTTTCCACCACAGCGCAGTCGGGCTGTCGATGGAATAGCCGCCGTTGAGGAAATCGAAGCTGAGGCCGAACATCATCGAGGAAAGGCCCGCCATGGTGGTGACGGTGGTCAACAGCACGGGCCTGATGCGCGCCTCGGCGGTGCGCGCGATGGCCTCGAGCGGGGGCATGTAGCGTTCGTATTCCTGGTAGGTGTCGATCAGCACGATGTTGTTGTTCACCACGATCCCGGCCAGCGCCACGATGCCGGTGCCGGTCATGATGATCGAGAAGGGCTGACCCATGACCATCATCCCGATCAGCACGCCGGTAACCGACAGCACCACGGCCAGCAGCACCATCGTCGCGTTGTAGAAGCTGTTGAATTGCGCCAGCAGGATGATGAACATCAAGGCCAGCGCCGCGCCGAAGGCCTTGGACAGGAACGCCTGCGATTCGGCCTGGTCTTCCTGGTCGCCGGTCCATTCCCAGTCGATGCCGGCCGGCAGCGGGCCGGATTCCAGCCATTCGGTGAGAGTGGCGATGCGGTCGTTGGCGTTGATCGGCGTGCCGTCGGGGTTGGTCAGCCCGTCGGCGACGCCGGCCTTTATGTCGAAATAGCGCTCGCCATCGACCCGGTTGATGCGGCCCAGCTTTTCCACCGGGGTCCGGGTGACGAAGTTCGACAGCGGCACCAGCCCCGCCTCGGTGCGCACCTTGAGCGTGTCCAGCGTCGACAGCAGCCGGTCCTTTTCGGGCAGGCGGACCCGGATATCGATCTCCTCGTCCGAGGAGGGCACGCGCATCGTGTCCAGCAGGATGCCGCGCGTCACCAGTTGCACCATCGCGCCCACCGCCGACACGTTGGCGCCGTAGCGCCCGGCCTGTTCCACGTCGACGTCGATCTGCCAGTCGATGCCGGGCAGGGGCAGCGTGTCCTCGACATCGGTCAGCCCCTCGGTCTCTTCGAACCGGGTGCGCACGATCTCGGTGGCTTGCGTCAGCGCCTCCCAGTTGTCGCCGCTGACCTGCAGGTGCACGGGCTTGGCCGAGGCCGGGCCGCGCGACTGGGCCAGGATTTCGGTCTTGATACCCGGGATCTTGGCGAGGCTGGCCTCGATCTCGTCGAGGACGCGGTCGCCGTCGAGGCTGGGGTCGCTCTCGCGGTCCTCCCAGGGGATGAGTTCGAGCTGCACCTGCCCGACCGTGTCGAGGGGCGGCGAGGCGCCGCCGGTATTGGTGTCGAGCCCGCCCTCGCCGGAGAAGGCAAAGACCGACTTGACCGCGCGGTGGCCCAGCGCCACCGCCTCGGCCTCGCGCACCAGCGCGTCCTTTTCCGCCAGCGAGAGGTTGCCGCGGGCGCGGACATAGATGATCGCCTGTTCGGGCTCGGATTCGACGAAGAATTCCACGCCCCTGTTGTTTTGCCCGTAGGCCATGAAGATCGAGACCACGAAGGCGATCACCGCGGCGATGGCAACCAGCGGCATCACCGGGTTGGCGGTGATGAAGCGGATCGCCCAGCCGAACAGCGTGCGCCGCCTGGCGGTCTCGATGGGGCGTTGGCGCCGGGGCAGCTTGGCCGCGTTGACCGCGATGGAACTCAGCATGAGCCCGGCCAGAAACAGCGCCGCGCCGGGCAGGATGGCCAGCGCCGCCGGGACCCGGGCCAGCCCCGGGGCCAGGTAGCCCGGGTTGATGAGCTGCATCGCGCCGAGAAACACGATGTAGAGCGCCACCGGCACCATCGCGGCGCGGACGATCCACGGCAGGTGGCGCACCATGTCGGTCGTCCGCCACAGGATGCGCGAAAAGCGCCCCGCCACACCGCCCACCACAGGCAGGTAGATCAGCGCGACGATCAGGCTGGCCGAGAGAACGAAGATCAGCGTGACCGGCAGCATCCCCATGAACTCGCCCGGCACGCCGGGCCAGAACAGCATGGGCAGAAACGCGCAGAGCGTGGTGGCGGTGGAGCTGACGATGGGCCAGAACATCCGCTTGGCGGCCTCGGTGAAGGCGTGCATCGGACCCACGCCTTCGGAAATGCGTTTGTCGGCGTATTCCACCACCACGATAGCGCCGTCGACCAGCATCCCCACGGCGAGGATCAGGCCGAACATGACGATGTTCGACACCGACACGTCCATCAGGCCCAGCAGCACGAAACACAAAAGGAAAGAGGTGGGAATGGCAAAGCCGACCAAGAGCGCCGAGCGGGTGCCGAGAAAGGCCAGAACGACGATCATCACCAGCGCGATGGCGGTCAGCACCGAGCCTTCGAGCTGGCGGACCATCGAGGCGACGGTGGTCGACTGGTCCAGCGAGGTCGACATCTCGACCGCGCGGCGAAGGTCCTCGGGCCACAGATCACGGGCAGTGTCCAACTCGTCGCGCACCAGCTGGGCGGTGTCGATGATGTTGAAGCCCTTGCGCTTGACGATTTGCAGTGCGACGGCGGGCTGGCCGTTGAACCGTGCGGTCGATTGGCGGTCTTCGAAGGTCAGGCGGATATCGGCAAGCTCTCCGAGCGTTACCACCCGGTCGCCGTTGGTCTTGACCGGCAGCGCGTAGACGTCGCGCGCGGCATCGAACGACGAGGGGATCTTGACCGAGAACGTGCCGGTGGGCGTTTCCACCTCGCCGGCGGCAATCAGCTGGTTGTTGTTTTGCACAACCGAGATCAGCTCTCCGGCGGTGACGTTGTAGGCCTCGAGCCTGAGCGGGTCGATCACCACCTCCAGCATCTCGTCGCGATGGCCGGCCAAGGCGACCTCGAGCACCGGCTCGAGCTTTTCGAGCCGGTCCTGCAAGTCCTTGGCGAGGCGCAGCAAGGTGCGCTCTGGCACCGGGCCCGACAGGGTGGCGACGATGATCGGAAATTCCGAGAAATTGATTTCGTTGATCGAGTATTTCTCGGCGCCGTCCGGGAAATTCGCCTCGGCGGTGTTCATCCGGTCGCGCACATCGGCGATGATCTTGGTCTTGTCCCAGCCGAATTCGAACTCCAGCGCGACGCCGGCATAGCCCTCGCGGGCGGTGGCGGTCATGGTCTTGAGCCCGTCGAGATCGGACAGCTCGGTTTCCATGGTCTTGATCAGCAGCTTCTCGGAATCCTCGGCCGAGATGCCCGGGAACGGGACCGACACGAAAAGCGCCGGGATCTCGATATCGGGCTCGCCTTCCTTGGGCAGGCTTACATAGGCGGTGGCGCCCGCGAGGATCGAGAGCACCACGAAGGCGATCACCATCCGCGCCCGGGCAGCGGCCCAGTCGATGAGGCCGGTCATTGCCCGGCCCCGCGATAGGCAGCATCCACCGGTACGTCGTCGGTCACGAATTCCTGGCCGACGACGATGACGTCGGCGGCCTCGGGCAGGCCGGTCACCCAGATCCCGTCGCGCGTGTCGCGCAGAACCTCGATCCGGGCAAAATGCGCGCGTCCGTCATCGCCCACCAGCCGCACGCCGATATGGCCGTCGTCGTTGAGCGTCAGCGCCGATTGCGGCAGCAGGTGCGCCGAGCGGCCGGGCGCGGCGATCACGATTTCCACCGTCTGGCCGTCGCGTATGGCAAGGTCGGGGTTTTCGATGGCGACCTCCACGCGAAAGGTGCGCGTGGCCTCGTCGGCCGAACGGCTGAGGAACGTGACCTTGCCGCTCACCTCGCGCCCGGTGGCGAGCCTCGCCCCGGCCGTGGCGCCAAGCTGCACCTTGTCGACCTCGGTCTCGGGGATGAAGCCCACCAGCTTTATCGGGTCGAGCTGGATCACCGTGGCGCAGTGCGATCCCTGCTGCAGCAATGCGCCCAGCTCGGCGGTGTCGGATTCCAAAAGGCCGTCGAAAGGCGCGTCGATGGTCAGCCGCTCGATGTCCTTGCGGGACGAGGCGACGGCGGACTCGGCGGTGCGGATCGCGGTCTGGGCGGATTCGAGCCCCGCCTCGGCCTGCACAAGCCCGGCCCGCGCGGTGGAGAGCGCCGAGGCCGCCGCGGCGAGCTGGGTTTCGGAGGCATAGCCTTTTTCCGACAGCTTCTCGGCGGCGTTGTAGTTGATCTCGGCCTCGTGCACCTGCGCCTCGGCCTGGGCGACGGCGGCGCGGGCCTGCGGCAGGCTGGTCTGCGCCTCGTCATAGGCCGCCTCGGCCTGGGCGAGCGTCGAGGCGCGTGTGCCCGGATCGAGCCGGCACAGCGTGTCGCCCGCGGCCACCTCGGCCCCCTTGCGCAGCGGTTCCGACAGCACCAGCCCCGAGGTTTCGGCGCGGACGTCGACTTCGCGCGCGGCCTCGGTCCGGCCGCGCACGCGCACGGTGCCGCGCACCGTCTGGGCCTGGCTCTTCATCGCCACAACGCCGATGCGGGGTTTTTCACTGGCGGCTTGCTGTGCGGCCTGCGCCGACTGCGCGCCTTGTGAGGTGTCGGCGGACGGCGGCTCGGCCCCGGCAAAGGCGCGCACCCGTTCGCGTTCCATCACCATCAGGTAAAGCGTGACGGAGACCAGAATGGCGGTCAGGATCGAAATCAGTCGCATGAACCGCGGGGCCTCATGTTCGCAGCGGGGCGCCTCTTCGGGCGGAAATGGGGCATTGCGCCGTGCCGTGCAAGCTTCGCCGGCCGTATTGGGGAAAAATTTATGAACCGACGAGTTCAGATTAGACTTTTCCACCGGTGTGCGCAAGCCGCGCCAGCGGTCGCGTGGCGCGGCTGCGACAGTGGGGCTTGGCAATATGGCGGGGTCTGCGTTAGATGGGGCGCAATCCGCTAGGTGAGGCCCGCATGAGCAATCCCGACAGCTTTATCGAGGAGGTGACCGAAGAGGTCCGCCGGGACCGGCTGTTCGCGCTGATCCGCCGCTATGGCTGGATCGCGGTTCTGCTGGTGCTGCTGCTGGTGGGCGGTGCCGCCTATAACGAGTGGCGCAAGTCCCGTGAGACGGCCGAGGCCCGCGCGCTGGGCGACGCGCTTTACACCGCGCTCGACAAGGGCGATGCCGAGGCGCGCATCGCCGCGCTCGACGCGGTCGAGGCACCGGGGCGGGCGGCTGCGCTCAAGGCGCTGCTGACCGCGGCCGAAGAGACCGCAGCGGGCGAACGCGCGGCCGCGGCCGAGCGCCTCGCGGCGCTGTCGGTCAATACCGAGGTGCCCGAGCTCTACCGACAGCTTGCCGCGATCAAGGAAGTGTCCCTGCGAGGCGATGCCCAGCCCGCCGAGACGCGGCGCTACGTGCTGGAGCCGCTGGCCGCGCCGGGCCAGCCCTTCCGCCTGCTGGCGATGGAACAACTGGCCCTGATCGATGTCGAGACCGGCGAGCGCGAGCAGGCCATCGCCCGTCTGAACGAGATCCTGCAGGCATCAGAATTGTCGGCGGGCTTGCGTCAGCGGGCAACGCAGTTGATGGTGGCGCTGGGCGGCACGCCCGACGGCGCCTGAACGGGCGCGGGCTGAGCAGGGGAGACGCCGAGTGAAACGAAGCGGGCTTGTCGCGGCGATGGCGGCGCTGGCGGTGCTGAGCGCCTGCGGCCAACGCGAAACGATCCTGCCGGGCGAGCGCCTGGGTGTGCGCGAGGCGCTGCCAGGCGTTGTCGCAGAGGACGCCACGGCGCCGCTCGACGCCGCCGCCCGCGATACCGCGATCGCCCTGCCGCCCGTCGAGGCGCGGGCCGACTGGCCGCAGGTCGGCGGCGGCCCCGAACACCGCGCGCGCCATTCCGCGCTGGGCGCCGGGCTGAGCGATGTATGGCGGGCCAGCATCGGCGCGGGCGACAGCCGGCGCTACCGTATCACCGCCGATCCGGTGGTCGCGGGGGGGCGTGTTTTCACGCTGGACGCCCGCAGCCGGGCGAGCGCCGTCTCGACCGCTGGCCAGGTGTTGTGGTCGCAGGACCTCACCCCCGTCTCCGAGCGTAACTCCGATGCCACCGGCGGCGGGCTGGCCTATGGCGACGGGCGGCTTTTCGCTACCACGGGGTTCGGCGCGCTGGTGGCGCTCGATCCGCAAACCGGGGCCGAGCTGTGGCGCCAACGCACCGACGCCGCGGTGACCGGCGCGCCGGCCTACCGCGACGGGCTGGTCTACGTGGTCAGCCGCGACAACCGCGCCTGGGCGATCAAGGCCGAAAACGGGCGCGTCCAATGGCAATTGCCCGGAACGCCCTCGCCCTCGGGCATGGTGGGCGGCGCGGCCCCCGCGGTGGGCGACCGGCTGGCGGTCTTCCCCTTCGCCTCGTCCGAACTGGTGGCGACGCTGAGGCAAAGCGGCGTGCGGGTCTGGTCGGCCGCGGTCTCGGGCCAGCGGCGGGGCCGGGTCTATGCCACGGTGACCGACATTACCGCCGACCCGGTGATCGATGGCGACACGATCTATACCGGCAACCAGAGCGGCCGGGCCGTGGCGCTGAAGGCCAGCTCGGGCGAACGCATCTGGACGGCCGAACACGGCGCCTACGGCGCGGTACTGCCGGTGGCCGGCGCCGTTTTCCTGATTTCCGATCAGGGCAAGCTGGTGCGCCTCGACGCGGGCAGCGGCGAGACCGTCTGGGATGTCGATCTGCCCTATTACACGCGCGAGAGGGTGCGCCGGCGCAAGGCGATCTTTGCCCATTACGGGCCCGTGCTGGCCGGCGGGCGGCTGATCGTGGCCTCCGATGACGGGCTGATCCGGTCGTTCAGCCCGAACAGCGGTGCGCTTTTGTCCACCGTCGAGATCCCGGGCGGGGCCAGCACGCGGCCGGTGGTGGCCGGCGGCACGCTCTACGTCGTCTCGGCCAAGGGCCAACTCCACGCTTTCCGCTAGGCGCGCGATGGTGTAGGGCAGGCGCCTTGAGCGACACCCGGAGCCTGAGATGAGTTTCACCCTGGCCATCGTCGGCCGGCCCAACGTGGGCAAGTCCACGCTGTTCAACCGCCTGGTCGGCAAGCGCCTGGCGCTGGTCGACGACCAGCCGGGCGTGACCCGCGACCTGCGCGAGGGGCAGGCGCGGCTGGGCGATCTGCGATTCACCGTGATCGACACCGCGGGCCTGGAAGAGGCCACCGACGAAAGCCTTCAGGGCCGGATGCGCAAGCTGACCGAGCGCGCCGTCGACATGGCCGATGCCTGCCTTTTCGTGATCGACGCGCGTGCCGGGGTCTTGCCCGCCGACGAGGTCTTTGCCGACATCCTGCGCCGCCGCTCGGCCCATGTGATCCTGGGGGCGAACAAGGCCGAGGGGACGGCGGCCGAGGCCGGCGTGCTGGAGGGATACGCGCTGGGCCTGGGCGAGCCGCTGCGCCTGTCGGCCGAGCATGGCGAGGGCATGGGCGAGCTGCACGCCATCCTCATGCCGCTGATCGAGGCGGCCGAGGCGCAGGCCGCCGAGGAAGAGGCGCCCCCGACCGATATCGACGTCGATGAAGAGGGCGAGACCGGCCTCTCGCACACGCCCACCGCCGCGCGCCCCCTTCAGGTGGCCGTGGTCGGCCGGCCCAACGCGGGCAAGTCGACATTGATAAACGCCATCCTCGGCGAGGACCGCCTCTTGACCGGCCCCGAGGCCGGCATCACCCGCGACGCGATCTCGCTGACGCTCGACTGGCAGGGCACGCCCACCCGGATTTTCGACACCGCCGGCATGCGCAAGAAGGCCAAGGTGCAGGACAAGGTGGAAAAGCTGTCGGTCGCCGACGGGCTGCGCGCAGTGAAATTCGCCGAGGTCGTCGTGATTTTGCTGGACGCGCAGATCCCGTTCGAGCAGCAGGACCTGCGCCTTGCCGACCTGGCCGAGCGCGAGGGGCGCGCGGTGGTGGTCGCCGTCAACAAGTGGGATCTGGAAACCGACCGGCAGGGAAAGCTGCGCGAGCTGAAAGAGGAATTCGCCCGCCTCCTGCCGCAGTTGCGCGGCGCGCCGCTGGTCACGGTCTCGGCCAAGACCGGCCGCGGGCTCGACCGGCTCCACGAGGCGGTTCTTCGGGCGCACGACGTTTGGAACCGCCGGGTGCCGACGGCCAAGCTCAACCGCTGGCTGGCCGGCATGGTCGAGATGCATCCGCCCCCGGCGCCCGGCGGCCGCCGCATCCGGCTGCGCTACATGACCCAGGTCAAGACGCGTCCGCCGGGTTTCGTGGTGATGTGCTCGGCCCCAGAAAAGCTGGCCGAAAGCTACCGGCGCTACCTGGTCGGCGGGCTGCGCGAGGATTTCGACATGCCGGGCACGCCGATCCGGCTGACCTTCCGCTCGCAGTCCGACAAGAACCCGTTCAAGGGGCGGAAGAAATCGACGCCCTCCCGGCTGCGAAAGCATTTGGGCAAGCCGCCGCTCGACGGATAGTGCCGGCCGTAGCCTTCTGTTTTCAGAAGTTTTTCGGGACTTCGCCGCGTGCAAGCGCGCTTTTCCGCCGATCCATGCCCGGCCGGCCCGCGCAGCCCGTGAAACACCTCTTGCAAAGCGCCGGCGCAATGATCAGATGCCGAGTTGGAGGCGACAGAGCCTTCGCTGCGGCGGCCCGAGGGGCCGCCCCTGGAGTGAGCAAAAAACAAATGAAAACGTTCGTTCCGACCCTTGCCGCGACGGTCCTTCTGGCCGCCGGCGCCGCCTTTGCCCAGACCGAGGTGGCCGATACCGACGGCGATGGCGTCTACTCGATGGAAGAGATCGCCGAGAGCTATCCTGACCTGACAGACGACATGTTCGCCGAGATCGACGCCAACGCCGATGGCGTGGTCGATGCCGAAGAACTGGCCGCGGCGATGGACGCGGGCCTTCTGGGCGACGCGTAAGCGCACGCCGGGCCGCCGGCCGGCCCATGCCATGACCAGGCCCCCGGGACGCCCCGGGGGCTTTTGCATTACTGCCTGGCGCTCAGGTCGCCGCGCGGAAGGCCAGCACCGCCATCAGCATCGCGCCGCCGAGCGCGGCGAAGGCCACCAGCGGCGCCGCGGTGGCGTTGGCCACGATCAGCCCCACCAGCGCCCATATCAGGGTGATGCCGTATTCGGGCGCCCGGTCCAGCGCGATCTGCACCGCCGCCCCGGTGACCAGCGCGCCAACAAGCGCGATCACCGCCCATGCGGTTTCGCCCGGCCCGATGCCGTAGCCCGCGCCCAAGAGCCCCACCGACACCCAGCCCGCCGCGGTCAGCCAGCCGGCATAGACGGCAACCGGGGCCTGGTAGGTCCAGCGGTCGACCAGCGGCGTGCGCAAGAGCGCCCAAATCGCGGTGGCGAGCATCCACCACAGCAGAATCGAGGCCCAGATCGGCGAGGTATAGGCCACCCCGATCCAGGCCGCGCCGGGGCCGAGCGACAGGATCAGCGGCAGGCGGGCGGGCTCCCACGCCGGTTCGGTGCCGCGGGCGAACATGCCGACCCCGGCCGAGATCAGCAGCCAGAGATAGATCAGCCCCCAGATCGCGAAGGCATAGCCGGCGGGCTGCACCGGCGGGTCGTCCTGGGGCACCGGAAATTGCGTGGCGTCGTACCCACCGAAGCCGCCCGTCAGCGCCGGGGACAGAACGAAGAAAACCGTGGCGCAGAAGACCAAGACCGCCTTGATCGGGTCCATCACAAAAGCTCCCCTTCGGCGGAAAGCCGGGTCTTGCCGCCAAGCCAGGGGGCCAGCGCCTGCGGAAGCGTGACCGATCCGTCCTCCTGCTGCCCGTTCTCCAGCACCGCGATCAGGCAGCGGCCCACGGCCAGCCCAGAGCCATTGAGCGTGTGCACGTAGTCCGGCTTGCCGCCGCCCTCGGGCCGAAAGCGGGCGTTCATCCGCCTTGCCTGGAAATCGCCGCAGAGGGAAACCGAGGAAATCTCGCGATAGCTGTCCTGCCCCGGCAGCCAGACCTCGATGTCATGGGTGCGCCGCGCGCCGAAGCCCATGTCGCCGGTGCACAGCACCACGGTGCGGTAGGGCAGGCCCAGCCGTTCGAGGATGCCCTCGGCGCATTTCGTCATGCGGTCCAGTTCATTGCGCCCCTCGTCGGGCGCGACGATCGACACCATCTCGACCTTTTCGAACTGGTGCTGGCGCAGCATGCCGGCGGTGTCGCGCCCCGCGCTGCCCGCCTCGGAGCGGAAGCACAGCGAATGGGCGGTCATCCGGCGGGGCAGGTCCGCCGCGTCGAGGATCGTCTCGGAGACCGTGTTGGTCAGCGTCACCTCGGAGGTCGGGATCAGCCACCAGCCCTCGCGGGTCTGGTAGCTGTCTTCGCCGAATTTCGGCAATTGCCCGGTGCCGAACATCATCTCTTCCCGCACCAGCACGGGGGCGTTGACCTCGGTCAGCCCGTTTTCCGTGGTGTGGGTATCGAGCATGAACTGCGCCAGCGCCCGGTGCAGCCGCGCGACCGCGCCCTTCAGCACCACGAAGCGAGAGCCGGCCAGTTTGGCGGCGGTTTCGAAATCCATGCCGGGCTGAACGCCGGCGAGGTCGTAATGCTCTTTCGGCGTGAAGGCGAAGTCGCAGGGGGTGCCCCAGCGGTGCATCTCGACATTGTCGTCTTCGTCTTCGCCCTCGGGCACATCGTCCAGCGGCAGGTTGGGCAGGCCCATCAGCAGATCGCGCAGGCGGGCGTCCTCGGCCTTGGCGGCGTCGTTGAGCGCCGCGATCTCGGCCTTCTTGTCGGCCACCAGCGCGCGCAGGCGGTCGAATTCGGCCTCGTCGCCCGCGGCCTTGGCCTTGCCGATTTCCTTGGAGGCCTTGTTCTGCTCGGCCTGTGCGGTCTCGGCGGCGAGGATCTTTTCCCGCCGCGCGGCGTCGATGGCGAGGATATCCGAGGCGACGGGCGCGGCCCCCCGGCGGGCCAGGGCGGCGTCGAAGGCGTCCGGGGCTTCTCGGATGGCGCGGATGTCGTGCATGGGGCGTTTCTCTCGCGTGGGGTTCGGTCTTGGGCCTCCTATGCCCCAGAGGGCGGGGGGATGTGAACCGGGAAAAGCAACAGGCCGGCAAAGTGGCCTGCGCGCCGCCGGACGATGTCGCGCCCGGGCGTCAGCCCGGACAGCGCCCGACCCGCCCCCCGACGGGTGCTGCCCTACTCTCTGGGGTGCGGCCGAATGGGCCCTCACTCCACCGTCTTGCAGCAGCGAAAGCCCAGGTGGTAATTCGCGTGGCTGCCCGTGCTCATCACACGGCTGCCGTGCCAGTAGGGCGCGCGCCAGCGGCACCAGTCCTGGTGGGCGTAGTAGCGGTCGAAGATGAACCAGCTTCCCTTCATCTCGGTCACGCCCAGCTCGGTGCTGCCGCGGCTGGCCATCTGGCCGGGGGCCATCGGCAGGTTCATGTGCTCGGCAGCGTTGCCGTGGATGTCGTAGATGCCAAGCGGGCTGACGCAGCCCGGAAAGCTGCCCGCGGGGTAGGTGTTCGAGCCGCAGCTGTTGAAGCCGCCGCCGCCGCAACTGCTGCTTTTCACGCTGTTCGCGGCGCAGACGCCCTTCTTGTAGGCCGGTCCATAGGCCCAGCTCTTGGTGGCCGCGTATTTGCGGTTGTGCCAGCTGCGCATCGCCGCGACCGAGCCGAGGTCGAAGCGGTAATCGGGCGGCTCCAGCGCGCCGGCGCAGGCGCCTTCCCATTCGTGGGCGTCGCAGATCCGCTTGCCCATCGCGGCGCAGATCTGGGCGGCCTCGCGGGCCTTGACCCAGACCACGGGGTAGGCACAGGGGATGTTGGGGAATTCGAACTGGTCGATACAGGCGGTGGCGTCCTCGGGCCGCTGGGTTGCCGGGTCGTAAAGCGGCACCATGAAACGGTCGCCACAGATGCGGGTGGCGCGCCGGTCCTCGTACGCCTCGGGGCCGCCGGGGATGCGCTGGCGGCACTCGGCCGGGGTCATCGGGTGGCGCGTGATCGCCGGGTTGCCCTGGCCGACAAAGCCCGAGCGCGCGAAGATCTCGCGCAGGCGGGCCATTTCCGCGGGCCTGGGCGCGTGGACCGCCTCGATCTGGCGAAACAGGCGCTCGTTTTGCTGTTTCAGGGTCTCGGCCGGGGCCGGCCCGGCGAGAAGGGCGGCGACGAGGGCAAGCGCGCGGATCATTCCACTCCCTCCTTCAGGGTCAGGTAAAACAGGTCCCGGTTGTCGGCATACCCCAGAAAGCGCGGGATCACCGTGCCGTCGCGTGCCTTCTTGTCGATCAGCGCCATGCCGGGGACCATGTGCTGAACATGCAGCTTGCCGCCCCGCGCCACGTAAAGCGCCAGGTAGGTGTGTTCGAGCGCGTTCATGTCCAGCAGCATCGCATAGTCACAGCCATAGGCCTGAAAGGTGCGCGCCATGGCCGAGGGCGTGGCGGTCGAGAAATAGGCGTAGATCAGGTAGCGCCGGCCTTCGTTTTCCTTCATGCAGGCGCCCGCGCGCAGCGTGCGCAGCTCGGCCTTGGCCGAACCCGACCAGTTGCCCGGCCCCCAGCGGGTGACCAGCGGCGCGGGCACGCTCTCCCCGGTTTCGGGGTCGGGCGCGACCAGCGGCACGCCGTTTTGCCGGGCAAAGCGGAGGCGCGGCAGCAGCGCGTTGTCGGCCTCTTCCCAGGTCTTCATGCCGATGGTGCCGTCATCCAGCACGTAAAGCGTCGCCAGATGCGGCTGGAGCTTGGAAAAGATCGTCCCCTGCTCGACGAACCCGTAATGCGTGCCGAAATTGAGGGTGATGTAATCGCCCCATTTGAACGCGCCGTGCTGGCGCTTGAACCCGCCGGTAAAGACCGCGACGGTGCGGTCCGCCAGCGCCGGGTTGACCATGCCCAGCCGCACCAGCGGCGCGGCAGACTTTACCCCGTCGGGCCCGGGCATCCCCCGCGGCCGGACCGAGGCGGGCGGGCGGGGCGACCAGCCGAGCCCGGGATGGTCGGTGCCCAGCGCAAAGCCGAGATCGAACCGGCCGAGGTCGAACCCCACGAGGTAGACATCGGCCCGCCCCTCGATGCCGTCGAGCGCGTTGGCCGTTCCCGGCCCCCGCAGCACCGACCGCGCGATCGACCGGGGCTGGATGGCGCTGGCAAAGACGCCGGGCAGGTCGCTGACGGGGTACCACAGCCCCATGGTCATGCGCGCCGTTTCGGCCCCGTCGAGGCCGATATCCATCAGCGTGGCGATCACCGGGCGGTCCTCGACCGCGGCGTCCATCGCCGCGCCGCCGGGGCCCAGCGCCAGCCGGCCCGCGCCCCTGGCCTCCAGCGCCGGGCCCGAGGCGAGTTCGCTGTCCTTGAAGAACGTCTGCCTCACGAAGCGCACGATGCTTTCGCCGCCGGCCACGTTTTCGCGCAGGAATTCGGCGGCGGCCTCCAGGCTGGTGCGTGCGCCGGTGACCTTGTTGCGCAGGTAGAGCTTGCCGTCGCAGAGCGGCGCGAAGGGTTGGTCGCTGGCCCGCGCCGCGGCCAGGTCGCGCCCGTCCTCGGCCCAGGGGGTGCAGCGGCTGGTGCCGGTTTCATCGGCGATCACCAGCGCGGGGGCCGGCGCGGGCTCCAGCGTGATCTTGCGCCGCGCCGGGGCCGGGTTTTCCAGATGATAGCTCTCTTGCCGCCCGCCCTCGGGGCCGATCTGCAACACGAACCATGCATTGATCCGTGGGTTGACCGACACGAGGCTCAGTGGCGTCTCGTCGTTCAGCGCGACGACGGCGGTGTCTCGAAAGGGCTGTAGCTCAAGGATGGTCTTGGCGCGCACGGCGTCATAGGCGTCGCGCTGGGCGGCCAGGACCTCTGGCGATTGCGCGGGCGCGGCGCTGGCCAGCCCGGCGGCGATGACCAGAACGGCACCGGCGGCCTTCAGATCAGAAAACAAGGTTCATCAGCCCGAGGGCCCCCCTTTTCCAGGGCACGCGGTGGGTGACGCCGGCGGCCCGGGCAATCCGGTCGCGATGGGCCACGTACCAGTCGTAATTGCGGATCAGCGCCTCGTCATTGGAATAGCGCGGCGCGAGGCCGAGGCGCGCCTTGATCTTGTCGATTCCGACATAACTGTCCTTTCCGGCGGTCTCGTAGATCCACGCGTAAAGCGGCGAGAGCTTCAGCGCCTCCAGCCCGCGCAGCGTCCATATGGCGGGGGCCGCGGGCAGGCCGATCACGCGACGGCCGTGCCCGGCCCGGTCGAGGACCGCCTGAAACCCCTCGCGGAGCGTTCCGAACCGTTCTGCGCCGACATTGAACACGTCGTTCACCGCTGCCCGATCTCCGGTTGCGCATGCCTCAATAGCCTCGCACAGGTCGGCGACGTCGAGCAACTGGTAGAGGTTGTCTCCGCGCCCGATAACCGGGAAATTGTGACCGCGATAGGCGAAATCGTAGAGCAGTTCGAACGCGCCCAGCCGCTCGGGCCCGACGAAGGATTTGGGGCGCAGGACCGGCACGCACTGGCCCTGGGCGCGGGCCTCGGCGCAGGCGGCCTCGGCGGCGATCTTGGCCGCGCCGTAGGGGCCCACGCCGATCAGCGGGTCGTCCTCGATCAGCGGGTGGTGGTCGGGCACGCCGTAGACGGCGGTGGACGAGATGTGGATCACGCGGTCCACCCCGGCGATGCGGGCGGCGGCCAGCAGGGCGCGGGTGCCCTCGACCTCGGTCGAGAAGATCTCGTCGCGCGGGCAGAGCGGCAGCGCGGCGGCGCAATGGACCACGATGTCGATATCGCCAAGCGCCCGGCGCAGCAGGGCGGCATCGCGGATGTCGCCGGTCATCGCCTCGATCCGGTCGGCCTCGGGATAGGAAAACGGCGCGCGGTCGAGGCTGCGCAGCGACGCGCCCCTGCCCAGGAAATGGCGGATCAGGTTGACCCCCAGAAACCCCGCGCCGCCGGTCACAAGGATGCGCATCCCGCGCCTCAGGCCGGCGCGCTGGGCGTGGCCGGGGCAAAGACGTAGCGGCGGTCGAGCTGGTATTTGACCACATAGCCCACGGCCAGCCCCAGCACCGCGCCCAGCTCTCGCATCGGGTCGGTTTTCCAGATCAGCCAGAATGCCGTCTCGGTGCCCCAGAAGATCAGCGTCGTGGCGACGCCCATCAGGGTGTAGAGCGTGAACTTGCGCGCATGCATCGCCGCGCCGCGCGACCGGTCGGCGAAGATCCAGCGTTTATCCAGCAGGTATTTCAGCACCAGCCCGGCCAGCGTGCCGGTGCCGATCGCCAGCGGCAGCGCCAGCGCGCCCTCCCACAGCGCCAGCACCCCGCGCTGCGCCGCAAGATTGGCGAGCGTGGCGAGCACGGCAAAGCCGGCATAGCGCAGGATCAGGTCTGTTCGGCTCATCGTTCGGTCAGGGCATCATGAAACTTGGGCCAACTCAAGCCGGAACCGGGGCATTGCCGGGGTCGCCGGCGCCGCGATAGGGCGCGCGAAAGGCGCGTGGCGAGCGCCCCGTGTGCCGCTTGAACAGGCGCGAGAAATAGGACGGGTCCTCGATGCCCAGCCGATAGCCGATCTCGGCCACGTCGAGCGCGGTATAGGCCAGCAGGCGCTTGGCCTCCTGCACCAGCAGCCCCTGCAGAAAGGCGCGCGGCGGCTGGCCCGTCACCTGCCGGCACAGCCGGGTGAGGTGGGTGGGCGATATGTCCAGCACCTGGGCGTAGTCGGCGACGCTCCAGCCCTCGGACAGGTTTTCCTGCGCCAGCGCCTCGAAGGCGGCGATGCGGGCACGGGCGGGGTCGGTCCCGCGCCGGGCGCTGTCGGCCGCGCGCCCGATCAGGCACAGCGCCTGAAGCGTCAGCGCGCGCAGCATCGGCGCGCGCGCCCAGCCCGTGCCCAGCCGCTCGGCATGGATCGCCGCCATCGCCGCGGCCAGCGCGGGCGTGGCGGCCACGAAGGCCGGCGCCTGGGCGAGCGCCGCGAGTTCGGGCGCGTCGCGGGTGAGGGCGGCGATCTCGGTCACCGGTACCGTCAGCACCAGCCCCTCGGTGCCCCGCGCGAAGCGAAAGCCATGCACCACCTGCCGCGGCACCGAGACCGCGCAGGGCAGCGACAGGGTGCGGGCCTGGCCGTCGACCTCCATCTCGGCCTCGCCCGATTGCAGCACAAAGACCTGGTGCAGATCCGGGTGCCGGTGCGGCGCGATGCGCCAGCCATGAACGCGCGCCCGCTCCCACACGCGTTCGCAATGGAGCAGGTCGGGAAAGGCGCCACGCTCGCCATAGAGCGCATAGGCGGGAATGGGGCCGGGGCCGGAAGCGCGGGTCATGGTCGAAAAGTACCAGTATCGGTGCCTTTCGTCCATTCGTGCCAAACTGGAGCAGTTCTAGTCTTCGCCTCGGGAGAACAGGGAGGAGACACGATGCGAACCCAGGTCTGCATCGTGGGGGGTGGCCCTTCGGGGCTGCTCCTGGCCCAGCTTTTGCACAAGCACGGCATCGACACGGTGATCCTCGAACGGCGCAGCCGCGCCTATGTGCTGGCGCGCATCCGCGCGGGCGTCCTGGAGCGGGGCCTTGTCGATTTGATGCACGAGGCCGGCGTGGCCGGGCGGCTGGAGCGCGAGGGGCTGGTCCACGAGGGCGCGGCAATTGCCGCGGGCGAGGCGCTGTTCCGCATAGATTTCAAGGCGCTGACCGGCCACACGGTCGTTGTATACGGCCAGACCGAAGTGACGCGCGACCTTTACGATGCACGCGACGCGACGGGCGGCGAGACCCGCTTCGAGGTCGAGGATGTGGCGATCTGCGATGCCGATACGGATGCGCCGTATGTCACATTTCGTCAGGAGGGCACGGATCACCGGATCGACTGCGATTTCGTTGCCGGCTGCGACGGGTTCCACGGGGTGTCGCGCCAGACGATCCCGGACAGGGTGCGGCAGGAATTCGAAAAGGTCTATCCGTTCGGCTGGCTCGGGGTGCTCTCGCAAACGCCGCCGGTGGAAGACGAGATCATCTACGCCAGGTCCGAGCGGGGCTTTGCGCTCTGCTCGATGCGCAACGCCGAGCTCAGCCGCTATTATGTGCAATGCCCGCTGAGCGACCGGGCAGAGGACTGGTCGGATGCGGCGTTCTGGGACGAGCTGAGGCGCCGCCTGCCGGCCCGGGTGGCCGAGCGCCTGGTCACCGGCCCCTCGATCGAAAAGAGCATCGCGCCGCTGCGCTCTTTCGTGTGCGAGCCGATGCGCTGGGGGCGGCTGTTTCTGTGCGGCGACGCGGCCCATATCGTGCCGCCGACCGGGGCCAAGGGGCTGAACACCGCCGCCTCGGACATTCATTACCTCTACGAGGCGATGGTGCGCTATTATCGCGACAACGACCGCGAGGCGCTGGACGGGTACTCCCGGCGGGCGCTGGCCCGGGTGTGGAAGACCCAGCGGTTTTCGTGGTGGATGACGACGCTCTTGCACAGCTTCCCCGAGCAGAGCGCGTTCGACCTGCGGTTGCAGGCAGCCGATCTGGCCTTCCTGCGAGACAGCGAGGCCGCGCAGCGCGCGTTGGCCGAAAACTACGTGGGGCTGCCCTACTGAGCGGGGCGAGAGGAGACGAGATGACCGACAGATATGCCCGCGGCATGGAGGTGCGCCGGGCGGTGCTGGGCGAGGCCCATGTCGATCGCGCCGAGGCCGCCAGGACCGAGCTGGACGACCCGTTCCAGACGCTCATCACCGAGGGCGCGTGGGGCACGGTCTGGGCGTCGGATGCCATCACGCGGCGCGAACGGTCCATGCTGACGCTGGCGCTGTTGGCCGCGACCGGGAATTTCGAGGAAATCCCGATGCACATTCGCGCCACCGCACGCACCGGGGCCAGCCCCCGCGACGTGGCCGAGGCGTTTCAGCACGTGGCAATCTATGCCGGCGTGCCGCGCGCCAACCGGGCGCTGAAGATCGCCAAGGACACCTTCGCCGAGATGGAGAGCGAGGCATGACCGCAACCCGCGACCTGGGCCCGCTGATCCCGCGCAACCGCGACGCCCATCCGCCAGCCTACGATCCCGACTACAAGACCAGCGTGTTCCGGTCGCCCCATCTGCCGCTGATCTCGATGGAGAGCACCCCGAGCGAGGAAACCGGCCCGCGCTTTGGCCATGCGCGCCTCGGGCCGCTCGACAACAACCTGATCCTGAACTGGACGAAGGGCGCGGCGCCCGCGGTGGGCGAACGCATCCTGATGCACGGGCGCGTGCTGGACGAAAACGCCCGCCCCGTGCCCGATACCCTGATCGAGATCTGGCAGGCCAACGCGGGCGGGCGATACCGGCATATCAAGGACACCTATTTCGCGCCGCTCGACCCCAATTTCGGCGGCTGCGGGCGCACGATCACCGACGAGAACGGGTGTTACGAGTTCCTCACGATCCGCCCCGGCGCCTATCCATGGCCCAACCGGGGCAACGAATGGCGGCCGATGCACGTTCACGTCTCGGTTTTCGGCCACAGCTTCGGCCAGCGGCTGATCACCCAGATGTATTTCGAGGGCGACCCGCTGATCGCCCGCTGCCCCATCGCCAACACGGTCAAGGACCGCGGCCAGCTCGACCGGCTGGTGGCGCCGCTCGACCTCGGCCGCGCGCGGCCGATGGATTTCCTGGCCTACAAGTTCGACATCGTTCTCAGGGGGCGCCGGCAGACCATGTTCGAGAACAAGCTGGAGGGGATGTGAGATGGTGCAGAAGCTGGACACGCTGACCGAGACGCCCTCGCAGACCGCGGGGCCTTACGTCCATATCGGCACGGCGCCGACCTATGCGGGGCTCGGCGGCATCTATGAGCACGAGATCGGGCAGACGACCTATCAGGACGGCGCCGAGGGCGAGGTGATCGAGATCACCGGCACCGTGACCGACGGCACCGGCTGGGTGCTGCGCGATGCGGTGATCGAGGTCTGGCAGGCCGACGCGTCGGGGCGCTTTGCCGGGCAGGAGGGGGCCGACCCAAAGGTGACGGGCTGGGCCCGCGTCTGCGCCGACCCCGAAAGCGGAGAGTGGCGCCTCGGCACGATCAAGCCGGGCCCGGTGCCGATGCGCGGCGGCGGGTGGCAGGCGCCGCATATCGTGCTCTGGATCGTGGCGCGGGGTATCAATACCGGGCTTCAGTCGCGGATCTATTTCGAGGACGAGGCGAACGGCGACGACCCGGTTCTGGCGCGCATCGAACAGCGCCCGAGGGTCGACACCCTGATCGCCAAGAAGACCGGCGACGGCCGCTACCGCTTTGACATTCGCCTGCAAGGTGCGGGCGAGACGGTATTTTTCGACATGTAGGCGGGCTTAGGGTTTGCCGCCGGGATCGGGCAATTCGACGATCGGGCAACTGGCGCCGCCGGAACAGCCGGGGCAGGCGGAACAGCCCCGCGCCGCCCCGCGCCGCCGCCGGATCAGCCCGCGCCCGAGAAAGCCCGCCGCGATGGCCACGGCAACCCCGATCAGTACGTATTCGTGGGCGGCGATGCCGGCCTCTGCGCCCAGGTCGATGGCGGGAATGGGCCTGTCGGTCATGATCCGTCCCCCGGAACCGGGCGCGGCGCTGGCAGATGCGCCCAGGGCTTTGGCAGGGCCACCACGATCAGCGCGCCCAATGTCAGAAGGTAGACGGCGGTCATCGTCTGCAATCCGCCCAGCCCCAGAACACGCCCGGCGGTGAAGACGGCGCTCGCCACGGCGAGGCCCAGAAGGGTGGGAAAGATGATCGAGAACGCCATCCACTTCACGCTGCCGGTCTGCACCTTGACCATCATCATGGTGGCCAGGCAGGGCGGGTAGAGCGCGAAAAACAGCAGCAGCGCGACCGCAGACAGCGCGGTATGCCCCTCGGCGGCCTGGGCAGCGCCCATGCGTTCTTCCAGCGTCCGGTTCTGCCCGTCATCCTGGTCGAACAGCACACCAAGCGTCGCCACCGAGTTTTCCCGCGCGGCGAAGGAGGCCAGGAGTGCGACGTTGATCTTCCAGTCGAAATCGGCGAATTGCGTCACCGGCTCCAACCCGCGGCCGACGGTCCCGAGAAAGCTCGACTCAAGCTTGTCCTTGCGCATCTCGCGCCGGATCGCGATGCGGGCATCAGCGAGCCGCGCCAGCGCGCCGGCCGCGTCCCCCGCGCCGGGCGCGTCTGTGGGCAGAAGGAAGGGCGCATAGGCGGGGTGGCGGGCGACCGCGCGCTCGGCCAGCGCGCGCGAAACGGCGGGGTCGCCTGCCTCGTCCTGGGTGGCGCGCAGCTCGGTGAAGGTGTTGACCAGATCGACCAGCGCGGCCTGATCGGGCACCGCTGCGCGCTGTGCGCTGCCCTCGAGCGTGTCGTAGAACCGGGCGATCGCGGCCTCGGCGCGGTCCTGGTAGGCCACCTGCCGTTCGGCCGGCACGCCGGGGAATTGCAGCAAGACGTAGATCACCACCGCGATGGCCACCACCACCGTGCCCACCTTCTTGATGTAAAGCCAGGTCCGGTCGACGGCCCGGCGCAACACACCCGAGAGCGTCGGCAGGTGATAGTTGGGCAGTTCCATCACGAAGGGCGCGGTCTCTTCGTGCCGCAGCACCGAGACGGTCAAGAGCTTGGCGATCAGCATCGCCGCGATCACCGTCAGGGTGGACAGGTAGAACAGCATCAGGCCCTTGGTTTCGGGGAAGTAGATGTTGATCAAGAGCGTGTAGAGCGGGATCTTGGCCATGCAGTTCATGAAAGGCACGGTCAGGATCGTGGCCATCCGCGCGCGGGCGTCGGGGATGCCCTTGGTCGCCGCGACGCCGGGCACGGCGCAACCGCCCGCGAAGACGCCCGCCAAGATGAAGGGCAGGGTCGATTGCCCGTGCAGGCCGAACCGGTGCAGCGCCCGGTCGAGGATGAAGGCGATCCGCGCCATATAGCCCGAATCCTCCAGAATCGCGATGAGCGCGAAGAGGATCAGGAAGATCGGCACGTAGTTGAGCAGCGTGTTGGCTGCATCCACCATCCACAGCCCCATGGCGCGCATTTGCGGGTCGTGCAGGAAACCCGCATCGGGCAGGACCGAGCCGGTGAAGTCGCGAAAGCCCGCAAGCAGCGGCCAAGTCACCTCGGTCAGCCGATAGCCCTGCACGATCGACAACTGGTAGATCGCCCAGATCACCGCCACCAGGAAGACCGGCGCGAGCCAGGGATGCAGCAAGAAGCGGTCGATCCGTTCTGACAGCGGCACATGGCCGGCGCGGGTTGCGGTGATGCAGGTGGCCACGATATCGGCCGCCAGCCCGTCGCGCGCCGCGCTGACCCGGTCGGCGGCGCTGATCTCGCCCGGCGCCGCGGCGCGCAGGCGGTGGGCGCGGTCGAGCAGCGGGTGGGGGTTGTCCAGCCGGTCCGACACCAGGCGCTTGGCCTCGGCATCGTCCTCCAACAGCTTGACCGCCATCCAGCGCGCCGAGATGTCCTTGAGCGCGGCCTCTTCGGCCAGTGCGGCCTGCATGTCCTGAACCGCCGGTTCGAGTGCGCCATAGTTCAGCGTGGCCGGGCGGGTATCGTGCGCCGCGGCGATGGCCGCGCGCAGCGCGTCGGCCCCCAGCCCCTTGCGCCCCACCACCGGCACCACCGGCACGCAGAGCCGGCGCTCCAGCGCGGCGATTTCGATCTCTAGCCCGTGGCTCTCGGCCACGTCCATCATGTTGAGCGCGACGACGACGGGAAAGCCCATCTCGAGCAACTGAAAGGTCAGCGGCAGACCGCGGCGCAGGTTCGACGCGTCCAGCACGTTGACCACCACGTCGGGGCGATCGTCCAGCAGGAAGGCGCGCGCGACGCGCTCTTCCAGCGAAAAGGCGGTCAGCGAGTAGCAGCCGGGCAGGTCGACCACTTCGACCGTTTGGCCGCCGTGCTCGTAGCGGCCCGATTTCTTGTCGACGGTCACGCCGGGATAGTTCGCAATATGCTGCGTCATGCCCGTGAGCATGTTGAACAGCGTCGATTTGCCGGCGTTCTGCTGACCCGCCAGGGCAACCAGGCGCGATACCGGCCCGGCTGTGTCAGACATTGTCGATCTCCACCTGGGCGGCCTCGCGGCGGCGCAGCACGATGAAGCTGTCGCCGACCCGCAGCTCTATCGGGTCGCGCAGGGGGGCCGAGCGGATCACCGTCACCTCTCGGCAGGGCTGAAGCCCGAGGTCGAGCAGGCGCTGGCGCACCGGGCCGCAGCCGCACAGCCGGCGGATGCGGCAGGTCTGGCCCGGCGCGGTATCGTTCAGGCTGGGCACCACGGGGCAGGCGGCACAGACCTCCTGGACCGCCTCGTGCCCGTGCCCGTTGGCGTGCCCGTGGCCATGACGCTTCTTGCCCCAGCCTTTATGCCCGAAAAACCCACGTCTCATCGCCTGATCCTGTTTCCTGTTCTGCGGTGCCCCTCCGCCTAGCCCCCCGCGTTCGGGGCAGAATGCGCGATTTCGGGTCGCCCGCCTTGATCCAGATCACCGTTCCGGAGGCCCTTTCGCCGGGCCGGTTTCCGGTGTCGGCTGCAGCCGCCTGGCATATGGCTTGGAGGACCTGCAAACAGAGGGTAGGCGTACCCAAGTATTTTCGTCAAGAATTGGCCCTGCGGCATTCCGCGCCCCGCACCGTGCCCGCACGGCCAAGCGCAAAATGCAAATGGGCCGGCCCGTCTGCATGACGGTGCCGGCCCAGGTCGTGCAGCGGCGCCGGGTGGTCTAACGCGGCGCCGATGTTCGGCTTACCGGTCTTCGACGTCCACGTAGTCGCGCTTGGTCTCGCCGGTATAAAGCTGCCGCGGCCGGCCGATCTTCATCGTCGGGTCCGAGATCATTTCCTTCCACTGGGAAATCCATCCGACCGTGCGCGACAGCGCGAAGATCGGCGTGAACATCGAGGTCGGAAAGCCCATCGCGTCAAGGATGATGCCCGAGTAGAAATCGACGTTGGGATAGAGCTTTTTCTGAACGAAAAAGTCGTCTTCCAGCGCGATCTTCTCCAGCTCCATCGCGACCTTCAGGGTCTCGTTGTCCTCGATTCCGAGAAGATCGAGCACCTCGTCGGCGGATTGTTTCATCACCTTGGCCCGCGGGTCGAAATTCTTGTAGACCCGGTGGCCGAAGCCCATCAGGCGGAACGGATCGTCCTTGTCCTTGGCGCGGTCGATGAATTCGGGGATGCGGTCGACCGACCCGATCTCGCGCAGCATCTCCAGGCAGGCCTGGTTGGCGCCGCCATGGGCGGGCCCCCAGAGACAGGCGATGCCGGCGGCGATGCAGGCGAAGGGGTTCGCGCCCGAGGAGGACGCCAGGCGCACCGTCGAGGTCGAGGCGTTCTGCTCGTGGTCGGCGTGCAGGGTAAAGATGCGGTCCATCGCGCGGGTCAGGATCGGGTCGACCTCGTATTCCTCGGCCGGCACGGCAAAACACATGCGCAGGAAGTTCGACGCATAGTCCAGGTCGTTGCGCGGATAAACGAAGGGCTGGCCGATGGTGTATTTATAGGCCATCGCCGCGATCGTCGGCATCTTGGCGATCAGCCGGATCGAGGCGACCTCGCGCTGCCAGGGGTCCGAGATGTCGGTGCTGTCGTGGTAGAAGGCCGACATCGCGCCCACCACGCCCACCATCACCGCCATCGGGTGCGCGTCGCGCCGGAACCCGGTGAAGAAGCGATGCATCTGCTCGTGCACCATGGTGTGGCGGGTGACGCGGCTTTCGAAATCTTCAAGCTGCGGGGCGGTCGGCAACTCGCCGTAAAGCAGCAGGTAGCAGACCTCGAGAAAGTGCGATTTCTCGGCAAGCTGGTCGATCGGGTAGCCGCGGTGCAACAGCTCGCCCTCGTCGCCGTCGATAAAGGTGATCGCGCTTTCGCAGGACGAGGTCGAGGTGAAGCCCGGATCGTGGGTGAACACGCCCATCTGCCCGTAAAGCTTGCGGATATCGATCACATCCGGCCCGGCGGTGGGGCTGTAAACCGGCAGCTCGATGGAGGTGTTGCCCAGGGTCAGCGTTGCGGTTTTCGTGCTGTCAGCCATGAAAGTCCCTCTTGTTGACGAGAGACCGGGCCGCGCTCCCGTACGCGGCGCCGGTCGGTGGCGTGCGGGGCTTTCGGCGACGGCCTTAGCCCTGGGCGTCAGCCAGCCGGGCGAGAGTCTCTTCCCGGCCGATGACGAGCATCATATCGAAAACGCTGGGCGATACGGTTCGCCCGGCGAGTGCGGCACGAAGCGGCTGCGCCAGCTTTCCCAGCTTCAGCCCATGGGCCTCTGCCACCTCTGCCACCGCCGCTTCGAGCGCGTCACGCGTCCAGCTAGCATTTTGCAGATGCGGCGTCAATTCACTCAGTATACCACGGGATACATCATCGAGTGCCTTGGCCGATTTCTCGTCCGGCACAATCGGGCGGCTAGAGAGTATGAAATTAGCTTTTTCAATAAGTTGTGGGTATGTCTTCACGCCGCCTTTCAATAGGGGCAGCGCCTTGGCCAGCCCGCCTTTCTGGGCCTCGGTCAGGGCTGGCGCCCCAGTGGCGGCAAGATAGGCGTCAAGCTCGTGCAGCAGCGCAGCATCCTCCATCGCCGCGAAATGCTGGCCCGAGAGGTTTTCCAGTTTCTTGAAGTCGAACCGGGCCGGCGATTTGCCGATGCCGTCGAAGCCGAACCAAGCCTTCGCCTGGTCGTCGCTGAAAAACTCGTCGTCGCCATGCGACCAGCCGAGCCGCGCCAGGTAATTGCGCATCCCGGCCGACGGGTAACCCATCGCCTGGTATTCCTCGACCCCGAGCGCGCCGTGGCGCTTTGAAAGCTTCTTGCCGTCGGGGCCGTGAATCAGCGGGATATGCGCCCAGATCGGCACCTCCCAGCCCATGGCGCGATAGATCTGCATCTGGCGCGCGGCATTGGCCAGGTGGTCGTCGCCCCGGATCACATGGGTCACGCCCATATCATGGTCATCGACGACGACGGCCAGCATGTAGGTCGGTGTGCCGTCGGACCGTAACAGAACCATGTCGTCCAGCTGGTCGTTGCCCCAGGTCACGTCGCCCTGCACCTGATCCCGGATCACGGTCGCCCCTTCGCGCGGCGCCTTGAGCCGCACCACGTAAGGCGCGTCCGGGTGGGTCGCGGGGTCTGCGTCGCGCCAGGGGCTCTGGTAGAGGGTCGAGCGGCCCTCGGCCTTGGCGGCCTCGCGGAAGGCGGCGATTTCCTCCTGCGTGGCAAAGCATTTATAGGCGTGGCCTGCCGCCAGCATCTCTTGCGCGACCTCGGCGTGACGGCCGGCGCGGGCGAACTGGCTGACCGGGTCGCCGTCCCAGTCGAGCCCCAGCCAGGCCAGCCCCTTGAGGATCGCCTCGGTCGCCTCGGGGGTCGAACGCGCCCGGTCGGTATCCTCGATCCTGAGCAGGAACTTGCCGCCGCGCCCGCGGGCGTAGAGCCAGTTGAACAGCGCCGTGCGCGCGCCGCCGATATGCAGATAGCCCGTGGGCGAGGGGGCGAAACGGGTGACGGGGGCCTCGGTCATCAGCCTTAACCTTTTGGAAACCATGCGGGGGATAACGTCGGCGCCTGTCTAGGCAATCGCCGGCGGGAGGACAAGCTTGCATCCGTTCCGCGCGCTTCAGGCCCAGCGGGGGCACCTCTTTCCCTGGGCGCCGGTGATGCTGGGCCTGGGCATCGGGGCCTATTTCGCGCTGGGGGCCGAGCCGCCCGTATGGGCGCTCTGGGCCGCCGCTTGGGGCGCGGCGGCATTGGGCCTGGGGGCCTGGCGCTGGGCCGCGGGCGCCGGGCCGGCCCTGGCCGGGCTGGCGCTGGTGCTGGCCGGGCTGGCCCTGGCGGGGGCGCGCGCGCATCTCGTGGCCGCCCCGGTGCTGGAGCACCGGTTTTACGGCGGCGTGGCGGGCCGCGTGGTCGCGCTCGACCGGTCGCTGTCGGACGCGCCACGGGTCACGTTGGACCGTGTCTGGCTGCAAGGGGTCGACCCCGCCCGCACGCCCGCGCGGGTACGCCTGTCGCTGCACGGCAGCCTGGGGCTGACCGCCCCGGTGCCCGGCACGCGCGTGATGGCCACGGCGCATCTTTCACCGCCCGCCGCCCCGGCCGAGCCCGGGGGGTTCGATTTTCGCCGCCATGCGTGGTTTCAGCGGCTGGGCGCGGTAGGCTACACCCGCGCGCCGATGCTGGCGCTGGCCCCGCCCGCAAAGGGCCCGGCACTTGTCGTCGCGCGCTGGCGCATGGCGCTGTCAGAGGCGCTGCGCGAGCGGATGCCGGGCGCGCGCGGGGCGGTTGCCGCGGCGATCCTGACCGGCGACCGCTCGGCCATCGCGCGCGAGACGCTGGACGATCTGCGCCACTCCAACCTTGCCCATCTGCTGGCGATCTCGGGGCTGCACATGGGGCTTTTGACCGGTTTCGTTTTCGCCGCGCTGCGCTACGGGCTGGCAATGATCCCGCCGCTGGCGTTGCGCGTGCCGGTCAAGCGGATCGCGGCGCTGGGGGCGCTGGCGGTCGGGGCCGGCTACCTGGCGCTGGCCGGCGGCAACGTGGCTACCCAGCGGGCCTTCGTGATGGTCGCCGTGGTGCTGGGCGCGGTGCTGGCCGACCGCCGCGCGCTGACGCTGCGCGCGGTGGCGCTGGCCGCGCTGATCGTGCTGGTACGCGCGCCGGAAAGCCTGACGCAGGCGGGGTTCCAGATGTCCTTTGCGGCCACCACGGCGCTGGTGGCGGTCTTCGCCGTGCTGCGCGACGCGCCCGGCGGGCGGTGGCACCCGCCGCGCTGGGCTCGCGCACCGATGGCGCTGGTGGTCTCTTCGGCGGTGGCCGGGGCGGCCACGGCGCCCTTCGGGGCGGCGCATTTCAACCAGATGGCGCAGTACGGGCTGTTGGCCAACCTCTTGTCGGTGCCGCTGATGGGCGCGGTGGTGATCCCCTCGGCGGTGCTGGCGGGGCTGTTGTCCCCGCTTGGGCTCGAGGCGCTGGGGCTTGTGCCCATGGGGCTGGGGCTGGGCTGGATCCTTGGGGTGGCCGACCGCGTGGCGGGCATGGACGGCGCTGTCTGGCCGGTCATGGCGCCGGGCCGTGCGGTGCTGCCGCTGATCAGCGGCGGGATGCTCTGGCTGATGCTCTGGCAGGGGCGGGCGCGCTGGGGCGGCCTGGTGCCGGTGGCCGCGGCTTTCGTGCTTTGGTCGGGGGCCGAGCGGCCGCCGCTGCTGGTCGCCGAAAGCGGACGGCTGATCGGCGTGATGACCGGGCAGGGGCGCGCGCTCAGCAATGGCCGGGGCAGTGGCTTCGTCGCACGCAGTTGGCTGGAGAACGACGGCGACCTCGCCACGCAAGAAGCAGCGGCGGCGCGCGCCGGCCTGCCGGGCGGCGCGGCGCGCATCGGGGGGCTGAACGTGATCCAGATTGCCGGCCGGGGCTGGCAAGAGCGGCTCGCGTCGTCCTGCCGGGACGGGGCCGTGCTGATCGTGGGGCGCGCGGCCGAGGCCCCGCCTGGCGCGGCCTGCACGGTGCTGGACAGCGCCGCGTTGGCGCAAAGCGGAGCGTTGGCGATCTATCCCGAGGGCGCTGGGCTGCGCACCGTGGCCGCCCGCGCGCAGGCCGGCGACCGTCTGTGGACACGCCCGGCTCAGTAGCTGCGGATCAGCCCCACCAGCCGGCCCTGCACGGTCACCTGGTCGCTGCGCAGGATGCGCGTCTCGTAGGCCGGGTTGGCGGCCTCCAGCGCGATCATGTCGCCCTTGCGGCGAAACCGCTTCAGCGTGGCCTCGTGCCCCTCGACCAGGGCCACGACGATCTCGCCGTTTTCGGCGGTGGCCTGTTCGCGGATCACGACCACGTCGCCGTCATTGATGCCCGCCTCGATCATCGAATCGCCCTTGACCTCGAGCGCGTAATGCCGGCCCTGACCCGACAGCATGCTGCCCGGCACGGCCACGTTGTGCGACACCTGGCTGATCGCCTCGATCGGGGTGCCCGCGGCGATGCGGCCCATCACCGGCAGTTCCATGGCGTGCACGGCTTCCACAGGCATGGCGCCCGGCGGCGGGGCGGCGGGGCCGTCGCCCTCGATCACCCTGGGGGCAAAGCCGCGGGCCTCCATCGCCTCGGGCAGCTTGACGATCTCGATGGCGCGGGCGCGGTGGGCCAGCCGGCGGATGAATCCGCGCTCTTCCAGTGCCGTGATCAACCGGTGGATGCCCGATTTCGACCGCAGGTCCAGCGCGTCCTTCATCTCGTCGAAGGACGGCGGCACGCCGTCTTTTTGCATGCGTTTATGGATGAATTCCAGCAGGTCGAGTTGTTTGCGCGTCAGCATGGGCGGCTCCGTCACGGCACACGTGTTCGCCCATGTTCTAGTCATGTTCCCGTTTTGTGTCAACCGTGGCGGTCAAAGGGGCAGATACTGAACGCGTTCGCCCGCCCGGCGCGGCCCGTCACCGGGGGGCCGGATGACGAGCGCGCGCGCCTCAGACAGGATCGACAAGAGCGCGCTGTCCTGGCTGTCGAACGGCACCAGCCCCGCCTCGGTCAGGCGCGCGCGCACGTAATGCTCCCGCGGTCCGTTGGCGGCGACATCGGCGGCCAGCACCCCCTCGCGCCGCGGCGCGGGTGCCTCGCCCAGGCCCAGCATCTTGCGGATCGCCGGGATCAAGAAGATATGGCCGCAGACCAGCGCCGAGACCGGGTTGCCCGGCAGCCCGATCATGGCGGCCGTGCCCAGGCGCCCGGCCATCAGCGGTTTTCCGGGCCGCATGGCGACCTTGTAGAACGCCTGCTCCATGCCCAGTTCGGCCGCGGCCTGGGCGACAAGGTCGTGATCGCCGACCGAGGCGCCGCCGATGGTGACCACGAGGTCGGCGCCCTCGGCGAGGCCGAACACGGTCTTCAGCGAGGCCATGGTATCGCGCGCGATCGGCAAGATGCGCGCCGTGCCCCCGGCGGCCTCGACCATCGCCTTCAGGCCAAAGGCGTTGGAGGCGATGATCTGGTCCGGCCCCGGGGCCTCGCCCGGCATCACCAACTCGTCACCGGTGGCGATCAGCGCGACCTCGGGTTTGCGGGTGACAGGCAGGGTTGGCAGGTTCATCGCGGCCATAAGCGCGAGGTCGGCGGCGCGCAGGCGCCGCGGCGCGGCCACGCTCTCTCCCACCTCGAAATCGGACCCCGCCGCGCGCACGTTGGACGGCGCATCGGCCGTGCCGCCCAGGGTGATCGTAGCGCCCTCGGCCTGCACGTTTTCCTGGATAACCACCCGGTCGGCGCCTTCGGGCAGGGGCGCGCCGGTGAAGATGCGCGCGGCCTGTCCGGGGCCGATGATGCCGGCAAAGCCGTGCCCGGCGGCGGCCGTCCCGACAACGCTGAGCCGCGCGCCCGGCGCCGCGTCGGCGGCGCGGACCGCGTAGCCGTCCATCGCGGAGGCGGCGAACGGGGGCTGGGTGCGCGTGGCCGTGACGGGGCGGGCCAGCACGCGCCCGGCGGCCTCGGCCAGCGCCACCTCCTCGGTGTCGAGCGGCGCGACGAGGGCGAAGACGCGCGCCAGCGCCTCTTCGACTGTAATCATTTCGGCGCCTCGTAACGGCCCGATTTTCCGCCGTCTTTCAGCACCAGGCGGATGCCGCCGATGGTCATGGATTTTTCCACCGCCTTGACCATGTCGTAAAGCGTCAGCGCCGTGGTGGAAACGGCGGTCAGCGCCTCCATTTCCACTCCGGTCTGGCCGGCGGTCTTGACCGTGGCCTCGATGCGGATGCCGGGCAGGGCGGGGTCGGCGGTCAACTCGACCGCCACCTTGGTGATCGGCAGCGGGTGGCAAAGCGGGATCAGATCGGCGGTCTTCTTGGCGCCCATGATGCCGGCCAGCCGCGCCACGCCCAGCACGTCGCCTTTCTTGGCGCGGCCCTCGGTGATCTGGGTCAGCGTCTCGGGCGCCATCTGCACATAGCCCTCGGCCACCGCGACGCGCGCGGTGGCGGGCTTGTCGGAGACGTCGACCATGTGGGCGTCGCCCTTGCCGTCGAAATGGGTGAGGTCGGCCATCACGCGGCCCCGGCGCCCAGCGGGTCGGCCAGGAGGGCGCGTGTCGCCCCGGCCACGTCCGCCTGCCTCATCAGGCTTTCGCCGATCAGGAAGGTCCGCACCCCGTGCCGGGCCATCTCGGCGAGGTCGCCGGGGGTGTAAAGCCCGCTTTCCGAAACCACGAGCCGCCCCTCGGGCACTCGCGGGGCCAGCGTGCGCGTCGTCTCAAGGGTGGTCTCGAAAGTCTTGAGATTGCGGTTGTTTATCCCGATCAAGCCCGATTTCAGATCAAGGGCGCGCTCCAGCTCTTCGCCGTCATGCACCTCGATCAGCGCGTCCATCCCCCAGCTTGCCGCGGCCTGCTCCAGCTCGGCCGCCTGCGCGTTTGAGACGGAGGCCATGATGATCAGGATGCAATCGGCCCCCAGCGCGCGGGCCTCGGCCACCTGGTAGGGGTCGTACATGAAATCCTTGCGCAAACAGGGCAGCGCCACGGCGTCATGCGCGGCGGTGAGAAACTCTTTCGCCCCCTGGAAGGACGGCGTGTCGGTCAGTACGCTGAGGCATGTGGCGCCGCCGGCCTGGTAGGCCCGCGCCAGCGCCGGCGGGTCGAAATCTTCGCGGATCAGGCCCTTGGACGGGCTCGCCTTCTTTATCTCGGCGATCAGGCCATAGCCTGTGGCCGAGGCATTGTGCAGCGCGTCGGCAAAGCCCCGCACAGGGGGCGCGGCCTTGGCCGCGGCCTCGACCTCCGACAGCGGCACCGCGGCCTTGTCGGCGGCGAGCTCGTCCAGCTTGTAGGCCTTGATCTTGTCGAGAATGGTGCCGGTCATGCCGCCTCCGATGTGATCTTGGCCAGCCCCTCGACCTTGGCCCTGGCCGCGCCGCTGTCGATGCTTTCCGAAGCGATTTCAACGCCTTCCGGCAGGGTCTTGGCGCGTCCCGCCACCACCAGCGCGGCGGCGGCGTTCAGCAGCACCGCGTCGCGGTAGGCCGAGGGCTCGCCATCCAGCAGCGCGCCGAAGGCCCGCGCGTTGTGTTCGGGCGTGCCGCCGAGGATCGCGTCGAACGGGTGCTCGGGCAAGCCGGCCTCTTCGGGGTGCAGCTCGCGCTCGCTGACCTCGCCCCCCTCCAGCATCGCCACGTAGGTAATGCCCGCGATGGAGATCTCGTCGGTCCCGTCGCTGCCATGGACCAGCCACGCCACCTCGGAGCCCAGCGCGCCCAGCGTCTCGGCCATCGGCCGGATCAGCGCGCGGGTGAACGCCCCCGTAAGCTGGCGCTTGACCCCGGCCGGGTTGGTCAGCGGGCCGAGGATGTTGAAGATCGTGCGCGTGCCCAGCTCGGTCCGGGTGGGCATGACATGGGCCATCGCCGGGTGGTGCATGGGCGCCATCATGAAGCCGATCCCGACCTCCTTGAGCGCGGTTTCCACCACCTCGGGGCCGACCATCACGTTGATGCCCATCTGGCCCAACGCGTCGGCCGCGCCCGACTTGGACGAGAGGTTGCGGTTTCCGTGCTTGGCCACCGGCACGCCGGCCCCGGCCACCACGAAGGCCGTGGCGGTCGAGATGTTCAGCGTGCCCTTGCCGTCGCCGCCGGTGCCGACGATGTCCATCGCGCCTGCGGGGGCGGCGACCTTGCGGCACTTCGCGCGCATCACCTTCGCCGCGGCGGCGAACTCGTCCACCGTCTCGCCCCGCGTCCTGAGCGCCATCAACAGGCCGCCCATCTGGCTCGGCGTCGCCTCGCCCTCGAACAGCGTCTCAAAGGCCGCCTCGGCCTCGTTGCGGGTCAGCGGGCGGTCGGCGGCGGCGCCGATCAGGGGTTTCAGCGCGTCGCTCATGCCGGCTCCTTCACCAGATCGAGGAAGTTCTTCAGCAGCTTGTGCCCGTGTTCCGAGGCGATGCTTTCGGGGTGGAACTGCACCCCGTGGATCGGCAGCGTCTTGTGGCGCAGCCCCATGATCGTGCCATCGGCGAGCCAGGCATTGGCCTCCAGGCAGTCCGGCAGGCTTTCGCGTTCGACGATCAGCGAATGGTAGCGCGTGGCCGCGAAGGGCGAGGGCAGGCCGGCGAAGACCCCCGTTCCGTCATGTTCGATGATGCCCATCTTGCCATGCACGATGTCGCCCGCGCGCACGACCCGGCCGCCGAACGCCTCGCCGATGGTCTGGTGCCCGAGGCAGACGCCCAACAGCGGCGTGCCGGTCTCGGCCGCGGCCCCGGTCAACGCCAGGCAGATCCCGGCCTGCGACGGATCGCACGGCCCGGGCGAGAGCACGATGGCCGAGGGGCGCAGCGCCATCGCCTCCTGCACGTTCAACGCATCGTTGCGGACCACCTTGGCATTGGTGCCCAACTCCCCCAGATAATGAACCAGGTTATAGGTGAAGCTGTCGTAATTATCGATCAGTAGCAGCATGACTTGCGCGCCTTTGCGCATTTGAGGGGTGAACCCGAACTCCGGTCGGGCTATACATGGACGGAGCGGCCTGCCGGGGTCAAGGGCAGGCGGTGCCGGGCGCAGAAGACGCCGCAGGGCAACGAACACATCAGGAGGCAACCGTGAGCAGGGGGTTTCTGAACGGAATAATCTGGGGTACCGGCGCGGTTGTGGCCGGGCTGATCGCGGTAACTCTGGCGTTGCCGCCCGCGGCGCCGCCGGGCGGCGGCGAATCCATGGTGCGCGACACGCAGCCGGCCCCCGTCGAAACCGCCGAGGCCGAGGCCGGCCGCGCCGCGCCTGACACGCCGCCGGCGGCGTCTGACACGCCCGCGGCAACACCCGTAGCCCCAGAGACCCAGACAACGCCCGCCGCGCGCGAGCCCGAGAGAACGGCCGACGTGCCGGAGCCCGAGACGGCAACGCCGGACGCCGATGCAGTTGCGCCGGAGCCCGAGACCGCCGCGCCCGAGCCCGAGACCGCCGCGCCAGAGGCCGAACCGGACACGCCCGCGGCCGCGCCTGCCAGTCCAGAGGCCGCGTCCGTCCCGGACGCGGCGCCGCCGGATGCGGACGTGCCGGGCACCACCGTCGAAACCGCGATCGACCTGCCGGCGGGGTCGGAATTCAACCGCCCGCCGCCGGACATGCCCGCGCAGGCACCCGCGGCCGAACCCGGGCCGGGAACGGGCGGAGATGCCCCCGGCATGGCCCGCCCCGTCGACGATGCGGCCCAGCCGCCGCGGCCCGACACCGCCCCGGCCAGCACCCCGCTTGCCGCCGCCGACAGCCCCGGCGCGCTGACCGCGCCCGACCTGCCCGGTGCCGCGCCCGCCGGCCCGGAGGGCGAAGAACCCGTTCTGCCCACCCCGGGCGCGCTTGGCCCCGGTGCTCCGTCCGCCGACACCGCCCCCGTCGTTGTCGACCGCACCGGCGGCCCGGCGCCCGCACCCGCCGCCGCGGCAGAAGACACCGCCGAGCAGGCGGCCGATGCCGAGCAGGCGGCCGAGGCAACGGGCGTCCGCATCAACCGCCTGCCCAGCATCACCGCCACGCCCGAGCCGGAGTCCGCCCCCGAAGAGGCCGATCCGGCAGCGGCGGCCGAGGCCATGGCCGAGGCGGGGGCACTGGCCCGCTTCGCCACGCCCGTCGAAGCGCCGGGCGCGCGGCCGCTCTTTTCCATCGTGATGATCGACGCGGGGGCCGAGGGGCTCGACCGGGCGTCGCTCACGACATTCGCCTTCCCGGTTACCTTCGCCGTCGATCCGACCCGCCCCGACGCGGCCGAGGCGATGGCAGCCTACCGCGCGGCGGGCTACGAGGTGGTGGCGCTGGCCACCGGCCTGCCGAAGGACGCAGAGCCCAAGGATGTCGAGGTGGCGATGACGCGCCACCTTTCGGTCTTGTCGGAAACCGTTGCGGTGATGGATCCGGCCGAGGCCGGCCTGCAGTCGAACCGGGCGGCGATGCGCCAGCTCGTCAGCCTGCTCAACGACACCGGCCATGGGCTGATCACCTACGATCGCGGCCTCAACAGCGCCCAACAGCTGGCGTCGCGGGCGGGGGTGCCTGCCACCACCGTCTATCGCAGCCTCGACGCCGAGCGCGAGGCCAGTCCCAAGATCCGCCGCTATCTCGACCGGGCCGTCTTTCAGGCCGCGCAGGACGGGGCCGTGGTGATGGTCGGCCACAGCTATGCCGAGACCGTCGCCGCGCTTTATTCCTGGGCGCAGGAGGACAAGGCGCGCGAGGTGGCGCTGGTGCCGATCTCGGCGATCCTTGCCGACCCCGACGACGCGGGCGGGCGGTAGGCGCCACCGGGGGCGCTGCCCCCGCCGCCCGATGCCGGGCGGCCCCCCCGGGATATTTGAGGCCAGAAGAAGGGCGGGGCGACGGTCGCGGCGGTATCTGCTGCGGGCTTTGCCCGGTCTCGGCCGGAAGGCTTGGGAGCGGCCAGCGCAGAGGGACGGGGCGAGGCCAGAGCGGGCGCGCGCTGTCGCGGGCGGCCGGTCAGTTGCCGGAGCGGTGGACGAAGAGGCCGGCCTCTTCGGCGGCCTTCCTGAGCGCGCGGGACTTGTTGACCGTCTCCTGCCATTCGGCCTCGGCGTTGCTGTCGTAGACGACGCCGCCGCCGGCCTGGATGTAGAGCGTCTGATCCTTGACCACGGCGGTGCGCAGCGCGATGCACATGTCCATGTCGCCATTGGCGGCGAAATAGCCCACGCCGCCGCCGTAGACGCCGCGCTTTTCCGGCTCCAGCTCGTCGATGATCTCCATCGCGCGGACCTTGGGGGCACCCGAGACGGTGCCGGCGGGCAGGCCGGCGAGCAGCGCCGAGAGTGCGTCGTGGTCGTCCGAGATCTCGCCCACCACGTTCGACACGATGTGCATGACGTGGGAATACCGCTCGATCACGAATTCCTCGGTCGGGCGCACGGTGCCGATCTTCGCCACGCGGCCCACGTCGTTGCGGCCCAGGTCGAGCAGCATCAGGTGCTCGGCGCGTTCCTTGGCGTCGGCCAGCAGGTCGGCCTCGAGCGCGCGGTCCTCTTCCGGGGTGGCGCCGCGGGGCCGCGTGCCGGCGATGGGCCGGATCGTCACCTCGCGCCCGCTGAGCCGCACGAGGATCTCGGGCGAGGCGCCCACCACCTGGAAGCCGCCGAAATTGAAGAAGAACATGAAGGGCGAGGGGTTGGTGCGCCTCAGCGAGCGGTAGAGCGCGAAGGGCGGCAGCGGGAAGGCCTGTGCCCAGCGCTGGGCGGGGACCACCTGGAAGATGTCGCCAGCGCGGATGTAGTCCTTGGCCTTTTCGACGGCGTCCAAGTAGCCCGCCTTGGTGAAATTCGACCGCGCCTCGCCGACCTCGGCGGCCTCGCCCATCTCGCGGCTGGCCGCGGGCACCGCGCGGTCGAGATCCCTGAGCGCGTCCATCACCCGTTCGGCGGCCTGCGCGTAGGCGGCGCGCGCCGAGAGCCCCGAGCCCGCCCAGGCGGGCGCCACCAGTGTCACCTCGCCCTTCACCCCGTCGAGCACCGCCACCACCGAGGGGCGCATCATCACTGCGTCGGGCAGGCCCAGCGGGTCGGGGTTGGCGTCGGGCAGGCGTTCGACCAGGCGGATCATGTCGTAGCCCAGATACCCGAAAAGGCCGGCGGCGATGGGCGGCAGGTCCTCGGGCATGTCGATGCGGCTTTCGGCGATCAGCGCGCGCAGGGTGTCGAGGGGGGCGCCGTCGAGATCCTCGAAGGCGGAAACGTCGAAGCGCGCCTGCCGGTTGATGCGGCTGGACGTGCCGCGGCATTCCCAGATCAGGTCGGGCTTCATGCCCACCACCGAAAAGCGACCGCGCACCTCGCCGCCGGTCACCGATTCCAGCATGAAGCTGTCCTTGCGCGCCTCGGCGAGTTTCAGCATCAGGCTGACCGGCGTGTCGAGGTCGGCGGCGAGCCGGGCATAGACCAGCTGCGATTTGCCGGCCGTGTATCCGGCCTCGAAATCCTCGAACGAGGGGGTCAGGTTTGCCATGTGCCGTGCCTTACCGGAAATTGGCGTGCACGGCGTTGATCGCCGCCTGGTCGAGCGTGAGCCCGGCCTCGTCGATCAGCGCCTGCCCGAAATAGCCGTAGAGATCTTGCGCCATGCCTTGCGCGGTCTGGCTCTGCAGGCTGCGCGCGAGCAGCGCGACGGCCGGGTCCTCGGGGTCGGGCGGGGCGATCTCTTCCAGCACCACCAGCACCGCGCCGGCGCCCGCGGGCACCGCAGCGGCCGCGCCGGGCCCGTCGAGCGCGAAAAGCGCCTCGGCCAGCGCCGGGGGCGTCACGGCGTTGCGCGTCAGCCCCTCGTGCCGGGTGACGGGCAGGCCGAGATCGTCGATGGTTTCCCCGGCCTCGAGGCGCGCGATCAGCGCCTCGGCGCGCGCGATCAGGCGGCTGGCGGTTTCCTCGGCGGCCCAGGCGGCCTCGACCTCGTCGCGGACTTCCTCGAACGGGCGCAGGCGGGGCGGCACCACCTCGTCGAGGCGCAGCGCGAAAACGCCGCCATCATCGAGCTCCACCAGTTCGGGGAAATCGTCGCGCGTGACCGCGGCGGCGGCCTCTCGAAACGCGGCATAGGCGGCGATGCCGGTATCGGTGCCGGGTGCGACGGCGATCTTGCCCAGCTCCATCTCGGTTTCACCGGCCAGGTCTTCCAGCGTGGCGCCGGCGGCGAGGCGGTCGTCGAAATCCCCTGACATGTCGGCGATCAGCCGGCGGGTGCGGTCGAACGCGGCGGCCTCGCGCAGCTCGTCGCGGGCCTCTTCGAAGGTGGTTTCCTGCGCGGCGAGCACCGCGTTGACGCGAAAGAGCGCGGGGCCCAGATCGGTCTGGACCGGGCCGGCGATGCCCGGTTCGGCCAGCGCGAAGACCGCGGGGCCGGCATCGCCCAGGTCGGCCTCGGTGACGTCTCCGAGGTCGATATCGCCCAGTTCCAGCCCGCGCGCCTCGACCAGCGTTTCGAAATCGGTCTCGCCGGCGGCGATCCGGTCGGCGGCGGACTGCGCCTCGGCGGCGCTCTCGAATACCAGACGCTCGACGAGGCGCCGCTCGGGCAGGACATATGCGTCGCGCCGCTCTTCGTAGAGCGCGCGCAGCAGGTCCTCGTCGACCTCGACCGAGTCGATCAGCATGTCCGGCGTGATCCAGGCATAGGTGAGCCGCCGGGTCTCGGGCGCGGTGAAATCAGCCTCGTTCTCGGTATGATAGGCGCGCAGCGTGGCGTCGCCGGGGCTGGGCAGGGGCGTGGCCAGGTCGTCGGGGCCAAGAGCGATCTCGGCATAGCTGCGCCGCTCTGCGACATAGCCCAGCAGCGTGTCGATGAACGACGCGGGGGCGACGGTGCCGCCGGCCACTGCGCCCTGTACCAGCCCACGGGCGCTGTCGGCGCGCAGCCGCTCTTCGAACTGGGTTTCGCTCATGCCGTTGCGTTCCAGCGCAAACCTGTAGGCTTCGCGGTCGAATTCGCCGTCGGGCCCCTGGAACGCGTCGATCGCGATGATTTCCTCTCGCAGCCGTTCGTCGCCGATCGACACGCCGAGCTTGTTCGCCTCGTCGTCGAAGGCGGTGTCGGCGATCACGCGGGCGCGCACGCGCGCCACGATGCCGCGTGACTCCAACTCGGAGAAGGTGCTTGCGCCGCCGTCGGCCGTGGCCTGGGCGCGCAGTTCCTGTTGCAGGGCGCGGGCATAGGTGTCGACGTTGATCTCGGTGTCGCCGACCTTGCCGATCGACTGCACCGATCCGCCGAAATTACCCACGCCAAAGCCCGCGAGCCCGAGGATCAACAGGGCGAGAATGATCCAGACGATGAAACTGCCGGTTTTCTTGCCGAGGCTCTTGGCCATGAGGGCGCCCTTCTTCTGACGGTATCGGGAGGCAGGTGTAGAAGGTCAGGGTAAAGGCTGCAAGCGGGATGGCCGGAAGCCGGGGCCGGGGGCTGATTCGCACCCATCGGCGCCGGGGCGAAACAATCGGCGCGGAGAGGCGGCATTGGCCGCCGGGCGCTCGGTGCGCCTGAGGGGTGCGACACCGTCAATCGTGGCCGCGGTAGGGCTCGACATATTGCAGCGCCATGTCCCAGGGGAAAAAGATCCACGTGTCCTGGCTGACCTCGGTGATGTAGCTGTCGACCATCGGCTTGCCCTTGGGCTTGGCGTAGACGGTGGCGACGTGGGCCTTGGGCATCAGCGCGCGCACCACTTCCAGCGTGCGGCCGGTATCGACCAGATCGTCGACGATCAGGATGCCGGTGCCGTCGCCCACCACCTCCATGTCGGGAAACTTGATGACCTTGGGCGCGCTCTGGGTCTGGTGGTTGTAGGATTTCACCGAGATCGTATCGACGGTGCGGATGTCGAGCTCGCGCGCGACGATCATCGCCGGCGCCATGCCGCCGCGGGTGATCGCCACCACCGCGCGCCAGCCGCCGTCGTCCGGGCCGCGGCCGTCGAGCCGCCAGGCCAGCGCGCGCGCGTCGCGGTGAAGCTGGTCCCAGCTTACGTGAAAGCCTTTTTCATGGGGCAGTTGGTCGGGGGACATGACGGTTCCTCCGGTCAGCGGTCGAGGATGAGACGCAGGCCGAGCGCACCCAGCAGCAGCGCCGCCGCGCGGTCTATGGCGGGCTTGGCCCAGAGATAGCCGGCCCGCGCCGCCGGGGTGGCGAGCGCTGCGGCAAAGGCCGCGTAGACGACCAGCTCGACAACGAAATGGTTGGCCACCACCAGCCCCTTCTGGGCCAGCGTCAGGCCGGGCGGAAAGATCACCACCAGAACCGAGGCCGCGAACAGCACCGATTTGGGGTTGGCGAGGTTCACCAGCACGCCGCCCAGAAAGGCCCGGCGCCCGGGGTGGGCGCTGTCGGCCGCGGGCGCGCGCGCGTCGCGCCAGAGACCCCAGGCGATGAAAATCAGGTAAAGCGCGCCGGCGGCTTTCAGAATCGCGTAGGCCCATGGAAAGAGGGCAAGGGCCGCGTCGAGGCCCAGCAGCGCCGCGCCGGTCCAGCCGGCAGCGATCAGCCCCAGCCCGGCCCCGGTGGCCGCCCCGGCGGCAAACCCGCCCGCCACGGCCATCCGCAGCGCGTATAGCAGCGCCGGGCCGGGCACGGCCATGGCCGCCAGAAGCGTCAGGTTGAAGGCGATGAGGTGGGCGGGCTCCAAGGCGTCATTTCCGCCCGGTGACCGCGTCGATGTCGGGCGCGTCCACGGCCTTCATGCCGACGCTGTGATAGCCCGCGTCGACATGGTGCACCTCGCCGGTGACGCCGCTGGCGAGATCGGACAGCAGGTAGAGCGCGGACTTGCCGACCTCGTCCTGGTTCACGTTGCGGCGCAGCGGCGAGTTCAGCTCGTTCCACTTCATGATGTAGCGGAAATCGCCGATTCCGCTGGCCGCCAGCGTCTTGATCGGCCCCGCCGAGATCGCGTTGACGCGGATGCCGTCCTTGCCCAGGTCCTCGGCCAGGTATTTCACCGACGCTTCCAGCGCCGCCTTGGCAACGCCCATCACGTTGTAATGGGGCATGACCTTTTCGGCGCCGTAATAGGTCAGCGTCAGCGCCGAGCCGCCCTCGGCCATCATCCGTGCCGCGCGCTGGACCACGGCGGTGAAGGAATAGACCGAGATATCCATCGTCATGCGAAAGTTGTCGCGGGTGGTGTCGACGTAGCGGCCGCGCAGCTGTTCCTTGTCGGAAAAGCCGATCGCGTGAACGATGAAATCCAGCCGGTCCCAGCTTTGGGCCAGCGTGTCGAACAGACGGTCGAGCGAGTCCTCCTCGGCCACGTCGCATTCCACAAGAAGGTCGCTGCCAAGCTGGCCGGCCAGCGGCTGAACCCGCTTTTTCAGCGCCTCGCCCTGGTAGGAAAAGGCCAGTTCCGCCCCGTGGTCGGCACAATTCCGCGCAATGCCCCAGGCGATCGACTTGTCGTTCGCCAGCCCCATGATCAGGCCGCGCTTGCCGGCCATCAGTTTCGTTGACATAGGCTGCCCCTCGACCACCTTCTTGTAAGTGAGCGTGGTTTAGGGCAATTGGCGAGCCCCATCAAGTGCGACGCAGCGCGGCCAAAGGCCCTTGCAAGAGGCGGGACATGAGCGACAGAACGGGCATTTTCGCGGGCGACGACCCTTTCGCGCTGGCGCGCGACTGGCTGGCCGAGGCCGAGCGCCACGAGATCAACGACCCCAGCGCCATCGCGCTGGCCACGGTCGACGGCGCGGGGTTGCCCAATGTGCGCATGGTGCTCCTGAAGGAGATCGAGGAAGACGCCTTCGTTTTCTACACCAACTACGAAAGCGCCAAGGGACTGGAAATTACCCGGTCTGGAAAGGTCGCCTTCGTGCTACACTGGAAATCGCTGCGGCGTCAGGTGCGTGTGCGCGGGCTGACCGAACGGGAAGACGGGGCCAAGGCCGATGCCTATTACGCCTCGCGCTCGCTCAAGAGCCGGCTGGGGGCCTGGGCCTCGCGCCAGTCGCAGCCGTTGGCCTCGCGCGGGCAACTGATGGCAGAGGTGGCGCGCGTGACGGCGCAACGAGGCGTGTCGCCGGATCGTCCGCCGTTTTGGGGGGGCATCCGCATAAGGCCGCTGGAGATCGAGTTCTGGGCCGATGGGCAGTTCCGTCTGCATGATCGGTTCCGCTGGCGGCGCGGCGACCTTGCCGATCCTTGGCAGGTCGACAGGCTCAACCCGTGAGCCAATTCCGGCGCGCGGCTGTCGTGTTGTTTAGGTCAGCGATTTTGACTTGCATTGGTACTCGGGCCGGACGAAACAGGACCGGGGTGGGGGCGTAGAAAGCGCAGCGGGAATATGGGCGAAAGCGAGGAGAATTCCGGCCGCCGAGTGCGCGGCCGTGTTAAATGGTTCGATCCGGGCAAGGGCTTCGGGTTCGTGATCGCCGATGAGGGCGGCCCGGATATATTGTTGCATGCCAACGTGCTGCGCAATTACGGCCAAAGCTCGGTGGCCGAAGGGGCCGGCATCGAGGTCGAGGTGCAGACGACGAGCCGTGGCCAGCAGGCGGTGCACGTGCTCAGCATCGAGCCGCCGGAGACCGGCGACGGCCCACCTTTGGAAGACCTGTTCGACACCGACCCGGCCGAGCTGGAGGCGCAGCCGCTGGAGCCCGCCCGGGTGAAGTGGTTCGACAAGTCCAAGGGGTTCGGGTTTGCCAACGTGTTCGGCCGGCCCGAGGATGTGTTCATCCATGTCGAGGTGCTGCGCCGGTCGGGCCTGTCCGATCTCCAGCCGGGCGAGGCGATTTGCCTGCGCGCGGTCGAGGGGCGGCGCGGGCGCATGGCGGCGATGGTCTGCTCGTGGGAAAGTGCCCTGCCGCCGTCGGATGGCGGGCGGTAGGATTGGCGATGTGGGGGGTGCGTCTGGTCCTTGCGTTGACGGTGGCGGTTTCGCTGTCGGGCGCGGCGCGCGCGCAATGCGCCGACACGCGGGTCGATCTGCGCGGCGAGTGGGGGCAGGCGCGCTTTAGCGTCGAACTGGCCGACGATGCCGCCGAGCGCAGCCGCGGGCTGATGTTCCGCGAGCGTCTGCCGCAGGGCGCGGGGATGCTGTTCGTCTACGACCGGCCGGGCCGGGCCGTGTTCTGGATGAAAAACACGCTGATTCCGCTCGACATGATCTTCCTCGGGCCGCGGGGCCGGGTGCTGAAGGTGCACGAAAACGCGGTTCCCGGCGATCTGACCGGCATCGACGGCGGGCCGGGGGTCAAGGCGGTGCTGGAGATCAACGGCGGGCTTGCGCGGGCCATCGGCATCGCGCCGGGCAGCGAAATGCGCCACCCCGCCTTCGGCAACGCGGCCGCGTGGAGCTGCGCGCCTTAGCCCTTTCCTTCGCACCGCCCCGTCGCTATTGAGAACGGCAGGTCCGGGGCGTAGCGCAGCCTGGTAGCGCGTCGGTTTTGGGTACCGAAGGTCGTGAGTTCGAATCTCGCCGCCCCGACCACGCGCTGCGCGCCCCGCCAAATCGCCCGAGCGCCAGCTTCGCCAGCCCGGCCAGCGGCGCGAAATCACCGGTCAGATCCTTCTCTCCGCCGGCCGCGCCGGCATGCCGGCCTATGGCGCGTACAACCTCTCCCTTGTCCCCGCCCATAATCGGGGGCCGAGGCAAGGAAACTGGGCGTGCGGCTGGCGGCGGTGACGACGACCGTTAGCGGAAGGCCGGTGCGATCCGGCCTGGGCCTGGCATCGCCGGCCACCTGCTGCAAAGACCCCGTCACGACAGGGTCGGGGCGGTGACACCGCTGGAAAAGCGGCGACACGCCCGCCGACGAACTCCTCCCCCTGGCGTTGCAAAGATCCCGCACCGGCGCGTGCCGCGGCCCGGCCGCCGCCCCTTGGCTCGCGCTCGGTCCGCGGGGTTCAGCCAATCTGCAAAAAAGCGATGCTAACCCCATATGTTGTGGCGGGAAATAGGTCCGCTTACTACAGGAGACCGGCGCGCCGCCCGCCCGCCTGAGTCGGCCTGCCCGGGGGCGAGGCGCAATTGACCCCGCCAGGTCAATGGAAAAATCCAGGTCTGGAGCAGCATTTTTCCGTTGACCAAGTAGGGCGACCTACGTCAACTTGTGCTGGCCGACGGTCATGACACTACATTTAGTGTTCTGGCGGTGGGGACCGGCCTTCGACACCAGGTTGCGGATCATTCCGCGCCGAAACGTGCACGCCATGCGGCGCAGCACGCCGAGGCGGTCTTTGCCCCAGCGATCAAGGCGATAACGGGTCCGGCGCAACGCATCGCCAGCGATGGTCCGAAAAACCACGACGTCACGGAACGGGGCAGACGAAACATGAAGATCGAACGCAAATTCACCACAGCGGAAACCGGCGCCTACGGCGCGCTGGAGTTTACCACCACGGCTTCGGAAATCCGCAACCCGGACGGGACCGTCGTGTTCCGCCTCGACGCCGTCGAGGTGCCCGCGGGCTGGAGCCAGGTTGCCAGCGACGTCATCGCGCAGAAATATTTCCGCAAGGCGGGCGTCCCGGCGCGGCTGAAAAAGGTGCGCGAAAAGGGCGTACCCCAGTTCCTGTGGCGCTCGGTCGCCGACGAGGCAGCGCTTGCCGAACTGCCCGAAGACGCGCGGTACGGCGGCGAAACCTCGGCCTGCCAGGTGTTCGACCGTCTGGCCGGGGCCTGGGCCTACTGGGGCTGGAAGGGCGGCTATTTCTCGACCGAGGACGACGCGCGCACCTATTACGACGAGATGCGCTACATGCTGGCCACCCAGCGCGCCGCGCCGAATTCGCCCCAGTGGTTCAATACCGGGCTGCACTGGGCCTATGGCATCGACGGCCCCGGCCAGGGCCATTTCTACGTCGATTACAAGACCGGCAAGCTGACCAGGTCGGGCTCGGCCTACGAGCACCCGCAGCCCCACGCCTGTTTCATCCAGTCGGTCAAGGACGACCTGGTGTCGGATGGCGGCATCATGGACCTGTGGGTCCGCGAGGCGCGGCTCTTCAAATACGGTTCGGGCACCGGCACCAATTTCTCGTCGCTGCGCGCCGAGGGGGAAAAGCTGTCGGGCGGCGGCAAGTCGAGCGGTTTGATGGGCTTTCTGCGCATCGGCGACCGGGCGGCGGGCGCCATCAAGTCGGGCGGCACCACGCGCCGCGCCGCCAAGATGGTGATCTGCGACATGGATCACCCCGACATCGAGGAATTCATCAACTGGAAGGTCATCGAAGAGCAAAAGGTGGCCAGCCTCGTCGCCGGCTCGAAGACCCACGAACAGCATCTCAACGCCATCTTCGACGCGATCCGCGCCTGGGACGGGCGTGCAGAGGACGCCTATGACCCCAAGGTCAACGACACCCTCAAATCGGTGATCCGCGCCGCGAAAAAGGCGATGATCCCCGAGGGCTATGTCAAGCGCGTGCTCGACTACGCGCGCCAGGGCTATGACAGCATCGAGTTCCCGACCTACGACACCGACTGGGACAGCGAGGCCTATTCCTCGGTCGCCGGGCAGAACTCGAACAACTCGGTGCGCGTGACCGATGCCTTCCTCCAGGCCGTCAAGGACGATGCCGACTGGGAGCTGGTGCGCCGCACCGACGGCAAGGTCGCCAAGACCGTCAAGGCCCGCGATCTGTGGGAGCAGGTGGGCCATGCCGCGTGGTCCTGCGCCGATCCGGGCATCCAGTTCCACGACACGATCAACGCCTGGCACACCTGCCCGGCGGATGGTGCGATCCGCGCGTCGAACCCGTGCTCGGAATACATGTTCCTCGACGATACGGCCTGCAACCTGGCCTCGATGAACCTGCTGACCTTCTACGAGGATGGGCAGTTCCAGGCCGAGGATTACATGCACGCCACGCGGCTGTGGACGCTGACGCTGGAGATCAGCGTGATGATGGCGCAGTTCCCGTCGCGCGAAATCGCCCGGCTGTCCTACGATTTCCGCACGCTGGGCCTGGGCTATGCCAATCTCGGCGGTCTGTTGATGAACATGGGGCTGGGCTACGACTCGGTCGAGGGCCGGGCGCTGTGCGGCGCGCTGAGCGCGATCCTGACCGGCGTGGCCTACGCCACCTCGGCCGAGATCGCCGCCGAACTGGGCGCGTTTCCGGGGCACGCGCGCAACGCCGAGCATATGCTGCGGGTGATCCGCAACCACCGCACCGCGGCGCACGGGGCCAGCGCGGGCTACGAGGCGCTGGCGGTCAAGCCGGTGCCGCTCGACCATGCCGGCTGCCCCGACGCGCGGCTCGCCGATCTTGCCAAGGGCGCATGGGACGAGGCGCTGGCGCTGGGTGAAAAGCACGGCTTCCGCAACGCGCAGGTCTCGGTCATCGCGCCCACGGGCACGATCGGGCTGGTGATGGATTGCGACACCACCGGGATCGAGCCCGACTTCGCGCTGGTCAAGTTCAAGAAGCTGGCCGGCGGGGGCTATTTCAAGATCATCAACCGCTCGGTGCCCGCCGGGCTGGAAAAGCTGGGCTACGGCCCGGCGCAGATCGAGGAAATCATCGCCTACGCGGTGGGCCACGGCAGCCTGGGCAATTGCGCCGGCATCAACCATACCTCGCTGGTGGGCCATGGCTTCGGCCCGGCGGAGCTGGACAAGATCGAGGCGGCGTTGCCGTCGGCCTTCGATATCCGCTTCGTCTTCAACCAGTGGACCCTGGGCGAGGCGTTCTGCACCGACGTCCTCGGCATCCCGCAGGAAAAGCTCAACGACCCGACCTTCGACATGCTGCGCCACCTGGGCTTCAGCAGGGCCGAGATCGACGCCGCCAACGACCACGTCTGCGGGACGATGACGCTGGAAGGCGCGCCGCACCTGGACCCGGCGCATTACCATGTCTTCGACTGCGCCAATCCTTGCGGCAAGACCGGCAAGCGGTTCCTCAGCGTGGACTCCCACATCCACATGATGGCCGCGGCGCAGAGCTTCATCTCGGGCGCGATCTCCAAGACGATCAACATGCCCAACGATGCCAGCATCGAGGATTGCCAGAACGCCTACGAACTGTCGTGGTCGCTGGGGGTCAAGGCCAACGCGCTTTACCGCGACGGCTCCAAGCTCAGCCAGCCGCTGGCCGCATCGCTGGTCGAGGACGACGAAGAGGCCGAAGAGGTTCTGGCCTCGGGCAGCCCCACCGAAAAGGCACAGGTGCTGGCCGAGAAGATCGTCGAGAAGGTCCTGGTGAAAGAGGTGGTCCGCAGCCACCGCGAAAAGCTGCCCGAGCGGCGCAAGGGCTACACGCAAAAGGCCATCGTCGGCGGCCACAAGGTCTACCTGCGCACCGGCGAGTACCGCGACGGCACGCTGGGCGAGATCTTCATCGACATGCACAAGGAAGGCGCGGGCTTCCGGGCGATGATGAACAACTTCGCCATCGCGGTGTCGGTCGGCCTGCAATACGGTGTGCCGCTTGAGGAATTCGTCGAGGCCTTCACCTTCACCCGGTTCGAACCGGCGGGCATGGTGCAGGGCAACGAGACGATCAAGAACGCCACCTCGATCCTCGACTACATCTTCCGCGAACTCGCGGTCAGCTATCTCGACCGGACCGACCTTGCCCATGTCAAGCCCGAGGGCGCGGCGTTCGACGAGTTGGGCCGGGGCGACGAGGAAGGCAAGCCGAACGTCACGCCGGTGTCGGAAAGCGCGGCCTCGAAATCGCTGGCGGTGCTGAAGCAGATCAGCTCGACCGGGTATCTCAGGAAGCGCGTGCCGCAGGAACTGGTGGTGCTTCAGGGCGGCATGGGCGCGACCGCGCTGGACGGAGCCGCCGACCCGGTGACGGCGCTGTCCACGCTGGTGCCGGAGGCCGGTGCGGCCACCGCGCTGGCCTCGGGCACGGTGTCGATGGACCCGCGCGCCAAGGCCAAGATGCAAGGCTACGAGGGCGACCCCTGCGGCGAATGCGGCAACTACACGCTGGTCCGCAATGGCACCTGCATGAAATGCAACACCTGCGGGGCGACGAGCGGATGCAGCTAAGTGAGTATTTCCTCTACGACATGAGAGAAGTTATGCGGGCGCTTCCCGCTGATGGAGACGTGAGGCAAAAATTCCGGTCCTTCAGTCTAGAACCTCGGGTGGGTGGGCGTGCGCGATCAGTCAAGGCATTCGCTGAAGATCTGGGTTTTGCCGTTGAGGAATGCGATCTGCCCCGAGGTATGAATGGGCGATTGGTGCGCGATACCTGGAGCGACACTGGATTTCGCATAGAAGTGAGTTCGCGGCTGTCGGTCGAGGCTAAGCGTTTCGCCGTCTTGCATGAAATGGCCCACTATTTCCTACACACCGATCGGAATGACCCACTAGCTTGGACTGAGCATTTCGACCCTTCGGGCAGCACATTCTATGTCGATAAAAAGGCAGAAAGAGAAGCAAACAACTTCGCTGAAGCGGTTCTCTTTGGAGGTGCGCAGCTTACGGCTGCTTACACCCTCCTTGGAGGTGACCTAAAAAAGATAGCCAAGTATTTTGGGGTCACAGAGCAGGTGACAAGGATCGCTCTTTCGAAGTTGCAGAGAAACGCAGGCCCTACAGTGTAAGAGTTTTGACGGTTTTCCGGGGCGGGTGCGCTCGCCCCTGACGTGGATCGCGCCGCAGGCAGAAACCGGGCGGTACAGAAAATGAGCACGATCCGCGAAACTGGGGGCGCCTTCGGGCGCCCCTTTCCTTTTTATGCGTGCGATTTGCGGGGCCAGGTCGAGGTTACGCCTCGCGCCCCATGGCGCAGAGGCGGTCGCGATAGGCGGCCGCCTCCTCGGCGCCGGCCTCCAGCGCAAAGACATAGGCATGGGTCAGGAAAAAGCCCTTGGCCGCGGCGTCCGCCGTGCCCTCGGCCGCCTCGGCGTAAAGCCGCGCCAAGGCCCGCCCGTCGCCCGCCGCGTGGGCCGCCAGAAGTCGGGCGTCGAGCGCCCCGCTCATGGCGCCGCCGCGGCCCCGCGCGCCGCCATCAGCCGCCCGGCCGCCCAGGCGTGAAAACAATGCGTCGGCCCGTCCATCGCCGGGGAAAACCGCCCGCCGTCGAACATCGGCGCGTGGCGGCCCTTCTGCATGCCCTCGACCACGAAGATGTCCTCTTCGAAGACGGTCTTCCACTGCGCCGCGTTCTGCGCCCTGAGCGCGGGGTCGGTGTCGGGCGTGGCGTAGTAGAGGTGCACATGCTCGGCGGTGCGGCCGGGGCCCATGGGCTCCAGCACGATGGCGAAGGCATGGTCCCGATGCACGCCGAGCAGCACGTTGGGGTAAAACGCCACGTATTCCGCTGCCGTGTCCCATGCGGCGGGCAGGCCGGGAAAGTCGGGGAAAACCGCGCCGTCGTCGCCGCGGATCTGCCGGTAGACGCGGGTGCCTTGCCCCGAATAAAGCTCCGGCGCCTCGATATTGTAATGGTCTTCCAGCCTGGAATAGCTGTTCAGCCCCGGATGCACCCAGGGAAGGTGGTAGCTTTCGCAATAATTCTCGACCGCCAGCTTCCAGTTGGCCGCCACCTCCAGCGTGAAACGGCTGTCGGCGCCGCCGTGGTAGAGCGGCGCGTCGAAATCGGCCCAGCGCGCGATGAGGTCGCGGTGCGCCTCGTCAAAGGGCGGCGCGTCGCCCGAAAGGTTGACGAAGACCACGTCGCGCCAGACGTGGCTGCGGATCTCGACCAGGCCAAGGCTGTCGCGGTCGATGCCGGGATGGACGTTCATGCCCGGCCCGCCCACATGGGGCGTGGCCACCAGCCGGCCGTCGGTGGCATAGCACCAGCTGTGATAGGGACAGCGGATCGCCCCCTCGATGCGGCCGGGGCGATCGACCAGCACCATGCCCCGGTGACGGCAGGTGTTCTGAAAGACCCTGAGCGCGCCGTCCCGCCCGCGCAGCATCAAAAGCGGCATGCCGAGGAAATCGACCGGCCGCGCATCACCGGGCAGCGGCAGCTCGCCCGCCGCGCCAAGGCCCGCCCAGCCCGCGCCGATCAGCGCGCGGGCCTCCTCCTGGTAGAGGGCTGGATCGATGTAATGGGCGTTGGCCAGCCCGTGCGCGGTCTCGACCGGGCGGCGGACGGCGGAAAGGTCGGTGGGGTCCATGGCGCGCCTCCTCGTATCCCTGGGATGGGGTATTCTAGAGGCGATGACGCAGGGTCACTTGGCCGATTGCGGCCTGGGCCTGTCCCGGTGCGACATTCCGTGCCCCGCGCGACCGGGTTCACCTTGGGGCTCTGCGATCGCAAATGCCCTGACACGGCCCGCGGACCGGCCCCTGAAGCGCGCCTGGCGTCGTTTCAGAACTCCTGCGGCGGGCAGACCCCTTCGTCGCCGTCGGTCACCGCGGCGGCGGATATTTCGCCGGCATCGTTCAGGCATACCACCGTCCCGGCCGGATAGCCCTGCGCCGGCTCTTGCAGCCGCCGCGCCCCGGCCGCCGCGCCTCGCATGACCAGCTGTCCGGCCCCGGCGGCCGTATTGACAGCCGTCTTGCCGACGAAGACCACAGCATCGGTGGTGTTGTCGGCGATCTTCCGGGTGGAACATCCAGACAAGACCACGGCCGAGGCCATGAAGGCGCCCATATACCCAAGCGTTTGTCCGTGCAGTTTTCTGTCGCCCCCGTCTCGGTTTGGGCCAGCCGGCACCCTGTCGCTTCGGGCACGTCGGGTGCGACCCAGGCGGGCCGAGCCGGACGGCAAGGCGAATCCGCGTGACGGGTGCAGCCGGCGGCCTCAGAGGTAGAGCGCGGCGACCGAGGCCCCGGGCGCCAGGTCCAGCTCTGCCCGGAGCCGCACACGGGCGCGGGCCAGGCGTGAGGCGACGGTGCCGCGCTTGAGCCCGGTCAGGCGGACGAGCTCGGCCTCGCCGGCGCCGGTCTCGACCACCAGCCGCATCAGGGCGGCCTGCTGGGGCGGCAGCCGGTCGATCGCGGCCAGCGCGTCGGCGCAGGCCAGGCGGGCGGGCAGCGTGGGAGGTGCAGCGGGCGCATCGCCGGGGGAAAGCGCGGCGTCGGGCGGCGCCGCTCTGCGCGCCGCCCGGCGCAGGGCGGTCATCGCGTAGTTTTCCAGCGCGCCGATCTCGACGCCGTCGGCCAGCCGCGACCATACGCGGGCCAGTGCCTCTTGCGCCATGTCCTCGGCGGTCTCGGGGGCGGCGCCCAGCCGCCTGGCGCGGCGCAACAGGCGCGGGCGCAGCGCGATCAGCGCGGCGGCGGTGGCAGGCGGGATCGGGGGCAGGGCGGGCATGACGGCAGGCTGCACGCAAGGACCGGCCCCGCCAAGCCGGGGGATTTCCGCCGAAACCGCGCGGGCGCCCTTTTCCGGCGAGCATCCGCCGCGGCGGCCGGGCCGCGTCGGCGGCCCACCGCGCGCCGGCATGCGCCGCGGCGGCGGGGCGGAGCGGACGGCCCCCGGCGCGCTCTATCTCCTGCGAAGGCCGCGTGCTGCGGCTTTCGTCATGACAGTTCAACAAGGAGAGAAACAATGCAGAAATTCACCATCCTCGCGACCGCCTTTGCCCTCGGTACCGGCGCGGCCTTTGCCGCCGACAGCCTCGATGCCGATGGCGACGGCGCGGTCAGCTTCGAAGAAATGCTGGCCGTCTACCCGGCGACGACAGAGGAAGATTTCTCCAAGCTCGACGCCGATGCCGACGGGACGCTCTCGGCTGACGAGGTGGCCGCCGCCGAAGAGGCGGGCATGATCCCCGCCCAGGGCTGAGCCCTTGCCAAGGTCCGGCCGGGAAACCGGCCGGACGCACGGCCCCGTGCGCGCCGCAGCTGTGGCCGCGCCCGCGCCCGGCTTGCCCCGCGCGGGTTGCCGGGCGTTGCACGGGGCCGGCCCGGACCAAGGCCCGATTGTCGCCACGTTTCAAAGGTACGGTTCCGCCGGGAACCGCCGCAGCAACCGGCGCGCGGGACGGGGAGATCGGCACCGCATGGCACGGCAACAGGTCACAGGCCCGTCAAGCCTGACGATCGGAACGGGTGACGACAGCGTCACCGGCCAATATTTCGCGTCCAAGCTGCCGGCGACGTGGAGCGTTTCGGTACTGAACGGCGGCGGGCTGGACGCGGCCGATTACACCGTCACGATCTCGTCCTCGGGCGTCCTGACGATCACCTTGTTGCCAGGCGCAACGGTGCCGCCGGGCGGCGCGTCTATGTTGCTGTCGGTCCAGGCGTCGTCGGGCTCGGGCGGGGGCAACAACGACAGCCTGCTGGTCACCGTCACCCTCGCCGAGAATACCGTGCCCTGCTTCGTCGCGGGCACCCTGATCGACACGGCCGAGGGGCCCCGCCCGGTCGAAACGCTGCGGATCGGGGACCGGATCGCCACGCTCGACGGCGGCCATCAGCGGCTGCGCTGGATCGGCAGCCGCGTGTTGACGCCGGATCAGCTTGGGCATCGCCCCGACCTGCGCCCCGTCGATATCTCGAAAGACGCGTTCGGGCCGGGCCGGCCCGCGCAGGACCTGTCGCTGTCGCCGCAACACAGGGTCTATGTCGAGACCGGCCGGGCCGAGCTTTGGTTCGCGGATAGCGGCGTTCTGGTCCATGCGCTGCACCTTGTGAATGGCACCACGGTCAACCGGTGCGCCGATGGCGGCGCGGTGCGCTATGTTCACATCGCCTTCGACCGGCACGAGATCATCTTTGCCAACGGGCTGGCCACCGAGTCGCTGTTCCCCGGCGATGTCGCGCTTGGCGCGCTCGGGCGTCCCGACGTGGAAGAACTGTTCGCCATCTTCCCCGAACTGCGCAAGGGCCGTGCCCGCACGCCGCTCCATAGCCGGTGCCTGAAGCGCCACGAGGCCGCGGTGCTGGCCGCGGCCCTCTAGGGGCGCCGGGCGGGCCTCAGCCGGCGCCGCCGCGGGCGAGCGCCGCGATGCCGGTCCGGGCAATCTCGACCAGGCCCAGCGGCTGCATCAATTCGGCGAAGGCATCGACCTTCTGGGGCGTGCCGGTGATTTCGAAGATGAAGCTTTCAAGCGTCGAATCGACCACGTTCGCGCGGAAGATATCGGCCAGCCGCAGCGCCTCGACGCGCTTGTCGCCGGTGCCCGACACCTTGAAGAGCGCGAGCTCGCGCTCGACCGAAGGGCCCTCGACGGTCAGGTCATGCACCTCGTGCACCGGCACGATGCGCCCCAGCTGGGCCTTGATCTGGTCGATCACGGCGGGCGTGCCGGTGGTGACGATGGTGATGCGGCTGGTGTGGCCCTCGTGGTCGACCTCGGCCACGGTCAGGCTGTCGATATTGTAGCCGCGCCCGGAGAACAGGCCGATCACCCGGGCCAGCACGCCGGCCTCGTTGTCGACGAGCACCGCCAGCGTGTGACGCTCGACCGCCTCGATATTGGGGTCGCGCAGATCGTAGGCCGAGTGGCGCGAGGTGCCTTTCTGGATGTTCAGTGGGGGCATGGGTCTTCCTTTCCGGTTCGGCGCGCCGGGCCGCCTTGGGCGGGGCGCGGCAGTGGCAGGACATGGGGCGGGCGGAGCGCGGCCAGCAGGGCCAGCACCGCCAGCGGGGTGAGAAGGGTGGCCAGGGCGGGCGCGATCTCGGGCCAGAGCACCCGTGCCCAGATCATCGCGCCGGGCCCGATCCAGAGCGCGAGAAACAGCGCGCGCCCGCCGGGTCCGGGGCCGATCTGGCCCGAGCGCACGAGAAACAGCGCGGCCAGCGCCAGAAGGGCCGTGTCGTAATACCAAAGATAGGGCGAGGCCAGCGGTATCGCCGCCAGCAACAGCGCGGCCTTGCGGTCGGCCCCCGCGTGCGGGGCGCGCCAGAGCGCGAAGACCGCCGCGGCCAGCGCGAGCACCACAAGCCCCTGCAGCCCGAGCGCGGTGTCGGGCGAGAGGCCGGCACGGACCGCCAGCGCGGGCAGGCCGGCCATCAGGTCGAGACCGGCCAGGCTGTCCAGCACGAGGGCACCGTGGGCGGCGTAGATCTCGGCCATGCGGGGCCAGTAGGCCAGCCCGAACAGCAGGCTCGCGCCGCCATGCAGTGCCAGCGCAGTAAGCGCAGCGGCGAAGATCGTGGCCCAGGCGCCAACGGCCACCAGCGCCACGGGGATCAACAGCCCCAGCGTCGGTTTCAGCGTCAACAGCCCGATCAGCACCCCCGCGGCGATGCGGCGCCCGCCGCCCAGGCAGGCCAGCGCCGCGGCCAGCCCTGCCGCCCAGATCAGCGTGAATTGGCCCAGCAACAGCGCGGGCAGAAACGCCGGGGCCAGCATCAGATCGCCCCACAGCCGGCCGGCCGACAGGCGCAGAGCCAGGGCCAGTGCGCCGAGCGAGACCAGGCAGAACGCGACCCAGGCCAGCCCCGCCGACACGGCACCGAGCGGCGCGAAAAGCAACAGCGTGCCCGGCGGGTGCAGGAACGGAAACCACCCCCGGTCGACATTCAGGCTGGCCGCGGCCAGCGCCTGCTGGTCGAAGACCGCCAGCGCGTCGCCGGCCAGCGCCAGCTTGGCCGCGCCCCAGAAGATGCAGAAATCGGTGCCCGCGTTGACGCAGCCGCCGCTCAGCGGATGGTCCGGGCCCGCCGCCAGACGTGCGGCCAGCGCCAGCGTCGGCAGCGCGGCGAGCAGCACCACGCCCAGCCGCCGCGCCTCGGCAAAGGCGGCCAGGCGCGCCTCGGCGGCGGCGCGGGCGGGGTGGGGATCAGTCGGACTCGTCAAGCGTCACAGGCCGCTGCGGCGAGCGGTTCACGGACAGATGGAAGATGTCGGGGCGCGCGTAATGCCCGGTGACGTCGAACTTGCGCCGTGCGGCGGCGGCCGCCGCCGGGTCGATCTCGGCCCAGAGCAGGCCCTTTTCGCGGTGCATCGGGCCGGCGACGGGGCCGCCGAAGGGCTTCATCACCACGGCGTCGCCATCGTTGATCCATTCCTCGGGGTCGGGGAACAGGACCGCGCGATAGAGGGTGTCCTCGGGGATGTCGGATGCCTCGAGCGGCGTCGAACAGCCGATCACCCAACAGCCGCCCTCGCGGGCGATGTGGCGCATCGTCGCCAGCCAGCCCTCGCCTGCGTCCCAGGTGGGCGAGACCAGGATTTCCAGCTGCTGGCCGTAAAGCGCGTAGCGTGCCAGCGGCATGTAATTCTCCCAGCACAGCAGCACGCCGATCCGGCCCGCCGCGGTGTCGACCACCCTCAGCCCGCGCCCGTCGCCGAAGCCCCAGACCATACGCTCGGGGTTTGTCGGCATCAGCTTGCGATGCACGTTGGCGATGGTGCCGTCGGCGTCGATCACGACGGCGCTGTTGAAGATCGTGCTGCCGCTGAGCGCCGCGTCGCATTCCTGCACGCCGGCGACGACGACGACGCCGCGCTCGCGCGCCACCTCGCGCAGCGGCGCCAGGCCGTCCCTCGACAGATCGACGGAATTGGCCAAAAGCCGCGCGAACAGCGCGTCGGTCTTACCCATGTCGGCGCCGGGCGTGAGGCGCCAGACGAAGGTCGGGTAGCCGGGAAACCACGCCTCGGGAAACACCACGAGGCCGGCACCGCCCTCGGCGGCCTCCTCGACCAGCGCGACGGCGCGTGCCAAGGAGGCCTCGAGGTCGAGATAGACGGGTGGCTGCTGAACGATTGCGGTGCGGACCATGATGGTTCTCCCTGCTGACATAAGGTCAGCGCAAGGGTGTGACGTGACGTCCCCTTTTAGACCTTACACCAAAACCGCCCCTCCCGCCTGGATCGCGCCTTCGCCGCTGTCCTCGCCCAAGAGCATCTTGTTGTGCGGCTCGCCCGAAGGGATCATCGGAAAGCAGTTCTCGTGCTTTTCGACGAGGCAGTCGAACAGAACCGGCCCGTCATAATCCAGCATCTCCTGGATCGCGTCGTCCAGGTCGGCGGGATCGTCGCACTTGATGCCCTTCCAGCCGAAGGATTCGGCCAGCTTGACGAAGTCGGGCAACGCCTCGGACCAGCTGTGCGAGTGGCGCCCGCCATGCAGCAGCGTCTGCCATTGCCGCACCATGCCCAGCCGCTCGTTGTTGAGGATGAACTGCTTGACCGGCAGCCGGTACTGGGACGCGGTGCCCATCTCCTGCATGTTCATCAGCCACGAGCCTTCGCCGGCCACGTTGATCACCAGCGCGTCGGGATGCGCGACCTGCACCCCGATCGAGGCGGGAAAGCCGTAGCCCATCGTGCCCAGCCCCCCCGAGGTCATCCAGTGGTTGGGCGCGTCGAACCCGAGGTACTGCGCGGCCCACATCTGGTGCTGGCCCACCTCGGTGCAGATGAAGCGGTCGGCGCGATGCTTGGTCAGCGCTTCGAGGCGCTGCACCGCGTATTGTGGCTTGATGACCTTGTCGGAGCCCTTGTACTTGAGGCACTCCACGGTCTTCCACGCCTCGATCTGGGCCCACCACTTCATCAGGCCCTCCTTGTTGGTCTTGCGTCCGCGCGATTTCCAGATCCGCAGCGCATCCTCCAGCACATGGGCCACGTCGCCGACGATGGGAATCTCGGCGCGGATCGTCTTGTTGATGGACGAGGGGTCGATGTCGATATGCGCCTTGACCGAGTTCGGGCTGAAATCGGCAACGCGCCCGGTGATGCGGTCGTCGAAGCGGGCGCCGATATTGATCATCAGGTCGCAATCGTGCATCGCCAGGTTGGCCTCGTAGAGCCCGTGCATCCCCAGCATGCCCAGCCAGTGCTCGCCCGAGGCGGGGTAGGCGCCCAGCCCCATCAGCGTGGACGTGATCGGAAAGCCCGTGGCGTCGACCAGTTCGCGCAAGAGCTGCGTGGCCGCATCGCCCGAGTTGATCACCCCGCCGCCGGTGTAGAAGATCGGCCGCTCGGCGCTTTCCATCGCCTCGACAAGGCGCTCGATCATCTCGCGGTCGCCCTTGACCTTGGGCTTGTAGTGCTTGGTCGTGGCCTCGCGCGGCTCGATATAGGTGCCGGTGGCGAACTGAACGTCCTTGGGGATGTCGATCAGCACCGGGCCGGGGCGCCCGCTGGTGGCGACGTGAAACCCCTGGTGGATCGTCTCGGCCAGCCTGTCGGTTTCCTTGACCAGCCAGTTATGCTTGGTGCAGGGGCGGGTTATGCCCACCGTGTCGGCCTCCTGAAAGGCATCGTTGCCGACCATGAAGGTGGGCACCTGGCCGGTCAGCACGACCAGAGGGATCGAATCCATCAGCGCGTCGGTGATGCCGGTGACGGCATTCGTCGCGCCCGGACCTGAGGTGACCAGCACGACGCCGGGCTTGCCGGTCGAGCGGGCATAGCCCTCGGCGGCGTGGACCGCGCCCTGTTCGTGGCGCACGAGGATGTGGCGGATGTCGTTTTGCTGGAAGATCTCGTCATAGATCGGAAGCACGGCGCCGCCGGGATAGCCGAAGATTACGTCCACGCCCTGATCCTTGAGCGCCTGAACCACCATTTTTGCGCCGGTCATGGCCTGTGTCATGTCTGTCTCCGTTCCTGGCATCTGCGCGCATAAAAAAGCCCCCGGGTCTCGGGGGCGCATGGGGATGTGATCTGGCTACCGTTACCGGCCCATGCGCCTTCGTCCTTCTACTACGAGAACGATCCTCATCTTCCATCGGCTCCTCTTATCGCGCGGGCGACATTAGGAGGGTGCCCCGGCGGGGTCAACCGCAAATAGCCGGTCTTTTCGTGCGCCGCGGCGTCACATCCTTTATTAATGTTGCCGAAGTACTGCAGTTTCCGCACATCTCGGAAAATCGGGGCGGGTTCTCGGGTCACGGGCCGGATCAGGCCAGCGCCGCCGCGCGGCGCCGGTCGCGGGGGCCGTTTGGGGTCAAACCTCCTCTTTGGCTGTTCGGCGCATCCCGTTAACCTGCGCGCATTGCAGCGATCCGCCCATCGCGCAGGGCGGCTAACGAAACGGGAGGAGCCCTACATGGATCGTCGTTCTTTTCTGACAACCTCCGCGGTGGGCGGCACCGCTGCGGCGGCGGCCTGCGGCCTGGCCGCGCCGGCCTATGCCCAAGGCAAGCGGACGCTGACGCTGGTCACCACCTGGGGCCGGGGCCTTGCGGGCGTGCATGACGCGGCGCAACGCTGCGCCGACACGATCACCGCGATGACAGACGGCCAGCTGACGGTCGATCTCAGGGCCGCGGGCGAACTGGTCGGTGCCTTCGAGGTGTTCGACGCGGTGACCGCGGGCCATGCCGACATGTATCACGGCGCCGACTTCTATTTCGTCAGCCAGCATCCGGGCTACCAGTACTTCACCGGCGTGCCCTTCGGCATGACCGCGCAGGAGCTGGCCAACTGGTACTACCACGACGAGGGCCACGCGCTGCATGACGAGCTGGGCCAGATCTTTGGCCTCAAGACGTTCCTGGCCGGCAATACCGGCGCCCAGGCGGGCGGCTGGTTCGCAAAGGAAATCAACACGCCGGAGGATTTCCAGGGGCTCAAGTTCCGGATGCCCGGCATGGGCGGCCAGGCGCTGGGCAAGATGGGCGCGAGCGTGCAGAACCTGCCCGGCGCCGAAGTATACCGGGCGCTGGCCTCGGGCGCCATCGACGGCGCCGAATGGATCGGCCCCTGGGCCGACGAGAAGGCCGGCTTTTTCGAGATCACCAAGATCTATTACACCGCCGGTTTCCATGAACCGGGCGCGGGCCTGAGCCTGGCTACCAATCGCGACGTGTTCGACGAACTGCCCCCCGCCCACCGCAAGGTCATCGAAATCGCCGCCGGCGAGACGCACCAATGGAACCTCGCGCAGTTCCTGATGAACAACGGCGCGGCGCTGCAGCGTCTGCAGGCCAATGGCGTCAAGGTGCTGAACTTCCCCGACGTGGTCTGGGACGCGATGGGGGCCGCGGCCAAGGCGACGCTGGACGAGTACATGGATGACGACCTGTTCGTGCGCATACGGACCAGCATGGAAAGGTCGATGCGCGCCTCCTCGGACTGGATCGACGCGTCGGAAGGCCAGTACCGCCGGCAGCGCGACCGCATCCTCGGCTAGGATGCGGGCGGAGGTGCGGACATTGCTTGCCGGACCGACGTCGCCGGTCCGACACGCCTTCGATCGTCGGCGCCCCGCACATGCGCTTGGTCTTTGCCGGCAAGTCGCAGGAGGTGTGCCGCACGGTGATCGGCGTATTCCGGTGCCGACCGCGCTGCTGCGGGCCGGGCGCCCGGCCGTGCCGGGGGCCTCCGGCGGGGATATTTCAGGCCAGAAGAAGCCGGGAAGCGGGGCGCTCAGACCGGCGAGCGGGTGTCGGGCAGCGAGATGCGGGCCACCTGTTCGGCGATCGGGTCGACCGAGAGCGGGTGGGTTTCGCCGCTATGCGACTCGGGGTCGCCGAGATCCTGCCAGCGGCCGTTCTTGAAGATCTCGAGCGCGGAGAAATTGGCCTTGTAGCCCATCTTGGGGCTGCCGGGCACCCAGTAGCCGAGATAGACGTAGGGCAGCCCCGCCTCGCGGGCGATGTCGACATGGTCGAGGATGACATGGGTGCCGAGGCTCGCGCGGGCGCGCTCGGGCTCGTAGAAGGAATAGACCATCGACAGCCCGTCATCGAGCAGGTCCGTCAGGCAGACCGCCGCAAGCTTGCGATGCCGGCTGCCGGGTGCGGGCGGCGCGGTATATTCGACCACGCGTGAGCGAACCGGGGTTTCCTCGATCATCGCGGCGAATTCGAAGATGTCCATGTCGGCCATGCCGCCCTTGGCGTGGCGGTCGTCGAGGTAGCGGCGGAAGAGGCTGTACTGTTCCTCTGTGGCCCAGGGCGAGTTTGCCTGCCGCTTGAGGTCGGCGTTGCGCCGTGCGGCCTTGCGCTGGCTGCGCGAGGGGCGGAAATCGGCCACCCGGATGCGCGCCGAAAGGCACGCGGTGCAATCGGCGCAGGCCGGGCGGTAAAGCACGTTTTGCGACCGGCGGAAGCCCTGTTTCGACAGCGCGTCGTTCAGCCTCTCAGCGTACTCCCCCTGAAGCGCCGTAAAGAGCTTACGCTCCATCCGGTCGGCCAGATAGGGGCAGGGCTGCGGGGCCGTTACATAGAACTGCGGCGCAAGCGGAAGCGAATGGCGCATGAGCGGGTCTGCAAATCCTCGTTCACGATACGCTAGCACCGCATCCGGCGCGCGCCAAGGGGGCGTGTCATCCCGGCGCGGGACGGTTGATGACCGCGCTGCCCAGCATGATGTCGTTCAGGCCCTGGGCGCGGGGGCCCGTCAGCATGGCCGCGACCGAAACGATCTGCGGGATCACGAAGGCGATGCTGATCGAGTAGATGAGCGTATGCAAAAACGCGAGCGTGGCGTCGGCGCGTTCGCCGCGGCCGTTCCTGAGCTCCAGCGCCATCAGCCACATGCCCGGCGTGGCCGAAAGGCGGGCGAGGCTGACCGCGCGGTAGGCCAGCCCGATGGCGATATAGAACAGCGGGAAGAAAAAGAGCGCGGTGAAGGCGGTGAACGGCAACGCCAGGATCACGAGCGCGAAGATCGCCACGCTGTCGATCGCCCAGGCGACGAGGCGCTTGGCGGGGACGTCGGCGTAGAACTCGCCGTGCAGGTCGGGGTCGGGCAGGGCCCAGAGCGGCTGTTGCATTTTACAAGATGTAGGCAAGAGAGGGGCGGATCGAAAGGGGCGCCCGCGCTGGGGCGCCCCGGAGGGCGGGCAGGTCAGGCGCCGGCGGGGTTGGCCGCGGCGGCGTCGGCGGATTCGCGGGCCTTGCGGGCGCGGTCTTCCATGAACTGGTCGAACTCGGCCTTGTCCTTGGCCTGGCGCAGCCGGTCGAGGAAATCCTCGAACGCCTGTTGTTCGTCCTCCAGCCGGCGCAGGGTCTCGGCCTTGTAGGCGTCGAAGGCGGTATTGCCGGTGGTTTTCATCCGGTTGGCCCGGATGCAGACATTGTAGGTGGAATCGGATTTGCGGCGGCCGGTGAACATGCGATTGCTCCAGATCATGTAGAAGAGGATGGCCAGGCCAATGGGCCAGAACAGGATGAAGCCCAGGACCATGGCGACGATCCAGGCGCCCTTGCCGCGCTGGTCGAGCCAGCTTTCGGCGCGGGAGGGCCAGGTGGCGACGGAACTCATCGGTGTCTCCTTTGCGGTTGGCGTGGTTTCGATGTGAATGCCTTTCACATTACGGGAAATGGGGGTGGCGCGCGGTGCCTTCAAGGGCTGATGTGAAAAGATTTTACATTATCGCCGTCAGAGGGCGAAATCGGCCTGCCGCGCGCCGGTGAGACCGGGCAGCAGGTGCGGATCGAGGGGGAAGACGTGGCGCGGCGTGCCGGCCGCGGCCCAGACCGTGTCGAAGTCGAGCAGCCGCGGGTCGAGAAAGGCGCGGATCGGAGACAGGTGGCCGACGGGCGCGACCCCGCCGATGGCAAAGCCGGTCTGCGCGCGGATCAGCGCGGCGTCGGCCTTGCCCAGCGTTTCGCCCGCCAGCGCCGAGGCCTTGTCGGCGCAGACCCGGTTGCCGCCGGCGGTGAGAAACAGGATGGCCTCGCCCGTGCGCTCGCCCCGAAAGATGATCGACTTGGCGATCTGGTCGAGCGCGCAGCCGACCGCGCTGGCGGCCTCTTCGGCGGTGCGGGTCTGGCCCAGTTCGCGGATGTCGGGCGTGATCCCGGCCTCTTGCAGGGCGCGGCGGACACGGGTCAGGCTTTTGCTCATGGGGCATCTCCCGGTTCTCTGGCCGGCGGTTTAGGGGCTCGCGAGGGCGGGTGCAACGCGGGCGCTGCAGGCGCGGTGGCACCGGCCCGTCGAGCGGTGGCCGAACCCGGTCTCGCCCCCCGCAAACCGCGCCGCCCCGATACGGCCGCGCCGCGCCATTGGCCGGGCTGCACGCTCAGCGCCCGTTGACCGCAGGGCGCGGCCGCTGCATCACTGCTCCATGACCTTCGCCGCCCACCTGACCCGCGCCCCGATCCCCTACGAGCCCGACCGCGCCGCCGAGGCCGCCGAGCGGTTCGCGGGCCAGCCGCCAGAGGTTCGCGCGCTGCTGGAGGGCACGGCTGGGTGCAGCCCCTACCTGTGGGGGCTGATGACCCGTGAGGACGGCTGGATGGAAGAGGCGCTGGCGGGCGCGCCCGACACGGCCTTCGACGCGCTGCTGGCCGAGGTCGGCGACTTGCCGCTCGACGCGCTCAAGCCGGGGCTCCGGCAGGCCAAGCGGCGCGCGGCGCTATTGATCGCGCTGGCCGATCTGGGGGGCGTCTGGCCGCTGGAGCGGGCGACGGCGGCTCTGACGGAATTCGCCGATCTCTGCGTCGATACGGCGCTGAAGCGGCTGGTGGCCGCCGAGATCGGCCGCGGCAAGATCCCCGGCCTGACCGAGGACGATGCCGCCACCGCGGGCGGCATGGTGGCGCTGGCAATGGGCAAGCAGGGCGCGCACGAGCTGAACTATTCCTCGGATATCGACCTGATCTGCCTTTTCGACCAGGACCGCTTCGACGCGGCCGATTTCCACGAGGCCCGCGCGGCCTTCGTCAAGATCACGCGGCGGATGACGGCGCTGCTGTCGGAGCTTACCGGCGAGGGTTACGTCTTTCGCACCGATCTGCGGCTGCGCCCCGATGCCTCGGTCACGCCGGTCTGCGTCGCCATGGAGGCCGCCGAGCGGTATTACGAAAGCCTCGGGCGGACATGGGAACGGGCGGCCCATATCAAGGCGCGGCCCTGTGCGGGCGACATCGCGGCGGGCGAGGCGTACCTGGAACGGCTGCGCCCGTTCGTCTGGCGCAAGCATCTGGATTTCGCCGCCATCCAGGACGCCCACGACATGCGGCTCAAGATCCGCAGCCACAAGGGGCTGCACGGCGCCATCGCGCTGGAAGGCCACGACATGAAGCTCGGCGCCGGCGGCATCCGCGAGATCGAGTTCTTCACCCAGACGCGGCAGCTGATCGCCGGTGGGCGCGACCCCGATCTGCGGGTGCGCGGCACGGTCGAGGGGCTGGCCCGGCTGGCCGGCAAGGACTGGGTGCCGGCCGACGTTGCCCGGACGCTGACCGCCGATTACCGCGAGCACCGCGAGATCGAGCATCGCCTGCAAATGGTCAATGACGCGCAGACCCATGCGCTGCCCGGCACGGCGCATGGGATGGATCGCATCGCGCGGTTCATGGGCGAGGGCGATACCGCCGCCTGGCGCGCCCGTCTGACCGAGCGGCTGGGGCGGGTGGCCGCGCTCACCGAGGGGTTTTTTGCCCCCGGCACCCCGCGAAAGGACGAGGCGCCAGAGCTGCCCGACAGCGCCGCCTGCATCGTCGAGCGCTGGGCGGGCTATCCCTGCCTGCGCTCGGCCCGCGCGCGTGAGATCTTCGGCCGGCTCCGGGCCGACCTGCTGCGCCGCCTGACCGCCGCGCCGCGCCCGGCCGAGGCCTTCGCCGCCTTCGACGGGTTTCTCGCCGGGCTGCCGGCGGGGGTTCAGCTTTTCTCGCTCTTCGAGGCCAATCCGCATCTGATCGACCTGATCATCGACATCGCCACGCTGTCGCCGGAACTGGCGCAATACCTGTCGCGCAATGCCGGCGTGCTGGACGCGGTGATCGGCGGCGATTTCTTCGCGCCCTGGCCGGGCAAGGCGCGGCTTTCCGAGGAACTGACGGCGCGCCTGGCCGCGATCGACGATTACGAGCGCCAGCTCGACGCGGCGCGGCGCTGGGCCAAGGAGTGGCATTTCCGCATCGGCGTGCATTTCCTGCGCGGCCTGATCCCGGCCGAGGTCGCCGGGGCGGAATACGCCGATCTGGCCGAGGCGGTGCTCTCGGCGCTCTGGGGGCCGGTGGTCGCGCAGTTCTCGGCCAAGCACGGGGCCCCGCCGGGCAAGGGGGCGGTGATGCTGGGCATGGGCTCGCTGGGGGCGGGGCGGCTGACCGCCACCTCGGACCTGGACCTGATCGTGATCTACGATGCCGACGGGGTCGAGGCCTCGGACGGGCGCCGCCCGCTGGCGGCGCGGGCCTATTACGCGAGGCTCACCCAGGCACTGGTGACCGCGCTGACCGCCGCGATGGCCGAGGGCAAGCTTTACGAGGTCGACATGCGCCTGCGCCCCTCGGGCAGGCAGGGGCCGGTCGCCACCTCGCTGCAAAGCTTTCGCGCCTATCAGCGCGACGAGGCCTGGACATGGGAACACCTGGCGCTGACCCGCGCGCGGCCCGTGGCCGGCGAGGCGGCGCTGGGCGACGAGGTCGAGGCGTTGCGCCGCGCGCTGCTGTGCGAAAAGGCCGACGCCGCGCGCGTGGTCGAGGGCGTGGTCGACATGCGCGCCCGGCTGGCCGAGGCCAAGCCCGCCAAGGACACCTGGGACGGCAAGCAGGGGCCGGGCCGGGGCCAGGATATCGAGCTGATCGCCTCGGCCGCGGCGCTGGTCGCGGCGAGCCCGGCAACCCAGGTGGCCGGGCAGATCGAGGCCGGGCAGGCGGCCGGCTGGCTGAGTGCGGACGAGGGCGAAACGCTCTGCGCCGGCTACGCGCTGACCCGCAAGGTGCAGGCGGCGGCGCGCCTGATCAGCCCCGGCCCCCTCAACCCCGACGAATTGGGCGAGGCGGGGCTTGCGTTCCTGTTGCGCGGCACCGGCGCGCAAAGCGCGGCAGAGCTGCAAGAGCGGCTGACCGAGGCGCGCGCGGCGGCGGCCAGGGTGATCGAGGCGATTCTGGCGCGGGGCGCAACGGGGGGCGGCGATGCGGCTTGAGATGGCCGACCCCAAGGGGCTGATCCGCGAATCCTACCGGATAGAAGGCATCGGGGCCGAGGAGTGCCGGTCGATCTTTCTCGACTGGGCGCTGTCGCTGCCCGCCGGAACCGCCACCGACCGCGCGCTGAAACGGCTGATCGCGGAATATTCCCCCGTCGCGCCGGACCATCCGATGACCGGGGTCCTGCGTGAAGGGCTGGCCTCGGCGCCCACGCCGCGGCGCCGGGGCGGGGCGGGGGGGCGGCGCAGCTGAGCCGGCCGGTCGGCGCGCAGCCTCAGGCCACGTATTCCGCGGGCTTGCCCGGCAGCGCCGCGGCCGCGCGGGCAAGTTCGGTGATCGCCGCCCAGTCGCCCCGGCGCACCAGCTCGGCCGGCGCCACCCAAGAGCCGCCCACGCAAAGCGTGTTGGACAGCGCCAGATAGCTGCCCGCGTTGGCCGGCGTGACGCCGCCGGTGGGGCAAAAGCGGATATGGGGCAGGGGGCCGGCCAGCGATTTCAGCGCGGCGACCCCGCCAATGGCCTCGGCGGGAAAGAATTTCTGCATCGTATAGCCGCGTTCGGCCAGCGCCATCGCCTCGCTCGCCGTGGCCGCGCCGGGCAAGAGCGGCATTTCCTCGTCGGCGGCGGCCTGCACCAGCGTCGCGGTGGCCCCGGGTGAGACGCCGAATTGCGCGCCGGCGGCCTTTGCCGCGGCCACGTCCTTGGGCGTGATCAGGGTGCCCGCGCCGACCGTGCCGCCCCCGACCCTGGACATCTCGTGGATCGCTTCCAGCGCGGCCGGCGTGCGCAGCGTCACCTCCAGCACCGGCAGGCCTCCGGCGACCAGCGCCTTGGCCAGCGGTCTGGCCTGCGCGGCGTCCTCGATCACCAGCACGGGTATGACGGGCGCCCGGCGGCAAAGCGCCTCGGTAATGCGGCTGGCCTCAAAGGGGGTCATGCGTCTTGTCCTTTCTTCGCGCGGCGCGGCGTGCCGCCGGTTCAATACCGTCTACACGACGACGCCCGCGCCTTCGGTCGCCGGGCGAACATGGGCGCGGAACGCGGCGAACAGATCGCGCCCCAGCCCGGTTTCGTTGGCAGACAGGTCGGGGCTGGCCGGCGCCCGGTCCAGCGCGCCCGCGCTGACCACGTCAAGCGTGCCGGCCCCGGCGTCGAGCCGTATCATATCACCATCCGCGAGCCGGGCCAGCGGCCCACCCTCGGCGGCCTCGGGGCTGACATGGATCGCGGCGGGCACCTTGCCGCTGGCCCCCGACATCCGCCCGTCGGTCACCAGCGCCACCTTCAGGCCGCGGTCCTGCAGCACCGACAGCGTCGGGGTCAGCCCGTGCAGCTCGGGCATGCCGTTGGCCCTGGGCCCCTGGAAGCGCACGACGATCACCGTGTCCTCGGTGAACTCGCCGGCCTTGAAGGCGGCCTTTACCGCGTCCTGGTCGTCGAAGATGCGGGCCCTGGCCTCGATCGCGTGGCGTTCGGGCGCCACGGCGGAGGTCTTGATGATCCCGCGGCCGAGATTGCCGTCCAGCGCCCTCAGCCCCCCGCTGGGCTGGAACGCCGCGCCCGCGGGCCGCAGGATCTTTTCGTTGGTGCTGGCCCCGGCGCCGGCCTGCCATGTCAGCGCGCCGTCCACGAGCTTGGGCTCTTCGGTATAGCGGGCCAGCCCCGGGCCCGCCACGGTCTCTGTGTCGGGGTGCAAGAGCCCCGCATCCAGCAACTCGCCGATCAGGAAGCCGAGGCCGCCGGCGGCGTGGAAATGGTTCACGTCGGCCAGCCCGTTGGGATAGACCCGCGCCATCAGCGGCGTGACCGCCGAGAGCCGGGCGAAATCCTCGATATCCAGCCGGATGCCCGCGGCCCGCGCCATTGCCGGCAGGTGAATCACCAGGTTCGTCGAGCCGCCGGTGGCCATCAGCCCGACGATGCCGTTGACGAAGGCGCGTTCGTCCAGGATGCGCCCCGCGGGGCGGTAATCGTTGCCCAGCGCGGTGATCTCCAACGCCCGCGCCGCGCCGGCCTCGGTCAGCGCGTCACGCAGGTCGGTGCCGGGGTTGACGAAGCTCGCGCCCGGCAGGTGCAGCCCCATCAGCTCCATCAGCATCTGGTTGGAATTCGCGGTGCCGTAAAAGGTGCAGGTGCCCGGCCCGTGGTACGAGGCCATCTCGGCGGCCATCAGTTCGTCCCGCCCGATCTCGCCGGCGGCGAAGCGCTGGCGCACCTTGGCCTTTTCGTCGTTGGGCAACCCGCTGGTCATCGGCCCCGCAGGCAGGAACACCGCCGGCACATGGCCAAAGCTCGCCGCGGCGATCACCAGCCCCGGAACGATCTTGTCGCATACACCCAGGAATACCGCCGCGTCGAAGGTGTTGTGCGACAGCGCAACGCCCGCGGCCATGGCGATCACGTCGCGGGAAAACAGCGACAGCTCCATCCCGGTCTGCCCTTGCGTGACCCCGTCGCACATCGCCGGTACGCCGCCGGCCACCTGCGCGGTGCCGCCCGCCCGGGCCGCGGCGCCGCGGATGAGGTCCGGAAACCTCTCGAACGGCTGGTGCGCCGAGAGCATGTCGTTATAGGCGGTGACGATCCCGAGATTGGGCGCGCGGCCCTCGGCCAGCGCCTCTTTCGCGTCGCCCATGGCGGCATAGGCATGGGCCTGGTTGCCGCAGGTCAGATGCGCGCGTGCCGGCCCGTCCTCCGCCGCGCGGGCGATCCGGTCGAGATAGGCCGCGCGCGTATCGCGCGAGCGCTCGACGATCGCTTCGGTGACGGCCAGGAGTTCGGGGTGAAGCGCCATGAGCGGAATCCTCTGCGTTGCGGCAACACCTTTCCTTATAGGCAGTTAGCGCTAACAAGGCAAACCGCGGTTGCCGCATTCGGCGGTAAATCGCTCTTTTCCGCAGGGGGCGAAACGTCTAGGAAAACAGCCATGAGCCAGCCCTCCGACCGCCCCATCGTCCGTCTGCGCCCCAAGGCCGAGGCGCGTGCCTTGCGGCACGGTTTTCCGTGGGTCTATGCCGACGAATTGGTGACCGACCGGCGCACCAAGGCGCTGGCCCCCGGCACCGTCGCGCGGCTGGAGGATGCAGAGCGGCGGCCGCTGGGCACCGTCGCCGTCAACCCGGCCTCCAAGATCATCGCGCGGATGCTCGACCGCGATGCCGAGGCGGGGATCGGCGTGGACTGGCTGAAGGTCAAGATCGACCGGGCGCTCAGCCTCCGCGCCCGCCTCTACGAGACGCCGTTTTACCGGCTGGTCCATGCCGAGGCCGACGGGCTGCCCGGCGTGGTGATCGACCGCTTCGGGCCGGCGGCGGTGATCCAGCCCAACGCCGCCTGGGCCGAGCTGCAATTCGACGCGCTGGCCGCGGCGCTGGTCGAGGTGACCGGCGTGGAAACGGTGATCAAGAACGGCACCGGCCGCGCCCGCGCCCTCGAAGGGCTGGCCGAGGAAACCCGCCTGGTGCAGGGCGCGCTGGACGGGCCGGTGCCGGTGCCGATGAACGGGGCCACCTACATGGCCGACCTCATGGGCGGGCAGAAGACGGGGCTTTTCTATGACCAGCGGCCGAACCAGGCTTTCGCGGCCCGGCTGGCGCCGGCGGGCCGGGTGCTGGACGTGTTTTCCCATGTCGGGGGCTTTGCGCTGGCCGCGCTGGCTGGCGGCGCGGCCCATGCGCTGGCCGTCGACAGCTCGGCCCCGGCGCTGGAGCTGGCCCAGGCGGGCGCCGCGGCCAGCGGCGTGGCCGGGCGGTTCGACACGCGCAAGGCCGACGCCTTCGCGGCGATGGAAACGCTGGCGGCCGAGGGGGCGCTGTTCGATCTGGTGGTCTGCGATCCGCCGGCCTTCGCCCCCAACAAGGCCGCCCTCGAGGCCGGGCTCAGGGCCTACGAGCGGGTGGCGCGGCTGGCGGCGCATCTGGTGGCGCCGGGCGGATATCTGGTGGTCTGCTCGTGTTCCCACGCCGCCGACCTGACACGCTTTCGCGCGGCCTCGGCGCGCGGTATCGGCCGGGCCGGGCGGCGCGGGCAGATCCTTTTCACCGGCTTTGCCGGGCCCGACCACCCGGTTTTGCCGCAACTGGCCGAGTCGGGGTATCTCAAGGCCGTGGCCTTCCGGCTGAGCCCATGAAGCTCTTGCTCGACGCCTGCGTGATCTACCCCACGGTGCTGCGCGAAATCCTGCTGGGCGTGGCGGCCAGGGGCCTCTATACCCCGCTCTGGTCGGCCCGCATCCTTGAGGAATGGGCCCGCGCCGCGCGCAAGATCGGCCCGACGGGCGAGGTGCAGGCGCGCGCCGAGATCGCGCTGGTCCGCGCCGCGTGGCCCATTGCCGAGGTTGCCCCGCGTGAGGGGCTGGAGGCGCGGCTCTGGCTGCCCGACGCGGACGACACCCATGTGCTGGCCGCTGCCATCGCCGGGGGCGCCGATGCGATCGTCACCTTCAACGCCCGCGATTTCCCGCGTCACCTGCTGGAGCAAGAGGGGGTCAGGCGGTTCGCGCCGGACGAAGTGCTGATGGAGCTTTGGCTGGCCGCGCCTCAGCCGGTCGAAGAGGCGGTCAGGGCCGTTCATGCCGAGGCGCGGCGGCTCTCGGGCGAGGAACTGGCGCTCAGAGCGCTGTTGAAACGGGCCCGGCTGCCGAGGCTGGGCAAGGCACTGGGGGACGGATGAGGACTTTTGCCGTGGTTCTTATGCTGGCATTGCTGGCGGCCGGTTGCGCAGCCCCGCCGCAGTCCCAGGCGCCGGCGGGTGCGTCCCAGAACGTGGCGGCCCTGTCCCAAGCCATCCTTGCGCTTGGCCCGGGCATCGATCCCGAAGAGGCGGACCGCGCCGCGCGCGTCGCCTATTCGGAAACCCGCGTCCTGGCCGAAGCCTATCAAATCACCGATCCGCCGCTGATCCACAACACCAAGGTCAATCTGGGCCTGCGCCCGCGGGGCCTGTGCTATCACTGGGCCATGGACATGGAGGCACGCCTGGCGCAGGAGGACTTCCGAACGCTTGCGCTGCACCGGGCCATTGCCAATGCCGATGTTGCCTTCCGCATCGACCACAGCACCGTGATCGTCAGCCGCCGGGGCGACCCTTACGACGCGGGGATCGTCTTGGACCCGTGGCGGCTGGGCGGGGTTCTGTTCTGGGCGCCGGTGCGGGAGGATTCGCGCTATGTCTGGCATCCCCGCGCGGCGGTACTGGCCGAAAAAAGCGCCCGGCTGTCGCGGCGGCAGGCCCTGGCCGCGCGCTGAACGCGGACGGCGCGGCCAGCGTCGCGTGCGCCAGCGATCGCTGCGCGCGCGCAATGGCGGCTTCGCTCCACGCCACCTGTGCCGTGATCCGAGCTTCCCGCGGTGGGATGAGCGCCAGGGTGTTTTCCAGTTCCGCGACCGTGCGGCGGGCCAGAAGCGTGGCGCGCTCGGCCTCGTCGGCACGCGATTGGGGGACTGTGCCCTGTTCGGCCAGGGTCCGTGTGCGTGTCAGATCGGCCTCGGCCAGCGCCAGTCGGGCGCGTTCGAGGTCTAGTATGCGGCCCGTGTTGGCCGCCTCGGCAGTCAGTTGTGCGGCTTCGGCGGCAAGCGCTGCGAGATCGGCCCGTGACTGCGTGAGTGCCAGCTCGTAGTCGGTCGGGTCTATCCGCAACACCTCGGTCTCTGCCGGGATCAGGCGGCCCGGCTCCAGGTCGGGATGGCGCCAGATCACCTCGCCCTGCACCTCGGCCACGGCGACCCACGTCTCGGCCGCTCGCAGGTTGCCCCAGGCGGATGCGGTCGGGCGGATGTCCTCCTCCGCGACCGTCAGCACCCGGACGGGCAGCGCGGGCGCTTCCCCTTCGACCTGCGCGGGGCCGTGCTCCGAGGCGATCATCCAGACAGCCGCGGCGATGCCGAAAGCGATGGGCGGCAGCGCGAGGAGGGGGGCCAGACGCACGGGATCAGCCCTGCGCCCGGCGCATCCGCACCAGCGCGAAGATCATCGCCAGCGCGCCGCCTGCTGCATGGGCCCGCACGAGCAGGTCGAAACCCGCCTCCGGCCCATCGGTGACTTGGTCCCAGGCAGCCGACACCGCATCCTTGAGGATGTATTTCTGAGCGATCAGCGCGAAGACGGGCCAGTGCAGCGCGATCTGCAGTCGGGAATAGCCGGTGGGGGCGGTGGGCATGGCAGGGGTCCTTTCGGTCTGGGCGCGCGACTCGGGATAGGGGTTGCGGCTGTCATCAGTATAGGTTAGTGAGTTATCACTAACAAGGGGTGTTGCATGTCAGGTCGTCAGAGCGCGGAAGAGCGAAAGGCGCAGATCGTGGCCGAGGTGCTGCGACTGGCCGACGAGATCGGACCCGACCGGCTGAGCACCACGCATGTCGCGCGCGCCGTCGGCCTCAGCCAGCCCGCGATCTTTCGGCATTTCCCCACCAAGGGCGCGCTCTGGCTGGCGGTGGCCGAGGATATCGCGAACCGGTTGCAGAGTTCTTGGGCCGAAGCCGAGGCCGGGGCCACCGGGCCGCACGCGCGCCTGAAGGCGCTGATCGTTGCGCAGCTGTCAGCCATATCCGAAACGCCCGCCCTGCCGTCGATCCTGTTGTCGCGCGAGTTGCAGGTGGACAATCAAGCCCTGCGTGACGTGTTTCGCGGGCTCCTCGGCGCGTTTCAGGGCCGCCTTGTTGCCGTGATCCGGGATCTTCAGGCTGCGGGCGACCTGCGCCGCGACGTCAGCCCGGAGGATGTCGCCATCCTGCTGACCTCGCTGGTGCAGGGCGTTGCCATCCGCTGGACGCTCGGCGCGCGGGGCTTTTCGCTGGTGCCCGAGGGGTTGCGACTGCTCGACGTGCAGTTGGCGCTGCTGAAGGCGCAGGAGGGCGTTTTCGATGAAGAAGCAACGTAACGTGCTACGCATCGCAGGGGGTGTTGCGACAGCCTTCGGCCTTTTGACGGTTGTTTCAGGCGGGGCCACGCTTCTTGGCGGGCTCGAGATGGGTGCGGTCGTCCTGTTCGTCTTGTGGTTCAACACGCTGGCCGGATTCGCCTATGTCGTCGCGGGCCTTGGCCTTTGGCAGGGGCGGCGATGGGCCTGGCCCCTGTCGCTTGCGATCTTCGCGGCAACGCTGCTGGTCTCCACGGCGTTCGGTTTGCATGTGGCGCAGGGTGGGGCCTTCGAGATGCGCACCGTTTTCGCCATGGCCCTTCGCAGCGCGGTATGGGCTGGCATCGCGCTGGTGGCGCGTCAGGCGCTTTCCGGGCGGTAGACGCAATCGGCCAGGGTGCTGCGGTTGAGATCGGCCACGAAGGCCGCTTCGGCATGGGCCAGTCGCGCCTTCAACCGGCATCGCGGTGTCAGGGTGCAGGCACTCTCCCCGGCGGCAAAGCATTCCACCAGCGCCTGATCGGCCTCGAGCACCGTTACCACATCGCCTAGCCGGATATCCTCGGGCGCCCGCGCCAGCATCGCGCCGCCCCCGCCGCCGCGCCGGGTTTCCAGAAGACCTGACGCGGCCAGCGCCGAGATCACCTTGGCCAGATGATTGCGCGAGACGCGGAATTCGGCGGCAAGGTCGGCGGCCGTGAAAGCGCGATCCGGCGTGCCCGCCATGCGCATCAGCACGCGCAAGCCATAGTCGGTGAAGGAAGTGAGGCGCATGGTCGCGATCCTGGTTTAGTATTTACAATGCGTATTACTGTGCTCTAATCGGCAAATCAAATGCCAATTCGTCCTTTTCCGACGAATCAACACAGAAGGGACGTGCCATGCAGGACGATGCCACCCCTGCCACACCCGAGGAAACGGGGGCCCTTATCGACCATATCCTGACCAATTATCATGCGATGCACAGGGCCGACCTGGCTTCTCTGGTGCCCTTGGCCGAGCGTGTCGAACAGGTCCACGCCGATGATCCGGAGGCCCCGGGGGGTCTTGCCCGTGCCCTGACCACGCTGGCGCACGAGATGGAGGATCACATGGCCAAGGAAGAGATGATCCTTTTCCCGGCAATGCGCGCAGGCGGCGGTGCGGGCATCGAGCATCCGATCGCAGCGATGCGCGCTGACCATGACGATCACGCCGAGAGCATCGCGCTGATCCGCAAGCTGACGGGCGACCTGACACCACCAGAGCACGCCTGCGGGTCTTGGCGGTCGCTTTACGGGGGCACGGCAACGCTGCTCAACGAGCTGGCCGATCACATCGCGCTGGAAAACGACGTGCTCTTTCCCCGGTTTGAGCCCGCAGCATGATAAAGAGCGGGACATATGCCTCGCCGCCTTGCATGGCCACCGAGGTCGATCCTGCGTATTTCGACCCTCTGAGCGTTGATCCCCAACAGGCGCGCGATGTGGCGCGCTGGCGCCGGGCGGAACGGACACGGCTGGCCGGGCTGAGGGAGGGCCTGGGCCAGGCCGGGCGGGCGCAGGTCTCGGACAGGATCGCGGGGCATCTGGGGAGGGTGCTGACAGAACGCGGGGTGAGGCGCGGATGCGTCCTGTCCGGCTATTGGCCGATCAAGGGGGAACCCGACCTGCGCCCTGCCTTGGCCGATCTGCATCGCGCGGGCGTGACCATCGCCTTGCCGGTGGTAGAGACCCGCGCGGCTCCACTGGTGTTCCGCCAGTGGACACCCGAAACCAGACTGGTGCGGGGCGACTGGAACATTCCCGTTCCCCCGCCCGATGCCAATGCGCTAACGCCCGACATCGCGCTCGCCCCCTGCCTCGGTTGGGATGAGGCATGTTTCCGCCTGGGCTTGGGTGGGGGCTATTTCGATCGGACGCTGGCCGCGCTGGCGCCGCGGCCACTGACCATCGGCATCGCACTTGATGTTGCACATCTGCCGACGATCTTTCCGCAACCCCATGACATCCCGCTCGACCTGATCCTGACCGAGGACGGTGTGGCGGCCACAAGGACAGACAAATGACCTCGACCGCCGAGCAGATGCGCGCCTGGACCGGCCCCGCGATCCTGACCTTCGGGTTTCGCCCGTTCTTTTTCGGTGCGGCGGTCTGGGCCGTGCTGGCCATGGTCCTCTGGGTGCCGATGTTGTCGGGGCACCTGATGCTGCCCATCGCCTTCGACACCGTATCATGGCACGCGCATGAATTCCTGTTCGGCTACCTGGGCGCCGTTGTCGCCGGGTTCCTGCTGACCGCGGTGCCGAACTGGACCGGGCGCCTGCCGATCGTCGGCTGGCGGCTGGCGGCTCTGGCGGGACTGTGGCTGTCAGGGCGCGTGGCGGTTGCGGCCTCGGGCGGTCTGCCTGCCGAGCTGGTAGCCGTGGTCGATCTGGCCTTTCCGGTTGTCTTCGCGATAGCGATCGGGCGCGAGATCGTGGCGGGCAAGAACTGGCGCAACCTGATCGTGCTGGCGATGCTGGGGGCCTTCATTCTTGGCAACGCGCTGTTCCACTGGGAGGCGGCAGAGGGCGACTACGCGGCCCAAGGCTACGGCCTGCGGCTGGGTCTCGGTGCGGGCATCATGATGATTGCCGTGATCGGCGGTCGTGTGGTGCCGTCCTTCACCCGCAACTGGCTGGTGAAACGGCGCAGCACGGTCATGCCCGTGCCCCCCATGCAGTCCTTCGACAAGGCGGCGCTGCTGGTCCTTCTGATGGCGCTTGTGCTGTGGGTTGCGCTGCCGCTCGGCGCGCTGACCGGGGTGGCGCTTGCGCTGGCAGGCGTGTTGCACGCCCTGCGATTGGGGCGTTGGGCCGGGCACCGGACATTTGCAGAGCCGCTGGTGACGGTGCTGCACGCTGGCTATGCCTTCGTGCCGCTGGGGGCCCTGGCGCTCGCGGCGGAGAACCTGCTGCCGGGGTCGTTCGGGATAGCGGGCGCGCAGCATTTCTGGATGGCCGGCGCAATCGGCTTGATGACGCTGGCGGTGATGACGCGCGCGACGCTGGGCCATACCGGTCAGGACCTGACCGCGGGGGCGGGGACGGTCGCGATCTACCTGGCCCTGGTCCTGTCCGTGCTTGCGCGGGTCGCGGGCGGCGTATGGCCCGAATTCTCCGGCCCATTGAACACCGTGGCGGGGCTGTTCTGGATCGCGGCCTTCGGCGGCTTTGCCGTCGTCTACGGTGCGCTTTTGCTGCGCCTGCCCGCGGCCAAGCGTATCTGAGGCGCGCGCCCATGGGATGGCTCGAGTTCGTTGTGGCCTATGTAGTGTTCTTCCTGTCGCATTCCCTGCCGGTGCGACCGCCACTGCGGCCCTGGCTTCAGGCGCGCCTCGGACCTTTCGGCTTTACCTTGGCCTATTCCACCATGTCAGTTGGGGTGCTGGCCTGGCTGATCTTGGCGGCAGGCCGCGCGCCGTATGTGGCCCTATGGGACTGGGCGCCATGGCAGGTCCATGTGCCGCTGATTGTCATGGGACCGGTTTGCCTGATCCTTGCGCTGTCCATCGGGCGGCCCAATCCGTTCTCCTTCGGGGGCGCGCGCAACGACCTGTTCGACCCGGCACGGCCCGGCATCGTTCGGTGGTCGCGTCACCCGCTGCTTCTGGCGCTGGCGCTTTGGGCGGCGGCCCATGTCGTGCCGAACGGGGATCTGGCCCATGTGATCCTGTTCGGCACCTTCGCCGCCTTCGCGGTGCTGGGAGGCCGACTGATCGACCGGCGCAAGCGCCGTGAAATGGGGGCAGAGTGGCAGCGCCTGCGCGTGGCTGTGGAAGACGCGCCGCTCCTGTCTTCGCGTGGGTCAAAAGGCACCCTTGCGCGGCTCGTGGCCGGTATTGTTCTCTACGCGACGCTCCTCTGGCTGCATCCTGTTCTCATAGGCGTCAGTCCGCTTCCTTGACTGTTATTCCTTGATGTCTTCGACCCAGGTCTTCGCGGCGACGGCCCGTGGCAGGCCAAGCGGGCCGATGGCCAGGATCGCGACCTGTGTCATCGCCGCAGGTTCGATCCCCTCCGGTCTGGCGCGCCGGGTGTGGGAGTGCACCGCGCCTTCGGATCCAGCGCCAATGGCGAGCGCCAGCTTGACGAGGCGCCTTTCTCGGGGCGTCAGCGGGCCACAGTCGGCGGCCGCCTTGCCCAAGGCAGCATAGGCTTTCCAGACATCGGGATATTCCTCGGCGAGATCTCCGGCGGCGCCAGGCATCGATTTTGTCCTCTGTCTGTCCCTCAGGTCAAAAAGTCATCAATCAGTGGGTTGGGTTTTGCGAAGTGTTCGAGGTCCGCCTGATTGTCGATGGTGATGCGGGTGCCGGTCACGGTAACACCATAGGGTTGCAGGCCCTTGAAGGCGCGGCTGAGGTTTTCGGGGGTCATGCCCAGCACAGAGGCCAGGCGCCGCTTCTCGAAATCAAGCTCGAACGCAGCCCCGCCGCCGGCGTACCTTTGTTGCCTGAGCAAGTAATTCGCGAGCCGCTCCAGCGAGGTTCTAAGCTTGAGATCCTTCTGCGCCTTGATGACAGAGCGATAGCACTGCGCCAGCTCCGTGACGATCGCACGGGCAAAGCTGCCGTCGGCGTCGAAAATCGCGCGAACGTCCTGACTGGGGATCAGCGCGATCCGGCTTTTCTCCAGCGTGCGTGCAGACATCAGGTAGGGCGCATCCTTGATGGTCGCGGCAAGAATGAAGGTCGAGATGGGGCGGACAGTCGCCATACTGGTGTCCCGCCCATTCCAGGCCGAAAACAGATCGACCGAGCCCGAAATAACAATGTGAAGAAAGTCGCTCGGCTCTCCTTCGGTGATCAATTCAATCTGCGCAGGGAAATTCTGCACATAGGCGCCACGCATCAAGGATGTGAAATTTTCATCCGCCATCTGCGCGAAGAGATCGAGTTTTCGAATATCCCGGTATTCTGAATCGGGCATGTCGGCCCCCCTGACTTCGGTCACTTAACAATTATCATCAAATCATTTGATAAAAGCCAATTTGGCAGTTGACCTCTGCCGCAGCAGCCTTGATCTACCACCGCGCACCGGCTGACAAATTTCTGTAAGTCATTTATTTAGTTAGACTTTTCTCAATATCGTGATCTAGATCAAGTCACGAGCGTCGCTGCGGCGTCAGGTCTGGCACTGAACCCCATACAGGGGTGACAGCACTATTTTTGCCGGAGACCCGCCATGCAGACCGTAGCAACAGCCTCGCGCGCCGATCAGACACGGGCCTTGAGCCTGAGTACGATCGCCTTCACCGCCTGTTTCGCGGTCTGGACGATATTCTCCATCATCGGTGTCGCCATCAAGGCCGAGCTTGGTCTGAATGACACCCAGTTCGGCCTGCTGGTTGCGACGCCGATCCTGACCGGTTCCATCACCCGCCTGTTTCTCGGCGTCTGGACCGAGAAATACGGCGGGCGGCTGGTATTTTCCAGCCAGATGATCCTGACCGCGCTTGCGACCTGGGCGCTGACACTGGCGGACAGCTATATCATGTACCTGATCGCAGCGCTGGGCATTGGCCTCGCGGGCGGGTCGTTCATCATCGGCGTGGCCTATGTCAGCCGCTGGTATGACGCGGGCCACCAGGGGACGGCGCTGGGTATCTTCGGCGCGGGCAACGTCGGTGCGGCGGTCACCAAGTTCGTGGCCCCCTTCGTCATGGTCGCCTATGGCTGGCATGGCGTGGCCCATGTCTGGGCAGCGGGCCTGGCAATCATCGGCGTGCTGTTCTTCCTTCTGGCCAAGGACGACCCCGAACTGGTCGAACGCCGCAAGACGGGCGCCGAGGCCCCTTCGCTGGCGCAGCAATTCGCACCGCTGAAGAACCTGCAGGTCTGGCGTTTTTCGCTCTATTACTTCTTCGTGTTCGGCGCGTTCGTCGCGCTGGCGCTCTGGTTGCCGCACTACCTGATCGACGTCTACGGCATCGACGTTCGCTTCGCCGGCATGGCGGCGGCTTCGTTCAGCCTGTCGGCTTCGCTGTTCCGCGCCTATGGCGGCGTGCTGTCGGACAAGTTCGGCGCGCGCCGGGTCATGTACTGGACCTTCGGCTTTTCGCTGCTGTTCCTGTTCATGCTGAGCTACCCGCCCACGGACTACGTCATCCAGAGCAAGGACGGCGCGATCTCGTTTTCGACCCAGATGGGTCTGTGGCCCTTCATCGTCACGCTCTTCGCGCTGGGCTTCTTCATGAGCCTGGGCAAGGCCGCGGTCTTCAAGCACATCCCGGTCTATTATCCGGGCCACGTGGGTGCGGTCGGCGGGCTTGTCGGCATGATCGGGGCACTTGGCGGGTTCGTCCTGCCAATCGCCTTCGGTGCGCTGCTGGACCTGACGGGCATCTATACATCGTGCTTTGCCCTGCTGTTCGGACTGGTCGCCATCGCGCTGAGCTGGATGCACCTGTCGATCCGGGCGATGGAGCGTGCGGCGCATGGCGAAGTGCTCGACCAGCTGCCGCAACTGCCCGAGATGGAGGACATCCATCACCCCGAACGCACGGCCATGCCGCGCGTGCTGGAGGACTGGCGGCCCGAGGACGCGCAATTCTGGGCCGAAAAGGGCCGCGCCGTCGCACGCCGCAACCTCTGGATCTCGATCCCGGCGCTGCTTCTGGCCTTCTCGGTCTGGATGGTGTGGTCGGTGGTCGTGGCGCGTCTGCCCGCCATCGGGTTCGACTTCACCTCAGGCCAGTTGTTCTGGCTGGCGGCCTTGCCCGGCCTGTCGGGCGCGACGCTGCGGATCTTCTACAGCTTCATGGTGCCGATATTCGGCGGGCGGCTCTGGACGACGCTGTCGACCGCCTCGCTGCTCTTGCCCGCGCTGGGCATCGGCTATGCGGTGCAGAACCCCGAGACGCCGTATCTGATATTCCTCGTCCTGGCACTTCTGTGCGGGTTCGGCGGCGGTAACTTTGCCTCATCGATGGCCAATATCGGTTACTTCTTCCCGAAGGCCGAAAAGGGCAACGCGCTGGCGCTGAACGCAGGCTTGGGCAACCTGGGCGTGTCGGTCATGCAGTTCCTCGTGCCCATCGTCATCACGGCGGGTGTGTTCGGGGCCATTGGCGGTGAGCCCGTGACCTTGTCCGACGGCGGCCAGCTTTGGATGCAGAATGCCGGCTTCGTCTGGGTGCCCTTCATTCTCGCTGCGACCATCGCGGCGTGGCTGGGCATGAACGATATCGCCGATGCGCGTGCCAGCTTGGCCAATCAGGCGGTGATCTTCGGACGCAAGCAGAATTGGCTGATGTGCATCCTTTATACTGGCACCTTCGGCAGCTTCATCGGTTATTCCGCAGGATTCCCGCTGCTGACGCGGCTCGCTTTTCCGGACGTGAACGCGCTGAGCTACGTGTTCCTCGGGCCGCTGGTGGGCGCGCTCAGCCGTGCCGGGACTGGCTGGGTCTCGGACAAGTTCGGCGGTGGTCGCGTGACCTTCTGGACCTTCGCGGCGATGATCGCGGCCACCTTTGGCGTGATCACCTTCCTCGGGCTCGGCTCCTTCGTCGGCTTCTTCGCCTGTTTCATGGCGCTCTTCTTCCTGACCGGTGTCGGCAACGCCTCCACCTTCCAGATGATCCCGGTCATCATGGGCCGCGAAGTACCGCGCCTGATGCCGCACTTGGGTGTAGAGGAACGCAAGCGGCAGATCGCGATGGAATCGGGCGCGATCGTGGCCTTCACCTCGGCCATCGCGGCTTACGGCGCCTTCTTCATCCCCAAGGCCTACGGGACATCGATCGCGATGACCGGGTCCGCCGTTGGGGCGCTCTGGGGCTTCCTGATCTTCTACGTGATCTGTGTCGTCATCACCTGGGCGGTCTACACGCGCGCCGGCGGCCTTCTCCACGACATCGAGCATGGGCGCACACCGCAAGGCACCGCAGCCCAGCCTGCACAATGACCCAACCGGTTTTCTGTGCGTCACAGATCGCCGCCCGGACCCAGACACCCGAAAGGACAGCCCAATGAGCCATCTGCTCGACAAACTGAACTTCTTCCAGAGCAAGGAACTGGAGCAATTCTCGGACGGTTGGGGTCAGACCACCCGCGAGAACCGCGACTGGGAGGACACCTACAGAAACCGCTGGCGACACGACAAGATCGTCCGTTCGACGCATGGGGTGAACTGCACCGGGTCGTGTTCCTGGAAGATCTACGTCAAGTCCGGGATCGTGAGCTGGGAGACGCAGCAGACCGATTACCCGCGCACCCGCGCGGGCCTGCCCAACCATGAGCCGCGCGGCTGCGCGCGGGGGGCGTCCTACAGCTGGTATCTCTATTCCGCGAACCGGGTGAAGAACCCGCTGATCCGGGGCGCCCTGATGCGCGCTTGGCGCAAGATGCGCGAGACGATGACGCCGGTCGCAGCCTGGGCCGCGATCCAGAACGATCCGATCCTGCGTACCTCGTATACCAAGACGCGTGGCAAGGGCGGGTTCGTGCGGGCAAGCTGGGACGAAGCGACCGAGATCGTCGCCGCCGCCAACGCCTACACCGCGAAAACCTACGGGCCCGACCGGGTGTTCGGCTTCTCGCCCATCCCGGCCATGTCGATGGTGAGCTACGCCGCCGGCTCGCGCTACCTGTCACTTCTGGGCGGCACCTGCATGTCCTTTTACGACTGGTATTGCGACCTGCCCCCCGCCTCGCCCCAAACCTGGGGCGAACAGACGGACGTGCCGGAATCGGCCGACTGGTACAATGCGGGCTTCCTGATGCTCTGGGGCTCGAACGTGCCGCAGACCCGCACGCCCGACGCCCATTTCTATACCGAGGTGCGCTATCGCGGCACCAAATCCGCCGTGGTCAGCCCCGACTATTCCGAGGCGGCCAAATTCGGCGATATCTGGCTGAACCCGCAGGCGGGCACCGATGCGGCGCTGGCGATGGCCATGGGCCACGTGATCCTGCGCGAATTCCACCTCGACCGGCAGGCCGAGTATTTCGAGGAGTATACTCGCAAGTACACGGACATGCCTATGCTGGTGCGTCTGGATGAAAGGGACGGGCACCTTGTGCCGGGCCGAATGCTGCGCGCTGACGACTTCGACGGCAAGCTGGGCGAGGCCAACAACCCCGACTGGAAGACCGTCGCCTATGACAAGGCCTCGGGCCAGATCGTGGCGCCCAACGGGTCCATCGGGTTCCGCTGGGGCGAAGAGGGCAAGTGGAATCTCGAAGAGCAGGCGAAAGGGACAGAGGCCAAGCTGCGACTAAGCCAGATCATGGACGAGGATCACGACGAGGTCGTGGGCGTCGACTTCCCCTATTTCGGTGGTGCGGCCACCGGCGATTTCGTCAGGTGCGACCACCCCGAGGTGCTGACCCGGAACATTCCGGCACGACGCGTGAAACTGGCCGATGGCAAGGAGGTTCTCGTTGCCACTGTGTTCGACCTGTTCTGCGCCAATTACGGTCTCGACCGGGGCCTTGGCGGTAACTGGGTGTCCAAGGACTTCAACGACGACAGCCCCTACACCCCAGCTTGGGCCGAAAAGATCACCGGCGTCGAGCGCGAGAAGATCGTCGCGGTCGCGCGGGAATTCGCGGGCAACGCCGAAAAGACCCATGGCAAGTCCATGGTCATACTCGGGGCCGGTCTGAACCACTGGTACCACATGGACATGAACTACCGCGGCATCATCAACATGCTGGTGATGTGCGGCTGCATCGGGCAGGAGGGCGGCGGCTGGTCGCATTACGTGGGACAGGAGAAACTGCGCCCGCAGACCGGCTGGCAGCCGCTGGCCTTCGCGCTCGACTGGAACCGTCCGCCGCGGCACATGAATTCGACCTCCTGCTGGTATGCCCACACCGACCAATGGCGCTACGAGACGCTGCGTGCAGGTGAGATCCTGTCGCCGACCGCGCCCGAGGGCGACTGGGACATTTCCCTGATCGACTACAACATCCGGGCCGAGCGCATGGGCTGGCTGCCGTCCGCCCCGCAGCTCAAGACAAATCCGCTCGAGGTGTCGAAACAGGCCAAGGCGGCCGGCAAGGAGATCAGGGATTTCGTTGCCGAACAGCTGAAGTCGGGCGATCTGGAAATGTCCTGCCAGGACCCGGACGCACCGGAAAACTGGCCGCGTAACCTGTTCGTCTGGCGCTCGAACCTGCTGGGGTCCAGCGGCAAGGGGCATGAATACTTCCTCAAGCACCTCTTGGGCACCGATCACGGCGTGATGGGCAAGGACCTGGGCGAGGAAGGCGGCGTGATGCCGAAGGAGGCCGTCTGGCATGACGAGGCGCCGAAGGGAAAGCTCGACCTGCTGGTCTGCATCGATTTCCGGATGTCCACAACGGCGGTCTATTCCGACATCGTTCTGCCGACCGCGTCCTGGTACGAAAAGGACGATCTCAACACCTCGGACATGCATCCCTTCATCCACCCGCTGCAGGCGGCGGTGGACCCGGCCTACGAAAGCAAGTCGGACTGGGAGATCTTCAAGTCGATCGCGGCCAAGTTCTCGGAAGTGGCACCCGAGGTACTGGATGTCGAGACCGACATCGTCCAGCTTCCGCTGCTGCATGACACGGCCGCGGAACTTGCGCAGGCCCATGTCAGGGACTGGAAGAAGGGCGAATGCGACCTGATCCCCGGCAAGACCGCGCCGAACTACATCGCGGTCGAGCGGGATTATCCCAACCTCTACAAGAAGTTCACGTCCGTGGGTCCGCTTCTCGAGAAACTCGGAAATGGCGGCAAGGGGATCAACTGGGATACCAAGGTCGAGGTGAAACACCTGCGCGACTTGAACGGCGTCGTTCAGGACGAGGGTGTTTCGAAGGGGCACGCGAAACTCGAAACCGCCATCGATGCGGCCGAGATGATCCTGATGCTTGCGCCCGAAACCAACGGCGAGGTGGCCGTGAAGGCGTGGGAGGAGTTGGAAAAACCCACCGGCCGCCATCATGCCCATCTGGCCGAGGGCGCGCACCACACCAAGATCCGCTTCCGCGATATCGCGGCGCAACCGCGCAAGATCATCTCGTCGCCGACTTGGTCGGGGATCGAGAGCGAGGAGGTCTGCTATAACGCGGGCTACACCAACGTCCACGAACTGATCCCGTGGCGCACCCTGACGGGTCGCCAGCAGCTCTACCAGGATCATGAATGGATGCGGGCCTTCGGCGAGGGTTTCGTCAGCTACCGCCCGCCGGTCGACCTCAAGACGATCACCGCGGCCGTCAACAACGACGCGGCAGAGGGCAACCCGCACGTTGTGCTGAACTTCATCACGCCGCACCAGAAATGGGGCATTCACAGCACCTATACCGACAACCTGCTGATGCTGACGCTGAACAGGGGCGGACCGGTGGTCTGGATGTCCGAGGTGGACGCGCAGAAGGCGGGCCTTGTCGATAACGACTGGGTCGAGGCCTACAACACCAACGGCGCGTTGACCGCGCGGGTGGTGGTATCTCAGCGGATCAAGCAGGGCACGTTGTTCATGTACCACGCCCAGGAAAAGATCGTGAACACCCCCGGCTCGGAAAAGACCGGCAATCGCGGCGGCATCCACAACTCGGTGACCCGCGCCACGCTGAAACCCACACACATGATCGGCGGCTATGCGCAGCTGTCCTACGGCTTCAACTACTACGGCACCGTGGGCAGCAACCGTGACGAGTTCGTGATCGTGCGGAAAATGCAGAAGATCGACTGGCTCGATGAACCTGCAAGCCGGTCCGCAACCCCGAAAGTGGAGGCAGCGGAATGAGAGTTCGCGCACAAATCGGCAAGGTTCTGAACCTCGACAAATGCATCGGGTGTCACACCTGCTCGGTCACCTGCAAGAACGTGTGGACGACGCGCGAAGGCGTCGAATACGCGTGGTTCAACAACGTCGAAACGAAGCCGGGCACAGGCTATCCGACGGATTGGGAGAACCAGAAACGGTGGAACGGCGGTTGGGCACGGTCGGCCAGCGGTAAACTGCACCCCAAGCAGGGGTCGAAGTGGCGGATCCTGGCGAACATCTTCGCCAACCCGTCGATGCCTGAGATAGACGACTACTACGAGCCGTTCGATTTCGACTATGACCACCTGAAATCGGCGCCCGACATGAACGCCTTTCCCAGCGCGCGACCCCGGTCCAAGATCACCGGCGAGCGGATGGAGAAGATCGAGAAGGGGCCGAACTGGGAAGAGATCCTGGGCGGCGAATTCGCCAAGCGGTCGCAGGATTACAACTTCGAGGACGTACAGAAGGAGATCTATGGAGAGTATGAAAATACCTTCATGATGTACCTGCCGCGGCTCTGCGAGCATTGTCTCAACCCGACCTGTTCGGCCTCCTGTCCCTCGGGCGCAATCTACAAGCGCGAGGAGGACGGGATCGTCCTGATCGACCAGGAGAAATGCCGCGGCTGGCGGATGTGCATCTCGGGCTGTCCTTACAAGAAGGTCTATTACAACTGGGACACCGGCAAATCCGAGAAATGCACCTTCTGCTATCCGCGCATCGAAAGCGGCCAGCCGACGGTCTGCTCGGAAACCTGCGTCGGCCGTATCCGCTATCTGGGCGTGATCCTTTATGACGCCGACAAGATCGAGGCGGCGGCCAGTGCCGAGCGCGAGACCGACCTCTACGGCGCGCAACTGGATGTGTTCCTCGATCCGAACGATCCCGAAGTGATCGCCGCGGCCCGCCGCGACGGTGTGCCCGAGGACTGGATCGAGGCGGCCAAGGTCAGCCCGGTCTGGAAGATGGCGATGGATTGGAAGGTCGCCTTCCCGCTGCATCCCGAATACCGGACGCTGCCGATGGTGTGGTACATCCCGCCGCTGTCGCCGATCCAGAACGCGGCCCAGGCGGGCCAGATCGCGATGAGCGACCAGATGCCCGATGTGCGGTCTCTGCGCATCCCCGTCAAATACCTCGCCAACATGCTGACGGCGGGCGACGAGGAGCCCATCGTTCACGCCCTCGAACGCATGTCCGCGATGCGGCTCTACATGCGGGCGCTCAGCGTGGACGGGGTCCGGGACGAGGCGATCGCCGCCCGGGTCGGCATGTCGGGCCGGGTGATCGAGGACATGTACAAGATCATGGCCATCGCCGATTACGAGGACCGCTTCGCGATCCCCACGGCACACCGAGAACAGAACGAGCATGGCGCCGACATACGTGGCGGCTGCGGCTTTACCGATGGCAACGGCTGTTCCACCGGCGAGGCCGGCAAGACCACCCTGTTCGGCGGCAAGAAAAAGAAATTCGCGCTTCCGCAGGAGACATTCTGATGATGGACCGCACACTCAAGGCCCTGTCGCTGATCCTGAGTTATCCCTCGCGGGAATGGCAGCAGGCGATGTCCGAAATCGGGGGCGTCATCGACGCGGATCTCCGTATCGCCGCCGACACACGGGCTGCGCTGCGCACGCTGGCCGATGGCTTCGCAAAAGCGGACCTCTACGACCTGCAGGAAAGCTATGTGATGCTCTTCGACCGGTCGCGGACTCTGTCGCTCAATCTCTTCGAGCACGTTCATGGCGAGAGCCGTGACCGGGGTGGCGCGATGGTCAACCTGATCGAGACCTACCGGGCGGGCAGGTTCGAACCCGTCACCTCGGAACTGCCGGACCACCTGCCGGTGCTGCTGGAATTCCTGTCGACGCGTCCCTTCGCGGAAGCGCAGGAAACCTTGGCGGACGCGGCACATATCCTTGACGCTCTCGCTGCCCGGCTTGGGCGGCGCGACAGCGGATATGCTGCTGCGTTCGCCGCCCTTTTGCAGCTCTCCGGAACCCGCGCCGACGCCGAAGCGGTGGCCGACATGCTGGCCCAGCCGGATGATGACCCGACCGACCTCGTGGCGCTCGACGCCGTCTGGGAGGAAACCGAGGTTACCTTCGGCTCCGATCCGAACGCAGGTTGCCCGCAAGTCCGCGACATGCTCGCGGCGATGGACGAACCGACCCCGAAACCATTGAATAGGAGCGCATGAGATGTTCGGCGACTTCGACATCAACTTCGTCATCTTCGGGGTCATGCCCTATGTCGCGCTGACGATCTTCCTCGTGGGGTCGATCGTGCGCTATGAACGGGACCCCTTTACCTGGAAGAGTTCTTCGAGCCAGCTCTTGCGCCGCAAACAGCTGATCTGGGGCTCGATCCTGTTCCACGTCGGTATCCTGACCGTGTTCTTCGGCCACCTCGTCGGCCTGTTCACGCCGGTCTGGGCGCTAGATGCCATCGGCATTCCCTATGCGCTCAAGCAGTGGATGGCAGTCCTGATCGGCGGCCCGGCGGGCATCGCGGCCCTGATCGGATCGACCATGCTTCTCCACCGCCGCCTTGTCGATCCACGCATCCGGGTGACATCGACGTTCGGCGATATCCTGATCATGGTCCTGATCTGGCTGCAGCTGGCCATCGGCCTTCTGACGATCACCCAGACGCTTCAGCACATGGACGGGTCGGAAATGGTCCGCTTCATGACCTGGTCGCAGAGTGTGGTCAGCTGGAACATCAACGCCTGGGTCACGGTGGTTGACGTGCACTGGCTCTACAAGCTGCACATCTTCCTGGGCCTGATCATAACGGCGCTGTTTCCGTTCACGCGGCTCGTGCACATCTGGTCGGGCTTTGCCGCTCCGTTCCGCTACCTGCTGACGCGGCCCGGCTACCAGATCGTGCGCTCGCGCCGGCATCGTCCGATCGAAGAACGCCGCCGCGACTTCGACACGCTGCAGGCCAAGCGCGGTCCCACCGCCACAACGCCAGCGGAGTAAGCCAGATGAACATGGCCCTTTTCCCCGATGTCGTCGTGAACGGTGAAACCATCCCCTCGGTGGCAATCGCCGCCGAGGCCCAGAACCACACCGGCCCCAAGGACAAGCCCGGCATCGCCTGGCGCAAGGCGGCGCAGGCGCTGGCCATCCGCGCGCTACTGCTGCAGGAGGCGAAGCGACGCGGGCTGACGCCCGACCCGCTGGAACTGGCGCCGAACCGCTTCGAGACCGAGGACGAAGCCCTGATCCGCGCCCTTCTGGATGAAGCGCTGGCAATCGCGCCTGTCGCGGAGGACGCGGTGCGTGCGGAATGGGAAAATGACCCCGACCGCTACCGCTCGGCGCCGCTGTGGGATGTCTCGCATATCCTGTGTGCCTGCGATCCGCGCGACGACGCTGAGCGTGGGTTGGCCGAGGCGCGGGCCGTTGCCCTGCTGGCGCGGCTTGACGGTGACGCCAAGGGGTTCGCCGCCGCCGCCCGTGAAAGCGATTGCGGCTCCAAGGCGTCCGGCGGGCATCTGGGCCAACTTGGTCCGGGTGACACCGTGCCCGAGTTCGAGGCGGCGCTGCGAACCCTGACCGAGGGCGGCATCAGCCCCGCACCCGTTCTCTCTCGGCACGGCTGGCACATCATCCGCCTCAACGCCACCGCGCCGGATCAGATTCTGCCATATGAAACCGTCCGCCCCAAGATCGCGCAGGCCCTCGAAAAGGCGGCCTGGGCAAGGGCCTCACGGGAATTCGTCGAAACCCTGGCTCAAGGCGCGCAGATCACCGGCGCAAGCCTTGCGCCGATCTGAACCACGCGAAAGGACGTGTCATGCAACCGTCAGGGCCAGTGCTGCGTGGCAGCGGTGGCAAACCGACAAGCCCGAGCCTGCTCGCAAATCCTCTGGATTTCATCAGCGAAGACCACGTGCGCGAACGTCAGATCTGCGCAGTGATCGACGGGCTGGCAACGGCGGACGCTCTCGATCGCCAAGCAGCAACAACGGTGCTGCGCTTTCTGAACGAGGAACTGAATGTCCACCTGCGCGACGAGGCAGAGGATCTGTTCCCGCTACTTGCCCGGCGTTGCACGGTAGAGGATGCGATCGAGGGTGCGATCGACCGGATCAGGGCCGATCAGGATGAGGCGATGCGTCTGCTGCCTGACGTGCGTGCGATTCTGGCTGGTTGCCTCGATACGGGGGCCGATCTGACCGCCAAGGAGCGCGCAGCGTTGTCTGGGTTTGCGGGGCATGTGCGCCGCCACCTCGTCGCCGAAAACGCGATCCTCTTGCCGATTGCGCGCGCCAGGCTGACTCGGGCCGATCTGCGGACCCTGTCGAAACACATGCGGTCAAGACGCGGGCTGCCAGATGTCCCGGAGACGACCGATGCTGAATGATCTTCCGGCACGCAACGTTGCCTGCCGCCTCGATCCCGCGGCGCTCGAAACGGCTGTCGGACTGGTCGCGGCCGGCCTGTCATCCGGTGCGGACCTGTTGATCGTCAACAAGTTTGGCAAGCACGAAGCCGCGGGACGGGGGTTCCGCTACGTGGTCGCCGAGGCGGTCGCGATGGATACCTCGCACATATCGGTTATATGAAGGCCGATGAGGTCGCCAAAGGTCTGGAGGCGGGATAGGGACGTGCCTGTAGGCCCCAGCCCCTGATCGACCCGGGTCTCCGCTCGGGCAGGGCCCAACGAGGGGCGTCGTCGCGGCTTCGGGGCGTCTCGCTCGTGTGAGCCACCCTTTCGTCTGATCTGGACGCAGGTCAGGCACCGGAGGGAGGTTTGGTGATGGAGGCCGTTTTCGTGTACGGCTCATGTGTGCAATGAGTCGTCGTAGAGGGGCAAACTCGGGGATACTGGGGCGTAGTCCAGCGTGAGCCACATCCGCCGCCATCGATTTGAAGATACACAAAAAAACGTAAATAAACCAGAATTCTAGATTGTCTGCGGCCCCTATGATGGATGGTGGCGATTCAGGCGTGATTTTAATGCGTTGCGTGATGTCGTGTGCAGCACATGTTCATGTTTGGATCGCGCAATGTCGTGTCGGGGCGTGTTGCTGTCGGTTCCGCATGGATGGAGGGCCGCGGTCCGGTCCGGAAACCTCTGCTGTCCAGACAGACACCCGGATTTACGGCGCCTCGGAGTCGCTTGTTGATTGATCGCAATCAAGACACAATCGGCCTTATCGTGTATAATTGTTTTGATGGGGGCCGGCTCGCAGAGGGGCCGACAATGCTCACCGTGACGATGTGTTCGCGCCGGCCGGGGAATCAGGGGCGTGGGCATTCGTTTCCACTTCACAACCGGGAGGAGGTCAGTGATGGCCAGCATGCATGGGATGACAATTGTAAACATCGCGACGAGCCCGGACAGCGCCAGCACCGGGACCGGCGGGATTGCAGCGCCGGATGGGCAGCGCACGGCGGGGTTTTCGAACGTGCTTGCCTGCGTCGACGGCTCGCCCCATGCGACAGAGGTGTTGGCCTGGGCGATCGCAATCGCCCGCCAGATGCACGCATCCTTGCAGGCGCTCCGCGTTCTCGACCTGCCGCAGGAGAGTGCCGCGCCCCAGGACCCGGTCGCATGGGACCTCAGGCGGCGGAAGGCGCAGAGCCGGCTCGATGATCTGCTCGACGAGGCCGGCGCCGGCGAGATCGGAGAGGCCGGGTGCGAGGTCGTCATGGGGCGGTTGCACGAAAGGCTTCAGGCGGTTCTCGCCAATGGCACCGTGGACCTCTGCGTGATCGGCTCGGTGGGCGAATCCGCGCATGCCGACCACCCGATCGGCGACACCGCGCGGCGCATCGTCGAGACGGCCGGATGCTCGGTGCTCATCGTGCCCCCGGGGTTGGCGGGCGACACCGGCCGGCTCGCCCCCGATGTGCGCCGGTTGCTGGTGCCGCTCGACTGCTCGAGAAGGGCCGAGACCGCGCTGTCCGCCGCAATCGCGATTGCCGACGCATTCGGCTCGGAGGTCATCTTGGCACATGCGGTGCCCGAGCCCGCGATCACCGAGATCGGCCCACCGGAAGAGGCGGGAGTCGCGCTGCGCGGCAAATGTGCCGAACACAACCGCAAGGCCGCCGAGCGATACATGAGCCGGCTGCATGCCCGGATGGCGATGGAGCGCCGACCGATCCGAACGCTGATCTTGAGCGGCGCCGACCCGCGCCACCGGCTGCTGACCGCTGCGGCCGACGAGGCGCCTGACATGGTCGTCCTCGCGGCGAAAGGGGTGGGCGGCTATGCTGACCAAGCGATTGGCAGCGTGGCCGAGTTCCTCGTCACCCATCTCGGCAAGCCGACCCTGATCGTCCGGCCTGAAACCGGCCGCAAGCCGTCCTCCGCCGCCGCGACCACCGCCGCCAGCCACAGCGGGAACCCGATCCGCGGCCGGGCCTGAGCGGGATGGACGGCCCGGGCCCTGACGATCCCGCGCGCCGCGCCGCCCGGGAGTTGCAGCGGCACCACCGCATCGAATCCGGACCGCCCGCACCGCTGCCGATCCTGGCGCGGGGCGACGCGCTGTCGCGCTGGTTCGCGGAGGCGCGCAGGCAGGCCTCGGACCCGCCGCCCGAGGCCGCCAAGGCCGTGGAATGGATCACCGACAACGAATATGTCATTCGCCGCGCGATCCGCGAAGTGCGCCGGGACATGCCGGCGCGCTTCTATCGCAAGCTGCCGCGCCTCGCCCAGCCCGAGCACGGCAGCCTGCCGCGGATCTACCTCGTCGCCCATGGCGCGCTCGACGCGACCGAGATCCATCCCGGGCTCGAGTCCCTCGCCGCGTTCGTCTCGGCCTACCAGGAGGGCGGCGCGCTGACGATCGCCGAGCTCTGGGCGTTTCCGACCATGCTGCGGCTCGCCTGTCTCGAGACGCTGGTGTCGGCCTGTGGCGAGCTCCTTCCGGGCCTCGAAGCCCCGGCCAAGGCCGCGGCCCGCAGCAACTGGCTGGCCGGACACGACTGCACCGAATGCGTGGTGCGGGCGATCACCGCGCTCTCCGCGCTCTCCGCGATCCCCTGGAAGGATTTCTTCGACCGCACGAGCCTGGTCGATGCCGCGCTCCGGCGCGATCCGACCGGTGTCTACGCCGAGATGGACTTCGAAAGCCGCGATCTCTACCGCCGGGCGGTCGAGGACCTGGCACGCGGCAGCCGCCGGGGCGAGACCGAGGTGGTGGAGCAGGCCATCGCCAGATCGACCCGATGCCGGGACGATCCGAGGCGTGGCCATGTCGGGCACTGGCTGGTCGGCTCGGGACGGGGAGCGCTCGAGGCCGAACTCGGCTACCGCGCGCCGCCGTCCACGTGGATCCGGCGCGGCATGGCGGCGCGGCCGAGACAGGTCTACTTCGGCGCCCTCGTCGTCTTCGCCCTCGCCGCGCTCGTCCTGCCGGCCGCGATCCTGTGGAGCCGCGGAGCCGGGGCTCCGGCCTTTGTGGGCGGGCAGCTGCTGTCGCTCGTCCCCGCAGGCATCATCTCGGTGACGTTCACCCATTGGCTCGTTACGCTGATCCTGCCGCCGCGCATCCTGCCCAAGCTCGACTTCGCCGACGGCCTCCCCGAGGCGTTTCACGCCGCGGTCGCGGTCCCGGTGATCTTCCGCACCGCGGGAGAGGTGGGCCGGCTTCTCGACCAGATCGAGACGAACTGGCTCACCAACCCGGTCGCGAACCTGGGCTTCGTGATCCTCGGCGATTTCGCCGATGCCCCGACGGCCTCGCTGCCGGAGGACGCGGCCATCCTCGCTGCACTGCGTTCGGGGATCGAGCGGCTGAACGGCCGCTACCCCGACCGCCGGCCCTTCGTCCTATTGCATCGTCAGCGGCGGCTCAACACCGCCGACGGGATCTGGATGGGATGGGAGCGCAAACGGGGCAAGCTTTCGGAATTCAACGACTTTCTGGCCTCCGGCGACGGCTCGGCTTTCCCGCTTCGCGCCGGCGACGCCGACGCGCTCGTCGGCACGCGTTTCGTCATTACGACGGACGCCGACACGGTCCTGCCGCCGGGCGCCGCGCAGCGCCTGCTCGGGGCGCTGGCCCATCCGCTGAACCGCGCCAAATTCGCGGACGAGAGCGGCAAGGTGACGGAAGGCTACACCTTCATCCAGCCGCGGGTCGAGATCGCGCCGGAGGCGGGCATCCGGTCGCTCTTCACCCGGCTCTACACCGGCGATACGGCGATCGACATCTACAGCCGGGCCGTCTCGGACGTCTACCAGGACCTGTTCGGCGAGGGGATCTTCACCGGAAAGGGCGGCTACGACGTCGCCGCATACAGGCGGGCGACCGAGGGTCGCGTGCCGGAGAACGCGATCCTGAGCCACGACCTGTTCGAGGGCCTGCACGGCCGGACGGCGCTCGCCAGCGACATCGTGCTCTACGAGGACTTCCCGTCCGGCTACCTCGGCTACGCGCGGCGCGCCCACCGCTGGATCCGGGGCGACTGGCAGCTCCTGCCTTGGCTTGCGGGGCGGGTGCCGGGAGCGGAAGGCGAGCGGCATGCCAGCCGGTTCGGCCTTCTCGACCGCTGGCGCATCGCCGACAATCTGCGCCGGAGCCTGATCGCGCCAGGGCTGGTGCTGCTTGCCGTGGCGGGCTGGCTCGCGCTGCCCGGGCCGGCCTGGCTCTGGACGCTGCTCACGATCGCGGCACCCGGCGCCTATCTGTTGACCGACCTGGTGACCGGCCTCGCCCGCGGGCGGCGGCGCGGCGCGGTCCGGGGGCGGCTGCGCGCGCAGGCCGATCAGGCCGGGCGATGGGCGCTTGCGGTTGCCTTCATGCTCGACGAGGCGGTCCTTGCGCTCGACGCGATCATCCGGTCGCTCTGGCGGACCTACGGGTCGCGGCGCCAGATGCTCGAATGGACGACAGCCGCCCATGCGGCGCGGGCGAACGCGCGCGGCGCAGCCGGCTACTGGCGCGAGATGCGGGCCACGCCGTTCCTCGCGCTGGTGATCGGGCTCTACATCCTCGCGGTCGCGCCCGCCGCCGTCCCGGGCGCGCTGCCGCTTCTTGCCCTGTGGTTCGCCTCGCCTGCGATCGCGGCCCGGATCGGCCGGCCCTTCGCCGCCCCGGCCGCCGAGCTGGACGCGGAGGAGCGCGCCTTCCTGCGCCGGCTCGCGCGGCGGACCTGGTACTTCTTCGAGGCCTTCTCGGGCCCTGAGGACAACTGGCTGCCGCCGGACAATGTCCAGTTCGACCCCCGGCCCGAGATCGCCCACCGCACCTCGCCCACCAATACCGGGATGCTGCTTGTGTCGGCGTTGACGGCGCGGGACCTGGGCTATTCTGGCCTGCGCGATTTCGCCGTGCGCGTCCGCGCGGTACTCGATTCGATGGAGCGGATGGAGCGGCACCGGGGCCACTGGCTCAACTGGTACGACACCCGGTCGCTCGCGCCGCTCGCGCCGCGCTACGTCTCGACGGTGGACAGCGGCAACCTGGCGGTCTCGCTGGTGACGCTGGCGGAAGGCTGCCGGGACCTGGCCGGCCGGGCCGTGTTGCCAGGGGCCCTCTGGGCAGGGCTCGCGGACGCGGTCGACCTGCTTGACGAGGCCTTGGCCGATGTTTCTGACCGCGATGCCGGAGAAGTCGGCGCGCGGGTCGCCCTGATCAGGCGCCGGGTTGCCGGGCTTGAAGCCGGGCCGCCCGCCTCACTCGCGGTGATCGACGCGCTGCGGGACGACGTCTCGGGGCTGAAACCGCTGCTACTTGAGGCGTTGCCCGATTCAGGGCCGGCGCCGGCCGCGGTCCTCGAGGAGGCCAGAATCTGGATCGAGCGCATCGAGCATCACCTGGACATGATGCGGAGCGAGGTCGAGGCCCTGCTTCCCTGGCTCGAGCCGCTGGAGAGGCCGCTGCCCGGTCTCGATGCGCTGGCCCGGCGTCTTGCGGAGGCGCTGGGTCCCGACCGACCGCTGCGCGGCATCAACGCGCGGATCGCCGAGGCGCGTCGCGACGTCGCGACGGCGCGGGCGGAGACCGACGCCGGGGGGCAGGCCTGGCTCGACCGGCTCGATGCCGCGCTCGATGCCGGGGGCGCGGCGCAGGTCGGGCTCCTGCAGGACCTCGAGGCCGTGGCCGCCCGCGCCACATCCGCCGCCGACGGGATGGATTTCGGGATGCTCTTCGACCGCGAGCGGCGGCTTTTCAACATCGGCTACATCCTCGGCTCCGACCAGCTCGATCCGCACTACTACGACCTTCTCCTCAGCGAGGCGCGCCTCGCGAGCTACTTCGCTATCGCCAAGCGCGACGTGCCGGCCGAGCACTGGTTCCACCTCGGCCGCCCGGTCAGCGGCGTCGCGGGCGAGCTGACCGCGCTATCGTGGAACGGATCGATGTTCGAGTTCCTGATGCCGCCGCTCTTCCTCAGGAGCGAGGAGGGCCGGCTCATCGGGCGCAGCGAACGGGCGGCGGTCGCGGTGCAGAAGGCCTATGCGGACCGGCTCGGCCTGCCCTGGGGCGTCTCGGAGTCGGCCTTCGCCCTTCGCGACAGCGCGCAGACCTACCAGTACCAGGCTTTCGGCGTTCCCGGGCTGGGGCTGAAGCGCGGTCTCGGCGACGACTACGTGGTGGCACCCTACGCGAGCGGCCTCGCGCTAGCCGTGGCGCCACGCGAGGCGGTTCGGAACCTGCGTGCGCTGGCCGCGATGGGGATACTCGGGCCCTACGGACTCTTCGAGGCGGTCGACTTCACGCCCGAGCGGCAGCGCGCCGGCGAACGCTTCACCCCGGTCGAGAGCCACATGGCGCATCACCAGGGGATGATGCTGGCGGCGATCGGCAACCGACTGACCGGCGACGCGTTGCAGCGGCGCTTCCTCTCCGACCGGCGGATGCGGTCGATCAAGCTTCTCCTGCAGGAGCGCGTGCCCTGGGAAGCCCCGCGCGAGCCCGCGCGCGAGGAGGCGGTCGAAGTGCCCGAGCTGGCCCGTGGCGCGCCGCTGCCGGACCTCGAGGTCTGGGAGCCGCGGCGCAGCTTCCCGCCAGAGAGCCAGTTTCTCGGCAACGGGCGGCTGTTGTCGACCGTCACCACCGAGGGCGCCAGCGCGCTGTCGTGGCCCGGTCATGCGCTGACCCGGAGCCTCACCCATGGCGCGGTGGAGGACAGCGCGGGAGTCCTGTACCTCCAGGACCTGGGCGCGGGCGCGATCTGGCGGCTGGGCAAGGGCGGCGCGGCGCGGGCGGCATTCCACGCCCACATGGTCGAACTCCACCATCGCGAGGCCGGGATTGGCGCCACGCTCGAGATCTACGTGGCGCCGCGCGACGATGTGGAGGTCCGGCGCCTCACGCTGGTCAACGCCTCCGACGACATGCGCGAGATCGCCGTCACGAGCGCCGCCGAGGTCGTGCTGGCGCGACGCGAGGACCACGAGCGCCACCCGGCCTTCAGCCGTCTCTTTGTCAGGGGGGAGTATCTCCCGGACGAGCGCGCGCTTCTCTTCTCTCGCCGTCCGCGACGGGCGCAGGACCGGCCGCCGATTCTCCTGCACCGCATCCACGGCGACGGCACCACTCCGCTCGACGTGAGCTTCGAGACCGACCGCGCCACCTTCCTCGGCCGCGAGGGGAGCGCGGCGTTGCCCGAGGCGCTGGCGTGGGGCCGCAACGAGGGCCTCGGCGGCACTGAAGGCTACAGCCTCGATCCGGTGATGGCGCTGCAGGGTCGCGTCCGGCTCGACCCGGGCGCCCGCTGCCGGATCGCCTTCACCACCATCGCGGCCGGATCGCGCGAGACGGCGCTCGAGCTGTCCCGGCGCTACGGCGACCACGCCGCCTTCGACTGGACGCTCGACGCGGCGCGGCGGGCGGCGGCGGTCGAGGCGGGCGAGCTGTCCCTCAGCCACGACGACCTCGTGCTCGCCCAGACCCTCGGCAGCCGCCTCCTGATCAGCGAGCCGCAGCTCAGGGCGCCACGGCCGGTGCCGTGGGACGACCTCGGCGGGCAGCCGGACCTCTGGAGCATGGGGCTGTCGGGTGACTTGCCCATCCTGGTCCTCGGCAAGGCGGACGACGTCACCGAGGCGATGCTGACCAAGCTTGTGCAGATCCACCGCTGGTGGCGCCGGCGCGAGTTTTCCGTGGACCTCGTGGTGCTGCGCGAGGGCGCGGCGGGCTACGAGGAACCTATCCGCCAGCAACTCACCGCGGCGATGCGCGAGGCCGGCATCGTCGAAGGCGTCGGCGAGCGCGCCGGCATCCACCTGTGCACCTCCGGGCAGATCGGCGCCGCCGCGCTGCGGGCGCTCCGCGGCGCTGCGCGGCTCTGGATCGACGGCAGCCGCGGCAGCCTCGCCGACGCGGTGCGGATCGCGCCGGAGGGCCGCGAGCCGGTGCCGCCCTTCGTGCCGGTGCCCGGGCCGGTGGCCGCCCCGGTCGCCGAACTGCCGCGTCGGGACGATCTCGCCTTCGACAACGGCCTCGGCGGCTTTGCCCCGGACGGGTCGGGCTACGTCATAGAGGCGGGACCGGGCGGTCGAACCCCGCAGGCCTGGAGCAACGTGCTGGCTAACGACCGGTTCGGGACCGTCGTCACCGAGGCGGGCGGCGGCTTCAGCTGGGCGGTCAACAGCGGCGAAAACCGGCTCACCCCCTGGAGCAACGACCCCTTGGCGGACCCGCCGGGCGAGGTGATCTACCTCCGCGATGAGGAGACCGCGGCGCTCTGGAGCGTGACCCCCAACCCCTGCGGCGCGGAGACGCGATGCCGGGTGACCCATTCCCCCGGCGTCACTGAATGGCGCCGCGCGAGCCACGGCCTGGTTCAGACCCTGAGCGTGCTCGTCGCGCCCGAGGCGCCGGTCAAGCTCTTCGTGATGAGCCTCGAGAACCCCGGAAACCATGTCCGCCGGGTCACCGCGACCTGCTATGCCGAATGGGTGCTGGGCGCCGTGAACGAGACCGCGCGCCCCCACGTCGTCTGCGACTATGACCCCGGCAGCCGGGCGCTTCTCGCCCGCAGCGCGTGGAACCCGGAATTCGCCGCGCGAACCGCGTTCCTCACAGCGAGCCACCCGCCGCACAGCCTGACCTCGGACCGGCGCGCCTTCATCGGCGAGGCGGGCCGCCGCGACCGGCCCGCCGGTCTGCTCGCCTGGGATCTCGGCGGGCGGGTGCGCGACGTAACCGAGCCCTGCGCGGCCTATCAGGTGCATCTCGACCTCGCGCCGGGCGCGACCGAGCGGGTGGTCTTCGCGCTTGGCCAGGGCGAGGGCCTCGCCGACGCCCGGGCGCTCGCGGCGGAATGGCAGAGCGTCGAGCGGGCCGAGGCGGCGAGGGCCGAGGTCGAGGCGGTCTGGGCCCGCCGGCTCGGCGCGATCGAGGTCCGGACACCCGATCCGGCCTTCGACCTGATGGTGAACCGCTGGCTTCTCTACCAGGACTTCGCCTCGCGCATCCTCGCGCGGTCGGGCTTTCAGCAGTCCGGCGGGGCCTACGGGTTCCGCGACCAGCTGCAGGACATGCTGGCGATCCTGCATGTCGATCCGGACCGGGTCAGGGCGCACCTTCTCGAATGCGCCGCGCACCAGTTCGAGGCGGGCGACGTCCTGCACTGGTGGCACCCGCCCTCGGGACGCGGGGTGCGAACGCGGTGCTCGGACGACCTGCTGTGGCTGCCGTTCGTGACCGCCCGCTACGTCGCGGCGACCGGCGACCGGAGCGTCCTCGACGAGCGGGTAGCCTACCTCTCGGCGCCGGAGTTGCGGCCCGAGGAGGAGGACCGCTATGCCGTCTACGAGACCGGGGAAAAGGTCGCGCCGCTCTTCGACCATTGCCTCCGAGCGCTCGAGCGCGGCGTGACCTCGGGCCAGCACGGCCTGCCGCTTATCGGCGGCGGCGACTGGAACGACGGCATGGACGCCGTCGGCCGGCACGGCCGCGGCGAGAGCGTGTGGCTCGCCTGGTTCGCCGCGGCGACGGCCGAGGGCTTCGCCGATCTGGCCGAGGGCTCCGAGCGCGCGGTCCTCGCCGGGCTCTGGCGGGACCGGGCGACGCAGTTGCGCGAGACGGCCGACCGCGCCGGATGGGACGGCGCCTGGTACATGCGCGCATTCGATGACGACGGCATCCCCTGGGGCTCAGCCGAGAACGACGAATGCCGGATCGACTCGATCGCCCAGTCGTGGTCGGTACTCTCGGGCGCCGAGCCTGCGCCGCATGCGCGAGAAGCGATGGAGAGCCTCGCCCGGCACCTCATCCATCCCGAGGCGCGGCTCGTCCGCCTGCTGTCCCCGCCCTTCGACGAGACGCCGCGCAACCCGGGTTATATCCGCGCCTATCCGCCGGGGGTGCGCGAGAACGGCGGGCAGTACACCCATGCCGCCGCCTGGGCGGGACTCGCCTTCGCCGCCCTCGGCGACGGCGACCGGGCTTGGCAGGTCTTCGACATCATCAACCCGGTGCGGCGGACCGATACGGCGGCGAAGGCCGCACATTACCGGGGAGAGCCCTACGCGCTGCCCGGAGACGTGCTCGGCGCCCCGCCGCACACCGGCCGCGCCGGGTGGACCTGGTACACCGGTGCCGCGGGCTGGGCCTGGACACTCGCCGTCGAAGGCATCCTCGGGATCCGGATCGTGGCGGGCGCGCTGGATTTGCGGCCCTGCCTGCCGCGGGACTGGCCGGGGGCGGAGGCGACCCTGTCGCTCGGGCGCGGACGGCTGAAGCTGACGATCGAGAACCCGGAGGGACTCGCCGGCGGCGCGCTCCGGGTCGAGGTCGACGGCGCGCCATGGGGCGGCGGGCCGATCCCGTTTCCCGTCAACAGCGAGCGCGTCGTGCGCGCCCGGATCGAGCCGCAAGAGGCGACCATCGGCTAGGTTTTTGATCCCAAGGTTTCATGGTGCGATCCTTTGGCAGGAATGGAAGAAGGCCCTGTGGGTGTGGTTCGGCATGGAAGACCGACCCCATAGCGGGGCGATCGGCGCCAAAAATGCCCCCTTGCATCGGTGGCGATGTTGCTCCCGGGGCAACCGGGAGCAGTTGCCCGACATCTGACCCTGCCCGAAGCGGCGAAGGGGCTGGTCGTCTTTGCCTATGGCAGCGGCAGCAGCCGAATGAGCCCGCGCAACCGGATGGTGGCGGGCAACCTCGCCGAGCGGCGGATGTCCTTGACGACCCGATCGGCCGTCGGTTTGTAGGTTCCAGCTTTCCGTCTCATCTTCACTCCTTTACGGTTCAGATGAGCCAGAAACCTTCCACTATGCAAATCCCTCAATCAGGCTCACAGGTGCCGATGTAAGACAGTCCGCACCATTCCGTGCGCGCCGACATGCGCACATTCGGAAGCACATACGTCGATGCTTTGCGCATGACATGATAAGGAAGGCTGTGCCATGCCGATTCACAGTATGACCGAAATCGGTCCGATTTAATCATCGCCGACCGCTTGTCGCCGAGCGGGGCAAATTAGCTGACGCGCTGAACGCAAGTGTGTTTCTGGCTCTCGATAAAGCCCATCAGATCCGGTCTTTGAGCCTTTGAAGGACATCCATCTTCTCGTGCAGAACGGCGACCATGACGGGACGGTCGATGAATATCCAGAAGATGTAGTGATGCTGGCACCGATGGACGCAGACGTCCTCAGGCAACTGCGGGTATGATCTTGACCGCACCTGGCCCGCTGCGATTGCGTCAAGGCAATCCCCTATCTGACCCTAGTACATGTCCGCCTGTTCCGGGCTCCAAGACTCGAAAGCGTGCCGCCAGATGCCCGGAGATCCTCCTCTGCGGCGAGGGCGATTTCAAAACTGGACATCGAGCAGGTTAGACCCCAGCTCGCTTGCGTTCTTCGCGCCGGATGTCGTCAAGGGATTTCCCGAAAACTCGGTCGCGCCGCGCCTGCTCGATCCTCGGCTCCAGGACGTTCGACAGCGCTTTGAACGCTTCGCCTTCGCTCATGCCGTCGAGGGCAGGGGTGTCGCCAAGAGCTCGGTTCAGAACGTACTCCTTGATACTCTGCCCCTTGAGAGCAGCGATGGCTTTGAGTTTCTGGTGTTCTTCCGGGGAGATGTCGATCGAGAGTCGGGGCATGATGGAACAACAGTCGAGCGTGTCCCACATTACAACATTTGTTGGAGATTCGAGGTCCGGCAATGGCCGCGCCAATGGACAACCCCACCCAAACACTGCCGACAACCTGTCTTCGCACGGGGCAGGGTGGCGGACCGAGTATCGTGTGCGTATGGTGTGCACTACCGGTCCGTTGCGCCGTCAGCAGCCCCGAGGAGATCGCTGAATGCCCTTAAACGCAGCCACTCAGGCGGCGCGGTTATCTACGGCACCGATGATGGATTGGATTGATCCTCGAAACATATAAGCAATTTCAATACGATATGAATTTTCGTCCGCCCGAGTCATACGATTGTTTTGCCGATGTGGGTTTGGTAGAGCAGGCGGCAAAGAAAAACGCCGCCAAAACGGCGGCGTTTTTTCTCAGGGTCTTTCTGGTCGGTCTGGTCAGTCATGTAGCTGGCGAAACTCGCGCAATCCCTCTTCGCGGCGTTCGTCGAGATAGGCGGCAAGGTCGCGTACATCTACGCCCTTCGCGCTTTTCTGACTATCTTCCATGCGCATTATCGGAAGCTTGATGTTGCCATCGGAGACCTTGCGCAAGAACTTGGGCAGAGTGAGGTGGTGGAAGTAGTCACTGACTACCACGTCCACCGGGATAACGGTCTTCCCCTCGTACTGCGCCACCAGCATCCAAAATGTCTTCATGTCTGTTTCTCGTTACTCAGTTTCGTTTCATCGCTCTTTCTCCTTTCATTGGCGTTTCGGTGTGAACCTTGTAGCAGCATGAGAAGCATCTTGCAAGTATTTGATTTTGCGTGATAAAAGTTGGCTTGAAGCTGAAAATCCACTTTCAATCAGAGTTGCCGAAGTGACCACCTGCTTCTACAACTTGTGCTTGATGCTTTCGGGGGCACCATTTATGGTAGTGGTATGGCTAGATGTACAGCACCAGTGAACGGTCACCGTTCAGCAGCCGCAGCGGCGAGATGCCCTGCATGTCGTAATCGCTATGGCGGATACGGCGGCGGTTACCGCAGCTATGGGTACTCTCCGGGCTATTCCTCATCGGGCTACAGCAGCGCCCGGTCGGTAAGTAGCAGCGGTCGGAGTGGCGGCGGCTCTGGTAGGAGTAAACCACGCTGGTCGCCAGCGGGTTCGTCAGTAAGTTACACGCCTGCTGAGGTGCAAGCACTCACACCGATCCGCCGTAGCGTCGAGACACGCACGCCCCCGGCTGAGTCTCGGGACGTATTTCTATGTCACGCTTGGGATGATCGGGGCGGGGCGGCTAAGGAACTGCATGATTTGCTTGAGGCTCGCGGCGTAACTGTATGGTTCAGCGAGAAAGACGTGCTTCTTGGCTCTTCATTGCTACGCGAAATCGACAAAGGTCTTGCGAAGTCGCGCGTCGGGATCGTGCTTGTAACACCTAAGTTCCTAGAGCGCATAAGAGGTGAGGGTATTGCAGACAAAGAGCTTTCTGTGCTCCTTGCGCGCGACTTGCTCGTTCCTATCGTGCATGAAACTACGTATGAAGCGCTCCGCGAAATCAGCCCAATGCTTGGTTCGCGAAGCGGCCTAAGCACAACAGAAGACCCCATGGCAAATGTCGCGGTGAAGCTCGCTGAATTGCTGAGCGACCTTTAGCAATTCATTCCGCGTTGTCGTCAGACGCTGTGTCAGCCGCAGGAGGGCCACCGATGCCGAGGGGCAGATGCGCATCGGCACGCTTGTAGATGGCCGCTTGTCAGCTTCCAACGGGTCGGTTTCGTCTTCCCGGAACCCGTTGGTTGTCATACCTCGTTGCTCCCTGAGCGCTCGCGTTGGCCGCGAAGTGTTTCTGGTTTCTCTTCCTTCCAAGTGCTAGAAATCCCGAAAAGATTTCGGGTGAGCGAATGCAGGCGGCGGATTTTATCAAAAAATGGGAAGCGGCGGAGCTGAAGGAACGGAGCGCATCGCAGGCGCATTTCCTCGACCTCTGCGCGCTCCTTGGCATTGAAGACCCGGTATCCGCCGATCCAAAGGGCGATTGGTTCACCTTCGAACGTGGCGCGTCCAAGACCTCGGGCGGCGAAGGCTGGGCAGACGTCTGGCGCAAGGGCTGCTTCGCATGGGAGTACAAGGGCAAAAAGAAGGACCTCGACAAAGCCTTCGACCAACTCCTGCAATATTCCATCGCGCTGGAAAACCCGCCGCTCCTGATCGTGTCGGACATGACGCGCATCCGGATTCAGACGAACTGGACGAACACCGTTCAGCAAGTCCATGAAATCACCACGCCCGACCTTTTGGACGCCAGCAAGCGCGACCTCCTGCGCGCCTGCTTCACCGATCCCGAAAGCCTGCGCCCCGCCAAAACGCGGCAGGCCCTGACCGAAGAGGCGGCGCAGAAATTCGCGTCGCTCGCCCAGCGTCTGCGCGAGCGCGGTCACGACCCGGAAACCGTCGCGCATTTCGTGAACCGGCTTGTGTTCTGCATGTTCGCCGAAGACGTGGACCTTCTGCCGAATAAGATGTTCCAGAAAATGCTGGAACTGTGCCAGAAGGACCCGACCGAATTCCAGCCCTTCGCCAAGGACCTCTTCGCCGCGATGCAGTCTGGCGGGCGCGTCGGCTTCGAAAAAGTCGAATGGTTTAACGGTGGTCTCTTCGATGACGATACCGCCCTGCCGCTCGAAAAGGACGACTTGGCGGACCTTCTTGCCGCCGCCAAGCTCGACTGGTCCGAAATCGACCCCTCCATTCTGGGAACCCTGTTTGAACGCGGGCTTGACCCGGACAAGCGCTCGCAGCTTGGCGCGCACTACACCGACCGCGACAAGATCATGCAAATCGTCAACCCGGTGGTGGTGGAGCCGTTGCTTGCCGAATGGGCCGAGGTGAAAGGCCAAATCGAAGCGGCGCTGAGCAAGGCGGAGAGCGCTAAGTCGCGCTCTGCCCGAACCAAGGCCGAGAAAGAGGCGGAGCGCCTTCACGCGGCGTTTCTGGAGCGTCTGAGGGGCTTCCGCGTGCTGGACCCGGCTTGCGGGTCCGGCAACTTCCTGTACCTGTCTCTCTTGGCGCTCAAGGACATCGAACACCGCACAAACCTTGAGGCCGAGGCCTTGGGTCTTCCACGCGGCTTCCCGACCATCGGTCCGGAATGCGTAAAGGGGATCGAACTCAACCCCTACGCCGCCGAGCTGGCGCGTGTGTCAGTCTGGGTCGGAGAAATCCAGTGGATGCGCCGCAACGGTTTCGACGCCGCTCGAAATCCAATCCTTCGTCCATTGGGCACTATCGAGAACCGGGACGCGGTGCTTGCCCCGGACGGCTCCAAAGCAGACTGGCCCGATGCGGACGTTGTCGTCGGGAACCCGCCGTTTCTCGGAGTGTATAAACGATTGTCGGAGTTGGGTGAGGATTACAATGCCGCCTTAACAAAGGCTTGGCCAGAGGTGTCCGGCGCAACCGATCTAGTTGTCTACTGGGTCGCCAAGGCTTGGCAAATGATCGAAGAGGGAACGCTCACGGCTGCCGGATTGGTTACCACCAATTCTATTCGCGGTGGTGCAAATCGGGAAACGCTCAAACCGATAGTCTCTAACGGTGAAATCTTCGAAGCTTGGAGCGACGAGGAATGGACTGTTGAAGGCGCAGCCGTCCGCGTCTCAATGATCTGCTTCGGTAACAGGATTGACCGCGCGCCGAAACTCAACGGCCTTCCAGTCAAGGAAATCTATTCCGATCTATCTGCGAGCGACGGCGGCATCGACCTCACACGAGCGTCCCGTCTCAATGAGAATAAGCGTGTCGCATTTCTCGGTACAAAGAAGGGGGGGCCTTTCGACCTTGACGGCGCAACCGCTCGTGCCTTCATCGCAATGCCGACCAATCCTAACGGAAAGCGTAATGCAGAGGTGATCCACCGACGTTTTACGGGCACAGACCTCGCACGTCGCTTCGAAGACCGGTGGGTCATCGACTTCGGCCACGGCGTATCCGAAGGAGATGCTGCCTTATTCGAAGGCCCTTTCCAGCATGTTCTTGAGCACGTGAAGCCGATACGAGACAAGAACCGCCGTGAGTGGCGGCGGATTCACTATTGGCTACACTCAGAAACCGCACCCGGTCTGCGTGCTGCGGTGCTGGGAAGACCAAGGTTTATTGCAACGCCTCGTGTGGCGAAGTACCGGCTTTATAGCTGGCTCCATGAAGGTGCCTCCCTTGATGATGGAGCCATCGGGATCGGCCGAGACGACGACACAAGTTTCGGTATTCTCCATTCGAAGTTTCACGAACTATGGGCACTTCGCATGGGAACTTTCCTCGGCAAAGGAAACGACCCGCGCTACACACCATCCACGACCTTCGAAACCTTCCCATTTCCGGAAGGCTTGACCCCAGATATTCCCGCAACCGACTATGCAGACGACCCCCGCGCCCAAAAGATCGCCGAAGCCGCCGCAGAGCTGAACCGCCTGCGCGAAAACTGGCTGAACCCGCCTGACCTCGTGGACAAGGTCCCGGAGGTGGTCGAAGGCTACCCTGACCGGCTGATACCGAAAGACGACAAGGCCGCAAAGGAACTCAAGAAGCGCACCCTGACCAACCTCTATAACGCCCGCCCCGCATGGCTGGACCATGCCCATAAGAAGCTGGGTGAAGCCGTCGCAGAGGCCTACGGCTGGGGCGACGACTGGCGCGACGGCAAGCTGACCGACGACGAAATCCTTGCCCGCCTCTTCCGTCTCAATCAGGAGCGGGCGGCGAAGCAGTAGACCGCTTGTGGGGGCGTCGAAGGCCTATCTGAACCGATGAGAAAAAGCGGGACGGCGGACAGAAAACGCCGCCCCGCTAGTGATGCGCGGAAGATGGAGAAGACACCGCGCGACGGCCCGTAGACAGGCCGCTGACTGCCCTCACATTCTACCACGGGACAGGCGCTGCACCTAGCGAACGCGCGGTGCGGTTTCTGCGGCGCAGCGCAACTCTATTCGACGGAAATCTGGAACTTACTTTCGGCGCATTCGAATTTCAAACAGGCCCCTAGTCGTGTCCGGCGGGTCCCTCTTGAGCGCATTCCTAACACCGACGATCAATTCAGAGCTTGCAACCCAATGGGCATATCTTGTGCCCAGAGCAACAATAGTTGCCAAATCTGGTTGCACGTCTGTCGGCAGGCACTGCAAGTGCTCCGAAGAATGACGTATACCCCGTCTCTGGGTCCCCGGAAGCTCAAACAAAAACGAGACCTTACACACATCGAAGGCTGGTAGATCACTGCCTGCTGACGCAGGCAGCATCGTCCCACCTACGCGCCATGTCGCCTTATGCTGCCTCAAGCCGTTTCCGGAGGTTCGAAACGCTGGATGCGTGCCAGCGTCCACCGCGCGCTGTCCTGATACCGCGCTTGTTAAGTTCGTTCGCCTGCGCCTGTAGCGTCGTGAACCCGCAGGCTTCAAGGTCTTCCAATACTTCTGCAAGGTCATGCGCGCGGGCGTCAGCCCGCTCCTGCATCGCTTGTACAGATGCTGCGTTCCCCTTCCCAGCGCAACGCAGGGGAGCTGCGCCATAAGGGTTGCCGAACGTCTGTCCGCGCTCTCTAGCGGCCCTCATCGCAGCTTTGGTGCGGTCGCTGATCGCCTTTGCCTCAGCCTGCGCCACCACTGCCATGATGCCCACGGTCATAGCATTGGCTTCCGGCATGTCGCAGGCGACGAAATCAACCCCGGACTCCTGCAGGTTCAGAAGAAAGGCCGCATTCCGGCTAAGACGGTCCAGCTTGGCGATGACAAGCCGCGAGCCGGTCACACGAGCATGCTTGAGGGCTTTCTGTAGCTCAGGGCGTGTGTTCTTTCGCCCCGACTCCACCTCTTGAAATTCCGACACCGTGACAGCGCTGGTAGCCTTAGCATAGGCCGCGATTGCGGCGCGCTGCGCCTCCAAACCCAACCCACTGCGGCCTTGCTTGTCGGTGCTGACCCGGATGTACGTCACGATCTTCATGCTATGCCTCATTTCCAAAATGGCCTAGGGAACGGTAGTCCAATTTGTAACGCCAAATTAGAGGATTCGCGAGTCTTTTCAGTATCTTAAGTAAATGTCAGCTTCACCAGAACCCCTTCGGTCAGATGCCAAGGAACGGACCAACGCGGCGTGCTGCCCAATTCCATGCACAGCTTTAATCGGCTGAAATGCTCCACGAAAACGAAAAACGGGCGAGAGTCACTAGGGCGATGCCTGTGGCAAAAAACGGCGCAGAGTCATTGGGGCATGGCGATCTCAAATGCAGATCAAGCGCTTTAGGCATTATCAATGCCACGCGTTGAGCACGAGAGTGTTGCAAAATGCCTTAGAGGAGGTCGCCGGGACGGTTAGTCACCTTCTGGCGGCAGGCCCTGATCGAACATCTGCGCTGTCGAAGGTACGCCTAGGATCATCATTTTCTCAATCGGCCCCACCTTTGACAGTTGGCGTGAGACGAACCCCTGATAGTCGACGACTTGAGAGGAAACAAAGTCGTCAACGTGCTGAAAAGGCTGCCTTTGGTTACAGAACGCGAAAGATTTCTGCCACCCGTACACCCGCTTTCCTAATGCGGCTAGAGTCGCGCTCTGTGACCGGCTCGGGTTCAGACCGCCGCCTTTTCGTGTGGCTTCCTTGATCGCGGCCTTTGACGTCGACAGTGCCTCCCGGACACTCGCCTTGATATTCTCAATCGAAGTGCGGCTGGGAACGCACCGTTTCGGTTGGATCGTACAGCCCAAGAAGTTGATAGCTTTGCTGCACTCACCGCGTGCCGCCTTGTCTGGACCATCTTCTGGCCTGTACAGGCCAAAACCAAGTTCGGTCAGCGTCGTCTCTGCGAAGTCTTTTGCGGTGTCCAGCGTTGTCTCATCGGGAGCAACCATTAGAATGTCGTCGATGTATCGGACCGAAGTCACGCCCATCGCGTTCAACCGCTGGTCCATATCGAAAAGAAGAACGTTTCCTGCGAATGCCGAAAGCGATGATCCCTGAGCCACCCCTATTCCGCCCTTCGGGAAGAGGTCGGTGTATCCGATCAGCTCGTCTTCATTTCCAAGATGAACTTCCAGACCACTTCGGAACAAATCGGCGAGTTCGTCATCTCTCGTTTCACGCCTGACGAACCCCACCACGTCCCCGGTGGGGATCTTCGTAAAGAATGACCGGATGTCGGACTGGTAAAAATACTTAGCCCCATTGTCGATTGCTTCTGTGATGCGCTCAATAGCAGGTCTCACGCCGCCATATGGGTAGATCAATCCGCCGACGCCATACTTTGACCGGTTCACATCGTTGATCTTACCAAGCCGATCATCCCTAGTCGTTTCGTACCGAGTTTCAGGATTTCGAACGTCCCGTGCTATCCGAGGCTGCAAAACCTGCAGAATAGCCCGTTGAACGACGCGATTTTGAATCGTCGCGATAGCAATCGGACGTGGGTCTTTGCCCATGGCAAGGCGTTTCTTTTTATCTTTTAGGACTCCTTCTACGGGGTCGAATTGGAAGCGGCCTTCGCGCAGTTGGGCAATGATCCGTTTCAGGTGCCTTTGGTGGGAATGCTCGAACTCCGCCGCTTTTCCACGAATATCTGGGTTGCCGGACGTAAGCGCACTTCGCTTGACGTGTCTCCAAGCTGAAAAAATGTTCTGCTCACTACGTACTTCTTGGAAGAGCGTCTTCATATGTTCTCCGCTCGGGTTCCCCGTACATACAAACCCGACCGTTGACGGGCACCCATCCACTGCGCACGGCAGTGCCGCGACGACAGACACCTCGGCGGCAACCGCCACCTTGGCGTGATCCCCTTGGCGCGCGATCCGCATGGACAGGTCCAGCTTCACGTATGACGCCATGGCGACCATGGACGCTGCGGCGAATACGCAAGCGCACACGCCGGAAAGCCAGCTCAGGCGAGCCGGTTTTTCGGGGCAAGTTCACACATTTCTCCACCTTCCACCCTAACAGGTTTTTGGCAATGTCAAGCGCTTTCCGCCCCGGCCGCACCCGCCGCGTCGAAAGCTTATCCGCTGCTTGGGGTCCGCCATCTGACGGTGTATTCACAGCATCGAAGCCAACGGTCAGGCTTGGCCCATCCACTGCGCACGGCAGGGCCGCGACGACAGACACCTCGGCGGCAACCGCCACCTTGGCGTGATCCCCTTGGCGCGCGATCCGCATGGACAGGTCCAGCTTCACGTATGACGCCATGGCGACCATGGACACACAATATATGGTGGGTATGCGTGGCCGTGACGTCAAGTGGTGGGAATTGAAAAATTTGTGCACGCCGATCTCTCTGCGCCAACCTCACGGCGTAGCGGGCCAGCGACGAAGGGCGAAGCCCGTGATACGGTCTAAATACGGCTCCGGGTACGGTCGAAAATCTTAATAAAATCCGTGCCTTATGCGAAATTTCGTATTTGGCGCGATGTTCGAGCGTGGATCGGCCCTTTGGGATCGAAGACTCTAGCAGGAAAAGTGTTTTTCTTTAGGGGATGATTGATGATTCTAATACGGTGAATACGGTCGAAAGGCATAACGGCTTATAATTAAAGGAAATTCATTACCGTATTAGGCACCGGATTCTCACCGTATTAGGGCCGTATTGAAGGGGCTTGACGCCCCTCGCTAGTTTCTTGCGGGCCTGACATGCAGAAGGCCGCGAACGCCTGCCGGGTGGCAGCCGCGAACGCGGCACCGCAGCACTTACGCCGCCTTGTCCCCTCCATCGTACTTACACGCGTCAAGGACATTCTTTGATACCCTACGCCTGCGACCGCGCCCAACACGCGTCGGCTCTACCTGTTCGCTCTGCACAGGTTCACTGCGAGTCTCCACCTTTTCGAGGTACCAAGGGTAACCACCCTTGCCCCGCTTTTCCGACTGCATGAGCTTTGCTTCGCCGTGCTTGCCCAGATCAAAGATGCGTTCCTGCATCCCAGACAGTGACCGGCTCAGTGACCGAGTATTGTACTCGAACGCTCCGCCTTCCTTGACGCGAGCTACATCCAGCGGCGTTTCGTTTTCCTGTGCGATCTGGGCCAATTCGTTGACCTCGATCTTTCCTGCAAGGCCGAGTCCGCGTTCGTCCGCCCATGCTTCGAACAGATCGGTCCAACCGTCCTCTTCATCATCCTTGGCGACCTTCGCCAGCTTATCACGATTGCTCTGCCAGCTCGTCCAGTTAGGCGACGCCGCTTCAAGGATGCCACCAATCACATGACGATACCGCTCAAAACGACCGATCACGGGCGGGTGCTTCGGCTTCGGCTGTCCCTCGTTCAGCCAATGCTTCACCAGAACCAAAAGCGCGCCAAGGATACGCCCACGGTTTTCTTCTACGTGAGCCTGCAAGTCAGGATGCTTCCATCCAGTACGCTTTTCCGGTGCTGCCGTCTGGGGCAACAGTTCCAAGAGCGACAGACGCTGCATCAGTTCATCACTGAAGGGCGGGCGGTTACCCACAAGCATGAAGGATGCGCGAACCGGGATTGCCCGTTCGACGCTCGTCTTAAGCTCGCGGTCGATATACAGGCCCTCCGTGAAAAGGGTCGCCAAGGTCGGGGAATTGATGGTCCGTCCCGTGGGGAGATTGTCCCAAGCGATGACGGAAGTCCCCGACGAAAGCGCGGCCAAGATCGCCTTGCGCCGTTCCTCTTCGTTCCCGGCAAGCGGACGCATCCCGGCGGTTCCACGGATTACCGTCTGCATCACCGTCGCCAGCAGCCCCCCACCTGCGCGCCGTGCCGTCTTGGAAATCAGAAGCGGCATAACCGGACCGTTGATCATCGGGCGCACGATCTGTTCCAGCAGGAAGCCGACTGCGGACAGGAAGGACGGCGGTACGGCAGTCGCACCTTCACCGCTTCCCCACTTCTTATTGCCAAGGAGGCGCAGCACAGCCTCTTCCAGTTCGGCACGGCTAACGCCGTCCATTTCAAAGTTAACGAAGATGTCGAGAATGGTCTCGCGGGCTTCGGCAAGATGCTCTTCGGTGATCTTGCGCGGCGGACGCGGCACATCCAAACCTTCCGGCGGAGCGTAATAGAAGCCTGACTTGTGGTACCCCGGCGTAATGATCAAATCGCCCTCCGCCGTGAACACGGGCGCATAGATTACGCCATACAGCTCAGGAACCGGCTTTTCCGCGTGATAGAAAATCTGGTTCACCACGTCCTTAGGCGCACTAACATACCGAAACGACGTGCCGTCGCCCACGCGCTTGCGCCAAAACGTTGAAAGGTTCAAACGCGCCGCAAACGTATCACGATCCAACGGAACGGTCGTCGCGGTACCCGTCTCACCCATGTACTGGATTTCCACCCACTGGCCGTCACGCTTGAAGAGCTTCGGCGTCCAGCGGTTATCGCGCTCAATGGTGGTCAGAGCGTAGTTGCAGAGGGCCTGAAAGTCGTCTTCGTCAATAACATTCGTGTCGCCGCCCTTCGCTGCTGCGCGCCTCTCAGCGTCGAGGATTACGTTTGCCGCGCCCCGAACGTTCTTGAGGTACGGCATGTCCAGCGCGGGCCAACGAGCCTTCATGGTGGTCATGAAATTGCGAATGGAAACCTCGCCTTCGCCACTCTTGATCAATCCCGCCAGCATGACCGCGAGGTCAACGGTCTGGGGCGTCGCCTTCCACTCCTTGGCCATCGTATCGGCATAGGTCAGCGGTTCGCACTTCTTGATCTTCTCACAGTGCTTGTCGGTCAGTTCGTTCAGAACCTTCTTCGTGCCATCAGACGCGCGCACGTTGCCGACAATCGTAATCTGCCCAGTTTCAGTCTTCTCCAATTTGCTTCTCCTTCTCACAGTCAGTTGGTTAGCATCGGTTCGGCTCCTTTCCTTGGTTGGCGGTGGCCCGCGTCACGCGGGCCTTCACCAGTTCAAACAGGTACTCCCGACACCTGTACGCGCTTCCTCCGCCCACGGAAGACAGGCTTGTCCTCCGCGTTCGCTGCCAGATTAGCCAACTTGTCGAGATGGTCACCGCGCGCATGCGCCGCCGCGCAGTCTTCCAGATACGCGTCGATCTTGTTTTCGATCAGCGTTTCCAGTTCGCAATCTGCCGTGGCAATAGCTGCGGCACACATATGATGAATCCGGGCCTCGGGGTCAGCGACGTCCCGAAATTCTTCGAACACCTCGCGCGGCAACGGACACCCAGTCGCTTGCCACACGGCAATTTCGGCGCTCGCAAAGTCGTCGCTTTCCTTGGGCCTAGTGTGGATCATTGCTTTCGCCCGCCAGTTCCGTAACCTTGCATGCAAGGTGGCGCAGCTCTTCGTCGCGCTCTTCTCCGCAGTTTCCTTCATCATGTTGGTGGCCAAAATCAGGGCCGTGTCGCGGTCGTTCATGTGTTTGTCACCTTTCATTGAGATGCCCGCAGACTACTCGGACTCGCGCCCCTCGGCAATGGACCTCACAGGTCAAGTAATTGATAAGGCTGTATAATTGTGCTTGAAGCCGAATTTACCCATCGCACATGGGGTGCCATGACACCTCTATTTTGCTTCAAGCTGAGCTTTCGGAGGTAACGGAATGTTACAGCCTGAAGCAATCAGGCGGCGAACCCCTCGGCCTCTTCCAATTCGAGTCGGATGTACTCAGCAAGAAGGTCGCGCGGAAAACGAATCGAATCGTCCCTCTGCCTAGGACCGGTCGACCAATCGTCCGGCCCTTCCGGATCATAAGTCGGTCGCGCCCCCAGAAGTCGCAACGCCGCCTTCGCGGTATCCCGGTCGCCGCCAACAAGACGGGCGACGTTCGCCACGCTGAACCCGTGGGGACCTGCCTCCGCGTGTTCGGTCAGGTAGTAGTCCATCGCATCCGCCAGTCGGAAAGCTTCGTGCAGCGCATACGGTCCGTCACCGCCGCTGTAGTCGGCGACAAGCTCGCACAGGGCCAATCGCTGCGCTTCTTCCGGGGTCTGCGGATCGTCGGTCACGTCCAGCGCCTGCGTCATGGCGAGGTAAAGCTGCGCGCGCATCTTGAGCGTCATGTGGATCATTTTGGTAGTCCTGTCCTTTGCTGCTGATAGGTCCGCCGGGGCGCGTATCGCAAAAACCTGCCCCGGCGGTATGAGCGGCGGTCGTGGGCAACCGCCGCCGGTTCATTTGAAGGGGCTTAGCCCAATCCCTCGCGCTGAAGCTGGGCTGCGACGGCGCGACCGATGGCAGGCCAAGAGGCACGGAACTGCCCTTCCTCGTCGCAAGCCAGACGTGCGGCGTGCCAGAGGGCGGCTCGGCGCTGCATACGTTCACGCCCGCGCAGATACTTGGCCGCGTCGAAAGTTGCAGGGGTATTACGCAGGGTAACGCTACGCGGCATCGCGGGTGCGCTCCCATTCGGCAATCTGTTCGGCGATGCGCGCCTCTTCGGCAGCGAAATCGGCCTCAGAGAAATTCGCCCGCTTTTCCATCGCCTTTTCCAGCTTCTCGCGACGGTGGCGGCGGTGGAGCTTTTCTTCCTTACTGGGCTTGTCATCGCAAAAACTGCCGACAAATCCGGGGTTTTCGTCGAGAATGCTAGCCATTCTTTGCCTCCGCCTTCGCCTGAAGCTCGTTCCGCTTACGGTCTTCGGCGGACAGTTCCACCGGGTTTTCGTGGGATCCAAACGCACGTGCCACTGCCAAGTATGCCGCCGGGGTCAAGACGTGGCCACTCGGCAGAAACTTGTGCCCGCCTTCGGTGATCTGGAAAAGCATGTGCCACGCCCCGGCGTGATCCTTGCGGATCGTCTGAATAATGTCTTCAACGGTCATCTTGGGCTTCCTCACGTCAGGCCGTGGCGGCGGGCATAGTTCATACGCTGGATCGGGCTGAGGCCCGCCAGAACGGCGTCATGTTCGTTTCGGGTCATGCTGCTGGTGGTATCCGGTCGCGGCTTGTCGAGGCCGTTTGCGCGTGCATAATTCATGCGTTCGGTTCGGCTCATGTTCGCGGTGTCGCTGGCAATCTTGTTCGCTTCAGCAACCTTCGCCTGAGCGGCAATCAGGGCGTTGCTGACCTTGGGGTCTTCCTGCAATTCGGTGATTGCGGCGCTCAGGTCCAATTCGATCTCGCCACCGGTCAAGACATAGTCCCTAACGGCATTCAGGCCGACGATAGACTCCGGCTGGACGGCAACTGAGGTCTGCGCCTCAAAGGCCTTACCAATGGCGCTCACGGCCTGCGTGAAGCGCTCACGGTCTTCGTCATCAAGGTGGGTAAGAATGTCTTCAATGGCCATTTATGCGGCCTCCTGTTCGATAGTGGTGGGGATGTTCACAACGTCGATTGCCTTGATCCACGCCGCCCATCCGGCCTCACCTACAGGCAATTCGTTGGCTTCGCCCGCGAGGATAAACCGGACGCAGGCAGGATGGATCAGAGTAATCTGACGCAAGCGCTCGACGCGCGGCAGGCCAGCGGCGATTGCAGCGCCGGTCACGGCCTTCTGGACGGATCGCGCGCGCTCCAGTTCCTTGCCAACCAGTGATGCCCTGAAGGCGTCTGCGCGGGCCTAAGGGCTACCACCAAGCCAAATGTCATCGGGGTAACCAAGCGTATCCGCCCGCTCTGCGCGTTCGGCGGTATCGTGGGTTACGACGCTGGCCAGTTCGTCGTCGGAAAGTCCAGCCCTACGCCTTGCGCGCAAGAGCGAAATGACTTCGGGAAGGGCGTACATATGTCCGCGCGGAGCACGGCCAAAATCATGGAAGGCAGCGACGCCGTCCATCCAGCGCCAGATTGACCGGTCGCAGACATTCAAAAGCGCGCACAGGTCGGTTGACCGCAAGGTTGCGGTGATAGGGTTCATGGTCGACTCCTTGCGCCCTCACGGGCGCTCTCAATGGTCGGGAAATTTGGCAACCCCGGCGGCTACATATGACCGGTCTAAGGTTGCATCTCTGATATTGTCAGCACTAGCATATTTTGCTTGACATTGCAAATTTACACGGTTGCGTGGTCTGGTGCGTGATTCGCGTAAGGTGATTTCGTGGCGCAGGCAAGGAAAAGGCCCGCCGATTTGGCGGGCCAGAGTGTTGGTGGGTGCCCCGCGCCAGCGGGCAGGGCGGCTAGGTCACCTTTTCAATCCATGGCCAATCTTCATACCGGTCGCCTTGCTGACGGATATGAGTATACCCCTCCAAGCTCTTCCAAGACTTGTGACCGGTCACGGACGCCGCCTGCGGCACTGTGCGCCCCATTTCGAATAGTCGCGAAGTGCCTTCGTGGCGCATGTCGTGGAAGTGCAAATCGTCGATACCTAGAAATTTGCAGGCTTCGGTGAAGCGGCGGCTGACTGTGTCTGAGTTGAAAGGGAAAATCTCAGCCCTTTTTTGCGGCATGGCTTCGATAATGGCGCAGCACGGGTCGGGCAGTTCTACCCATGTATCGACGCCACCTTTCTCGCCGGGGTTCTTCATCTTCCGTACTAAAATGCGCTGGTGCTGGGGTTCGTAATCGTCCCACGTGATCCTGCAAATCTCTGCCTGACGGCGGGTGCTGAAAATCGCGAATGCCAAGACCTTATGCATCGGCATGGTTCGCGGGTTCGCTGCAGTGGCCCGCTCAAAGTACTTCATAAGTTGGTCAAGCTCTTCAAGGGTGGGGCGACGGTCGCGCCCCTCCGATTTGCTAACAAAGCCATGGCGCATGCAGACTTTTTGCGCATCTTTCATAGTCTGCTCATCTAGCGGGAACCCCCACAGGGGGCGCGCATCCGTAAATACCGCCGACAGGTGCGACAGGTAGTTGAGGGCGGTGGACGCGGAGTTGAGGCCGGGGCGGTTGTGTAGCTCCTTCACGAAAGACACAATGTCCGAAGACTCAATCCGGTCGCAGGGCATGTCCGCTATGTCATACTCTTCCCGGATCGTGCGCAGCACTTGCGCCTTCGTCTTGCCGATCTCTCGCATGGACTCGGTGATGTACCTGTCTATGGCGTCGCCCAACGTCACCTTCTTTGCGCTTCGGTTTTGGACCTTCCGTCCGGCGGCAATGTCTGCGTCAATCTCCTTCTCTCGTTTCTTCGCCCATGCTTCGGCGGTCTTGCGTTTGTCGAAGGTGCGGCTTACCGGCTTCATGTGGCCTCTGCGCGTGATCTGCGCTAGAAACCGCTTGCTGCCGTCCTTAAGTGTTCGCTCTGTGATGGTGGCCATTTTCGTATGACTCCGGGTTACTTCGTATGACTCTGAGTCATACTGGATGCAAAAAAAGGCGTAAACAGGCCAAAATGAGCAAAAATGGTATGACTCCAGTATGGCAGAAAATATATTAAAAACAGACATTTCAACTGCTTCACGGCTATCTGTAGCCCCGATGATGGACTGGACCGACCGCCATTGCCGGTATTTCCACCGGCTGATGAGCGCCGAGACGCTGCTTTACACCGAGATGGTCACGGCGCCCGCGCTGGTGCGTGGCGACGCGCGGCACCTTCTGGCTTTCGATCCGGCCGAACACCCGGTTGCGGTACAACTGGGCGGGTCGGACCCGCAGGAACTGGCCCAGGCCACCCGGATCGCCTGCGACGAAGGCTATGACGAGGTGAACCTCAACGTTGGCTGCCCGTCCGACCGGGTGCAGTCGGGCACCTTCGGGGCGGTGCTGATGAAGACGCCGGGGTTGGTCGCGGACTGCGTGGCGGCGATGCGGGAGGCGTCCTCGGTCGACGTGACGGTGAAATGCCGCATCGGCGTCGACGAGCAGGAGCCGCGCGCGGTGCTGCCCGGCTTCGTGGAGACCGTGTCGGCCGCCGGTGTCACGCGCTTTACCATCCACGCGCGCAAGGCCTGGCTGCAGGGGCTCAGCCCCAAGGAAAACCGCGATATCCCGCCGCTCGACTACGCGCTCGTGCACGAGATCAAGCGGGCCTTTCCCGGTCTGCATATCTCGGTCAATGGCGGGGTTCAGTCGCTGGACGAGGCGAGGCGGTTTCTCGCGTCCGGGCTCGACGGGGTGATGATCGGGCGGGCGGCCTATCACAGCCCGGCCGACATCCTGCTGCCCGCGGACGAAGAGATTTTCGGCCGGCCGGGGCGCAAGACCGCGCGGCAGGTGGCCGAAGAGATGCGCCCCTATATCGCGCGTCATCTTGCGGCCGGCGGGCGGCTGCACAATGTCACGCGGCACATGCTGGGGCTCTTTTCGGGCCGGCCCGGCGCGCGGGCCTGGCGGCGGGTGCTGTCTGAGGGGGCGGTGGCGCCCGGCGCGGGGCTTGACGTGCTGGACGCGGCACTGGCCGCGGTGCCCGAGGCCGCGGCGGCCTGAGTTCAGCCCATCGCGCGGCCGGCCTCTTTCCGGGCGAAGGGTTTCATCCGCTCGCCATGGGCCTCGAGAAAGGCCCGCACCCGCGCGGGATCGCGTTTCGACAGGTCGCGCAGCCACCAGGCCACTGCTTTCTGGATGAACCATTCGCGGTCGTCCACGTACCCTGCGGCCCAGCCCAGCACGCGTTCTCGCACGGCGAGCTCCGCGGGGCCGGGATGGCGCTGTTTCGTCCAGGGCAGCGTCATCACCAGCGCGGCGCGGCGGCTCCACATATGCGGGCTGACGGTCCAGCCCTCCACGATGTCGAGCCGTGACGGGTCGGCCACCAGCCGTTTCTGCCCGGCGATGGAGGCATGATCGGCGATGGCCCAGGCGTCGAAATCGGGCACCCATCCGGCAATCAGCGCCCAGGCGCCCGCGTCGTCGGGCCGGATGCGCGCCTGGGTCAACAGCTTGGCCGCGGCGATCCGGGCCTCGTGGATGTTCGTCTGCCACAAGGCGTCGGCGAGGCTCAGGCGGTCCTCCAGCGACAGGGCCTTGCGCCAGTCCTTCGTCAGCGCGTCGATATCGGGATTGGCGACGCCCAGATAGGGACGGGGGGCCTTGTGATAGGCGGCCATGTCTTCGGCCTTGCCGGGCACCGCGCGGTCGCGCAGGGCGGCGAGGCAGGCTTCGGGGGTTGGCGGGGTGTCGGGCGGTTCCATCGGCCTCCTGCGGGCGGGGCTGGGCACATCGTCTGGGGGGCATTTCTTTCGCCGCGAGGCCGGCGGGTCAAGTGCGGGCGGTTCAGGTGCGCCCTTGCTGCGCGGCTGTCGGTGTCGCCGGCTGGAATGGCAGGCCGGGGCGGGCGCCGCACGGCCAATCGCACGGGGCGCCCTCACACCAGCAGCATGATCCCGCCCAGGACCAGCGGCAGCGGCAGCGAGACCAGCGCGCGGATCATCAAAAAACGCCGGCCCATCAGCGGCAGCTCGTAGGCGATGGAGCGGTTGAGGTTCACCACAGACCACGCCGTGACATAGGCCATCAGCGCCGCCCAGCCGGCGCCGGCCTTCAGCGCCGCCGCGCCGATGGCGAAGGCCACGAAAGGGCCGCCCGGCGTGACCGCGCCAAGGATCGTGGCCAGCCCCATGCCGGCCACGCCGGACTCCGCGCCGAAAAAGCGCTCGATCTGGTCCACGGGCAGCAATGCGGCCAGAAACCCTGCGCCCACCAGCCCGACGAAGATACGCGGGATCATGAAGACCATCATCGCGCGGGTGCGGGCGTAGACGGGGACAAGCCTGGCCGGGTCTTGCCGGCGCAGCCGTCGCAGCAGTTCGAGCGCCAGCGCCCATAGCAGCACGGTGCCGATCGCGATGTTCATGCCCGCCCTTTCGCCATCAGGTGCCGCACGACCAGCCCGAAGACGATCGGCGCGGGCAGCGACAGCGCGACCCGCAGCGCCACGAATTCCGGCGGCAGAAAGCTCAGCTCCCAGATCAGGGTGCGGTTCAGCCCGACCAGCACCCAGCCCGAGACCAGCGCTACCCCCGCGCCGAGGTCGGCCCCCGCCGCCATCAGCCCGATTGTCAGCGGGTAGGTGACCGAGGGCCCGCCGGGAAAGATCGCGCCGGCTGCGGTGGCGATGGCCAGACCCCTCACGCCGCTTTCGGGCCCCACCAGACGCAGCACCCGCTCGCGCGGCAGCAGAAAGGGCAGGGCCGAGGCGATCAGCACGCCGGCCAGGATCTTGGGCAGCAGGAACACGGCAAAGCCCGCATCGCGGCGGAAGATCGCCCAGAAGGTCTCTGGCCCCTTCAGCAGGTAGACGGCGATGCCCGAGACGACCGCGATGGCAAGGATGAACAGGAACGAGCCGTCGATCAGCTTGTGCGGCATGCTGCCGCCGGGCGCGGATGTGTCCTTGTCCTGCATGGCCGACGGTTTGGCATGCGGGCCGGCCGGGCGCAAACCCAAGGAGTCAGAGCGCGCCACGTTTGCAGGCACCGATAAACCCGTCGATGCTCAGCCGACGGATCTCGGGCAGCGCCGCCTTCAGGCGGTCGTGCGACCAGTCCCACCAGGCGATCTCGTGCAGCGCCTCGGCCTGGGTTTCGGAAAAGCGGCGCTTGAGCACCCGGGCCGGCACCCCTCCGACCACCGTGTAGGGCGCCACGTCACGCGCCACGACCGCGCCTGCACCGATCACCGCGCCGTCGCCCACGGTGACGCCGGCCAGCACCGTCACGCCGTGGCCGACCCATACATCGTGGCCGATCCTGACCGGATGCGCCTTGCGCCAACCGAAGAACGCGGCATCGTCCTCGCCCAGTTCGTATTGTGCCGCGCGGTAGGTGAAATGGTGCTGCGCCGCGCGCCAGGTGGCATGGTTGCCGGGGTTGATCCGCGCGCCCTCGGCGATGGAGCAGAACTTGCCGATATCGGACCAGATCACGTTGCCGGATTTGGTGATGTAGGAATATGCGCCGAACCGGCTCTCCTTCATCGTCACGTGGGCGTAGATCTCTGTCCACGGGCCCAAATCGCAGTCGATGACGGTGGCGGTGTCGTGGATCGTCGGGGCTTCCGACAGGCGTTTCATTGTGCGCCGTCCCATTTGCCGATCAGGCGGCGGCGGATCTGCGCGGACAGCCAGTCGATAACATAGACCATGGCGATGATCAGGAAGATGATCGACCAGGCCTCATCCCAGCGATAGGCGCTGATCCGGTCCGACAGCAGAAACCCGATGCCGCCGGCGCCCACGATCCCCAGGATCGTGCCCGAGCGGACATTGGATTCGAAATTGTAGAGCACGATGGACAGGATCACCGGCATCACCTGGGGCATCACCCCGAAGCGGATCGACTGCATCCCGGACCCGCCAGAGGCAACCACCCCCTCGACCGGTTTCTTCGAGGTGTTCTCGATGGCCTCGGAGAAGAGCTTGGCGAAGGTGCCGATCTCGGAGACCGCGATGGCCAGGATGCCGGGCAGGGGGCCGAGGCCGAAGGCGCGGATGAAGATCAGCGCCAGGATCAGCGTCTCGAAGGCGCGGATGATGTCATAGCCGCGGCGGACCGACAGGCGGAAGAACAGCAGCCGGTTGATGTTCTGCGCGCCGAGGAAGGACAGCGGAAAGGCGATGACCGCGCCGATCAGCGTGCCGAGAAAGGCCATCGACAGGGTCTCGCCCAGACCTTTCAGGATTTCCCGCCACTCGTACCAGGTCTCCCAGATATGGGGCGGGAACATGAAGCTCAGCACCCGGCCCAGCCGGCCAAGCCCGGTCCAGATCCGCTCGGGCGAGGCGTCGAAGGCGATCAGGCAATAGACGATGAGGGCCGCGAAGGCGGCCCATAGCGCCCAGCGGCGCAGCCGCACGGAAAGGGGCGCGCGAAAGGCCAGCGGGTGGGCGGCGCGCAGTTGGGCGATGCGTTCCGGGGGGATGTCGGTCATCCGTCCTTCTCCATGCCGATCACCCGGTGGCGCAGCCGTTCGGACCCGTAGTCGATCACGATCACCGTGGCGAGGATGATCAGGAACAGCGCCGAGAGGTCGGTATATTCCTGAAAACTCATGGCCACGCGGAATTCCTGGCCCAGCCCGCCGGCGCCCACATAGCCGATGATCGACGAGGACCGCACGTTGATCTCGAACCTGAGCAGCGTGTAGCTGATGATGTTGGGCAGCACCTGGGGCACGGCGCCATAGCGGATCTGGTCGAACCAGGAGCCGCCGGCGGCCTTGACGCCCTCCAGCGGCTTCATGTCGATATTCTCGTTGACCTCGGAATAAAGCTTGCCCAGCGCGCCGGTGGCATGGGTGGCAATCGCCAGGACGCCGGCCAGCGGGCCCACAGAGAAGCAGAAGACGAAGATCAGCGCCCAGACGAGGTCGGGCACGGTGCGGACGATTTCCAGAAACCGCCGGGTGATCCAGAGCACCCACCGGTTGGGCGCGAGGTTGCGCGCGGCGGGAAAGGACAGAAGGAACCCGCCGACCACGCCCATCGTGGTGGCCATGAAGGCGATCAGGATGGTTTCCAGCAAGAGCTTCGCCCAGACCTTCCAGCGCCAGAACCATTCGGCCAGATCGGCGCCCAGGCTGTCCCAGCGCAGCACGGGGATGGTCTGCGAGATGTATTCGCCCAGCCGCGGGATGCCGGCGGGCACGATCCAGCGTTCCGCCCGGCTGCCGTCGGGCAGGGTCACCTGGGTGACCTTGAAGAAATCGCCTATATAGGACGTGGCCAGGAAGGCCGCGAAGAACAGAATGCTGCCGATGGCCCAGCCGAGGCGGGCGCGGCGGCGTTGCGCCGCGAAATCGCGCTCGAAGGCGGCACGGGGCGGCAGGGCGTCGATATCGGCTGTGGCTGTCATGGATGTGCGAAAAGGGCGGCCCCGGGGGACCGCCCTTCCATGCACCGGGGCTTACGAGCCGCGGCGCTGTTCCTTGATCCAGGCGCGCATGTCGACGATCCACTGGTAGCGGTCGTGGTCGACGCGGGTGAAGCCCACATCGGGGTTTTCGTCGGCCGGGTCGAACGAGGAGTAGAGCGTGTAGCCCTCGGGGTCGGCGGTCGGGAATTCCTCGATCGCGGCGGTGATGTCCTCGATCATCTCGGCGGGCAGGTTCTTGCGGAAGGTCCAGGGGCCCGAGGTGATTTCGGGGCTTTCCCAGATCGTGCAGACCACGCCCTCTTCCAGCATGCCCTTCGAGACCATGCGCTGCGGGATGCCGTCGACATCGTTGTTCTGGTAGGTCGAGGCGGTGTCGAAGGTGCCGTTGGCCACACCCTGCACGCCGGCCTCGTGGCTGCCCGAGAACGGGGTCGCCGCGAAATAGGTGGCCGGGTCGATGTCCAGGCGTTCCTTCATGTTGAAGAAGGGCACCGCGTAACCGCTGGTCGAGTCGGGGTCGGCGAAGGCGTGGACCTTGCCTTTGGCGTCGTCGAGGCTCTTGATGCCGCTGTCGCAGCGGGTCACGACGATCGAGCGGTAGCCGGTGTTGCCGTTCTTCTTGATGGTCGTCAGGGTCGGCACCACGCCGCCGTCGGTGGCGGTGTAGACGGCCGCGTAGGAGGACGAGCCGAAGCGGGCCACCTCGATCTGGTCGGCGGCGACGGCCTGGATCACGCCGTCGTAGTTGCCGGCGGTGAAGATCTCGACCTCGACGCCCAGCTTCTGTTCCAGGAAGGCGCGCAGGGGTTCGTTGCGCATCAGGCGGTCTTTTTCGTTCTCGCTCGACAGAATGCCGAACTTGACGACCTTGTAGTCGTCTTTCCAGCCTTCGGCGAGGGCGGGCAGGGCCACGAGGGTGGCCAGGGCAGTGGTTGCGAGCAGACGCATGGGTGGTCTTCCTTCTCTCTGGGGGGGGTTAGGCCGGGACCTTCACGCGCGCGGCGGTGGAGGTGACGGCCTCGTTGAACTCTTGCAAACCTTCGATCCCGTAGATGTCGCGCACCACGTCGTCGGTCAGTTGCCGGGCGGTGCCGTCGAACATCACGCGGCCGTCGCGCATCGCGACGATGCGGTCGCAATAGGCGCGGGCGGTATCCAGCGTGTGCAGGTTGACCAGCACGGTCAGCCCGTCTTCGCTGTTGATCGTCTTCAGCGCCTCCATCACCAGCGTGGCGTTCGCGGGGTCGAGGCTGGCGATGGGTTCGTCGGCGAGCATGATCTTGGGCTGCTGCACCAGCGCCTTGGCAATCGCCACCCGCTGTTGCTGGCCGCCCGACAGCGTGCCGGCGCGCTGCAGCGCCTGGGGCACCAGCGACAGCCGGTCGAGCGCCTCCAGCGCCATGGCGCGCTCGGCATCGGTAAAGCGCATCGCCATAGACGAGACGAAGCCGTGATGGGCAAGCCGACCGATCAGCACGTTGGTCAGGACATCCAGCCGCTCGACGAGGTTGAACTGCTGAAAGATCATCGCGCATTCGGCCCGCCAGCGGCGCAGGGGCCGGCCCCTGAGCGCGGTGATCTCCTGTGTGCCGAAGCTGACCGAGCCCTCGGTCGGGTCGATCAGCCGGTTGACCAGGCGCAGCAGCGTGGATTTCCCCGCGCCCGAGCGGCCGATCACGCCGACGAACTGGCCCGACTTGACGGTCAGCGAGACGCGGTCGACGGCGCGGGTTTCGGAGAAGGCCTTGCTGAGGCCCGTCAGGGTCAGGTCTTGATGCGACATGGCGCGGACCATCGGCGCGCTTCGTAACCTCCCGCTGTCGCTGGCGTGAATTTTCTGTCTCTGCCCGGTAACGGAATGGTGACACGTCGGGTGCGCCTGCGCCGCATCTCGGCGCGCTGGCGGCGGCAAAGTTTTTTGGCTGGGGCCAATCCGTCACCCAGCCGCCATAAACTTTGAGTAGGCCCAGCGAAAATCGAATTGAGGAGGAGGCCCCCGATGCAAGAGCGCCCCGTGATCGGCGCCGCCCTGCGCCCGCGCGACCTGCCACGTTTCCTGCCCTGGCTGGCCGAGCACGACCGCGATCTGGAGCTTCAGGGCTTCGACAGGCCCGAGATGCTCGGCGGCGACTGGCGCGCGGCCGTCGCCGAGACGCGGGCCGCGCTCGATGGCTGGTCGGGACGGCTGGGGATGCACGGCCCCTATGCCGGGCTGGTGCTGGACGCCCGCGACCCCGAGGCACGCGCGCTGGCGCGCCGGCGCATCCTGACCGCGCTGGAGATCGCCGAGGCGCTGGAGGCGCGGCAAATGGTGCTGCACTCGCCCTACACTTTGTGGAAGCACCAGAACCTCGACACGCTGCCGGGCGCCCGCGACGGTATGATCGCCCGTGTGCAGGACACGCTGGCCGAGGCCGTGACCCGTGCCGAGGCCGCAGGGATCACGCTGGTGATCGAGAACATCGAGGACGTGGACCCACGCGACCGGGCGCATCTGGCCCACAGCTTCGGCTCGGACGCGGTGAAGCTGTCGATCGACACCGGCCACGCGGACTTCGCGCACGGCTCGACCGGTGCGCCGCCGGTGGACGTGTTCGTGGCGCTGGCCGGGGCCGACCTGGCGCATGTTCACCTGCAAGACGCCGACGGCCATGCCGACCGGCATTGGCGGCTCGGGCTCGGGCGCATTCGCTGGCCCGCCGTCTTTTCCGCGCTTGCGGCCACCGGCGCGGCGCCCCATCTGGTGCTGGAGCTGCGCGATGTCGAAGACATCCTGCCCTCGCACGCGTTTCTCGTGGCCGAGGGGCTGGCGCAATGAGCCGGCCAGGAGAGATCGTCGACCGCGATCCGGACCGGGCCTTGTCCTTCGAGGGCGCGCGCACCGCGCTGACCGAGCTTTTGTCGGGCAAGCTAAAGGTGCAGGACCCTATCTGCTCCACTGCCGTTGCGGGGCTGCCCTCCAAGCCCGTGATCGACGCAATCGGCATTCTTGCCGGCGGCGCCACCGCGCGGGACTGCGCGCCGCTGCCGAGGCGCCAGCGCCATGAGGCGCGGCGCGCGGCCGGCATCCCGGGGCGCACCTGTTTTGGCCGCGACCGGCATCGCCTGCTTTTCTATCCCGCCGGTCACCGCGGCATCGCCCGGCATTTGCGGTGTCGAGATATCCTGCGCACCCATCCCGACACCGCCAAAGCCTGTGCCGCGCTGAAACGGCGCCTTCAGATGCGCGTTGGCGAGGACTGGCACGGCTGCGCCGGGGCCAAGACGCCGTTTCGACGCCGTCATCGAAAAGCGGTCGCTCGAGGTTTCGGGCTACGAGAAACGCGAGCGGCGCAAGGACCCCTCGGTGCGCGACCTGGCGGCGCTGCCCAATTTCAAGGTGGCAAAGCTCTGCACCATGCCCCGGTCGGAACGGATGGACGGCCGCCGCCCGATCGACCTCTTCCTGACACGCGCCACCGTGGCCGGCGTGGTGCGGCAGCAGGGCTGGAAGTCGTGCTTCAGGCGCTCCAGCCGATCTGTGACGAAGAGGCAGGCGCCGCCGCGTTCGAGGTGGAATGGGAGGCGACCATGAAATGGGCGCGGCGGTAATGCGCGCGCGGGCCGAATGGCTGAAGGTTCTGGCGCGCTGCCCCGAGGCGGCGCTTGAGGCCGCGCTTGCCGGGCACGACACCGGCGCGGCCGAATGGTTGCGCCGTCCCGAAACCGGGATGGTCATGCTCGAGGGCCGGGCGGGCGGTACGGGCCAGCGGTTCTCGCTCGGTCAGGCCACGGTGACGCGGGCCACCTGTCGGATGGGCGCCGACGTGGGGGTGGGCTACCTGATGGGCCATTTCCCGCGCCGCGCCGAGCTGATGGCGCTGGCCGACGCGGTGCTGCAAGGCCCCGACGGCCCGGCGCTGCACGCCGCGCTGATCGCGCCCCAGGAGGCGGCGCAGGTCGCCGCCCGCACCGACCGCGCCCGCGCCGCGGCTGCCACGACGGTGGAGTTCTTCACCATGTCCCGCGAAACCGGCCCGAGGAGCAGCTAGATGGCCTATGTCCCCGTCAAGGGCGGCGAAGCGGCGATTCTGAACGCGCTCGACCTCGTTGCAGAAGAGCGCCGCGGCGACCCGGCCGACCCCGAGTTGACCCTCGCCCAGATCCGTACGCAACAGGCCCGCGCCGTCGACCGGGTGATGGCCGAGGGGTCGCTCTACGACCCCGACCTCGCGGCGCTGGCGCTGAAGCAGGCCCAGGGCGATGCCACCGAGGCGGCGTTCCTCCTGCGCGCCTACCGCACCACGCTGGAACAATTCGCCCGTGCCAGGCCGCTGGAAACCGACCGCATGGCGATCCGCCGCCGCATCTCGGCCTGTTACAAGGATTTGCCGGGCGGGCAGGTGCTGGGCCCCTCGGTCGATTACTCCCACCGGATGCTCGATTTCGACCTCGCGGGCGAGGGCGCGCCAACGGCCCCGCGCGCCGAGGCGCCGGTGGCGGCGCAGATGCCCCGCGTGCCCGACCTCGTCGGCAACGAGGGCTTCATGGAACCGTCAGAGCCCCCCGCGGGCGACCCCGCGCCGGGCGATCTCACGCGCGACCCGCTGGCCTTTCCCGCGCCGCGCGACATCCGGCTGCAAAACCTCGCCCGCGCCGACGAGGGGTTTCTCTTGGGGCTGGCCTATTCCACCCAGCGCGGCTTCGGCTCCAACCACCCCTACGCAGGCGAGATCCGCATGGGCGAGGTGCCGGTCGAGGTGGTGCCCGAGGAGCTGGGCTTCGCCATCGAGATCGGCGAGGTCACGCTGACCGAAAGTCAGATGATCACCTCGGTCAAGGGCGCCTCCGGCGAAAATCCAAAATTCACAAGGGGCTATGGCCTCGCCTTCGGCCATTGCGAGCGAAAGGCCATGTCGATGGCCCTGGTCGACAGGGCGCTCAGGGCGGACGAATTCGCCGAAGAGCCCCGCTACCCCGCCCAGGACGCGGAATTCGTTCTTTACCACAGCGACAACGTCGAAAGCTCAGGCTTCGTGCAACATCTGAAACTGCCCCATTACGTCGATTTCCAGGCCGAGTTGCGCATGCTGCGCGAGATGCGCGCCGCGCGCCGCGCGACCGAACAGGAGGCCGCCGAATGACGCGCCCGGCCCCCTGCTTCTTCTTGGCCAAAATACCCAACGGCGCGCCGCTCGGGCCCCGGCGACCGGTTGGGGAGATGCGCCCATGACCCACGCCCCGCGCCGCTACAATTTCGGCTATCTCGACGAGGGCACCAAGCGGATGGTCCGCCGCGCGCTCCTGAAGGCCGTGGCGATCCCCGGCTACCAGGTCCCGTTCGGCTCGCGCGAAATGCCCATACCCTACGGCTGGGGCACCGGCGGCATGCAGATCACCGCTTCGTTGATCACCCCCGGGGACCGGCTCAAGGTCATCGACCAGGGCGCCGACGACACCACCAACGCGGTCAACATCCGCCGGTTCTTCGCCAAGGTGGCCGGCACCGCCACCACCGAGGCGACCGCCGAGGCCACGCTGATCCAGACCCGCCACCGCATCCCCGAGACGCCGCTGCGCGAGGGCCAGACGCTGGTGCTGCAAGTGCCCCAGCCCGAGCCTATGCGCCGGCTGGAGCCGCGCGAGACCGAGTGCCGCAAGATCCACGCCTGGGGCGAATACGGGCTGATGCACCTGCGGCTTTACGAGTCCGTCGCCCAGACGGGGCGGATCACGATCAACCATTCCTACCCGGTGCTGGTGAACGGGCGTTACGTGATGTCGCCCACGCCGATCCCGCGCTTCGACAACCCCAAGATGGAGTTCAGCGCCGCGCTGATGCTCTTCGGCGCCGGGCGCGAGCGGCGCATCTACGCGCTGCCGCCCTACACCTCGGTGAAAAGCCTCGATTTCGAGGATCACCCCTTCACGCCCCAGCAGTTCCCCGACCCCTGCGCCCTTTGCGGGGCGCGCGGCGTCTATCAGGACGAGATCCTGCTCGACGACACGGGGGCCAAGATGTTCGTCTGTTCCGACAGCGATTTCTGCGCCCGCCGCCGCGCCGAGGGCCAAACCGGCCCGGCGCCCCAGACCTGACCGACCGGAGAGCCCATGTTCGACCACGCGCCTGCCGATTTCCGCCTGACCAACGCCCGCCTCGTGCTGCCCGACCGGGTGCTGGAGGGCGCGCTGGCCGTCGAGGGCGGCCGCATCGCCGAGATCGCGCCGGGCGCGGCCAACGGGTTCGATTGCGGGGGCGATTTCATCACGCCGGGCGTGGTGGACATCCATACCGACCATGTGGAGACCCATGTCTTCCCCCGCACGTCCGTCCAGTGGGATTTCCTGACCGCGCTGATGGCCCATGACGCGGTGGTGATCGGCGCGGGCACGACGACCGTGTTCGACAGTCTTTCGGTGGGCGCCTCGATGAAACGGCCCGAGCGGCGCGAGATCCTCGGGCCTTTGGTGGATGCGCTGGAGCAGGGGGTCGGGGCGGGCCTCTTCCGGGCCGAACATTTCCTGCACATGCGCTGCGAGGTGTCCGACCCCGAGACCATCGCGCTGACCGATGCCAACATCGCCCGGCCGATCGCGCGGCTGGTTTCGGTGATGGACCACACGCCGGGCGACCGCCAAAGCCTCGACGTGGACCGCTGGACGCGGCGCATGGCCGAGGCGATGCATGTCAGCCTGGACGAGATGGCGGTGCAGCGCGAAGAGCTGTTCGCCCGCTCCCGCAGGGTGGGGCCGGGCGTGCGCGCCCATGTGGTGGCCGCGGCGCAGGCGCGCGGGCTGCCGCTGATGACCCATGACGATCGGACGCCGGCCCATGTGGCGCAATCCCACCGCGAGGGGATCGCCGTGTCGGAGTTTCCCTGCACGCTGGAGGCCGCGCGCGACGCCAGGCAACGGGGCCAGACCGTGGTGGCCGGCGCGCCCAACTACCTGCGCGGCGGGTCGCAATCGGGCAATGTCGCTGTGCGCGATCTGATGGCCGAAGGACTGGTCGACGTGCTGGCATCCGACTACGTTCCGCGCAGCCCGATCGACGCGGCCTTTGCCATGGCCGAGGACCCCGCGCTGCCGCAGGACCTGCCAGCGATGATCGCCATGGTCAGCCGGGCGCCGGCGCGGCTGACGGGGCTGGCCGACCGGGGCGAGATCGCGCCGGGCCGGCGGGCCGATCTGCTGCGCCTGCGCCGGGTGGCGGGTCGCACCCATATCGTGGCGGTCTGGCGCGGCGGCGTCAGGGTGCTGTGACAATGATGACGTAATTCAGGTTTGACACCGCCGCCCGATGCGCTATCCCGGTGTCGCTTTGGTTCCGCCCTTCGGGACGGATGAATAGGGAACGCGGTGCACCCGGAGACGGGCCAATCCGCGGCTGCCCCCGCAACTGTAGGCGGAGAGCGCGGCTGACAACGCCACTGGGCAAATGCCCCGGGAAGGCCAGCCAAGCTAAGACCCGCAAGCCAGGAGACCTGCCAAGGCGAGATCACCCTTTCCGGGCGCGGGGCGCGTCCCGGAGGCGGCAAGACCGCAGTGGTGACGTCAAAGCACCGTCTGTGGTCGGGCCTGGCCCGTCCTAGGACATCCTGATCCGAGTCGTGCGGCACCCGTCCCGGTGCCGCCCAGCCGAAGGGCCAAGACATGAAATGCACCCTCACCTCCGCCACCGCACTCGTGGCGGGCCTCGCGCCGCTATCGGCCGCCGCGCAAGACACGTTCCTGCTGGACGAGATCACCGCCAGCGCCAACCTGCAGGCGACCGAGATCGAACGCTCGGGCAGCACCGTGACCGTCGTCACCGAAGACGAGCTTCGGGCCGCGGGCGATGCGCGGCTGACCGACTACCTCGCCCGGCTGCCGGGGGTGACGATCACCCCCAATGGCCCGGTCGGCGCGCGCACCGGCCTCTCGCTGCGAGGCGCGAGCCAGAACTACGTGGCCGTGCGGATCGACGGGATCGAGGTCAACGACCCCTCGCTGACCCAGGTCGCTTATGATTTCGGCGGGCTGACCACCGCCGATATCAGCCGGATCGAGGTGCTCAAGGGCTCGCAATCGGCGCTTTACGGCTCTTCGGCCATCGGCGGCGTGATCGACATCACCACCCGGCGCGCGACCGAGATCGGCACCGAGCAGAGCGTCGCCATCGAGGCCGGCAGCTATGACACCCTGCGCGCCAGCTACGGGCTGGCCACCAGGACCGAGAACGCGGAACTGGCCTTCACGCTGTCGCATATCTACACCGGCGGGTTCTCCGCCGCCGACGAGAACGACGGCAATACCGAGGAAGACGGCTACCGCGCCTCGCGGCTGAGCGTCTACGGCCACCGCGATTTCGACAATGGGCTGCGGCTGGGCTTTTCGGCCTTCGCCGAAGAATCGCGCGGCGAGTACGACCCGCAATTCTACGCCGACCCGACGCGCAGCTTTTCGGTCGCGCTCGGCGACGGCGAGACCTACGACGAGGTGGCCAAGGTCGACAAGCGCGGCCTGCGCGTCTTTGCCGAGTTCGCCACCGGCGCGGTCGAGCACGAGGTCTCGGCCAGCGTCTACGAGATCGAGCGGCGCTACCAGGACGGCGAGACCTTCCTCAGCTACGATCCTGTCACCTACGCCGTGTCGGGCAGCTACTACGCCAGCTCTGCCACCAGGTACACCGGCACCCGCACCAAGCTGCGCTACCAGGGCACCCTCGCGCTGGGGCTCGACAGCCGGCTTTCCTTCGGCGCCGATACGGAACGCGAAGCGTATGACCAGACCGGCACCTATGGAGACCTCGACGCCGACAGCCACACCTCGGGCGTCTTCGCCGAGCTTGCCTGGGCGCCCTCCGAGCGGCTGGACGTCACCCTGGCGGCGCGCCACGACGACCATTCCGAGTTCGGCGGGCAGACGACGGGGCGTGTCGCCGTGGCGTTCCGGCCGGTCGACGATCTGACCATCCGCGGCGCGCTCGGCACCGGCTACCGGGCGCCGTCGCTTTACGAGCTCAACAGTTTCTACGGCGACCCGACCCTTGAGCCCGAGGAAAGCCTCACCGCCGAGCTGGGCGTCGAGAAACGCTTTGGCGACCGGGCCAGCCTGCGCGCGACGGCGTTCTACCTCGAGGTGGACGACCTGATCGACTATTCCTTTGCCACCTCGTCCTACGCGCAGGTCTCTGGCACCTCGCGCCGGTCGGGGGTCGAGCTGGAGGGCGCCTACAGCCTCGGCGACCGGGCCGTGCTGAGCGCGGCCTATACCTATATCGACAGTTCGACGAACGCCTCGGCGAGCTGGTCGAGCGTGCCGCGCCACACCGTGTCGCTGGGCCTTGAGGCCGATATCGCGCACAACCTGTCGGGCGGGCTCACCGCGCTTTACGCCGCCGACCGCGACGGGCTGGACGATTTCGCGGTTGTCAACGGCACGATCCGCTATCAGGTGGCCGAGAATACCGAGGCGTATCTGCGGGTCGAGAACCTCTTTGACGAGCAGTACCAGTATGTCTCGGGCTACGGCACCTCGGACAGGGCGGTCTATGTCGGTCTTCGGCAGAACTTCTAGGCGCATGCGCGCCCTTGCCGCCGCGCTGGCCTTCGGGCTTTGCGCGGCGCAGCCCGCGACGGCGGCGCCGCAGCGCGTGGTGTCGGTCAATCTGTGTACCGACCAGCTGGCGATGCTGCTGGCGGACGAGGGGCAATTGGTTTCGGTCTCGTTCCTGTCGGGCGACCCGCGGTTGTCGGCGATGCCCGCGCGGGCGCGGGACTACCCGGCCAACCGCGGCCAGGCCGAAGAGGTGTTCCTGATGCGCCCCGACCTGGTGCTGGCCGGCACCTATACCGCGCAGGCCTCGGTGGCGATGCTGCGCCGGCTGGGCATCGAGGTGGTCGAGTTTGCGCCCGCGCGCGCGCTGTCGGACGTGCCCGCGTATCTGGAGCGGATGGGCCGGCTGCTGGGGCGGGAGGAGAAGGCCGGCCGCCTGATCGCCGAGTTCGAGGCGGGGCTCGCCGCGCTGCGCCGCGCGCCCGAGGACGGGCCGCGCGCCGCGCTCTACTCGGCCAACGGCTACACGACGGGGCAGGGCACGCTGTCCGACGACATCCTCTCGGCCGCGGGCTTGCGCAACATCGCCGCCGAGGTGGGGCGCGCGGGCGGCGGGCCGTTGCCGCTGGAACTGCTGGTGACCGCCGCGCCCGATCTGGTGATCACCGGCGCGCGCTACCCCGGCGCCTCGCGGGCCGAGGCGCTGCTGGACCACCCGGCACTGGCCGCGCTGATGGCGGACCTGCCGCTCCGGCCCGAGACCGGCGGCGACTGGGTGTGCGGCACGCCCCATGTGCTCAAGGCGATTGCCGCTCTCTCCGCCCTGGGCGATGCGCTGGAGGCGCCATGAGCTTTCGCGCGCTGCTCTGGGCCCTCGGGCTGTTGGTCGCGGCGCTCTTTGCCGCCTCGCTGCTGATCGGCCCGGCGGGGCTGTCGCCGTCGGACAGCCTGGCCGCGCTGATCGCGGGGCGGGGCGAGGCCGCGGCGCTGGTGATGCGCGAGATCCGCCTGCCGCGGGCGATCCTGGGCGCGCTGGTGGGCGCGAGCCTGGGGCTCTCGGGCGCCGCGCTGCAGGGCTACCTGCGCAACCCGCTGGCCGAGCCGGGCCTGATCGGGGTTTCTTCCTCTGCCGCCTTGGGCGCCGTCATCGCCCTGCAAACCGGACTTGCCGGGGCCTTCGCCCTTGCCCTGCCGCTGATGGCGCTGGCCGGTGCCCTGATCGCCGTGCTGATCCTGCTGGGTCTGGCCGGGCCGCGCGGCGGGGCGCTGACGCTGATCCTGGCGGGCATTGCGCTGTCGGCGCTGGCCGGCGCGCTGACCTCGCTGGTGCTGAACCTGTCGCCCAACCCCTATGCCGCGGCCGAAATCGTGTTCTGGATGATGGGCTCGCTTACCGACCGGTCCTTTACCCATGTCTGGCTGGCCCTGCCGCTGACGCTGATCGGCTGGGCGCTGATCCTGCCGCTGGTCCGCGGCCTCGATGCGCTGACATTGGGCGAGGACGCGGCGGCCGCGCTGGGCGTGCGGCTGGCGCGGCTCAGGGTGACGCTGGTGGTGGGCGTGGCGGCCTGCGTCGGCGCCGGGGTCGCGGTGGCCGGGGCCATCGGGTTCGTCGGGCTGATCGTGCCGCACCTGTTGCGCCCGCTGGTGGGCGCCCGTCCCGGGCGGCTGTTGCCGGCCTCGGCGCTTGGGGGTGCGGCGCTCTTGCTCGCCGCCGATATCGCCGTGCGCCTGATCGTGCCCGAGCGCGACCTCAAGCTGGGGGTGCTGACCGCGATCGTCGGCGCGCCGCTGTTTCTGCATCTCATCTACAAGACGCGGGCGGCGCAATGACCGGGCTGACGCTGTCGCATATCACGGTGCGCCGGGGGCCTTGCCCGGTGGTCGACGACCTGAGCCTGGCGCTTGGCCCCGGCGAATGCGTCGGGCTGATCGGCCCCAATGGCGCGGGCAAGACCACGCTGTTGCGCGCCGCGCTGGGCCTTTTGCCCCACGCCGGCACCAGCAGCCTGGCGCGCCTCGCCCCGGCGCGGCGTGCCCGCATCGCCGCCTGGCTGCCGCAGATGCGCGAGATCGCCTGGCCGGTTTCGGTGGCAACACTGGTGGCCCTCGGCCGCACGCCCCACCTGGCCGCAGGCGGCCCGTCCGACGCCGACCGGCAGGCCGTCGCCGCGGCGCTCGACCGGATGGAGCTGTCGGGTTTCGCCCCGCGCATCGCCACCCGCCTGTCGGGTGGCGAACAGGCGCGCGTGCTGATCGCCCGCGCGCTGGCGCAGGAAGCGCCGATCCTTTTGGCCGACGAACCCATTGCCGGGCTCGACCCCGCGCACCAGATTTCGACCATGGCGCTTTTTGCCGATCTTGCCCGCGAGGGGCGGCTGGTCGTGACCGCGCTGCACGATCTGGGCCTCGCCGCGCGTTACTGCACGCGGCTGGTGATGCTTGACCGGGGCCGGCTGGTGGCCGACGGGGCCCCGAAGGACGTGCTGACCGAGGCCAACCTCGCGCATGTCTTCGGGGTGCGGGCCTACCAGGCCGACACCCCCGACGGCCCGGTCTTCCAGCCCGTCGAGGTGGTCCGATGAGCCCGGCATCCCGCCCCCCCGGCCCCGAAAGAGGAGCCCGCACATGGACGCGCTGACACGGTTTCTGGATCAAGGCGGCCCCGCGATCTGGGCGATCGCGGCGCTGTCGGTCGCAACGCTCACGCTGATCTTGTGGAAACTCTGGCGGCTCTTGTCCGCCGGGGCCTGGGCCGGGGCGCGCGCCGAACGGGCGGTTGCGCTTTACCAGGCCGGCGACCGGGCGGGTGCCGAGGCGGCGGTGGCCGGACGCGCGGGGCTGCGCGCGCAGGTCGTGCGCGCAGCACTCGCCGCCCGCGCCCGCCTGTCCGAGGCCAAGGCCCGCGAGGAAACCACCCGCGTCGCCCGCGGTCTGCTCTCCGAGGCCGAGACGGGGCTGCGCGCGCTGGAGCTCATCGCCGCCATCGCGCCGCTCCTGGGCCTTCTGGGCACCGTCATGGGCATGATCGAAGCATTCCAGACGCTCGAGGCCACCGGCGCCCGCGCCGACCCGGCCGATCTGGCGGGCGGTATCTGGGAGGCGCTGCTGACCACCGCCGCGGGCATGGCCGTGGCGATCCCGGCGGCCATGGCGCTCAGCTGGTTCGAGGCGGTGGTCGACCGCAACCGCCGCGACATGGAGGATCTGGCCACCCGCATCTTCGTCGCCGAGGGGGCCGGCTGATGTTCGCCTTCGCCGCCCCCCGCCGGCGCCGCCGGCCCAGCCTGACCCCGATGATCGACGTGGTCTTCCTGCTGCTCGTGTTCTTCATGCTGGCCGCGCGGTTCGGCCAGGACGCGGGGATCGAGCTTGGCCTCGCAGGGGGCGGCGGGGCGTGGTCCGGCCCGCCGCGTCTGGTCGAACTGACGCCCGATGAATCTCGGCTGAACGGGGTCGCGGTCGACATGCCGGGCCTCGTCGCCGGGCTCGGCCGGCTGACCGACAGCCCGGCCGACCCGATCGTGATCCGCCCCGCCCCGGGCACCGACCTGCAACGGCTGGCCGACGTGCTGGCCGCGCTCCGGGCGGCGGGGTTTTCCGCCCTCGCGCTGGTGGAGTAGAGGCCGATGCAGTTTGCCCCCCTCTCGCGCCCCCGCCGGCCCCGCGAAAGCGTGGTGCCGATGATCAACGTCGTCTTCCTGTTGCTCGTCTTCTTCCTGATGACGGCGCAGATCGCCCCGCCCGACCCGGTCGAGGTGAGCCCGCCCACAGCGCCGGGCGCGGCCCTGCCCGAGGCCGATACGCTCTACGCCGATGCGCAGGGCGGGCTTGCCTACGGCACGGCGCGCGGCGATGCGGTGTTTGCAGCGCTTGCCGCGCGCGACACCGGGGCGCCGTTGATCCTGCGCGCCGATGCCGGGCTCGAGGCGCGCGCGCTCGCCGGGATACTGCGCCGCCTCGCCGAGGCGGGCCAGACCCGCGTCAGCCTCGTGACGGTACCGAAATGAGGGCGCTGGCCGAGTTGTCGCTGATCGCGCCGCTGGCCGCGGGGCTGCACCTGGCCGCGTTCGGGCTGGCCGGTGCGCCGCAAGGGGGCGCGCCGGGGGGCGCGGGGCAGGGCGGCGAGAGCGCCCTGACACTCGCCGCGGCGCCGCCGGCGCTCGCGGCGCTGGCCGATGCCTGGCGGCGCCCGCCCGCAACGGGGCCCGCCCCCGCCGCGCCGCCCGCGCCGCCCGAAACCGCCGCGGCCCGCCACCCGGTCCCGG